>JANMYS010000002.1:0-65893 GCA_031382385.1 Gemmatimonadota bacterium
GTGGTGGTCGGCGTGCTGCCGCGCGATTTCCGGATCTACCTCCCCCCCGACGCCGCCATGCCGACCAACATCGAGGCCTGGGGAGTCCTGCCGAGCAATATCAGCGACTTCGAACGGGAAGCGGCGTGGCTCACGGTGGTGACCCGGCTCAAGGACGGCGTCACCCTGTCGCAGGCCCAGGCCGACATGGACCGGATGGCCACGCACCTCCGGGACACCTACCAGTTCCACGCCACCCAGAAGATGGAGATCACGGTGGCCGGCATGCAGCGGGACGTGGTGGAGCACACTCGGCCCGCGCTGCTGGCGCTCCTCGGCGCGGTGGGCTTCGTGCTGCTGATCGCCTGCGCCAATATCGCCAACCTGCTCCTGGTGCGGGCGTCGGAACGGAGCCGGGAGATCGCCGTGCGGGCGGCGATCGGGAGCGGGCGGGGCCGCATCGTGGCCCAGATGCTCACCGAGAGCCTGGTGCTCGCGGTCGCCGGCACGGTGCTCGGCCTGCTCCTGGCCTGGCAGGGGATCCGGGTGATCAAGGCGCTGAGCCCCGCCAACCTGCCGCGGATCGACAGCGTGTCCCTCGATGCCGGCACCTTCGCGTTCGCCGTCCTGGTCACGGTGGTCGCGGCGATGCTGTTCGGGCTGGCGCCGGCGCTCCGCGCGGTGCGGGGCAACCTGGCGGACGGTCTCCGGGACCGCGGCACCACCATCGGCGGCGCCCGGGGGAACAAGCTCCGCACCGCCCTGGTGGTGAGTGAGGTAACCCTGTCGCTGGTGCTCCTGATCGGCGCCGGGCTCATGCTGCGGAGCTTCGCGGCGATCCAGAAGGTGGACCCCGGCTTCGACCCGAAGAACGCCGTGACCTTCACCGCTCCGCTCCCGTTCATCAAGTACCTGTCGTCTCAGGCACGGGCCACGTTCGTCAATCAGCTGGGCGACCGGCTGGCCGCCCTTCCGGGCGTCGAATCGGTGGGGGGCGTCACGCCCCTGCCGCTGGCGGGCGGCGAACAGTACGCCGTCGGCTCGTACGGCCGGATCGGCGAGGCGGACGATGCGTACCGGGCCAACAAGGCAGACTACAAGGCGGTGCTCCCGGGATACTTCGAGGCGATGAAGATCAAGCTGGTGTCCGGCCGCACGCTCCTCCGCTCGGACAACGAGGACCAGGCACTGGATGTCGCGGTGGTGGACCAGAAGTTCGCGGCCCGGGTGTTCGGCCAGGAGAATCCGCTGGGAGCCCAGATCCTGGTGGACCACTTCAACGAGAAGACCTTCTCGCTGGAGCGGCTTCCCGTGACCATCGTCGGTGTGGTGGCGAATGTGCGATCGGCCTCCCTCGCCGAGGAGGGCCGGGAGACGATCTACCACCCGTACGTCTTCCAGTCGTTTCTGCCGCTCACGTTCGTGATCCGCACCGCCATCGAACCCGCCGGGCTGATGGCCCAGATCCGGGCCGAGGTTGACGCGCTGGATAAGGACGTGCCGGTCGCCGACCTGGCGACGCTGGAATCCTGGGTCACGGAGGCCATGGCCCAGACCCGGTTCCTGCTGGCCCTCATCGGGGCTTTCGCCGGCCTGGCGCTGGTGCTCGCGGCGCTCGGCCTGTACGGCGTCATTTCGTATTCGGTGCGGCAGCGCACCCGGGAGATCGGGGTGCGCGTCGCCCTGGGCGCCAGCGATCGGGAGATCCGCCGGCTGATCGTGGGCCACGGGCTGGTCGTGGCGGCGGCCGGGATCGGGCTGGGCCTGGTGGCCGCCGTGGCGTTGACCCGGGTGGTGACCAGCTATCTGGTGGGGGTGAGCGCTACCGACCCGGTCACGTTCGCCGGCGTGCCCGTCCTGCTGCTGGGAATTGCGGCCCTGGCCTCGTACCTCCCGGCCCGGCGCGCGGCGACCATCAATCCGGTCGAGGCGCTGCGGGACGAGTAAGGCGATTGGGCGATTGGACGATTGGGCGGTTGGACGATTGGACGATTGGGCGCGGCCCGTCGGGTGGCACAGGCGGGGGTCGAGGCAAGTGCAAGTTAGCGCGCTACATGTTGTTGCACTAAGCTGAGCCTTCGAAGTGTCGTACGGCTATGAAGATCTCCCTCGATCTCTCGGATTCACAGGGCCAGGCCCTCGCCGAGGCCGCGCAGCGGCTTCAGGTGCGCCAGGAGGACTTGGCCGCGGCTGCCGTTCGTGATCTCGTTGCCCAGTCCGGAGATTTTGACGCGGCCGCCAAGCGGGTCCTCGAGAAGAACGCTGAGCTGTATCGCCGCCTGGCCTAGCATGGAAACGTTTCTCTGGCTCAATGGCTTCGAGCTATCGGCCGCCGTCGAGGAGGGTGAACAAGCCATTCTGGCCACGGCGGCTGGCTCGTGGACCACGGACGATCTGATCGGCTGGGTGCAAGCGCACTTGGTCCCCCGCGCGTAAGGCCGGCTCACGCGCGCGAACTAGCGCATGCGCCAGACGTGGCGCGGGGATGGTCTGGCTCTGGGCTGAGAAGTGCCCCACTTTGGCGGACCGGTCCCCATTGAGCTGCGGGCCTGCGGCCCTCGCTCTCCTCCGCGCCTGCGGCGCTCCGGATCTGCGCCGCGCCACGCAGGTGATGCGCGGGTGTCAGGCGGCAGGCTACGTGATGGGCGCGGGTACGGACGCAAGTCGCTCGACATTTCAGCGTCGTGTCTGCGGCCGACCTGGCCCGATCGTTGAGGCCTGCCAGAATGACCGCTGCTTCATCCGTCGAACACACCTGAATCTCACCGCAACTCGCAGGAGGAAACCATGCCACGCTACGTCGACGGGTTCGTCCTACCCATGCCCAGGAAGAACATCGCGAGCTATCGTGCAATGGCACGGTTGGGCGCAAGGGTATGGCGCGACCATGGCGCCGTGGAATACCTCGAGTGCGTCGGCGATGATCTCAAGGTGAAATTCGGGCTATCGTTCCCTCGAGGCATTCGAGTAAAGTCGGGTGAAACCGTCGTGTTCTCGTGGATCGTGTTCAAGTCTCGTGCGCATCGCGATCGAGTGAATGCCAAGGTCATGAAGGATCCGCGACTTGCAAAATGGCACGAGATCGCGCCTCCTGCGATATTCCCGGGGCTCGCACTCCTGGAGCTCCAATGGACCCCGTCCGCGACCTGAAACAGGAAGCCCATCGCCTGGTCGATCAGCTTCCCACCGATGCATCCTGGGACGGTCCGACACGCCGTTGAGGCCGGGCTGGCAGATGACGAAGCGGGGCGCACCATGACCCAGGAGGAGGCGGTCGCCAAGCTGCGGCGGAAGTGACAATTCTTTGGACGGCAACCGCAGTCAGTCATTTGGCAGCGATTCGCGAATAGATCTCGCAAACCTCCCCTCTCTACGCGGATCGCATGTTGGACCACCTTGGCGGAGAGTGTCCTGTTCCGCGCCGCGCCGCGCAGGTGATGCGCGGGTGTTGGGCGGCAATCCATATCAACCATGCCACGAGCCGACGAGCCTCGGAGGGCGCCGCATGGCTTTGGTGCTGATCTTCCTCCTCTACTTTATCATCGGCGCCCTCGCGGCCAGCGGGGCGATCGCGCTCACATCAAGGCGCTTCACCCCCCGGCTCGAGCAGGTGGCCTATGGCCTCCTGCTCAGTCCCATTGCGGCCATCTACCTCGCTTACCTCGCTCACCTCAGCCCGACGGCCTCGTGGAAGTCGGAACTCCTGCCCGCCATCGGCTTCGCCATTCTCGGCCTGGCTGGAACACGCTTCGTCCCGTTCCTCATGCTGGGGTACCTCGGGCACGGCGCGTGGGACCTCCTCCACGAGGTCCTCATGTTTCAGGGGCGGCTTGAGACCCTCACAGCTATTCCGCTGGCGTATGGGGTCTTCTGCGCCATCTTCGACTGGGTAATGGTTGGATACTTCTGGACGCGCCGCCATGACTGGACCACAGCCTGGCTGACCCACTAAGCGCGGGCGGCCCTCGTTCCGGGTAGCTACCACCTGGAGGCATAGGGCGGGGCGATAGCGGTGACACGAAGTGCGGCCCTCGCCAACCGACGAAATCATGGCACGGTCAACCATGATGGGAATGGCTGGGACTCTTCGACGTAGATACTTCGATGGGTACCCCGGACTGCCCCGCGCCCGCGCCGGCCTAGACGCCTTGACGCCAGTCCGTTCGACGACATAATGGACGGGGCCGGGACAGTCAGCAAGTGGCCTTCCTGGAAGGCGCAATCCCTTTATCACGGTTTTCTCTCGGTCGCGCATCGTATCGACGTCCTCTACCTGGAAGGGCCACCATGTCACACACGACTCGTTCCGCGTCCTGCCGCCCCGTAGGCGCCGGCCTCCCGCGCACCATCCGGGCAATGCTGCGGCCCTTCGCGTTTGTGCTTCTGGCCGCGAGCTGTGCGGACGAGCCAACCGCCACCCAGACGCAGACGCCGCTCTCCGCCTCGCCCGCCGCTGCCGTCGCGCTGGCAGCTGATTCCGGCGTGCGGGCGCAGGGTACGCTCCCACTGCCGGTCAATCAGGCGTTCAGCAGCGTCGGTGTCGCGCTCAGGATCAACCAGACTGGCGCGGGCACCAGCGGGAACTTCGCGATCACCAACACCGCAAACACATCGGCCGCTGCGCTGCAGGGCACCTCGAACGCGATCGGCGCAGCGGTTCGGGGCCTGATGACGGGGAATGGCCGCGCCGGACTGTTCGAGATAACGAACGCCGGAAGCACCAGCAACGCACTCCATGTCCTCCACCAGGGGATCGGCCGCGCGGTGTACGGGGAGACGATCGGTCGTGGTGGACCAGCCGCGGAGTTCGTGGTGTCGAATGGCGCCAGCCTTGACCCAGCACTCCGCACGAGCACGGCGGGCGATGGCAACGCCGTGGAAGCCACGTCGGCCGGCAGCGGCAGCACCGTGCTCGGCATCAACTACGGCATCGGCACGGCGGGGCAGTTCGACATCCGCAGCAGCGGCAACGGCAGTCCTGCTCTCGTGGCGAATACCGACGGGAGCGGTTGGGCAGCGAAGTTCAGTGCGACTTCGCCAGGTGGCCTGGGCGTCTTAATCTCGACCACTGGCGGCCAGGGACTCCAGGTCATCGGCGGCGCGAAGAACGCCGTGGTGGGGACCTCCGATGGCGCGCGCGCCCTCTACACCGAAGAGTCCACCGAGGTCTGGTTCACCGATTACGGCTTCGGGCGTCTGGAGAACGGACGGGCGTTCATCGCGCTCGACCCGACATTCGCGGAGACGGTGAGCCTCGAGGGAGCGTATCACGTGTTCGTGCAGACGTACGGCGACGCCGACGTCTACGTCGCGCGGCGCACCGGGACGGGCTTCGAGGTGGTCCGGCGCTCGGGCGACAGGCAGGTCGAGTTCAGCTACCGTGTAGTTGCCAGGCGTAAGGGCTTCGAGGCGCGCCGCCTCGAGCGTGCGCCGTGGGCGGACAACGATCCGGGGCTGGCGCTGCCGCGGCAGTAACCAGGTGCTCCCGCGCCTGGGTCGCGTCGTCGTCCTGGCAGGCCTCGTCCTGGCTGGCGGCGCCGAGGCCCAGTCGCCTTCGGTGCGGTCGCGGACACCAGGTATCCCCGACACCCCCCGCGGCGATTCCGCCGACCTGTACTTCGGCACCAGGGTTGCCGATCCCTACCGCTGGCTCGAGCGCTACGACACGCCATCAGTGCGCGCGTGGTACGAGCAGGAGGACGCGGTGGCGCGTGCGACCCTCGACGCCACGCCGCACCATGCACGCTACCTGGCGCGCCTGCGTCAGGAAGTCACCAACCGTCATGAGTTCCCCGGTTTTATCGCCGAGCAGCCAGGGAGGACGTTCTATCTGAAGCGGCTTCCCGGCGAGCCATCGTCCTCCCTCTACCTGCGCGATGCGTATGATGGGCGGGAGCGGCCGCTGGTGACGCCGGGGATGCTTGCACGATGGGGCGGCGGGTCCGGCGCGGTCATCGTGGACTACTTGGCATCCCCGGGTGGTGCGCACGCCGCGGTGATCTTCACTGCTGGTGGCGACGAGCGGCCCAGCGCCGTGATCGTGGCGACGGCGACGGGGCGACTGCTGCCCGACGAGCTGCCGCCGCGAGCGAATGCCGTCAGCTGGCTCCCCGACGGCCGAGCGCTGTTCTATCGCACCACGCGCGACGTGCCGCCGGATGCGACGAAGGATCGCAAATGGGGAGGCCTGCCGGTCCGCCGTCACGTCCTTGGGGCGACGACCGCGAGCGACGACGTGGTGCTCGATCCAGTGGCCATCACCGGTGACTCCAGCTGGCAGGCCTCGGTCGCGGTGCAGTCCGAAGGGACTGTGGCGCTGGCGACGCTGGTGCGGAGCAGTCAGCCCCGTCAGTACACGATCCTTGCGGCGCGTGCCGACCAGATCCAGCCTACGCCGGGCATGGGTGTCAGGGCCGGAGCGTGGCGACGCATCGCGTCGCCAGTGGACAGCATCACCGGCGTCCGGGTACGCGGCCCCTGGCTATACGCCATCTCGCATCGCGGCACCACGATCGGGCGCCTGGTTCGCGTTCCGTTGCCGAGCGGAGTGCTCGCGCCGGATAGGCAGAGCAGCGGAGAGTACCAGGTCCCGGACTGGGCAGCGGCCGAGGTCCTCCTGGACTCGCCCGAAGTGGTGTTCTTCAATGCGCAACAGCCGCCGGTTCTGGCACGCGATGGGCTATACTGGCTCACCGCCGGGCAGGGTCGGCATCGGCTGTTCCGCTATGGGTGCGACAGCGGCGCCAGGGAGGAGATCGACCTCCCCTTCGAGGGGAGCGCCGCTTTCCTTGCACCGCTCGACGCGCAGCCCGGTGTGCGATTCGTTTTCGGCGGGTGGACGCAGGGGGATCGGCACTACCGCTACGACCCGGCCACGCGCGGGATCGTCGAGCTCCCACCGCTTTTCAATCCGCCAAACCCATTCGATCATCTCGCCGGGCTCTCCGTGAAGACGGTCGAGGTCCCGTCGCACGACGGAGTGCTGGTCCCGCTGACGATCCTTCAGCGCGCCGGGCCGCCGGGCCCGCGTCCAACCATCTCCGCCGGCTACGGCGCGTACGGCCTTACCGAGGACGCGTACTTCCGGTCGGAAACTCGACCGTGGCTCGAGTCGGGCGGCATCTACGCAATCTGTCATGCCCGGGGCGGCGGTTACCACGGGGAGCCGTGGCACCTGGCCGGGATGCAGGCCACGAAGGCGAACACCTAGAAGGATGCAATCGCTTGCGCCGAGTACCTGGTGAAGGTGGGTCTGACGACCCCGGCCATGCTTGGTCTCAACGGCGGCAGTGCCGGTGGCATTCTGGCAGGTCGCGCCATTACCGAGCGCCCCGAGCTCTTCGGTGCGGTGGTCATCGAGGCCGGCCTCGCGGACCTGGTCCGCTTCGTCCACACCAGCGCCGGTCCGGCGAACACGCACGAGTTCGGGTCGCCGGACACCGAGGCGGGCTTCAGGTCACTCCTTGCCATGAGCCCCTACCACCACGTTGCGTCCGGGGTGCACTACCCCGCCACGCTGTTCTACGCGCCCTTTAACGACGCACGCGTGGCACCGTGGCACTCGGCGAAGTTTGCAGCGGCGCTGCGCTCGGCAGGAGGCGCCGCGGCGGGTCCCGGCGGTGCGCGGCCGGTGTTGTTTCGCGTGGAGTTCGGTGCCGGCCACGGGGCCGACAGCGGGATGGATGGGCTGGTGCAGCGAGCGGCATTCGTCTACGGCTTCTTCGCTCAACGGCTCGGGTTGGTCATTCGGTAGGATGGTTGTCGCAGCCTTGCGGTGGGATGTCCGCAATCCACAGGTTCCCATCTGGAGCCAGGCGTTTTCAGCGGATGACGGCGGGGCGTGGGAATGGAACGCGATCAACGTATCGGAACGCGATCGCTGGTGGCGATTGGGCGATTGGACGATTGGACGATTGGGCGCGGCCCCTCGGGCGGCACGCGCCGGTGTCGAGTCAGGTACAAGTTAGGCGGACGCTCTTAGTGGAGGTTCTTGTGGCACAATGGTCTGGCGGATACCAAGGGGAGACCCATACTACTCGCGTGGCCGGGGCGGAAGCCGCCCTTCGACACGGCGTGTCCGTGCTCCACACTGCCACATCTGACGGGGACCGATCCAAAGCCGCCAGGAACGTTCGCCAACTTGCCGCACGCCTGCTTTCGGCCGGCGTTCGTATGCTTAAGGCCCGGCTCAAAGCCATCGAGGACGCCGCCGCTGGGGGTAGGCCGGCCCGGTACGCCATCGCCGACAATGATTTGCGCGCCCGGTTGGCGGCAACTCGCGAGCTTGGTCTTCCAGGCATCCTGACCGAGTTCTCCGTCGGCGCAATGCCAGTGAGTGAGCATCAGCGATGAGTTACTAGTGTCTCAGCCTGCGCCGCCTAACTAGCGCATGAACCAGACGTGGCGCGGCCATGGCCTTGCTCCGGGCAGAGATTTGTCCCACTTTGGCTGACAGATACCTGTTCCGCGCCGCGCCACGCAGGTGATGCGCGGGTGTTAGACCGCAACGACGCACTCTACACAACCCTCGGTAAGAACCACTATGCGGCATCTCCTGCTCCTTGTGCTGGCTGTTGGTTGCGGTTCATCCGACGGCACATCGCCTCCTCCCCCGCCGCCTGCGGTGGCTACTGTCACTGTGTCGGGCGCTGACTCCGTCTTCTATGGTGGTACCCAGCTACTCACTGCGGTCGCACGAGATGCAAACGGGGCGGCACTGAGTGGCAAAGTGATTGTATGGTCATCCTCGAATACCGGAGCCGCCACGGTAACCGCCCTCGGGCAGGTTACATATGCCGGGCCTGGAACAAGCACTATTGCGGCCACGAGCGAAGGTGTCATTGGTAGTCGGCCCATTGCGGCTATCGGGTTGGTCTTTACCGGAGTTGTTGCCGGACCGCTCCACACCTGCGGGCTGACCTTCTGGGGCCAGATCTTCTGCTGGGGCGCGTATCTTTCGGGCTCGTCGACCTCGACCCCGACCTTGGTACCCTCGCCCGTAACGTTTACCGCCCTCGGGGGCGCGTCTGGTTTGATAAGCACTATCGGCGTATGTGCCCTCACCCAAGCACAAGTGCCATATTGCTGGGATCGTACCGCCTCCTCAGCGGCGCTTCTAGGAGGGGGGGCAACATTCGACCGCCTCACGGTTGGGTCCGCTCACGCTTGCGGACTCACCCCGGCCAACCTCGCGCTCTGCTGGGGCTTCAATACGCTGGGCCAACTCGGAACCGGTACGCCATCAGACCAGCCACTCCCCACCGCGGTTAGCGGAGGAATTGGCTACTCGCTCCTCGCGCTCGGCACCAACCATACCTGTGCCATCGCGCTCAATCATGCGGCCTATTGCTGGGGTAGCAACTCGGATGGACAACTTGGCGCTTCCATTCAGCCTCGCTCCGATACTCCAACTCTGGTCTCGGGGGGTCTCGCGTTCACGGATATTGCAGCAGGACGAGCTCACACCTGCGCCACGGGTGTCGATAGCGTACCCTATTGCTGGGGTGGGGGAGCCCAAGGCCAGCTTGGCACCAACAGCACGGCATCTGTCGGGGCGCCAGTGGCCGTGGCGGGGAGCCTTCGGTTCAGGGACGTGGCCACAGGGATGGACCACTCCTGTGGATTGACGGGCGCCGGAGCCGCATGGTGTTGGGGAAGCAACGCAAGCGGCGAGTTGGGCTCTGGTACTTTTGTCTCGGATTCGGTTCCCCGATTGACAACAGGTGGTCATAGCTATTTTCTCATCACCGCAGGGCAGAACCACACCTGTGCGCTAACTCCTGCAGGCACGGTGTATTGTTGGGGAAGCAATCAGTTCGGTCAATTGGGAGCATCCGCTCCCCCTTCCTCAGCGAGTCCAGTCAAGGTATTCGGGCAGCCGTAGGCTTCGTTGCCATCTTTGATATCAACTTTGAAGTGCAACGTTGTCCGCGATAGCGCGCCAGCTTGGACGTATCCTCTAGCCCATTGAGCTGCCCTTTGCAGCTTATGTGGGGCCGTTAGACCGCAACTCCAACCCCAGGTTCACCCCTGCGCCTCGCTGACCTCTGGCTGACGATGACCCTGCTCGCAGGCCCCGGATGTGCCGAGCGCGCGGCCTGGCCCGTCACAGCGGACGGTGCGGGCCCCGTCCGCTTCGGCATGACCCCGGCGGAGGCCGCTGGTGCCGCGCGGACTCCCGTGCCGACGTTTCCGGATGCGAGCTGCGACTACTGGGACCCCGACAGCGCTCCACCCGGGCTTTCCTTCATGATCGAGAACGGTCGCGTCGTCCGCGTCGATATCGACAGCGCGGGTGTCTCCACCCTGCACGGGCTTCAGGTAGGCAGTCCGGTGAGTGCAGTCCGGAAGGCCTTCGGCAATGCGCTGCGGGATGAGCCCCACAAATACGAGTGGGAGGCGGGATGGCGCTATCTCACAGTCGTGGCGCCGGATTCAAGCCGCGGCTTGATCTTCGAGGTCGACTCCCAGGTCGTCCTCACCTTCCGGGCCGGCCTCTGGCCCCCCGTGGGATACGTGGAACACTGCAGCTAGGTGCGGTCTAGCTTAGGCTTGCAGTAGTCGGGGCGCGAAGGCAGCGACCGCCCGTGGTACGTAGGGTCGCGAAGTGGTTCAAAGCAGCATACGTTGTCTCAGGCAGGCGATGAGCCCCGCAGCGGAAGCCCACACCGTTAGCCAGCTAGGATTGCCATCTGGCCATGGTAGGAGATCCCATGAGACTCCATGCAGTTGTAGCAGCCGCCTCGCTCGGCATCGGGCTGTTCGCTGTCGACCCCAATGTGAAGATCCGCAACGCCACCGTCCCCACGGTCGTGGACGCACTGTGGCGGCACTTGGAGCCGCAAGGCTTTGTCCGTGGCGATATTACGGACAAGAAGGCCACCTTCAGCTACGATCGCGGGATGGTGGCTCAAAACATCGGGGGCTTCCTTCACATCTACATGGACATCAACGTCCGCTTCAAGCCCACCGGATCAGGTCTTGAGGTAGTCGCCACTCAGGAGTTGCGCGGCAATACAGCGAACCATGGATCCTACGACTTTCGGCGGCCCGTCCGAGATCGCGCAAACTTAGACAAACTTCAGGGCTTACTGGAACTGGTCCGCGATGAACTCGAGGCGACCACACCGGACTCATCCACCAGCCCCTGAGCGTATCCACACGAGCGCGCGAACTAGCGCAATCACCAGCCGTGGCGCGGCCAGCGTGCTTGCGGCGGAGAAGTAGCCCACGTTGGCCGACAGGTCCCTGTTCCGCACCGCGCCGCCGGACGCCGTATCGTGTTCTGCAGGCGGAGCGTGGTGGGCAGGCCGCTCACAAGCGCATGGACCCGACAAGCCGCGGCGCCTGCCCTTTCGTCTACTAAGCGAAGTGTACCGCCGCGCCGCGCGGGTGCTAGCGTGCAGAACTTGGGGCCAATAGCGTTGGGAATCCGCCCCAGACCTGGTCGGGCAGTGGGATCGGGCGAGGGGGTGGAGGTCCGCTGGACCCAGCGATAGGCCGCGTCATCCATCACCCTCACACCATCTCTACTCCGGCGGCGCGTCGAGATCGGTATTGGCCCCGAACCACCTGACAATCGCCCCGGACTCATCGCGCAGCGGCACCGCCCGCCACTTGAACCGGCGATAGGTTCCGTCCCATCGACGGATGCGGTACTCGGCGGCGAACTCCATCCCGGCACTGACCACGCGATTCCACTCGATGATCGCGGCCGCACGGTCATCGGGATGCAACTGCCGCGACCAGCCCAGCACCAGCTGTTCCTCCGCTGGAAATCCGGTGTACTTCATCCACTGCGGACCGAGATAGTCCCAGGCGCCGTCCGCGCCACTGGTCCACACCAGCTGCGGCAGTGATTCGGCGATCTGGCGGTAGTAGGTCCAGCTGGCACGCAGCCCGTCGGCCGCACGCAACGCCTGTTCCGACATCTTGCGAAAGGTGATATCGGTCATCATCAGGCGGAGCACCGTGTTCCCGTCGTCGTCCAGCGCCGAGGCTCCTTCGATCCACACCCAGAAGGGGCGCCCGTCACTCTTTGCCATCCGCAGCTCGAAGGCCTGCTCGACTCCGGTACTCACCAGCTTCTTGAAGGCCAGATAGAAGGTGTCCTGATCCTCAGGCAGGATGAACAGGGTCAGCGGTTGCTCGACCAGCGCGGCGCGCGTCACGTCGAGCAGGCGGGCGCCGGTCAGATTGACTTCCAGGATTGCGCCATCCTCGCGGAGGGTGAAGTACCCCACCGGCGCCAGTTCGTACAAGTCGAAATATTTCGCCCGGGCGCGCTCCAGCGACTCCTGCGTGCGACGCAGCTCCTCGTTCTGCAGCTCGAGCTCGATCTGATGGACCCGCAGTTCGTGAATGACCTGCTCTGCTGCCGCCGAGGCCAGTGCGTCCCGGGCCGGCGCCTGTTCCAGCCCCCGACCTCGCACGATCTCGTCGGCCCGGCGGCGCAACGCCTCCACTGAACTGATCGGGGGCGGTCCGTTGGGATGGGCCTGCACCCGGGGGTGCTCGTCGAAGTCATCCATGCGATACCTCGATCATGGGGTCGCCCTTTCCGTGGTTGCAATCGCGTAGACCTCGCCGGTCTGGTTCACCAGCGTGGTGGCGGTCAGCCAGACCTTTACGATCCGGCCGTCCTTCGCGATCCGTTGTGCATGGTACGGCACCAGGACCTCGGCTCGGCTCTGCTGCCGAACCATCGCCAGCGCCGCCTCGCGCTGGTCCTCCGGGATCAGGGCCCGAATATTCATGGCCAGCGCCTCCGCCTCACTCCAGCCGTACATCCGCGTCGCGCCGGGATTCCAGGCCAGGATGCGACCGTCCATGGCTTGGACGGTAATCGCATCGTTGGCATCGCGCACCACCACGGCGAGGCGTTCCAGGGCCCGGGATTCGAGCAGCGCCGCCTGCGCCAGCTTCATGTCGGTCATGTCGGTAAAGGTGATCACGGCGCCCTCGATCACGTTCTCCAGGGTCCGATACGGACGGATCCGCATCAGGAACCACCTGTCCGCCTTGCTCTCGACCTCGACCTCCATGGGAACCAGCGTGTCCAGCACCCGCTGGACGTCCTCCACCAGCCGGTCATACCCCCGCAGGTTGGAAACGATGTGTCCCACCGACCGCCCCACGTCGCTCGGGATCAGGTTGATGAGCTGCGTGACCGAGGGCGTGAAGCGCTTGATCTGGAGGGCGTGACCGACAAAGATCGTGCCCACGCCGGTGCCGGCCAGCAGGTTGTTCATGTCGTTGTTGGCCTGCGAGAGATCAGCAACCCGGCTCTGCAGCTCGACGTTGACGGTCGACAGTTCCTCGTTCACCGACTGCAGCTCCTCCTTGGAGGTTTCCATCTCCTCGTTGGTGGATTGCAGTTCCTCGTTGACTGACTGCATTTCCTCGTTGGAGGATTTCAGCTCTTCATTGCTGGTCTCCAGCTCCTCGTTGGAGATCTGGAGACTCTCCTCCTTCACTCGCAGCTCACGCTTCAGGGCCTCGATACGGGCGTCGACCGGCTGACTCATGTCCTCACCATCCACCGCCTCCCTCGGCAGGGCGGGGTCGGACGTGGGTGTTCCAGCCGCCTCCAGGACCACCAGGAAGACGACCGACTCTGCACCGTCGCCGCGGCCGCTGGTCACCGGCTGGACGGTGAGGTCGATCAACGTGAAGTCCCCGTTGGTCTTGACCGACAACCCCGGCTGGAACACCCGCTGCTTCCGCGCGACGGAGCGGCGCAGGGCAACACCCAACGGTCGCTTCAGCCCCTCCCGCGCCATTTTCAGGATGTTGGTCTCGACCTCGCCCGAGGCGAGTTCCAGGTACTGGCCGGTCCGTCCGTGGAGGTAGAGAATATCGCCGCGCTCATTGACCAGCGCACCCGCCAGGGCCTTGTGCTGCAGCAAGGCGCTCTCGGTCAGTTCCCGCAGACCGTCATGGGGATTGCGCGCCGTCCTTCTGGGTGGGCGATGTGACACCCCGGCGGGCAGCATGGGCGGGAGAAACCGCCCGCCACCGCCCAGCCGCGCGTGACCGTCATCCCGGTCCTGATAGGCCTTCGCCTTGCGATCGACGGTGCTGAACAGGTTGCCGAAGTCCCCGATGGTCTCCGACGTGCCAAGGAAGAGATAGCCGCCGGGGCGGAGGGCGTAGTCGAACAGCGGAATCAGTTTCTTCTGCAGCTCTCCGCCGAGATAGATCAGCAGATTGCGACAACTGATCAGGTCGAGCTTGGAGAAGGGCGGGTCCCGGACGACATTCTGTTCGGAGAACACCAGCACGTCGCGGACCCGCTTCTGGATGCGAACGTGGGTGCCCTCCTCCTCCAGCGTGAAAAAGCGCGCCAGCCGCTCCGCGGTGAGGTCAGCCGCGACGCTCACCGGGTAGCGGCCGATCCGGGCGCAGTCGATGGCCCGGCGATCGATGTCGGTGGCGAACACCTGCAGCTTGAAATTGCGTTTGGCCGCCTCGACGTACTCCATGAGGAGAATGGCGATGGAATAGGCCTCCTCGCCACTGGAGCAACCCGGCACCCAGACCCGCACCGCGGCATCGGCGGATCGGTTCGCGAACAGGTTGGGGATCACATGGGCTTCCAGCGCGGCGAAGGCCTCGGGATCGCGGAAGAAGCTGGTGACCCCGATCAGCAGATCGAGAAAGAGCGCGTCCACCTCGCCGGGACTATGCTGCAACAGCCGCACGTAGCCATCCATCTGCTCGATGCGGTGGACCGCCTGGCGCCGCCCAACCCGGCGGGCGATGGTGCTCTGCTTGTACTGGGAAAAATCGTGACCGGTCTGGGCCCGCAGCAGGACGAAGATCTTGTGCAGCGCCTCCGACGTCCCCGTCCTCGTGCGCGAGGGGGCGTCGGGCACCCGGCCGAACGCATGCCCGCAATACGCAATGAGCTCGCCCGGCATCTCGGCGGGCGTGAGCACGAAATCCACCATGCCGGTGGCGATCGCGCTGCGGGGCATGCCGTCGAAGTCGGTGGAATCCGGCGTTTGCGCCATCACCATGCCGCCCTCGCCCTTGATATCCCGCACGCCCAGGGTGCCGTCGCTGCCCGTGCCGGAGAGCACGATGGCGATGGCCCGCTCATGCTGATCCTGCGCCAGTGACCGGAAGAAGTAGTCAATCGCGAGGCGCTGGCCGCGTGGCGTTACGGGCTCGAGGAGTTGCAGCGTACCGTTCAGAAAGGCCAGGTCCCGGTTCGGCGGGATAACATAGATGGAGTTGGGTTGCACCGTCACGCCGTCCGTCACCTCGTAGACGGGCAGGGTGGTATACCGCTTGATCAGCTCGGTGAGTATGCTGGGGTGGTCCGGGGCGAGGTGCTGCACCAGGACAAAGGCCATGTCCACCTCGGGATCGGCGGGCAGGGCGCGAAAGAATGCCTCGAACGCCGCCAGCCCGCCGGCCGAGGCCCCGATGCCGATGATGGGAAAGCTGGGTTCAGCGGGGAGACTCGCCGCTGGCTCGGATGTCGGCGCGGCACTCAGGCCCTGATCCCGAGGCTGGGCCGATGGGACGCCGGTGTCAGCGGCGGGCGCTCGCTTCTTCTTCATGTGGCGCAGCCGGTTGACCTGCTGATGTAGTGCTCGGAGGACCGCCCGATCGGGCGGACGTTTCGAAGATACTGGCTCTCGGCGGTCCGGCAAGACTGTCCGGTACCACCCTGTGTTCATTCTTTCAACCGGGCCCCAACATGAATTCCCCTGATCGGCTCCGCCCGCATCCGGACGACCGGCTCGCTCCGCCGGTCCAGATGTTCGACCTGGCCGCCGTCGCCGGGCGGCTCCGCGCCGAGCCCCATCCCGCTGTCGCGGGCCACCGGCAGCTGGCGATTGTCCGCCATGGCCCGGTGACGGTGATTCTGTTCACATTCGAGGTCAACGGCCAAATGAAGGAGCACGGGGCTGAAGGTGCGGTGACCATCCAGGTCCTCGCCGGGCGGATGCAAGTGGTGGTCCAGGACGAGCCGCACGACCTGCGAGCCGGCCAGCTGCTCGCCCTGGCGCCGGGACTCCTCCATTCGCTGAGCGCACTCGAGCCCAGTGAGATGCTGCTGACGGTGCACCTGCTCCCGGCGGTGTCACCCGACGTGACGTGATCCCAAGGCCGCCGCGCTGCCTCACGAGGGCTGCGCAAGGGCGGCGACTCATGCGGCTCGGCGACCCCGGAACTTGCTGATCTCCCGTCGGCCGGTTACTCTGCGTTGCGGTGAACAGCGGAATGCGGAGGTGCGCATTCCACCTTGTCGAACGGGGCAGCAGGGTGGCCTCGGCAGATGAAGGCGTGATCGGGCTCCAGACGGAGCTCTCGATCGCGCCTTTTTTTTGTTGGGGGTGGAGCGCTCGACGCAGGGCGGTAATGGCCATCACTACCGCGAACGGTGGAACCAGGGGGAGGCATACATGGCGGCCTGTGAAATGTGCGGCAATGACTATGCGCACTCGTTTCAGGTGACGATCGGCGGAGCGACCCACACCTTCGACAGTTTCGAATGCGCCATCCATATGGTGGCCCCGGTGTGCGCCCACTGCGGTTGCAGGATTGTCGGTCACGGCGTGGAAGCGGGAGGGATCTTCTATTGCTGTGCCCACTGTGCCCGCATGTGTGGCGTAACCGCACTAGCGGATCACGTCTGAACGGGGCGGAACAGGGGTGGCAGGACGTACGAAGACGGAGTTCATACTTACCGGGAGTGACGTGATCTCTGCAGAGCGGAAGACGGCGCGGAGGAGTAACACGCTGTCCCCCGGCGCCTTGTGTGCTTTCCCCGCCCGGGCATCTGGCCTCCGGGCTTGAGCACAAACGATTCGGTCTGCCTGGCGCAGACTTCACTTATACGAAGGAGCAGTAGTCATGTCACTCGATACTCTCGATCTGCTGTTGATCGAACAGCTGCAGGACATCCATTACGCCGAGAAGCACCTGGTCAAGGCGCTGCCCAAGATGGCAAAGGCGGCCCACGACCCCGAGCTCCAGGCCGCCTTCACCCACCACACCGTGGAAACCGAGGAGCATGTTTCGCGACTGGAGGAGGTGTTCGTCGCGCTGGGAGTGGCGCCGAAGGCGAAGAAGTGTCCCGCGATCGACGGGCTGATCCAGGAAGCGGCAGAGATGATGGAGGAGAAGGGTGCGCCGGCCGTGCTGGACGCCGGCTTGATCGCCAGTGCGCAGCGGGTGGAGCACTACGAGATGGCGGCCTACGGCAATGTGAAAACGTTTGCCCAGATCCTCGGCCACGAGGAGGTCGCTTCCCTGCTCGACATCACCCTCCAGCAGGAGCATGTGGCCAACAAGACGCTGGGCCGCATTTCGATCGAAACCGTGATCCCTGCCGCACTGGCTGGGGAAGTGGAAGAAGAGGCGGGGGATGACCCCGGCGTCGGTGAACGCACCGGAACGAACCAGCGCGCCACGCCTGCGGCGCAGCGCAGGGAGCAGATGTCATGAGGCGCACCATCACGACCATGGGGATCGCCGCGGCATTGACGGTCTGCCTGGGGGCCGGCTCAGCGCTGTCGGCACAGAGCACCTCCCGGCCGGAGGACAGCCGCCTTTCCGCGGATACCGCCTGCACCATCGATGCGCAGCCCTCGACCGACAGGACCAGCACCGGCGAGCCGAAGGTATGGACCGACAGTGCGGGCATGGACAAACCCACCGGCCCGAGGAATTGCAACCGCAAGCGCATGGCGATGCAGGCGGACAGCACCTGCCTGGCGATGAGCGCCGACAGCAGCACCTCCCTGCAGGGCGACCGCGCGGCCTCGGGCACGTCGGCCACCTCGGTGAGCCGAATGCAGAATCCCTGCCCTCTCCCCATGGGTGCGGGCGTGGGCAGCGATACCACGAACTGGCCGGTGCCGGCGGACGCGACCCGGGCACGCAAACCGTAGCGTTGTGCCTGACACGGCCGGCAGGAAAAGCGTGCTCCTCCCTCACCAACCGAAGGCGGGAGAGCGGGCCCGCATCTCCTCGGAATCGCGCCGTGCGGCGCGACGGAGCGGCCTTCGCTATGTATCGGACGCCTTTCCGGGCATCACCCGCCAACGGGTGGGCACGGGCTGGGCATTCTACCTGCCCACGGGCCGGCGCATCGTCAGTGCGCCGGCCCGTCGCCGATTGTTGAGTCTGGCCGTTCCGCCAGCCTGGACGGATGTGTGGATCTGCAACGACCCGCTGGGCCATATGCAGGTGACGGCCCGCGATGCCCGGGGCCGGAAACAGTATCGTTATCACCCCGCCTATCGCGCCACGCGGACCCGCTCGAAGTTTCGCCGCATTCTTGAATTCAGCGACCTTCTGCCACGCATACGCGAACGGGTGGAGCGCGATCTCTCATCCCCCAGCCTGAGCCGGCCACAGGTGCTCGCCACACTGGTGCGGCTGCTGGACCGGACCTTCATCCGGATCGGCAACGTGGAGTACGCCAGGCAGAACCGTTCCTTCGGGCTCACCACGCTGCGGGACCGCCATGTCGAGGTCCGGGGCAGCACGCTCCGCTTCGCCTTTCGCGGCAAGAGCAGGGTCGAGGGCCGGCACACCCTGACCGATCGGCGACTGGCGCGCGTCGTTCGACAACTGCAGGACCTGCCCGGTCAGGAGCTCTTTCAGTACCTCGACAAGGAGGGCGTCGCGCGTTCGGTCTCGTCGGGAGATGTCAATCAATACCTGCGCCACATCACCCGGCGCGATGTCACCGCGAAGGACTTCCGCACCTGGGCCGGCACGATGCTGGCCGCGCGGGCGCTGTGCGAGGTCGGTGCCACGGCGACGGCGCAGGAGGCGAAGTTGCGGGTCAATCAGGCGATTGACCTCGTGGCGAAACGACTGGGCAACACCCGCACGGTCTGTCGACAGTACTACATCCACCCCGTCATCCTGGACGCCTACCTGGCGGGCAGCGTCGTTCCGCTGAATTGCGGGCCGAGGCCCCAGTCGGAGGAGCGCAGCCAGGCCAGTCTGCGGCGGGAAGAACTGGAGGTGCTTCAATTTCTCCAAGGATGGGAGGGAGGAAGCCGGGACAAGCGCCCGGCGGCCATGACTCACCCGGCCTGACACGAGCGGCCGAGCGGTCGCTTGCGCCGGCGGCCGGCAACATGCAAAATCTCCGGGAAGAAGTGCTGGCTGACGCGCACGCAGGATGCACCAATGGCCACTCAGGCTGACGTCCGCCGCATCGCGCTACTTGTCGGACCGATAAGTCACCGCCTTCGCGGTCCGGTCGTAGATCAGTCGTTCCAAGGCGACGGGATTCCCCGCGCAGTAGCGCGCGAGGCGGGTCGCGAACGCGCGATCGTCCTTCGGGACCAAAACGGCGGTATACACGTGGAAGTCCGAGTGCGGCCACGTGAGCATTCCGGCGGCCTGGTCCTCGTCAACGAGGGCCAGGCGCACGAACAGCCCAAGCACGGCGCGGCGAAACGCCTCCGTCAAACGGGCCGTGTCATGCGCCGGCCACGAGACGAAGGTCCCGTCGGACCGGAACCCGCCGTCGGTGACCAGCAAGTGCAGGTGCGGATGCCAGCTGGCGCGCGGCCTCGTCGCCTTTCGCCGGGGGTTGGTCACCGGAGCCGCCGCCCTCGCCGGGCTGCACCTGGCGCGCGCGGATTGAGCGGTGCCACCGGAGAAGTATGTGCTCGACACCAACTGCGGGGAGGTCTCGTCGCCTCGTCGTAGTACCATCTCCGCTCGCATTGCGGAATGGCTGCTGTCACGATCGGATAGGCTGCGAAGAACCGATTTCTGCCCAGCAGCCTCCTTCCGCCCGGCCCCGGCAGCGCGTATTCTGGTGCAGCCCTGACCAGAACAGGACGGCGAGATGCGCATCAGCGACATGAACTGGATGCAGGTCGAGGCCTACCTCAAGCATGATGACCGCGCGGTGCTGCCCCTCGGCAGCACCGAGCAGCACAGCTACCTCCGGCTGACCGTCGACTGCATCCTCCCCGAGCGGGTCGCCGCCGAGGCGGCCGAACCGCTGGGAGTTCCGGTCTTTCCCGTCCTCTCCTACGGCGTGACGCCGTACTTCCGCGAGTTCCCCGGCTCGATCTCGATCCGGGTCGAGACCCACCTCGCCATGGTGCGCGACATCCTCGACGGGATGGCGCACAGCGGCTTTCGGCGGATCATGCTCTGCAACGGCCACGGCGGCAACGGCGCCGCGCAGCAGTTCGCCCAGGAGTGGTCGGCCGACCACCCCGGGTGCAAGGTGCTTTTCCATAATTGGTGGAACGCACCGAAGACCTGGGCCAGGGTGCAGGCGATCGACCCGGTGGCCTCCCACGGGTCGTGGATGGAAAACTTCCCCTGGACCCGCCTCCCCGGCATCGAGGTCCCGAAGACGCAGCGGCCGATGGTCGACCTGGACAAGATCCGCATGCTCGATCCGGTCGGCACCCGCGCTTACATCCCCGACGGCAACTACGGCGGACTCTACGAGCGGCCCGACGCCGAACTGCTCTCCCTCTGGCAGGTCGCCGTCGAGGAGACCCGCGCCCTGCTCGACGGCCCGTGGGGTGGCACATCGTAGCCGCGCGGAGCCGCTGCCTCGTCTGGGGCGCGGGGGCGATCGGCGGGACGATGGGGGCGTTCCTGGCGCGCGCCGGTCACGAGGTGACGCTGGTCGACACGGTGCAGGAGCATGTCGACGCGATCAATCGTACGGGTCTCCGCATCACCGGGCCGATCGACGAATTCACCCAGCACATGCCCGCCTTCACGCCCGACACGCTGGCCGGGACGTGGGACACGATCATCCTCGCCACCAAGGCGCATCACACCGCCGCCGCCGCTCGTACACTGCTCCCCCACCTGACCGCTACCGGCTGCGTGATCTCGGCGCAGAACGGACTCAATGAGCTCCTCATCGCCGAGGCGGTGGGCGAGGAGCGCACCATCGGGGCGTTCGTGAACTTCGGGGCCGACTATCTGGAGCCGGGGGTGGTGCTCTACGGTGGGCGGGGGACGGTCGCGGTGGGCGAGGCGTTCGGACCAGCGGAGGGCCGGCTCTCCCCCCGCGCACTCCGCATTCGCGATGCGTGGCGCGACTTCGATGACCGCGCCCTCGCGACGGCGAACATCTTCGGCTACCTCTGGGCCAAGGAAGCGTACGGCGCGATGCTGTTCGCCACCGCGCTCACCAACGATTCGATCGCCGATGCGCTGGCCGCGCCGGAGTATCGCGGGCTCTACATCGCACTCGCCCGTGAAATCCTCGCCGTGGCGCTCGCGGTGGGGGTGCGCCCCGAAGCGTTCGACGGGTTCGATCCGGCGGTGTATCTCCCCGATGCCCCGGCCGGTGCCGCGACCCGCTCGCTCGATGACCTCGTCGCCCACAATCGCAAGTCGGCCAAGACGCACAGCGGGATCTGGCGCGACCTCGCAATCCGCAAACGGCCCACCGAGGTGGACGCGCAGCTGGGCATCGTGGCGCAACTCGGCGCGGAAGCCGGGGTGCCGACGCCGCTCACGGCGCGAGTGGTAACGCTGATTCAGGAGATCGAACGGGGCGTCCGCCCCCTCGCCCGCGAGAATCTCGAGGCACTCGCATCGTGAACTGCGATTTCACGGGACGGACCGCGATCGTCACCGGCGCTGCGCATGGATTCGGCCGCGCGATCGCCCTCGCCTTTGCGGAGCGGGGAGCGGCAGTGTGGGGCTGCGATCTAATAGAGGAAGAGCTGGCCGAGACGGCGCGCCTGGCCAAATGCACGGTGCGGACGGTGGATGTACGCGACCAGGACGGAGTGAATCGGTTTGTGGCCGAGGCGTCGATGGCGACGGGTCGGGTGGATGTGCTGGTGAACAACGCCGGCGGTGTGCTGGGCCAGGTGGGCCGGCCGCTCGAAGAGGTCACGCCAGCGGAGTGGCAGATCATCTTCGATGTGAATGTGACCGGGGCGTTCCTCTGCGCGCAGGCGGTGGCGCCGGGAATGAAGGGGGCGAAGTCCGGGCGGATCGTGAATATCTCGAGTGGTGCCGGGCTTGGGATCAGCCTGACGGGGATCCAGGCCTACGCGGCGGCGAAAGCGGCGCAGATCGGACTCACGCGGCAGCTGGCCCACGAGCTGGGACCATGGGGGATCACGGTCAACAATGTGGCGCCGGGGTTCGTGCGCTCGAATCCGACGACCGAGCGGCAGTGGCAGGCCTACGGCGCCGAGAAACAGCAGGCGCTCGTCGACGGGATCGCCCTCAAGCGGCTGGGGAGGGTGGAGGATATCGCCGCGGGGGTGCTGTTCTTCGCGTCGGAGTCGGCGGGATGGGTGACGGGCCAGGTGCTCTCGATCGACGGTGGCAAGTGACCGACCAATCCGCGGTGCTGGCTCATATGGTAGGAAGGCACGAGCAGATTCTCGCGGAGCTGATCGAGTTCGCCGCCATCCCGAGCGTCAGCACCGACCCCGCTCATGCGGCCGACCTCCACACCGCAGCGGCGTGGGTCGCGGCCAAGCTCGAAGCCGCGGGGCCGTTCACGGTGCGGACGATTCCCACCGCCGGGGCGAGCGTGGTGTACGCCGAGTGGCTCGGCGCGCCCGGTGCACCAACGGCGCTGATCTACGGCCACTATGACGTGCAGCCGGCGGACCCGCTCGAGCTGTGGCAGAGCCCGCCGTTCCGGCCGATGGTGCGCGATGGTCGCCTCTATGCGCGGGGCGTCTCGGACGACAAGGGACCGCTGCTGATCCCGATCAAGGTCGCCGAGGCGTTCTTCAGGGTATCGCAACGCCTGCCGATCAATGTGAAGTTCATGATCGAAGGCGAAGAAGAGGTCGGCAGCCGCCACCTTGGCGCGTTCGTCGCGGAGCATCGCGAGCTGCTCGCGGCCGACATGGTGATCTCGGCCGACGGCGCGATGTGGCGGATCGACGAGCCGTCACTCACGGTGGCGAACCGGGGGCTGGCGGGGCTGGAGCTCACCGTGCTGGGGCCCGCCAAGGATTTGCACTCGGGGCGCCATGGCGGCAGCGTCGTCAACCCGTTGCATGCGATGGCGAGTCTCATTGCATCGCTGCACCACGCCGATGGGCGGGTCGCGGTGGACGGATTCTACGACCGGGTGCGGGAGCTGAGTGGTGCCGAGCGTGCCGAGATCGCGGCGCTCCCGTTTGATGAGAAGAAGTATCTGGGCCAGGTCGGTGCGGCGGCGGCCGTCGGCGAAGCGGGGTACAGCACGCTTGAGCGCCAGTGGACCCGGCCCACGCTGGAAGTGAACGGGATGTGGGGCGGCTACCAGGGGCCGGGGGAGAAGACGGTTATCCCGTCGGTGGCGCATGCGAAGATCACCTGCCGGCTGGTGCCGGATCAGGATCCGCAGGAGGTGGTCGCACTGGTGAGGCGGCACTTCGAGGGTCACCTGCCCCACGGCGCGCGGCTCACGATCAGGCCCGGCGATCATGGGGCTCGGCCCTGCGCCACCGCGCGCGACAATCCGGCGCTCAGGGCGGCGGCGGCGGCACTCGAGGCCACCTATGGCGTGGCACCGCTGATTGTACGGATGGGCGGCACCCTGCCGGTCGCCGAGATCTTCAAGCGGGAGCTGGGACTCGACACGGTGTACTTCTCGTTTTCGACGGGGGATGAGGACTTTCACGCGCCGAACGAGTTCTTCCGGGTGCACCGCCTGCATGAGGGGCTCGCGGCATGGACGCGGCTGTGGGACTCCCTCGGCGGGGGGCTCGTGCGATGACCGACGAGCGCGACCGCACCCACGGCGGCCCGGCGACGCCCTCCGCGCTGGCGCAGGCCGAGGCGCAGGTCGAGGCACACAGCGCCTCGCTCAAGAAAGTGCTCGGGGTCCGCGACCTGGCCCTGACGCAGATCCTGTTCATCGTCGGCCTCACCTGGATCGGTGTCGCGGGCAAGCTCGGCCCATCGCATGTGGTGCTGTGGCTGCTCGCCATCGTGCTCTTCTACCTGCCGATGACCGCGGTGGTCATCTACCTCAATCAGCTGATGCCGCTTGAGGGCGGATTGTACCAGTGGGCGAAACTCGGCTTCAACCACACGATGGGTTTCCTGGTCGGGTGGAATCTGTGGCTCTACGTGGTCCTGTTCGCCAGCGAGTTGGGACTGACGGTCGCGACCTACCTCTCGTATGCGCTCGGCCCCGGCGCGGCCTGGATGACCACCAGCACGTGGTTCGTGGCACTGGCGTCCGCGCTCGCGATTGCGCTCCTGGCGGCCATTGCGTTCCTGGGTCTGTCACTGGGGAAGCTGGTGAACAATGCCGCCGGCGTCTTCATGATCACGATCTTCGTCGTCCTGATCCTGCTGCCGTTCCTCGGCCTCGCGACGGGCCACCTGTCGTCGTACCATCCCCTGCGTACCGAAGCCCCCGCGCTGTCGTTGTTCAATCTCAACGTCCTCGGCAAGATGTGCGTCGGCGCGTTTGCCGGCTTCGAGTACATGGCCATCCTGGCCGGCGAGACCCGCTCGCCCGCCAGCGCGCTGCGGAAGTCCGTGTATTTTGCCGCGCCGGTCATCGCGCTGTTCTTCATTCTCGGCACGTCGACGGTGGTGGCCTACATTCCGCGGGACCAGATCGACCTCATCGGCCCGCTGCCACAGGTCCTGCGCGCCGGTTTCGGCCCGTTCGGCATCGCCGGGACCCTGGTTGCGATCGCGATCGTGATGACGCTGGTGATGCGCGTGTCCCAGATCAGCGTCGCCTTCACGGCGGTGACCCGGCTCCCGATGGTCGCGGGCTGGGACCGCCTGCTGCCCGCGTGGTTCAGCCGCCTGCATGCGACGCACCGGACGCCCGTCAACTCGATCCTGGTGGTGGCCGTCTTCTCGTTCGCGATGTCGGTGATCAGCCTGGTCGGGGTGGGCCAGGCCGAAGCGTTCCAGCTGATGTTCAATGCCAGCGGCATCTTCTACGGGATCACCTACATCGTCATGTTCGCGATTCCGCTGGTCGGCCTGCGCGGTGTGACGCCGAAGCCGCCCTGGTGGATCAAGGCCGCGTCGTTGTCGTGTCTCTTGATCACGCTGCTGTACACCGTGTTGTCCCTGTTTCCGATCATTCAGGTGGAGAGCGCGTCCGGTTTCGCGCTCAAGATCGGCGCGGTGGTCGTGGTGATGAACCTGGTGGGCGTCGGCATCCTGGTCGCCGCGCGGCGGCGATCACAATCAGTCGTGGAGGTCTGACATGAAGCGCTCACTCATCCTGGTTCCCGTCCTGGCATTGGCGGCCGGTGCCGCCTTCGCGCTGAAGACTCCATCCCCCAGTCTGACCGGCGAGTGGGACGTCTATATCGCGCTCAGCGCGCGACCGCATTTCGGCTTCGAGGGATGGCGCCGGATGGGATTCGCGCACTTCGCGCACAGCGATTCGGGCAACGTGGGCTGGCTGCGCCGCCGCACCGGCCAGCCGATCCTGAACGTCACGCGCATCGCCACTACCGGCGATTCGGTGCTGCTGACTCAGGATTCCGCGACGATCATGCGCGCCGCGTGGCATGGGGACACGCTGGTGGGGGTCCAGTTCACCAACGGCCAGCCGCTCGATCGTCGCTTCCGGCTGGTGCGCCGCTCGACGCCGGGGGTGGTGGAGCAGGAGTACCAGGTCTGGACGATGCCGGCCTCGGACTCGCAGTACGCGGTCACGATCGACAGCTCGACGCTGATGCCGTTGCGTGATGGCGCGAGGCTCGAGACCTACATCGTCCGCCCTGTCGGCCCGGGCCCCTTCGGCGTCGTGATGCAGCGCTCGCCGTATCGGGCCACCAATCCCGCCGCCGGCGCGTGGTGGGGATCGCGTGGCTACATCTATATCGGGCAGCTGGTGCGTGGACGGGGCAAGTCGAGCGGCGACGTGGCGGACTTCGGTGACTACACCACCGACATCCAGGATGGCTACGACGCAGTCGAGTGGGCGGCCAGGCTCCCTGGCGCCAACGGCAAGGTGGGACTGATCGGTCATTCGGACGAAGGGCGACTGGCCTGGTTCGCGGCGGTCAGCAACCCGCCGCACCTCGCGGCCTTCTCGCCGACGGCGGCGTCGCCCGATCCCTGGGTGGTCGTCCCCTACGCCGCGATGGCGTTCGGGCCGATCAACGTGGCCTGGGCCTGCCTGATGCGTGGCCGCGACCTGGATCCGAACACGGCGGACCTCGACATCGGCGAGGCGATCACCCACCTGCCGCTGGCCACCCTGCCCCAGCGGCTGGGCTGTGGCAGCATTCCGCTGTGGGACCGGTGGATCGCGCATCCCACCCTCGATGCGTACTGGCGCCAGCGCGCGGCCACCACCTACATCGAGCGGGTGAAGGCGCCGGTCCTTTCGATGGCGGGGTGGCACGACGATTCTCGCGGGCCGATCCATTACACCGATTCACTGCTCAACCACCCGAATCCTCCCAACTGGCACATCGTGATGGGCGTGCATGCGCACAAGGGGGTGGACTACGTGGCGGGCGACTTCGGGCCGCAGGCGCGCTACCAGTATCGTGATCTCCAGCTGCGCTGGTTCGACCACTACCTGCTGGGCCGGAAGAATGGCGTGGACACGCTGCCGCACCTCGACATCTTCGTCCCGGGCGACAATACCTGGCGCACCGAGAACGAGTGGCCGCTCAAGCGCCAGCACCTCACGAAGTGGTACGTCTCGTCGGGCGGCCATGCGCAGACCAGCGCCGGCGACGGCGTGCTCGATTCGCTGCCGCCGAAGGGTGCGGCCGTCGACACCTTCACCTACGATCCGGCCGATCCGACGCCGTTCCTCATCGACTCGCGCGAGCTGGAGGAGTCGCTCAACGAGGACTACACCGTACTCAACGCCACGCGGAAGGACGCCCTGGTCTTCACCTCGGCGCCGCTGACCCGGCCGCTCGAGATCACCGGAGAGATGACGGCGCAGGTGTGGGCGGCGACCGACCTCCGGGACACCGACTGGACGGTCATGCTGCTCGACGTCTTTCCCGATGGGCATGCCGAGCGGGTACAGGATGGACTGGTGCGGGGGCGGTTCCGGAAGGGGATGGACCGCGAGGTGTGGCTCACGCCGGGGCGGGTGGAGCGGTACGACATCGACCTCTGGTTCACGTCCAAGGTGTTCCCGGCGGGCCACCGGCTGCGGGTCAGCATCTCGTCGGCGCTCTTCCCCAAGTACGACCGGAACCTGAACACCGGCGGGAACAACGAGCGGGACTCGACCTTCGTGGTGGCGCACCAGCGGCTGCTGCACGACGCGGCGCACCCGACGCATGTGGTGCTGCCGGTGATCCCGCGGTAGCCCGCGGCACGACATTCCTCTCGCATCCAGGTCCATGCCGCGCGCACACCGAAGTCTCGCCCTGACCGTGCTGCTTGTGTCGACCGGCGGTTACAACGTGGCCGTCTCCGTGGTTCGCCGGTCTCCGGTCGATGGACGGACGCCGCCGGACGCCATCGTCCATGACCCCATCACGGAGGTGTACGAGATCAGGGACGGACGCGGCATCCTGGTCGTCGGAGGCACGCTCGATGACCCGCAACCGTTCCCGCCCGACAGTCCGATCGTGCCTGGTCTCATCGGCCCGAGTGCCCGCGGCACGACCATCCGGGGAGGGATCCGGCGGCAGGTCGGGCCGGGGGACATCGTGGTGATTCCACCGCACACCCCGCACGGCTTCGCCGAATTGCTGACGCCGAAGATCACCTATACCAGTGTCAGGAGCGACGGTGATCGGGTGCTGAGGCAGACGCCCTGAAGAAGGGCGTGTTGGCGGCAAAGCGCCGCCTCGGAGCAACGGTGAGGATCGGATGGCCATGACAGCCCACATGGGATGTCCGCTGCCTCACTTTGCCATGTACCCGCTGTTCGACAATCCCGCGGCGCTGGAGGCGATCCGCGGTGTGTATCGTCGTGGCGCATGTGAGCCGCGCCCTGCACCCGGGGCGTAGGCGGTAGGCTGCCGGATGTGGTGTTACGCTTTGTCCGGGAGACTTGTGCCCGATGACCAATCCAGATCTCCTCCTTTACGCCGTTCATGTCTGCTTCCGGGGAAGTGTCGCCATAGCGAAGTCTCACACGCCGACGCCCGGCACAGCGCCCACGACCGACGTCGCCCCCAAGGCTCCGGCGGAAGTCACGGCACCCTTCTCCAGAGCCCTGCTCGCTCTCCATTCGATCGCCTTTGGGATCATGTGTTTTGGGGTACGTGCATCACCCGATCTACCTGGGTTTGAATTGCCTCGCCCTCGCGACGAGTTCTTCCAGGTGTATACTGAACGGTCGCCTAACTAATGCTTGCCCCGAGATCGCGCGTCCACGGCCTCGCGCCCGACAGGTAGTTGCACCAGTGTCACCGTGCGAGCACCGCTCCGCGCCACGCAGATGATGCGCGGGTGTTCGGACGGACACGGAATGAGGAACATGATGAAGCGAAGCACCCTCGTGGTGCTGTCCATGGGCCTTGCTTCCCTCTTGGCCTGTGGGGAGCAGTCGGAAGTGTCGGACGGTTCAAGTGCGGAGGTGGCCCGGGTCCTGCACGATGGCGCCTGGGTCCTGACGATCGATCGAGCGTTGCGCGCCGGGGTCTCGGCAAGCGGTCTTCCGACGGCACCGCTTTCTGAGGGCGATTTCGCTCCAGCGGCCGGAGCGACGATCTACCGTATTGTAGCGTCCCGGCATGCGGCCCGGATCGAGGTTGTTGAGCCGCGTATGGTGGGTCAGTTGCAGCAGGTCGCCGCTCAGCGGATGATCTATGCCCTTGGAGAGGGCACGTTCGCTGGAGGACGCGTCGTTGTGTGGCGCGAATCAGGCGGGCTGCAGGGAGAGCTGACGATCTACGGTTCGGGAGTGCCCGTGACAAAGAGCGAACGGGGGGCGGTTCGCGAGGCGCCATGAATCCACACACCCCGGGGAACGGCGGCGTGGGGCTGTATGCGATCGATGTCGAGCTGCCGATCGGCACGCCGCTGGTGGCGGCCCGAGCCGGAATCGTCGTCGCGGTCCGCGACACGTTCGAGGACGGCAATGGACGGGATCTCGAGGAGAACTACGTGATGGTGCGACACAAACCGGCGGGCCGCATCTGCATTTCGATGTACAGCGGTGTGGCCCCAACCTGCCCCCGCGGTACAACGCGTTGCCCTGTGGCATGACCGTGCCGATCACCTTCCGCGGAGCCGGGCCGAATGTCTGTGGATTGGTGCCCGGCCGGCGTTACGCACGCAAGGATTGAAGAGTCTTGCCGCTCTGGCCGCGGGGATATTCCCTGCCGGACTAGAACGCCTCCCCCGCTCCCAGGCTCAGCCCCCTGCTCCCGAAGCTGGTAAAGGTGTAGTCGACCCGGATGTTCAGTGGGTCAGAGGGATTGATGTCGAACCGCATCCCTGCCCCGTAGGTGAACTTGAGGCGATCGAACAGCGTACTTCCCCCGCTGCCGTACACATTGCCGGCTGAGCCGTAGACGACATAGCCAAACCGCCCCTTCAGGTGGCCGCGGTAGTCCGCCTGCGCCACCAGCTGGTGCCGGTCGCGGAAGCGTCCCAGGTAGACGCCGCGCATCAACTCCTGGGTGGTGACCCCGCCGAGCATCGCCATCGCCTGGATCGGGACCTCGGCGCCATTCCATTGTCCGTAGAGCGCCAGCGCGATCACGTCCTTCCTGTGGCGCACCGGCAGGTACATGCGCGCATCGACCGCCGCCGAGGTGTAGGAGAAGTCGCTTCCAATCCACGAACCGTACCGCAGCAGATCCACCAGCAGGTAGTGGCCATGGGTCGGCGTGGTGGTGGAATTGCGGTTGTCGACCTGCCCGACCACTCCCGCCCCGGAGAGTTGCCCACCGGTGGCTCCGGACAGCCCAGGTGGAATCCGGGTGGTGTCCTCCCACTTTACCCCGGTGTACGACCCGCCCCGATAGTGCACTCCCGCAGAGAAATCGCTCCGAAGACGCCGGAGGATCCGGACATCGGCGGCGAGGAAGTGCTGTTCGATGAGGAGTCCGTCCGCCACTCTGGTGCGGGGGCCGACGCCGTAATAGGTCGCCGGGAAGAACCCGGCGCCGAGGCCCCCGGCAAGCCACCAGCGATTGCGCGGCAGGTAGAGGCTCGTTCCGATGGAGACGCCCCACTGTCCCTTGGTGGTGTATGCACCACCAGCCGTCAGCTGGGAGGGGCGTGTTCCGCTGTCGGCGCGAGCGGTGGGCCATTTGAACTGGTACCGGCCGCCCGCGCCGAACAGCCACCTGGTTTGCGGTGTGTAGGAGACGAACGGGAACGCGATCAGTCGGTTGCGGTAGCGACGGGTCGTGTCGGTCGCGGTGCTGTCGACCGGCGACTGGGCCGCGGCGGCCGCCGCGAGCGCTCCCAGCAGGAAAGCGGAGAGGAAGGCAGACGTCAGGCGCGGAAGCCTCCTCATGCAGGACCAGCCGAACGGTGCCCGGCCATGCCATCGCCCAGTTCGGCGGTCGTGAGGAACTGCGGCGGGCGACGGTGGCGGGTGGCCTGCTCGTAGGCAAAGGCATACCGGAGCAGCTTCCCATCGGTCCAGGCCGCCCCAAAGAGCGACAATCCCACCGGCAGCCCGTGGTCAAAGCCCATTGGCACGGTGATGTGCGGATAGCCTGCGACTGCGGCCGGCGTGGTGACCGATCCGGTGAAGTGATCGCCATTGATGACGTCGATTGGCCACGGCGGATTGCCGGTCGGCGCGATCAGCGCGTCGAGCCGGTGCTTCGCCAGGACTGCATCGATGCCCTCGGCGCGTGAGAGACGGCGGCACTTGGCCAGCGCCCGGCGGTACACCGGCGCGGTGAGGGGTCCGCGCGCTTCGGCTTCGAGGAAGGTCTCCTGCCCGAAGAAGGGCATGACCCGCGCCCGCTCCCGTTCGTTGAATGCGATCATCTCGGTGAGCGAGCGGGGCCAGGGGCCGGCGGGCAGCGTGGCGAGGTAAGCGTTGAGTCCGCTCTTGAACTCATGCAGCAGCACCTCGTATTCCGCCGCATCGTATTCGCTGGCGTGCGGCAGGTCGGCCGGGTCGATGATGACCGCCCCAAGCTGGCGCAATACTTCGATGGCCTGGGCAAAGAGCCGGTCCGTTCCGTCGTGGTAGCCGGTAAAATGCTTCCGGGTGACGCCGAGCCGGACGCCCTTCAGGCCATCCGGGTCGAGGAAGGAGAGGAAATCCACGCCGGAGAGGGGGGCGGACAAGCGGGTCGCGCCGTCGGCGGGGTCAACCCCGGTGATCCCGCCGAGGAGTGCAGCCACATCCGCGACCGTACGACCGATGGGACCGGCGGTGTCCTGGGTAACCGAAATGGGGATGATCCCGCTCCGGCTCACCAGCCCCACGGTCGGCTTCAGCCCCACCAGCGCCTCGGCGGATGCTGGACAGGTGATCGAGCCATCGGTCTCGGTGCCAATCCCCGCCGCGGCAAAGCTCGCGGCCACCGCCCCACCCGTCCCCGAGCTCGAGCCACACGGCGTGCGGTCGAGGGCGTAGGGGTTCCGGCCCTGACCTCCACGGCTGCTCCAGCCACTGGATGACCGGCTCGACCGGAAGTTGGCCCACTCGCTCATGTTGGTCTTGGCGAGCAGCACCGCCCCGGCCGCGCGTAGCCGACCGGCGAGGAAGGCATCCCGGGCGGGTCGGGAGCCCTCCAGAGCCAGGGAGCCCGCGGTGGTGGTCATCCGGTCCCCCGTGTCGACGTTGTCCTTCAGCAGGATCGGTATCCCATGGAGAGGGCCCCGGACCTTTCCCGCACGTCGCTCGGCATCGAGCCCGGCGGCGATCCGGGAGGCATCCGGGTTCTGGTCGAGGATCTGGCGGAGTGTCGGCCCAGAGCCATCCAGCAGCGCAATCCGCTCGAGGTAGAGCTCGGAGAGGCGTTGGCTGGTCCACTTGCCGGTCACCATCCCCTGCTGCAGGTCGGCAATGCACAGCTCGAGGAGCTCGAAGTCGGCGGCGGCCTGTTTCCGGGCGATTGTGGGAAAGTTACCTGACGTATTTCCGCCGAGTTGACCCGTCAGTGTGGCGGTGGCGAGGCCGGTCACCGCAACTGAGAGGAAGCTCCTCCGGCTCGGGTGGTCCGGCTGGATGGTGGTCGGCTCACTGCTCATCGGGGGCCTCGAAAGATGGGGTGTCATGCAACTGGTCAGTGGCTATCGAATGGCGCAGCTGGGACGTCTCGGAAGAGCCCCACTCGCCAGGCTGCACCTCATCCAAGTTCTGAAGTACGCTGCGATGTTATATGGTTATTTTACAGTGACTTGCAATCATGCATATAAACCATGTTCGATGGCAAACGCGATAAGTGCATATTCGGGAAATGGTGATGTAGCCTCCAGCGGGAGGGCGCAAAATCTGATACTATGCAGACGGCTCACTCCCAGGAGAATGGCGGGCGCATGTACCGGATCAGGCTGGCGAACGGCGACGAGGCTGTCTTCCGCTCCGCGAAGGAGCTGACCACCGCTGTGGCGAGTGGTGTGGTCAGCTCCACGGCCGAAGTTTTCCACAATTCCGGTGGTCGCTGGCTCCCCATCAATCTGCACCCGGATTACAAGGCGGCAACTTCGGGGAAGCAGCCTTCGGTGACGTTCCCTGCCCCGCTCGCCAAGCCCGCCCCGGGTCAGATTCCGGAACAGGCGGTAGCCCAGATACCCAACATCCCGAAGAAATTTGCCCGGCCGGCCCCCGACTCGTCAGCTGGCCTTGCCGTGGAGCCGGTCCTGGTGGCTGGGCCCGAGGCCGGGGTCACGAGGGCCGTGCCCATCACCGTCGTGACGGGGTTCGACTCCCGGGCCAGAAAGCTCCGGGTCATGCTGGCGGTGTCGCTGAGCCTTGCCGGTGTCATCAGCCTCGGCGGGGCTGCCCTCATGGTCGCGCCCTACCTGAAACAAGGGGTCACCCACCTCAGCGGGGTATTCCCGCGCAGCGAGGGGATGGGCCCTGCCGTGCCCGAGGCACTTGTCCCGCGGGTCGATTCCGGAATCGGGCTCTTCCCGGCGCCATCCGCACCCTATCCGATGGCCGCGGCGGCCCGGCTGGACTCCCTCCTCGCCAGCCACCCAGGTACCACCACCACTCAACTCCGCGCCAGTCGACCGAAGTCCATCAGCTACTCCGAGGCGTACGCCGACGCACGCGACGAGATGGACACCGGCCTGGACTACATCAACTTCCGGCGGGTCTTTGCCGGGTACCGCTTTGCCAGCCCCGACAGCATCCGCGCCGCCCGGCGGATGGTCGCGGCCGCAGGGAACATCCTGAGAGTCTACCGCGGCCGGGAGGTGATGCTGGAGCAGACGTACCGGAGTGATGACCCCGGCGGTCGTGGCTCCTTCCGGGAGCCGTTCGAGTCTGCCGAGGCCTCCCGGGCGCTCATCAGCAGCGTGGACAGCCTGTTCGGCCTTCTGGTGGCTCAGCAGGGGCGCTTTTCCTGGACCGACAGCGGCCTGCGCTTCCAGGAGCCGCGGACCACCCGGCTGTACCAGCGACTGCGGTCGGAGATCCTCCAGAGCCTCGCGACCTGGCGGGACTCGGCGCCCGGGCCCAACCGGGCGACCTTCCCCCGCCTGACGGCGGGCATTGGTCCGTTGGGCCCCCCGCCGGCCCACTGAGCGCTCGCGCAGGAGCGGGGACGACGGCTATCATTCCCCCATGTATCGTGTCCGCCTCGCCTCAGGCGAGGAAGCCGCCTTCCGTTCGGTCGAGGAGCTTGCGCTCGGCATCCAGAGCGGTGTCATCACCGTTGACGCCGAAGTCTATCACGCCCCGGAGCAGCAGTGGCGGCCGATATCGGCGCACCCGGAGTATGTCGCGGCAGCTGAGCGGGTCTCCCGGATGGCGGCGCCGGCGACGGCTGAGCCTGCCCTGGCCGGCCCCGATGCCGACGTCGAGGTGCTGCTCGAGGGAAAAGTCCCGATCTACAAGATGGTCTCCGTCAGCGCCCGGGAGCTCGAGGCCCGGCGCCGCCCGCCGTGGATTCCCAAGGCAACGATCGGCGGCGCCGCGTTCATCTTCCTGATCGCGGTCGTGATTGCGTCCACTCTGGGCGGTGGCGGCTCGGATGTCGCATGGAGTCGCCCGAGAGCCTCCGCCCGGGTGGAACTGCCTCCGGCAGCACGACTCCAATCCGGCTCACCCGAAGCCTTGCAGGCCGGGCAATCCGGTCCCGCCGTACTGGCGCGCCGCGCGGTCGCGGCCCGGGCGGACGTCGCCCGCCGTCTGGGAGAAGCGGCCAGCAGCCTTGCCCTCAGTGGGCTGGTGAGTCCGCGGCGGCTTGTCTCACCGGACAGCCTGCGCGCCCTGCGTCAGGCGGTGGCCTCGTTCCGGCCCGCGATCACCCGCTGGCGTGACGCCGAGGCCGGGGTCCTCGATGTCTACCGCGACAGCGCCGCCGCTCTCGCCCGCTCGGGCCAGTGGGATCGCTCGGAGCTGACCGAGTGGCGGGTGCGGGCACCCAAGGCTGATGCGCTCTCGACGGTTCGCACGACCGATTCCCTGCTGCTGGTGCTCGATCGGGCGTATGCGCTGCTGCAACTGTCCGATCAGATCGACAGCGCGGGCCATCCCAGTTTCAGCCAGACGAAAGCTGCGGCGGAATACGACTGGCTCCGCGCCACGGTCGCACGATTCGTCGCGGAACCGGTCCTTCCCGGGGAACGAGTGCCACCGCCGCTTGTGATTCTGCGAAGCGCAATCGGCGGAACCTCCCTCCCCGCCCGCACGCTCCGCTAGTCGGACGGTCGGACGGTCAGACGGTCAGACGGTCAGACGGTCAGACGGTCAGACGGTCAGCGGGGAAGATCTTCCATGGGATTCGCCAGTCGTTGCGCCTTCCTGCCGCTGCGCTCCATCGGCCTCGCAGCTCCCGACGTCTCCCTCTCCAGCCCGCGCCACTGCGAGACGGCCCGCTCGGCCAGCTCCGCGGCCGCCTGCCCCAGGGCCTCACTGGCCCGTACCTGCCTGACATTCACCTCCATGTCTTCCGCATCCCAACCGCGCGAATGGGCGATGAAGGGGAACTGCGGAAAGACAAAGCCCAGCTCGGCCCAGAAGGTCATGAGCTGGCCCGCCACGCCCTGGACGTTGTCCTGCCCGCCGGTGATGATGAACGCCGCCACCTTGCCGTTGATGAGGCAGCGGTTGTGAATCGTGACCTGGTTCTGGATGCAGTTGAGGCGTTCGGTCATCCGGAAATAGAGGGATGACGCGACGCCCCAGCGGATCGGTGTGCTGAGGAGGACAACATCGCACCACTGCACCAGTCCGGCGTACACGGCGGTCAGCTGATCCTCCGGGTCACGCTCGGTGATGGCGCAGGGCCAGGTACAGGCATGCGCCGCCTTGGAGTAGTTGCCCTCGCAGGCACGGAACTGGAGATCGCGCAGCCGCACCAGCCGGACCTCCGCCCCGAGACGGGTGCGGGCGTGGCCCAGCGCTGCCTCCAGCAGATGATCGGAGGTCGAAAACCGCGGGTTGGTGGGATCCATCGCGGTAGTCGAGATGCCGAGGACCCGGGGTGGCGCGCCGGCCGGGCGGGGAGTGAGGACGGTCAGGGGGTGCGGCTCGTGCCTGATCAGGTGCCGCGGACTCACCGGATCGCTGTCGACCCAGATTCCGTCCCCCCGCTCCTCCACGGCGAATACCGGGACCGCCTCCTCGTCATAACCTGGCGGGCCCTTCCCGGTGATCACGCTGTATTCCCAGGCGTGCCAGGGGCACATCACATACTCGCCGCGCACCTGCCCCTCACAGAGCGGACCGCCCTTGTGGTTGCATCGGTCGCCGATGGCGCGGAACCGGCCGCCGTGGAGGAACACGGCGATCTGCTGCCGGTCGAGCTTGATGGCGAAGGGGGCACGCGCCGCTACCTCCAGACGGGTGCCGAGGTGGTGCCAGGTTGTCATAGGCGATTGGGCGATTAGGCGATTGGGCGATTGGGCGATTAGGCGATTGGGCGATTAGGCGATTGGGCGATTAGGCGATTGGGCGATTGGGCGATAGTGGAAGAGTGCGGCCCCCGCTGAGGGACGTCAACGGGGGCCGTGGTGTTCAGGGTGTCGGCTGACAGGGTCAGGGCTCGAACCGGCGGACCGCCAGCGAGGCGTTGTGCCCGCCAAACCCGAAGGCGTTCGAGAGCGCGACGTCGATCTCGCGGTGGACGGCGGTGTTCGGCGCACAGAAGAGGTCGCAGGCCGGATCGGGATTGAACTGGTTGATCGTCGGGGGGATCTCGCCCCGGGTCGAGGCGAGGAGTGCGACGACGAACTCCAGTGCGCCGGCGCCACCGAGCAGGTGGCCGGTCATCGACTTGGTCGACCCGAACACCAGCGACTTTGCGTGCGCCCCGAAGACGCCCTTGACCGCCTGGGTCTCCGCGATATCGCCGAGCGGCGTCGAGGTCCCGTGGGCGTTGATGTAACCGACCCGGCTGGGTTCGATCCCGCCCATCTCCAACGCCATGCGCATCGCCCGCTGCGCGCCTTCGCCCTCCGGCGCCGGGGCGCTCATGTGGAAGGCGTCGCCGGACAACCCGTACCCGACCACCTCGCCGAGAATGGTCGCACCGCGCTTCTCGGCGTGCGACAGGCTCTCCAGAATCACTGCCGCTGCACCGTCGCCCAGCACGAATCCGTCGCGATCGCGGTCGAAGGGCCGGCTCGCGGTCTTGGGGTCGTCGTTGCGAGTGGACATCGCCTTCATGTTGCTGAATGCAGCGATGGTGAGCCCGGTGATGCAGGCCTCGGAGCCGCCGCTGACCATGGCATCGGCGATTCCGTCACGGATGAGGCGGTACGATTCGCCGACGGCGTGGGCCGAGGAGGCACAGGCGGAGACCGGAGCGAAGTTCGGCCCCTTGAAGCCATAGCGCATCGACACGAGGCCGGGCGCCATGTTCGGGATGAACATCGGCACGAAGAAGGGCGAGACGCGATCGGGACCCTTGGTGAGGTACGCCATGCAGTTGTCTTCATAGGTCTGCATGCCGCCGATGCCGCTGCCCATCACCACGCCGACCCGGTTGTTATCCGCGGCCTTCCCGTCGAGGTCCGCCTGCACGACCGCCTGATGGGCGGCCGCGATGGCATACTGGACGAAGAGATCGTACCGCTTGGCTTCCTTGCGGTCGATGTACAGCAGCGGATCGAAGTTCTGGACCTCGCAGGCGAACCGCACGCCGAGGCGTGACGGATCCATGCGAGTGATCGGCACAGCCCCGGACCGGCCTGCGAGCAGGCCGGCCCAGGAACTCTCGACATCCAGACCCTGAGGCGTCACCAGCCCCAGGCCGGTGACAACGACACGGTGTGCCAAGGGTTATTTCCCCAGCTTTTCGTGAAGGTACTTCAGCGCATCGCCGACGGTGCGGAGCTTTTCGGCTTCCTCATCGGGGATGTCGATGTCAAACTCCTTCTCGAAGGCCATGACCAGCTCGACGGTGTCGAGACTGTCCGCGCCGAGGTCTTCCATGAAACTGGCTTCGGCGGTGAGCTTCTCCCGCTCGACGCCCAGTTCCTCGACGATGATGTCCTTGACCCGATCTTCGACGTTACTCATGACATTCCTCGGAAGAGGGAGGTGAAAAGGTGTGCCCGTCAGCCGGCGAAGCCGCCGTCGACCACGAGCACCTGTCCGGTAATGTAGCCCGCCAGGTCGGAGGCCAGAAAGAGGACCGTCCCTGCCACGTCCTCCGGCCGCCCCAGCCGTCCCAGCGTGATCCCTGCGAGCATCGCCTGCCGGGCTTCCTCCGGCAGGCCGCTCGTCATGTCCGTCTCGATGAATCCGGGGGCGATCGCGTTGACCAGAACGCCCCGGCTGCCGTACTCCTTTGCGACCGACTTGGTGAAGCCGATCAGGCCAGCCTTGCTCGCGGCGTAGTTGGCCTGACCCTTGTTGCCCGTGAGTCCGATGATGCTGGTCACGTTGATGATACGCCCGCTGCGGCGTTTCATCATCCCCTTGAGCACGGCCTTCGTCGTCAGGAAGGCCCCCTTGAGATTCGCGGCGAGGACTTCGTCCCACTCCGCTTCGGTCATCCGCAGCAGCAGGTTGTCGCGGGTGATGCCGGCATTGTTGACCAGGATGTCCACCGGCCCCAGGGCCTGCTCGGCGGCGGCGATGGCGGACTCGATCTGCTTCCCATCCGAGACATCACAGGCCACGCCGACGGCGCGTTCGCCCAGCGCCGCCGCAACTGCCCCGGCCTTGCCGGCGTCACGGCCGACAACCGCCACCCGGGCCCCCGCCTGATACAGCGCCGCGGCCACCGCATGCCCGATTCCGCGGGTCGAGCCGGTGACGAAGGCGGTCTTGCCGGTGAGGTCGATGGACAGGGCCATTCGCCGTTAGCCGTTGGCCGTTAGCATGAACTTTTCGACCTCATCCGCGGTGCCCAGGGTCAACGTGGTGGCGCCGGGAATGATACGCTTCACCAGGCCGCTCAGCACATTCCCCGGCCCGAGCTCCACGAAGGTGGCGCCAGGCGCGAGGCGCGCAGCGGCCTCCATGCAGGCGACCCAGCGCACGGGAGCCGTGAGCTGGGCAGCGAGCAGCCGGGTGGCGTCCGCTGCCCGCGCGACCGGCTCAGCGGTCGCATTGGCGATGACCGGCACTGAGGGATCCCGGAACGCGACCAGCGCAAGGGCCTGGGTCAGCCCGGCCACGGCCGGCGCCATCAGCGGTGAATGAAACGCCCCGCTCACCTTGAGCGCCACGACCCGCTTGGCGCCTCGCGCCTTGCACCCGGCCCCCGCCCGTTCGACCGCCGCCGGGTCCCCTGACAGGACGGTCTGGTCCGGGGCATTGAGATTGGCCGCGACGGCGACTTCCGACGTGGTGGAGGCCTCCAGGCACGCCGCCTCGACGTCGCTGGTCGGCAGTCCGAGCACGGCGGCCATGGCTCCGGGCCGCCTGGTCCCGGCCTCAAACATCAACTCGCCACGCCGACGCACCAGGCTGGCAGCGGATTCCGCCGTCAGCGCTCCGGCAGTCACATAGGCGCTGTATTCACCCAGGCTATGGCCTGCGGCGGCAACAACGCTGGGCGCGAGGCGCGGGGCGACAACGGACCAGACCGCGGCGGAGTGTGCGAGAATCGCCGGTTGGGTGTTGTGCGTCAGCGTCAGCTCGCTCTCGGGGCCCTCCCACATGAGCTTCGACAGGCTCACGCCGAGGGTCGCGTCGATGCGCTCGAAGGTCTCGCGAGCGACGGGAAAGCGCTCGGCGAGATCCTTCCCCATGCCGACCTTCTGCGCCCCCTGTCCGGGGCACATCAGGACAGTCACCACCGGATCACCGCACTGCCCCAGGTGAAGCCCGCGCCAAAGGCGACCAGCAGGACCAGCTTGCCCGGGGTGAGCTGACCGCTCGCGACGGCATGGCCCAGCGCCATGGGAATCGAGGCCGCGGAGGTATTGCCGTAACGATCGACGGTGACGACAACCTTGTCCATCGGAATCGACGCGTGGCGCGCCAGGGCGTCGATGATCCGGATATTGGCCTGGTGCGGCACCAGCAGGTCAACCTGCTCCATGGTGACACCGGCGCGGCGGGCGGCTTCATCGCACGCCTCCGCCATGGTGAGCACCGCGTGCTTGAACACTTCGCGGCCGGCCATCTTCATGTAGTGCGTCCGCTCGCGCACCATCTTTTCGCTGATCGGGTCCAGCGTGCCGCCGCTCGGGATGTAGAGCAGCGGGGCGAGCCGCCCGTCCGACTTGATGAAGCTGGAAAGGATGCCGCGATCCCCGCTGCTCGTCGCGGACAGCACCACGACGCCCACACCGTCGCCGAAGAGAATGGCGGTGGAGCGATCCTGGTCGTCGGTGATGCTGCTGAGCTTCTCGCCCCCGACCACGAGCACATGCTGCGCCTGTCCGCTCGCGATCAGTCCCTCCGCGACCGTCAGGCCGTAGATGAACCCGGAACAGGCGGCCGCGACGTCGAACGCGGCCGCCTTTTCTGCCCCGAGCATGGCCTGAAGGTAGCAGGCGGTCGAGGGAAGGGTCCGGTCCGGCGTGGCGGTGGCGACGATGATCGCATCCAGGTCCATCGGGGCCAACCCCGCCTGCGCGAGCGCCGGGCCGGCGGCCTCGCGGGCCATCGTGGCCACCGTCTCATCCGCGGCGGCGAAGCGGCGCTCGCGGATCCCGGTGCGCTCGACGATCCATTGATCGGAGGTTTCCAGCCGCTCGGCGAACTCCTGGTTGGTCACCACGCGGGCGGGCAGGTAGACCCCCAGCCCGGCGAGGCGGGCGAACGGACGCCGGATCAACTCTGCGGCTCCGCGTCGCGCTTGGCAAACTTGGCGCCGATGTGCGCGCTGAGACCACGGACCACCGACTGGTGCGCGATACGAATGCCGTGCTTGAAGGCGTTGGGCGATGACGCGCCGTGGCAGACCACCGAGACCCCCTTCACGCCGAGCAGCGGGGCGCCGCCGTATTCGCTGTAATCGAGATGGTGCAGGATCTGGCGGATGTCCGGGCGCTCCAGGACACCAGGCGCCTTGGTCTTGGCCAGTCGGACGAAGAGCTTGCCCACCGACTCGTAGAACTTGAGCACGATGTTGCCGACAAAACCGTCGCAGACCACGATGTCCATCTGGCCGAAGCGGGGATGCCCCGCCACGATGTCGCGTCCCTCGATGTTTCCGAGATAGCTCAATCCGGTGGCCTGCCGGAGCAGCTGATGCGCCTCCTTGGCGGCGGCGTTGCCCTTCTCTTCTTCTTCGCCGACGTTCAGCAGGCCGACCTTGGGTTCCGGTCGTCCGAGCACGTCCTGCATGTAGATCGTGCCCAGCCAGGCAAAGCCGAGCAGCTCGCGGGGGGAGCAATCGACGGTCGCCCCGGCGTCGAGCACCAGGACGGGAAGATCGGCGGAGGGAAACAGCGCGGCGAGGGCGGCGCGGTCGACTCCGTCGTGCAGCCCGAGGGCGAGGGTCGAGGCCACCAGGACCGCGCCGGTGTTGCCGGCGGAGACGAAGGCATCGGAGGCGCCGCTTTTCTGGAGACCGAGCCCGACGGCCACACTGGAGCGGGGCTTCTTGCGGACCGCGGCGAGAGGCTTCTCGTCCATCCCGATGACGTCGGGAGCGTGATGCACCTCGATCCGGGAACGATCGATCTCCGGGTGGAGGGCCAGTTCCGCCTCAATGGCGTCCTGACGTCCCACCAGCTGGATGAGGAAACCGGGCGGCAGTTCGGCCAGCGCCCGGCCCGCACCCTCGACTTCGGCCCGCGGGGCGTGGTCTCCCCCCATGGCGTCGAGAGCGATGCGGATCACGCTCAGGCGTCCTCAACCTCGATCATCTTCTTTCCGCGATAGTACCCACAGGTCGGGCAGACCCGGTGTGGCAGCTTGGGGGAGCTGCACCGGGGACAGCCCTGGTGCGCCATGACCACGGCTTTATCGTGGCCACGGCGCAGGCGCTTGCGGGACTTGGAGACTTTACGTTTCGGGACGGCCATGACAAACCTCAGTCAGGTTCGGCCGGGGCGCCACAGTGGCACGGCCCGGCGTTCAATTCCGCTCCACACCCGGCACAGAGCCCGGCGCAGTCCTCGCGGCAGAGGGGATAGGCCGTCACCGCGAGCGCAAGTTCTTCGCGCACCGCAGGCCGGAGATCCACGTGAGTCACCAGCGCTGGGAGCGGATAGGCCGAGGGGTCGTCCTCGAGTTCCGGATTCGCGCTGAACAGCACCTCGACGCTCGTGTCGAGGGGCACCACCAGATCATGCAGACAGCGCCGGCAGGAGGAGCGTACCCGGCCGGTGATACGCCCCTGCCAGAAATACTCGTTGTCACCAGTTTCGGATAGCTTGCCGGAAACGGTCACCGGTCCATCGAGGTCCAGTTCCAGGCCGGCCAATGCTGGATCGTCGGCTGGCAGTACACCAGCCGTCTCGACCGGACCGCGGTCCAGCGAACGAATATCGACCCGAAGCATAGCCGCGAAAACTAGCAGGGACAACGAGTTGGGTCAAGACAACGGGGGTCGGCGAGGGCCAGATCCCGCCCTGCCCCGCTCCCTGGCCCGATCAGCCCCAGAGTCCGGCCAGTTCGCCCTCGGTAAAGAAGAAGGCGACCTCGCGCGCGGCGTTCTCATCGCTGTCGGAGGCGTGGATCGCATTCTTGCCTTTGGACTCGGCGTACAGCTTCCGGACCGTGCCCGCCGCCGCTTCCGCGGGATCGGTGGCGCCGATGACGCCGCGGAGGTGGGACACGGCATCGGCCCGCGCCAGCGCCATCGGCAGGCAGGGTCCGCTGGTCATGAAGGCGACGAGATCGTGGTAGAACGGCCGGCCCTTGTGGACTTCGTAGAACGCGCCCGCCTGCGCCGGTGTGAGGCGCACGAGGCGGGTGGCGCGAACGACGAAACCCTCCTTCTGCAGGTGGGCGATGATGAGCCCCGCCTTGCCGCTGGCGATCGCGTCGGGCTTGAGCATGCCGAGAGTCAGGTGCTGTGCCACGCTTCAATTCTCCTTGGGCCAGGTGCCGTCCCCCGGAACGACCGGGGGATCATGGTGCTACTTCACGACCGATTTGACCAGCTCCACGACATCGATGGGGCGCTTCATCACCCGGATCTTGGCCGCCTCGAAGGCGGCGATCTTCTCGGCGGCGGTCCCCGCCGCACCGGAGATGATCGCGCCGGCGTGCCCCATCCGCCGCCCCGGAGGCGCGGTCTGGCCGGCGATGAAGCCGACCACGGGCTTCCGCACATAGGACCGCACGAAGTCGGCGGCGTTCTGTTCGTCGGTCCCGCCGATCTCGCCCATCATGACGATGGCGTCGGTGCCGGGGTCATCCTGGAAGGCACGCAGACAGTCGATGAACGAGGTGCCGTTGAGCGGATCGCCGCCGATGCCGACACAGGTCGACTGGCCAATGCCATTGCGGGTGAGGTGATTCACGACTTCGTAGGTGAGCGTGCCGCTGCGGGAGACCAGCCCCACCCTGCCGGGCAGGCAGATATTGCCCGGGATGATCCCGACCTTCGCGGTGCCGGGCGTGATCAGGCCGGGACAGTTGGGGCCGATCAGCCGCGCGCCCCGCTCCCGCACGTAGGGCAGCACCCGGGTCATGTCCATCACCGGCACGCCTTCGGTGATGCAGACGATGAGGCCGAGGCCGGCGTCCGCGGCCTCGTAGATGGCGCCGGCCGCGCCCACCGGCGGGACGTAGATGACCGAAGCGTTAGCCCCCGTCTCCCGGACCGCTTCCGCGACGGTATTGAAGATCGGGACCCTGCCCTCAAAGCGCTGTCCGCCCTTGCCCGGCGTGACGCCCGCGACGAGCTGAGTGCCGTACTCCAGCATCTGCCTGGAGTGAAATGATCCGTCCCGGCCGGTGATGCCCTGCACCACCAGGCGGGTGTTCTGGTCGACGAAGATGCTCACGCCGCCTCCTTGGCCAGGGCGACCACCTGCTGCACCGCCTGGTCCATGTCGCTCAGGGCCTTCATGCCGATCCCCTGCAGAATCTTCACCGCCTCGACCTCGTTGGTCCCGGTGAGGCGCACCACGATGGGCACCTTCACGGGGAACTGGGCCAGCGCGGTCTTGATGCCGTTCGCCACGTCGTCGGTCCGGGTGATGCCGCCGAAAATGTTGAACAGGATCGCCTTTACCTCGGGATCGCTGGTGATGATCCGAAGCGCGTTGACGACCTTGTCCGGGTTGGACGAGCCGCCGATGTCGAGGAAGTTGGCCGGTTCCCCGCCGTAGTACTTGACCAGGTCCATCGTCGCCATCGCGAGTCCGGCACCGTTCACCACGCAGCCGACGTTGCCGGACAGCTTGATGAATGTGAGGTTGGCCCGCCGGGCCTGCACCTCGCTGGGCTCCTCGGCGGTCTCGTCGCGCAGCAGGGCGAGGTCGGGGCGACGATCCAGCTCGTTGTCGTCGATCGACACCTTGGCGTCGAGCGCGATGATCCGTCCTTCGGGGGTCGTCACCAGCGGGTTGATCTCGGCGAGCGAACAGCCGTTGGCGGTGAAGACGGCGTACAGCTGCTCCATGATCTTCGCGGCAGCGCGGGCCTGGCCAATGTCCTGGTACAGGAAGAGCGCCAGGGTGAGCGCCTGGTGCGGAAGGAGCCCGTAACGGGGGTCCACGGCCAGCCGCAGGATCTTCTCCGGCGTCTTCTCGGCGACTTCCTCGATATCAATCCCGCCGGCCGGGCTAACCATGAAGACCGGGCGCTGGCTGGCGCGATCCATGATGAGGCCCACATAGGCCTCCTGAGCGATATCCGCCGCCGGGACCACAAGGACCTTCTGCACCACCAAACCCTTGATGGTCATTCCCAGGATCTTCTCGGCCGCCTCCGCCGCCTCCGCGGGCGACTTGGCGAGCTTCACGCCGCCAGCCTTTCCGCGGCCGCCGGCATGGACCTGGGCCTTCACCACCACCGTGCCGCCGACCCGGCGCGCGATCGACTCAGCCTCGGATGGGGTGGAGGCGACATCGCCGTCCGGCATCGGTATGCCGGCCGCGCGGAAGAGCACACGGCCCTGATACTCATGGAGATTCACAGGTGCCTCATCCAGAAGGAAGTCGGGCAGCCCCCGACATGACCGAACCGTCGGGGGCAAGCGGCGCGGAAGGTAAGGTTTCTGCTAACCGAAAGCAAGGCTAGGACTTAGGGAGTTCCGACCAGCCGTTTGATTGCTTCCCACTGGCGGCCGAACATCTCCAGGTCCCCACGCCGCAAGGCGGCATCGGCCGCGGCCAGGTGCCGCCGGATCTCGAAGAGGACGGTGCCTCGCTCGGTGGCGGAGATAATGGGCGCCGAGAGGCCGAGGTAGTTCTGCCAAGCCTCCTCGAGATCATGGCCGGCCCCGCGTCGATCACCGAGCGCGAGACTGATCCAGGCCACCGCAGGAGGCGCGGCATCGCGCCGGGCGAAGTGAATCTGGTAGGCCCCGAGTCCGGTACTCGTCGGCCAGAACTGTACCGGCCCCGCCTCCAGCCGGGCGCCGGTCTTCTCGACCGAATCCTTGAGCTGCTGGAAGGTGGGGATCCGCCCCCACCGGGTTTGCAGGGTGGAGGGATCCGGCAGCGCGAGCAGGCTGTCAACACGATAGACGGTCACGGCCTCTCGGCCATCGGCCATGTGGGCCTGCAGGATCGCGCTGATCATGCGACCGTCGGCCCGCTCAAAGGGCACCACTTGAGTGAGACCGGTGGTGTCGCTCTTCCACAGCGCGTCCAGCGCCGGACCGGAGGTCTTCACCTCGTCGGCCCGATCGGAGAGCCGGCCGAGGTTCCAGTGTGCGTGGCTCATCACCCGCAGCTGCACTTCCAGCAATTCTACGGGATACGGCAGGGCGCGCAGGATGTCCGCCGGGATGGCGCTGGCCGGCTGGATCGTCCCGGGGAAAAGCTCCTGCCATGTCTCAGCCACCTGATCCGCAGTGTGCCGGAGGTAGACGCCGGTGGCACCGGTCTCCGCATGGATCACCCCGACGAACCCGGCGCGCAGGCCGCCGATCCACCGATCACGCCACCCCACCCGGGTTGACCCCGCGAAGAGCGAGCTGGCGAGATAGCCGTCGACCAGCCAGACCAGTTCGCCGCCAACCATCCGAGGCGCCGGGGTGCCCCACACCGCAAACGGCGCCAGCTGCTGCAGGCGATCGACGGGATCGAGGTGCCAGAACAGCTGCTTGCCGCCGGTGCCGGTACCCAGGAGGTCGGTGCTCTGGAGGGTCCACGCCAGCGCCAGGCGCCGAAGGCCGGAGCCGATCTGCACGCCTCCCTCAGCTGAGTCCATGACCGCCGGCCGCCCACCGGGCCAGACGGCGTGAGGAGAGAGATTCAGTACCGGCACTCCAGCGGTGGAATGGAGGCTTTCGGCCTCGGCGTAGATCAGCGGCTCACCGGCGAGTGAGGCACGATCGTCCAGCACGACGGTGATGCCCGCGCCGCGCTTGCCCCGATCCCGAATCACCAGCCACGCCGGTCGCAGGTTCCGGCCCATGGGCACGAGTGCGCGATCCGTGGAAACCACCCGCCCCGAATCCGACTGGGTGGCCTCGGCGGCGAGCGTCGGCTGCCAGAGGCCCAACGGATCAGGGGGCGTCGGGGGCTGCCCGCTCGGCAGCAGGGTCGAGTCCTTCAGCCCGGTGAAGCCGTAGGCGAGTTGATCGAGATGACGGCGCGCCGCGGGATCGAGCGGGGAAACCCGGTTGCCACCGATGAGCGCCGGAATGACATGGTGCCCGAGGAGGGAGGCGGCAGCGAGTACAATCCAGATGGAGAGCAGCAGAGTGTGCCGCCCGTTCACCGCCCACCAGAGGGAGAGCAGCGCGGCGGTGAGCGCGATCCCGGTCAGGGCACTGCTCACTCCTTCCCGAAAGCCGAAGAGCCCGCCGTGCACGGAGCCGATGACGCCGCCCACGAGTTCGAGCGGCTCCAGGAGATAGCCCCAGGCCAGCACGAGGGCGAATACCACGAGCAGGCCACCGAGGTGGCGGCGCGCATGGTCGTTGATCGCGAGCCGGCGATCCGACCAGCGAAGCGCGCCGATCACGAGATAGAGGGCCGCCGCGCCGACAAAGGCCAGGATGATGAGCAGGATCAGGTGACCGTGGAGCAGGCGCCAGGCGGGGAGCCGGGCGAGGTAGAAGCCGAGGTCGCGGCCCAGCAGCGGATCAACCTCACCGATCGTGATCCCGCTCCAGGCCAGCACGAGATCCGGAGTCCAGGCCCCCACCCCGCGTCCCGCGAACAGGCCGAGCAGCATGCCCCCGCCGATGCTGAAGGCGACCAGCAGCTCCATGTTGACGGCTTCGCGGATTTCGAGATTGCCCAGCCGGCGGTGCAGCTGGACCGAGCCGATGGCACGGTGGACGATCAGCAGATGGCCAATGAACCAGCTGCAGGCGGTGATGACGCCGAGCGCTTCGACCGCCAGGCGGATGATGGCCCAGTCGGTAACGAAATGTGCGGCAGCGGGGGAGAGCCGTTCGGCCCACCATTGATCGGCTGCCAGTCCGGCCGCCCAGCGGCCGGCGAAGAGCAGCACCACAATGCTGAGGACGACGACGGTGATGCGGACAGCCCGGGGGGACATGAGGGGGGAAGGTAATGCTTGGAAGAAGGAGCCGTCAGCTGTCAGCCTTCAGCCGTCAGCCGTCAGTTGCTGATGGCTGATGGCTGACGGCAGACGGCTATCACCCCATCCCCTGCTCGAGCCAGCCCATCACCTCCGACTGATAGGCCGCGAGCTCGGCCTCGCTGGTGGCCTCGAAGCGGAGGACGAGGACCGGCTGGGTGTTGCTGGCACGGACCAGGCCCCAGCCATGCGCGAAGGTCATGCGCACGCCATCGATGGTGTTGACGGGGTACCGGGCGGCGAAATGCTTCGAGGCCTGGTCCACCAGGGCGAACTTCCGCTCCTCGGGACAGTCAAAGCGGATTTCCGGTGTGGTGAACGTCCGTGGGAGGTCGGCCAGCAGGGCGGCGAGGCCGCCGGAGCCGGCGGCGACGATCTGCAGCAGGCGCGCGGCCCCGAACAGCGCATCGTCAAACCCGTACCAGTCGCCGCCGAAAAACATGTGGCCGCTCATCTCTCCCGCCAGCGGCGCCTTGAGCTCCTTCATCCGCGCCTTGATGAGGGAGTGGCCGGTCTTCCACATCTCCGGCACGGCTCCCGCCTCACGCAGTGCGACGGGGAGCAGCTCGGAGCACTTCACGTCGAAGATCACGGCGACACCCGGCCCGAAGCGGCGGACGGCGTCGCGGCCGTAGAGCACGAGCAGCTGGTCGCCGAAGATGACCTGGCCGGTCTCGTCGACCGCGCCGATGCGATCGGCGTCACCATCAAAGGCGATCCCCAGCTCCGCACCGGTGCGCCGGACGGCGGCCTGGAGGTCGCGCAGGTTTTCCAGGACGGTCGGGTCGGGATGGTGATTGGGAAACGACCCATCCGATTCACAGAAGAGCGGAATGACCTCCGCGCCCAGCCCTTCCAGCGTGGCGACCGCGATCAGGCTGCCGACGCCGTTGCCGCAGTCGACCACGACCCGGACCGGCCGGCGCAGGTGATGGTGCTCGATGATCGCGGCGCGGTAGCGCGCGAGGATCGAATGGTCGGCACTCTCGCCACCGGCGACGTCGGGGGTGTGCCAGCGTTCGAGCGAGATGATCTCGTACAGCTGCTGGATATCCTCGCTATGCAGCGTCTCGCCGGCGAGCACCATCTTGAAGCCGTTGAACTCCGGCGGGTTGTGCGACCCGGTCACCTGCATGCCGCCATCGGTGGCGAGCGCATGCACCGCAAAGTACAGCGCGGGGGTCGGCAGCTGCCCGACATCGACGGCCGTGCCGCCGGTCTCCACGATACCAGCGCGCACCGCGCCGGCCAGCGCCATCCCGGACGGCCGATTGTCCTGTCCCACGGCGAGTACCGGTGCGCGGCCGAGCCGCTGCCAGCCCAGGGTGGCGTAGGCGCGGCCGAGCGCCCGGGCGAGCGCCGGGGTCAGCTCACGACCGACCACGCCGCGGATGTCGTACTGGCGAAAGATGGAGCGCGGGACGTTCATGACAGGGAATGGATGGGGCGGAGGGTGGCCCGCCCCGATGGGATCAGTTGCCGGCGACCGTCTGGCCAGCCGACTGGGCCAGGGACGTCGCGGCGTCGCTGGCCAGATGCAGTGCCGGCACGGGCCAGACGCCCAGGATGATGACCAGCACCACGGCGACGAGCACGGCCAGGCCAGCGGTCATCGGGAGCCGGGTGTCGAAGAAGACGCGCGGTGCGCGGGCGGCCCGCATGTACATCGACAGGATCACCGGCATGTAATAGCCGGCGGAGACGACACTGGTCACGACGAGGATCACGGCGAGCATCGCCTGGTGTTCAGAGACCAGGCTGGAAAGGATGAACCACTTGCCCATGAATCCGATCGTGCCGGGGAATCCGAGCAGGGACAGCATACAGATGGTGAGTGACAGGGCCATCCATGGCCGCTGCTCGCCGAGCCCCGCCAGATCGGTGATCGTGGTGTCGCGCTCGCCATCGCGGCCGATCGCCCCAAGCAGAGCGAAGGCGGCGATGCTGGTCAGGCCGTAGCCCAGCAGATAGAAATTGAGCGCAGCCACGCCAAGCGGGGTGGCCGACCAGAGCGCGGCGAGGAGGTAGCCGGCGTGGGCCACCGAACTGTAGGCGAGCATGCGCTTGAGCGACTTCTGGGTAAGCGCCACCAGGTTGCCCAGCACCATCGAGGCGACCGCGAGCCCGAAAATGATGGGGCGCCAGTCCAGCGCCATCGCCTGGTACCCGGTGTAGAGCACTCGGGTGAAGGCGATGAAGCCCGCCGTCTTGACCGCGGTCGCCATGAAGGCGGTCACCGGGGTGGGCGCGCCATCGTACACATCCGGCGCCCACATGTGGAACGGCACCGCCGCCACCTTGAAGCCGAATCCGATGATCAGGAACCCAAGGCCCAGCTTGGCCATCATGCTCATCTCGCCCTGGGAGAACTGGGCCCCGATCTGGGCGAGGTTGGTGCTGCCGGCAGCGCCATAGGTCAGCGCGATTCCATACAGCAGGAAGCCCGAGGCAAAGGCGCCGATGAGGAAGTACTTGAGGGCGGCTTCCGCCGAGAAGGCATTGGCGCGATTGAAACCGGCCAGCACATACACCGCGACCGACATGGTCTCGAGCCCGAGGAACAGCACGATCAGATCCTGGGCATTGACCATGAAGAGCATGCCGATGACGGCCAGCAGAACGAGGACGTAGTACTCGGGCGCCACCAGGCGCTCCCGCTCGAGATATCCGAGGGAGGTGAGCACCGCGCCGGTCGAGACCAGCAGGATGAGGGCGGAGCCGAGGTAGCGGAAGCTGTCGAGGGCCACCATCGGGCCCAGGCCCGGATCCTCGGGGGAGCTTGAGGCCAGCCAGGCGAGGGCGGCTGCGGCGAGTCCGAGGCTGACGAGCGTCATCATTCCGGCGCGGCGGCTGTCGGCCGGCCCCGCATGGCGTGCGCTGATGAGCAGCACCACCCCGAGGGTGGCGATTGTCAGCACGGTCTCGGGGAGGAGCGTGAGGATGAGACCGACGGGGGTGGTGGTATCGATCGCCGGGATCACGGGCGCTCCTCCAGGTTCGGTACGAGCGCAGTCGCTGCCGGGCGTTCAAATCCGGGCTGGACCAGATGGACGTAGCGCTGGGCCGCGGCATCCATCCGGTCGAGGACGGGCTTGGGATAGAGTCCCAGCCAGATCATGCCGGCGACGAGCGGGAGGACGACGATCAGCTCGCGCGGGGTCAGGTCGTGCAGGCGCTCATTCTCCGACTTGTCAAGCCGGTTGAACAGGATCCGCTGCAGCGCCCAGAGCAGGTAGGCGGCGGCGAAGATCACGCCGGTGGTCGCGATGCCGGTGGCCCAGGGGTAGCGACCGAAGCTGCCGAGGAGGACCAGGAATTCGCCGACGAAGCCGTTCAGCCCGGGCAAGCCGATCGAGGCAAGCGCGGTGACGACGAGGATGAGGCTGAACATCGGAATGACGCGGGCGAGGCCACCGTAGTCGGCGATCTCGCGGGTGTGCCGCCGCTCGTACAGCATGCCGATGAGGAGGAACAGCGCGCCGGTCGAGAGGCCGTGGCCGATCATGATCAGGAGCGCGCCCTGCACGCTCTGCAGCGTCGCCGCCCAGATGCCGAGCATCACGAAGCCGAGGTGGCTGACGGAGCTGTAGGCCACCAGCTTCTTGACGTCGGGCTGGACCAGCGCGACGAGGGCGCCGTAGATCACCCCGATGACCGCGCTGCTCACGACGATGGCGGTCACCACCGGGCTCAGCGCCACGTCGGGGAAGAACGGCACCGCAAACCGGAGGAAGCCGTAGGTGCCCATCTTCAGGAGAATGCTGGCCAGGATGACGCTGCCCGCCGTGGGGGCTTCGACGTGCGCATCGGGGAGCCAGGTGTGGAACGGGAACATCGGCACCTTGATGGCGAACGCGAGCGCAAAGGCGAGAAAGAGCCAGGGGGCCAGCGCGCCCATCTGCGGGGCTGCGTTCAGGAAGGCGTCGTAGGCAAACGAGGGCTGCCCGGTCTGGCGCCAGACCTCGAACATCATGACGATGATTGCCACGAGCATGAGCAGCGAGCCGGCCATGGTGTAGACGAAGAACTTCATCGTGGCGTAGAGCCGGTTCTTCCCGCCCCAGATCCCGATGATGAAGTACATCGGGATCAGCATCATCTCCCAGAAGACATAGAAGAGGAACATGTCGAGGGAGAGGAACACGCCGAGCATGCCGGTGAGCAGAACGAGCAGCAGCGCGTAGTACAGCCGCTCCCGCTCGGTGATGTAGTGGTAGCTGGCCAGCACGGCGAGTGGCATGATCCCGGTGGAGAGCAGGACCATGAAGAGGGAGATGCCGTCGAGCCCGACACGGTAAAAGATGCCCCACTCCGCCAGCCACGGGGCGCTGACGCTGAACTGCATACCGGGGTTGGCGCTGTCGAAGGCCCACCAGAGGCCGAGCGAGACGACGAACTCGATGGTGGTGAGGACGAGCGCGGTCTGCTTGGCCTTGGCGACCGGCACGAACGCCACCACCCCTGCCCCGACCAGCGGGAAGAGGAGGAGGAAGTCGAGAATCCACCGATCGTAGGCGATCGAGGTCAGGAACTCGGTCATGCGTCAGCCATTCGGTTCAGGGCGGCATTCGGGCGATCGGTCCGGGCAGCACGTCCCCGCTTCCGCACCGGGTCGGCGCTCCGTCGTGGGGTCCCGCCGGGCGCTCGGTCCGGGCGGGCGGGGACGCCCGCCCCTACCCGTTTCATCTCGGCCGATGGCGTCGTTTGGGAAAGTACGCACGCGCCCTCTGGGACACCCACGACGTCGCCCCTCCCCTGCCTCGTGACAGCCACGGGCTGGGCCATTCCGCGGCCGATTAGCGCCATGAGATCCCCCCGAGCACGAAGAGCGCGCCGACGAGGAAGAGCACCACGTAGACTCCCACCTGGCCACTCTGCAACCGGCTGCCGAGCGAGCCGAGCGCCCGGGACAGCCAGGCGGAGCCATTCACGCCGGCACCGTCGATCACGCCCTGGTCCACGGTCTTCCACAGGAAGGTGCGGGAGAAGCGGGTGAGCGGGTCCACGATCACGCGGTCGTACAGTTCATCGACATAGTACTTGTTGTTGAGCACCTTCCAGAAGCCGGTCTCCGGGGCCGCGTGATGGGCATCGAGGATCGGGCCCTTGAGCGTCGTGAACCAGCCCAGCGCCAGCCCGAGCAGGGCCAGCGCCACGGCGAGCACCACCAGCGCCGTCTCGGTGGGGCCGTGCGGCAGCACCGCCGCTGTGCCCAGCTGCTCGCTCACCTTCTGGCCCAGCGCCGTGACGGGTTCGAGCCAGTGGTGCAGCCGTTCGGTGGCGCCCAGACTGTGGGCAAACTCGGGGAGGTTGAGCCAGCCGCCGACCACGCTCAGCACACCCAGCACCAGCAGCGGGCCGGTCATGATCCAGGGCGCTTCGTGCAGGTGGGTCCGTTCCGCCTCGCCGGTGCGGTTGGCGCCGAAGAAGGTCATGGCGACGAGCCGGGCCATGTAGAACGCCGTCAGCAGCGCCGCGACGGCGCCCATGGCCCAGAAGAGGCGGAAGATCGGCTCGTGCTCGCCGCGCCCGAAGGCAAAGGCGAGGATCTCGTCCTTGGAGAAGAAGCCGGCGAAGGGGGGGACACCGGCGATCGCCAGCGTGGCCAGGATCATCAGCGTCGCCGTGATCGGCATGTACTTGGCCAGCCCGCCCATGTTCCGCATGTCCTGCGCGTCGTCATGATTGTGGGTGGCGTGATAGGCATGGTGCATCGCGTGAATCACGCTGCCGGAGCCGAGGAAGAGCAACGCCTTGAAGAAGGCGTGGGTCATGAGGTGAAAGACGCCGGCGGTGATCGCCCCGGTGCCCACGCCGAGGAACATGTAGCCGAGCTGGGAGACGGTGGAGTACGCCAGCACCTTCTTGATATCGTATTGCCGCAGGCCGATCGTCGCGGCGAAGAGCGCAGTCAGCGCGCCAATCCCGGCAACGACGGTCTGGCTGGTCGGCGCCAGGGCGAAGAGCAGATTGGACCGGGCGACCAGGTAGACGCCGGCGGTGACCATCGTCGCGGCATGAATCAGCGCCGAAACCGGGGTGGGACCGGCCATCGCGTCCGGCAGCCAGGTGTAGAGCGGGATCTGGGCCGACTTGCCGACGCACCCGAGGAACAGGAAGAGCGTGATGGCGGTGACCAGTGCGCCGCCGGCCGGGAGAACTTCCTGCGCCCGGCCGAAGACCTCCGCGTAGCTCAGGCTGCCGAACGCCCCCCACATCAGGAACATGGCGATCAGGAAACCGAAGTCGCCGATCCGGTTGACGATGAAGGCCTTCTTGCCGGCGTCGGCGTTGGCCTTCTCGGTAAACCAGAAGCCGATCAGCAGGTAGGAGCAGAGCCCGACCCCTTCCCACCCGATGAACATCATCGGGAAGCTGGCCCCGAGCACCAACACCAGCATGAAGGCGATGAACAGATTGAGGTAGGCGAAGTAGCGGGCGTAGCCCGGGTCGGACTTCATGTAGCCGACGCTGAACAGATGGATCAGGCTGCCGACCCCGGTGACGATGAGCAGCATCACCATCGAGAGCTGATCGAGCTGGAAGGCAAAGTCGATGGTGAGACTTCCCACCGGAATCCAGCTCCAGAAGGTCACCACCGGGATGTCGTCGGGTACCACGTGCCAGACGCTGCTGAGCTGAAAGAACAGGGACAACGCGATCACAAACGCCCCGATCAGCACTCCCGTCCCGATAAGCGACACGGCGGTCTTGGCCTGTGGCCGCCACAGGGCCAGCGCGCCATTCAGCAAGAAGCCCAGCAGCGGCAACCCGATGATGAGCGCCACCGGCCCGCGAAGCGTCACCTGGAGTAGTTCCAAGAAGCCGGGCTGCCCCGGGCCGGCGACGGCCAAAACACAAAGCATGGAGTGCATCAGCCCCTGAGCAGGTTGATGTTCTTGAGGTCCACCGACTTGTGGTGGCGGAAGATGGACAGGATGATCGCGAGCCCGACGGCCGCTTCGGCGGCGGCGACGGTCATCACGAAGAAGACGAACACCTGCCCGGACACGCCGTGGGCCTGCGCCAGCGCGATGAACGTCAGGTTCACCGCGTTGAGCATGAGCTCGACGCACATGAAGATCACGATCGCGTTGCGCCGGAGCAGGACGCCGGCGACACCGATGCAGAAGAGGATCGCCGAGACGGCGAGGGAGGGTCCCAGAAACATCAGATCCTCCGTTTCGCCAGCACCACCGCCCCGATGATGGCGGCGAGGAGCAGGACCGAGGTCAGCTCGAAGGGCACGATGTACTGGGTAAAGAGCGGCTGGGCCAGGTCGCCCGGGACGCCCCGCTCCAGGGTGGCGCGCGCCGGCGAGACCAGGGAATCGAAGACGATGGCCGGATCCGCGAGCAGCGGGGAGCGGGTGTACTCGTAGGCCAGGCGCTCGCGGCTGTAACTCATCAGCGGGACCAGCTGGCTGGTCAGGACCCCTACCAGGACGACGACGAGGAACCAGACCGGGATGCGCTTGAAGTCGCTGTCTCCCCGGCCCAGGTTGAGCAGCATGATGACGAAGAGGAAGAGCACCATCACCGCGCCGGCGTAGACCAGGATCTGGATGGCGCCGATGAACTGGGCATCCAGCATGAAGAAGATCGCGGCGAGGCACAGCATCGTGTTGATGAGCCAGAACGCCGAGGCGATCGGGTTCCGCATCAGCACGACGAGGAGGGCGGAGACGATCGCCACCCCGGCGAAGAACCAGAAGATCGGGACCGCCATCTACTCGCCTTTCGGGTCGGTGGGGTCCCAGAGGGTCGAGACCGGGTGGGTCTGCGCCGACAGCCGCTCGAGGTCGTACACGAACCGGTCGCGGCTGTACTCCGCGTTCTCGTAATGCACCCCGACGTGAATGGCCTCCTCGGGGCAGACTTCCTGGCAGTAGCCGCAGAAGACGCAGCGGAACTCGTCGATCTCGTAGATCAGCGGGTAGCGGTTGCCTTCCTCGTCCTCGCCGGGCACCAGCTTGATGCAGTTGGCCGGGCAGATCTGCGGGCAGAGGCCGCAGGCGACGCACTTGGAGCGGCCCTGCTCGTCGGTGAGCATGCGATGGGTCCCGCGCCACCGGGGCGAGAGGGTCCAGGCGCCGCGCTCCGCCTCCGGCGCGCTCTTCTCCTCGGGGTACTGCATGGTCACCTTCGGCTCGAACATCTTCCGGAAGGTGAGCGACATCCCCTTGAGCGTCGCCCGGACGTAACTCACGTCGCTGGTGGGCCGCTTCATGACCTTCACGCCAATTGCCATAGACTCCTCAGGCCGCGCGCGGGAGATCGCGTGCGGCCGGCTTGCGCGACTGCGGGCCGCCGATCAGCGTCCCGCGATCGAGCACGACGAACACCAGGTAGCCCAGCCCCAGATTGAGCAGGAACAACACTCCCATCATCGCCTTCGGCGAGGTCAGCCCGGCGACATTCTCGGTGAGATAGACCGCGATACCGATGACCATCACGTAGGCCAGCGCGATCGGCAGCAGCACCTTCCAGCCGAGCGCCATGAGCTGGTCGTAGCGGAAGCGGGGCAGCGTCCAGCGGATCCACATGAAGAAGAAGAGCCAGCAGAACACCTTCAGGAACATGACGAGCCCCGTCGCCAGCGACTGCACGATGCCGGGCGCCTCATCCCAATGGGTGAACGGGATGTCCCACCCGCCGAAGAAGAGCGTCGTCACCATGGCAGCCACCGTGACCATGTTGGCGTACTCGGCGATGAAGAACATCGAGAACTTCATGGCGGAGTATTCGGTGTGATACCCGGCGATGAGCTCGCTCTCCGCTTCCGGCATGTCGAACGGCAGCCGGTTGGTCTCGGCGAAGCCGGACACCAGGAAGACGAAGAAGGAGATGAAGAGCGGCAGGACGTACCAGAGCCCCTGCTGCTGCGACGTGATGATCTCGCCGAAGGCAACGTTGCCGGAGAGCAGCAGCACCGGCACCAGCGAGAGCCCCATGGCGACTTCATAGGAAATCATCTGCGCGGTTGCCCGGAGGCCACCAAGCAGAGAGTACTTGCTGTTGGAGGACCAGCCGGCCAGCGCGATGCCGTAGACCCCCATCGAGCTGATGGCCAGCACAAAGAGGAACCCGACCGGCAGATTCGCCACCGCCAGCGGCATCAGGGCGTCATAGTGGAACCGGCCCAGGATCGGCAGGGTGAAGTCGAACTTGACCGGCAGCGGCGCCGCCCAGTGGATCACCGAGCCGAGCATCAGTGCCGGGATGAAGGCGAGGGTCGGGGCCAGCAGGAAGAGGACCCGATTGGCTTCGCCGGGAAAGGTCTCTTCCTTGATAATGTTCTTTAGGCCATCCGCCGCCGGCTGCAGCAGGCCGGCAAAGCCGACGCGGTTCGGGCCGTGGCGGTACTGCATCCAGGCCGACACCTTCCGCTCCATCAGGGTCAGCAGCGCCACGCCCACCAGCGTGATGGTGAAGACCACGATGAGCTTGATGGCGGAGACGAGGATCAGTCCCTTGATCTCGGGCGACATGATTCAGCCACCTCCCGCAGCGGCCATCATCCGGCCCGGCACGACCATCCCGTTCAATCCCAGATCCTTGTAGCTCAGGCCGGCCAGCGCGGGAATCTGCCCGCAGGCCATCGCAAAGGCGTCGGCCGCCGTCGCCGGCGCCGATCCGGGCGCCGCTTCGGCGCACACCCACCAGGCGGGACGGGCCATGCCCGGTGCGGTTCGGGCCTGGTTGTACCGCTGCACCCGGAGATCGCGGTTGATGAAGGTGCCGTTCTCCTCCGCGACGTTGGTGATCGGGAGGATGACCTGCGCCGCGGCCAGCTCCATGCCCTGCAGGGTCCCGAGCACGACCACCGCCGCCGCGCCGCCGACCAGCGCGGCTTCGGCGTCGGTCAGCGCGAGATCGGCAATGATCACCAGATCCGCACCGGCGGCCAGCTTCACCGCCGCAGCGAAGTCGGTCGAGTACCCCAGCAGCTTCGCGCCGTCGCCGTTGGGGGCGCGCTCGCGGCGCAGCGCCAGGTTCGGCACGCCTTCCAGCGGCGCTTCCTCGTCGGCCAGGGGCACCCGGACCGCCGCGGTCAGCCGGCCGGAGCCGGCCAGCGACTTGAGCATGCCGAGCGATTCGAGGGAGGCACCCGCCGAGGCGAGGAGCACCGTCGAGGTACTGCGCTGCACCAGTTCCCGCAGGCGGGTGAGCGCGGGATCCCAGCCGGTCGCGACATGCCGGTTGCCATCCAGCACCAGCGGCGCCTCGATCCGGTCGCCGCGGTTCATCCAGCGATAGTTCATCCGGCCGGTGTCACACATGAAGTGCCGGTTGACATCGAGGTTCGGGCGGGGGCGGAGGCGGACGACGGTGTTGTCGCGGGTGTCGATCGTGACGTTGCAGCCCTGGCTGCAGCCGGTGCAGACGCTGGCCGTCTTGTCGAGATCCCAGGCCCGCGCCTTGTGCAGGAAGTCCTTGGAGATGAGCGACCCGACCGGACAGAGATCCACCACGTTGCCGGCCCAGGGATGATCCAGCAGCTGGTGCTCGTCGATCCCGATGAAGGCCCGGTCGCCCCGCTCGGAGACATTGAGGACGGGCGTCCCGGCCACATCATCCATGAACCGCACGCAGCGGGTGCAGAGGATGCAGCGGTTGGCCACGTACAGCACGTCCGGCCCGAAGTCCTCGACCGGGTTGTACCGCTTGGCGTAGTCGCTGTAGCGGGTCGCCCCCTGCCCCTCCTGGAAGACATAGTCCTGCAGCTCGCACTCGCCGGCCTGATCGCAGATGGGACAGTCGAGCGGGTGGTTGATCAGCAGGAACTCGAGCACGCTGGTGCGCGCCTTCCGCGCCTGCTCGCTGTCGGTGTGCACCACCTGGCCCTCGGTCACGGTGGTCACGCACGCCGGCATGAGCTTGGGCGCCTTTTCCACCTCCACCAGGCACATCCGGCAGACCGCCGGGGAGGGCAGCGAGGGATGGTAGCAGTAGTGCGGCACGAGCACGCCCGCCTGCTTGGCCGCCTCGATGATCGAGGTGCCCTTGGGGACCTGCAGCTGAGTGCCGTCGATGGTGACGGTGACGAGATCTTGGGTCATGAAAAGAGGCCGTTGGCCATTGGCCGTTGGCCGTTCGCAGTCAGTCGCCGACGTCGGCATGCCCGTGAACGGGCAGCCAACGGCTAACGGCTAACGGCTAACGGCTGCTCACGCTGTAACCATGCTCCGCTGCCGCGACTTGCTCAGATACGCCTCGAACTCGCCGCGGAACTTCTTGATGCCGCTCACCACCGGGGCGGCGCAGGAATCGGACAGCACGCAGATGGTCTTGCCGGTCATGTTGTCGGCCAGATCCAGCAGCAGCTCGAGGTCTTCCGGCTTGCCCTGCCCCGCCAGGATCCGCTCGAGAATCCGGGTGGTCCATGCCGTGCCTTCGCGGCACTGGGTGCACTGGGCACAGGACTCGTGGGCGTAGAACTTGGCCAGCCGCATCACCTGGTAGACGATGTCGGTGGAATCGTCCATGACGATCATCCCGCCCGACCCGAGCATCGAGCCCTTCGCCACGATGCCCTCATAGTCCATCTGGCAGCCCTGGATATCTTCGGCGTTCATGATCGGCACCGACGAGCCGCCGGGAATCACCGCCTTGAGCGTCCGGCCGGGCCGCATCCCGCCCGCCATCTCGAAGATGAGGTCGGTCATGGAGGTGCCCATCGTGATCTCGTAGTTGCCGGGCCGCTGCACATGACCGCAGACCGAGATGAGCTTGGTGCCGGTGCTCTTCGGATTCCCCAGGCAAAGCCCCTTGTACCACTCGGCGCCGCGCTGGAGGATGTGCACCGTGGCGGCCAGGGTCTCCACATTGTTGATCGTCGTGGGCGAGGCCCAGAGACCGGCAACGGCAGGGAACGGTGGCTTGATCCGCGGATTGCCCCGCTTGCCCTCGATGGAGTTCATCATCGCGGTCTCTTCGCCGCAGATGTAGGCCCCCGCCCCCCGATGGATCACGACTTCAATGCGCCGCCCGGAGCCGAAGACGTTGTTGCCGAGGGCGCCGTTCTTGTACGCCTCCTCGACCGCGGCGGTGAGGATCTTGTGCTCCTGGGTGAACTCGCCACGCACGTAGATGTAGATCCGCTCCGCCCCGATGGCGTGCGCTCCGATGGCGCAGCCCTCGATGAGCTGGTGCGGCGTCCACCGGAGGATTTCACGGTCCTTGAAGGTGCCGGGCTCCGACTCGTCGGCGTTGCAGACGAGATAGTGCGGCTTGGTGACTTCCTTCGGCATGAACGACCACTTCAGGCCGGTGGGGAAGCCGGCGCCGCCCCGGCCGCGCAGTCCCGAGGCCTTCACCTCCTCGATCACCTGCTCGCGGGTCATGCCGAGCGCCTTCTTCAGGGCCTCGTAGCCGCCGCGCTTGATCCAGCCCTCATAGGTACGCGCGCCGGCGTCCCCGAAGTACTTCGAGAGGACGGGCGTTTCCTTCGGGTGACTGGGATGCGGAAAGCCCATTACTTGTACCCCTGGAGGATGCCGGCCACGCGCTCCGGAGTCACCCCTTCGATGAAGTCGTCATTGATCAGCACCGGTGTGGCGAAGCCGCAGGCACCGAGGCATTCGACCTCGATGATCGTGAAGCGGCCGTCCGGGCTGGTATTGCCCAGCTCGCCGCAGCCGGTGTACTGCAGCAGGGCCTTCACCACCTCCTCCGCGCCGCAGATGTTGCAGGGCGAGGTGGTGCACACCTGGATGAAGTGGCGGCCGACCGGATGCCGGTGGTACATGGTGTAGAACGACACCACGCCCTTCACGTAGGCCGGCGTCAGCTCCAGCACGTCGGCGACTTCCGCGATGGCCGGGTCGGAGATCCAGCCCCGGGCTTCCTGGACCAGCCAGAGCGCCGGCAGGAGGCAGGACATCTTGGTGGGGTACTTGGGAAAGAGCGCCTCCAGCTTCGCCTTCCCCTCGCCGACAAAGACCGGGCGATAGTCGAGCTCCGTCGCGCTCATCGGTCGATCTCTCCCATCACGATGTCGATTGATGCGTTGATGGCGATGACGTCGGAAAGCAGCACGCCTTCGCACAGCTTGGGCAGCACGGCGAGATTGATGAACGAGGGGGGCCGGATGCGCCAGCGGACCGGCTTGGCGCTGCCGTCGGAGACGAAGTAGTAGCCCAGCTCGCCCTTGGGGTTCTCGATGCCGAGGTACGCCTCACCAACCGGCGCGCGAATCCCTTCCATGACCTGCTTGAAGTGGAAGATCATCGCTTCCATGTCGCTCATCGCGCGGGACTTGGGCGGCAGGATGAGCCGCGGGTCGGCGACGTTGATCGGCGCCCCCCGCAGCCGTTCGAGCCGGTCGAGCGCCTGCTCCAGGATCCGGGTCGACTGGGTCATCTCCTCGAGCCGCACCCGATAGCGGTCGTAGATGTCGCCATGTTCGCCGACCGGTACGTCGAAGTCGTAGGTCTCGTAGCCCAGATAGGGCCGGTCCTTCCGCACGTCGTAGTCCACCCCGCTGGCCCGGAGCATCGGCCCGGAGAGCGAGTAGTTGATGGCATCCTCGGCGCTCAGCGGTCCGACGCCCTGGGTCCGGCCGCACCATATGGCGTTGCGGGTGAACATCGTATCGACTTCCTGCAGCACCTTGGGGAAGGTGCGGCAGAAGTCGCGCAGCCCCGTCTCGAAGCCGTCGGGGATGTCGGCCATGAGGCCGCCGATGCGCGTCATGCTCGTGGTCAGGCGGGCCCCGGTCCACGCTTCCTGCAGGTTGTAGATCCGCTCCCGCTGGTAGAACGACCAGAGGAACGGGGTGAAGGCGCCGAGGTCGATGCCGGTGGTGCCGAGCCAGACGATGTGGGAGATGATCCGGCTCATCTCGCAGGCGATCACCCGGAGGACGGCGCAGCGCTCGGTGATCGTGATGCCCATCAGCTTCTCCGCCGCCAGCGCGAGGCAGACATTGTTCGCCATCGGCGACAGGTAGTCGGTCCGGTCGGTCAGCGGGATGATCTGGTTGTAGTGCCGGTACTCGCCCAGCTTCTCGAAGCCGGAGTGGAGGTAGCCGATGTGCGGCACCACGCGGACGACGGTCTCGCCGTCGAGCTCGACGACCAGCCGGAGCACGCCGTGGGTGGCAGGGTGCTGCGGGCCGATGTTGACCAGCATGTGCTCGCCACCGAGATCGTCCTGCGGCGCGTGATAGGCCGGCAGCTGGACGCCGAGCGGCGCGGTGATGACGTTGCCGAGGGGGTCCAGGGTCGCGGTGCCGAGCGAGACTTCCAGGGTGCGGGTGCTCACTTGACCCTCCCCCGCGAGCGAGGCCGGTTGTTCATTTGACCCGTCCTCGCTCGCCGTGGGCGAGCCGATCCTTCATGTCGGCGGGAAGTTCATCGTAGGCGGCCGCGATCGAGAGCTCTTCCAGGGAGTAATGGGCTTCGGGATTGGCGGCCAGCGCCTGGCGGGTCTGCTCGGCGCGGCTGAAGTGGCCGCGGAGCGGGAAGTCCTTCCGCAGCGGAAAGCCCTCGGCGTAGGTCTCCCACATCAGGATCCGGCGCAGGTCGGGATGGCCGGTGAAGCTGATGCCGAACATGTCGAACACCTCCCGCTCCAGCCAGTCAGCGCCCTTCCAGAGATCGAACACCGAATCGACGACCAGCGGTGCGGTCTTGTCGAGCTCCACCTTGAGCCGCAAATCCGCCTTCCGCGCCAGGGAGCGGAGCTGCCACACGACTTCGAGCGGCCGCTCCGCGTCGCGGTATTCCACGGCGGTGATGTCGGTCAGGTAGTTGAAGCGCTGCCCCGCGTCGTCCTTCAGCCAGGCGAGGATCTCGTGCGCCCGCGCGGCAGCGACGTAGACGATGGTGTCGCCGCAGGACACCTGATGCCGGAGAATCGCGCCACCGAAGCGGGCCCGGAGGGCCGCGACGGAGGGGCTCGGCGCCGGGGTGCCACTCATGCCGACCTCGTCTGGTGGACCGAGTTGCCGAACGGCTCCGAGACCTCGTCAATCTTGCGGGCCGGCAGGAAGAGTCCCTCGGGCCCGACCATGTGCTCCTGGCGCAGATCGGGATCGAGGAAGCTTTCGCCCTTGATCTTCTTCTGCAGCAGCTGGATTCCGTAGATGAGCCCCTCCGGGCGGGGCGGGCAGCCGGGGACGTAGACATCCACCGGAATGATGGTGTCGATGCCCTGCACCATCGTGTAGGTATCGAAGATGCCGCCGGAGGAGGCGCAGGCCCCCATCGAGATGGCCCACTTGGGCTGCATCATCTGGTCCCACACCTTGCGGATCACGGGGGCGAGCTTGAAGGGGAGGCGGCCGGCGCAGATGAGCACGTCGGCCTGGCGCGGGGAGAAGCTCATTCGCTCCATCCCGAAGCGGGCCAGGTCGTACCGGCTGGCGGCGCTCGCCATGAATTCGATGGCGCAGCAGGCGGTGCCGAAGGGCATCGGCCAGAGCGAGTTGGACCGGGACCAGTTGGCGAGGAAATCGAGCCGGGTTGTCACCCAGTTGGGCGACATCGAAGAGACCTCGGTTCCCGCCCCACCCTCGGGCTGCGTCAATCCCATTGGAGTGCCCCGCGCTTCCAGATATAGATGTACCCGACCGCCAGGATCGCCATGAAGACGAGCATCTCTACCAGCAGCAGCCCGCGGATTTCGGTCATCTGGTGGAAGGCCGACGCCCACGGCAGCATGAAGACGGTTTCGATGTCGAAGATGATGAACAGCATGGCGACCAGGTAGAACTTGACGCTGAATCGCTCCCGGGCATCACCGAGCACCGGCATTCCCGATTCATAGGGAGCGAGCTTGATGGCGGTGGTTCGATAGGACGAAAGCAGGTGGGATGCGCCAAGCATGAGGATGGCGTTTGCGACCACGAAGGCCACGACCAGCAAGACCGGGATGTACGCCTGCAGCATGGAGTGGAGCCTCGCTCGTGAATTACTTCACATGGGGGCGCAGGAAAGTAAACGCGCACCGAGGATGGGACAACTGCAAATTGGGGAAGGGGGAACCGGGAACGGGGAACGGGAAGGGCCATCTGACTCCGCCCACATGGAGGGCAGCATCCTCGGGATTCCCCGCCCCCCTTCTGGAGGTCGGCCAAGAGTCCGGCGCTCCATGTAATTCCGGTTCCCCGTTCCCTGTTCCCCGTTCCCATAGTCCTTCTATATTCCCGCCCGTCCCGTTCCGTCCACCGACCCCAGACGACCGACCCTATCATGTCCATCAAGTCCGACCGCTGGATCCGTCGCATGGCCCTGGACCACGGCATGATCGAGCCGTTCGTCGATGCCCAGGTGCGCCAGCCCGAGACGGCCGGCAAGAAGGTGATCTCCTACGGGGTCTCCTCCTACGGGTACGATATGCGGGTCGCGCCGGAGTTCAAGATCTTCACCAACGTGCTGTCGGCGATCGTCGATCCGAAGAACTTCGATAACCGGAGCCTGGTCGAGTTCAACGGCGATGTCTGTATTGTCCCGCCCAACAGCTTTGCCCTGGCGCGCTCGGTCGAATATTTCCGGATCCCCCGCAACGTGCTCACCATCTGCGTCGGCAAATCCACCTACGCCCGCTGCGGTATCATCACCAACGTGACGCCGTTCGAGCCGGAGTGGGAAGGCCATGTGACGCTGGAGATCAGCAACACCACCCCCCTCCCCGCCCGGATCTACGCCAACGAGGGGATCTGCCAGGTGCTGTTCTTCGAGGCCGATGCGGATGATGTCTGCGAGACCAGCTATAAGGATAAGTCGGGCAAGTACCAGGGCCAGCGAGGAGTGACGCTGCCGAAGCTGTAGGTCGCAGGACCCCCTGCTGCGGATCGGTCTTGCCTACATGCCCTCGTCCGGCCGTACCACCTCCGTCGTCGTCCGGCGCTCCCGGTCCAGTGGGATGGCGCTCGCCGCCCCCGCCCGCCGCGCCATCCGCCACTCATAGATGGCCAGCACCGGACCGTAGAAGGCGAGGTCGGCCACCAGCTTGCCGAGCAGAACGCCCAGCTGCCCCCCGATGAGCTGCAGCCCGAGGCCGAGGCAGACCGGCCGCAGCAGGCCGCTGTCGAGCGCCTCGGCGAGGCCGAATTCCAGCATCAGGTTGCGCATGACACCCAGCACCTGCGGTACCCCGTAGGGCAGCTGCTGCTTGCCCGCCTCATACGCCTCTCGCACCGTCTCCCGCAGAATCATCACGCCGTAGTAGACCGTGACCTCGGCGAGGGTGCCGGCGTAGGCGGCAAGGATGGTGCTGCCGGTGAACTGCTGGACCCCCGTCGTCACTCCCACCGTCACCAGCGTCCCCAGCACTTCCGACGGTCCGTAGCGCCGCAGCCACCCGCGCACCTTGCTGCCCAGGCCTGGTTTTCCCGCAGGAGTAAGGACCTGATCCAGCGCGACGCGCTCCAGGATCAGCCGGTGGCGCCCCACGCCGATCTCGTCACCTTCCACCAGGACTCGCGGGGCGACGAGCCGCTCGCGGTTGACCCGGGTACCGAGCCGGCTGCGATCCACCAGCATCGGGCCATCAGGAGTGGGCACGACGTAGGCGTGCAGCCGCGAAACATCGAGGCCGGAGAGCGCGACATCGGCGTCCGACAGCCGGCCGATCGCGAGGGGCCGCTCGCCGAGCGGATAGACCGTGGAACCCCGGCGCAGGGCCCAGGTGGGAACGAACGGACCGGAGGAATAGTGCATGGTGGTGGCTGTCATACTAGGCACCAGCGGTGACGGTCGGAAGGGTGAAGCCGCCCGATCGAAACCACCGGTCCGATTCCCCGTAGTCGGCGCAAGTTCGCCGGGTCTCATGGCGCCGTCGCACCGGGTGTGCGGGACCTGAGTATCCTTCCGCCTCCTCTTTCCCCCTTGAAATCGTGGCAACCTCTCCCATGCGCTTCCTCTCGCTGCTCGGCCTGACCGCCCTGAGTTCCACCCTGCTCTCGGCGCAGACACCCGCCCCGCCACCGACACCGGCTCCCCCTGGCGGCCCGAGGCCAGTGCAGGCCGAGCGGAAGCTGCAGCCGCCGATCGCCGACACCGGCATCTTCGCGCCGCTCGACCTGCCGCCGGCCAACGAGATGCGCCGGCCCAACGGCGCCCCGGGCCGGGCCTACTGGCAGCAGCGGGCGGACTACTCGATCCGGGCCACACTCGACACCGCAGCCAGGCAGCTCACCGGCCAGGTGACGATCCGCTACACCAACAACTCGCCCGACACGCTGACCCATCTCTGGATGCAGATGGACCAGAACCTGTTCAAGCAGGGCAGCGTCGGCGGGTTGCTGAACGCGCAGGAGAGCCGGTTTGGCGCAGCCGGCTTCAACGGCGGCTTCAATGTCAGTTCGATCACCCAGGCGCCGCTCTCCGGGATCCGGGTTCCCGGCCAGCGCGGCCGCGGCGTGCTGGGCATGCGCCCCGCCCCGGTCAAGACGCGGGTGGACGACACCATGATGGACGTCATCCTGGCGCAGCCGCTCCCGCCCGGTGGCGCGACTCAGATCGACATCAGCTACTCCTTCATGATTCCGGAGCATGGCGCCGACCGCATGGGTCGCGACGGCACACTCTACGAACTGGCGCAGTGGTACCCCCGGATGTGCGTCTATGACGACGTGCATGGCTGGAACACCCTCCAGTACCTGGGCCAGGGCGAGTTCTACCTCGAGTACGGAGACTTCGATTATGAAGTCACCGTTCCCGCGGGCTACATCGTCGCGGGCAGCGGGACGGTGCAGAACCCGCTCGAGGTGTTCACCGCCGCGCAACGCGCGCGGCTGGCCGCCGCGGCCAAGTCCGACACGATCACCCATATCGTCACCGCCGAGGAACTGACCTCCGGCGCCGCGCGCCCCAAGAAGGACGGGATG
>JANMYS010000046.1:0-36070 GCA_031382385.1 Gemmatimonadota bacterium
GACGAGGGTTTGCTGGATGTCGCGCAGTAATCTTCCCCCGCACTCCTACATCCCTGGGGGGGCGGTTCACAGCCCCGCCGCCACAGTCGTGCTTGGGACCGGCGCGTTTGTTTGCCCCCACCCGCGTTTCTCCCGCACCTAGTCCCGGTTGACTGGACCCTATCCTCGCGCTGCCGCCCATCCCTGGCGGATCACTTCAGCGAGGAGGTTCCGATGTCCCGTCGTTCGCTCGTCGCGGCATGCATTGCCGCCACCCTCTTGCTCGCCGCCTGCTCCACAACGGACCAGCCCGCCGAGCCGACCGCTCCGGTCAGCAGCAATCTCAGCCAAGCCCTCACCGTCTCCGCCGAGACCCAGGCCCTCGAGCCTGTCGCCCGGCGGCTGGCCCTCGCCCTTGGCGAGCCCGGATTCCGCCAGCGTCTGCATGATCACCTCGAGCGATCTCCCTTCCGGGAACACAAGCTCCAGCTGCAGCGCCATCTCGCCGCCGGCGGCGGGCAGGAGTTGCGGGCGGTCGCACAGCGGAATGTCGAGTCGGCGTCAACCACCGATTCCGTCCTCCGCGCCGCCCAACCGCTCGAGATCTACCTGCCCGTCCCCGCCCACCGCGCGGCGTGGAAAGGCGACAGCCGCCTGCTGGTTGCCACTCAGGCGCGCGACCATGAGCTGATCGTCGCCTACGACCTCCAGGGCGGCAGGCATTATCTCGACCCGACTCGCCCACCGGATACCCCGGTGATCGCAGTCGTGCCGGTGGAGACCGACTTTGACAACGTCGGCGGCGTCTCCGGCAACGCGACCTGCCTCCCCCCGACCTGCGGCGGCGGTGGGGGGGGCCCGGGGATCGTCAGTCCCGGCCTGTACATGACCAAAGCCCACATGGTCGGAGATTTTGAGGGTTGGTTGAAGGGGAGTCCCGAGTTTGAGGTGCACATCATGGGGCAGCTCGGCACGACCGACTCGCTGGTGCGGTACGCCTGCGCCGGTGAACATCAGGCCTCGCCCTACTACTGGGACGGCGACACCGATTGGAGCGGCAGCGTCATGCTGTTCAGTTCGGCGGAGATCGCCAGCTACAAGGCGGCGCATCCGGGGCAGACCTTCCGGGTCGTCGCGATGGAAGACGATGATACATCGTGCGACATGCGCATCGACCCGAACCGCTGGGCCACATTCCTCGGCACGATCCAACCGCTGTTCCAGGATGTGACCGGCGCGATTGACAGCGGTACCACCAAGAAATACGTGTCGGCCGGCAAGAGTCTGCTCAAGTTCCTGAGCAAGCTGGCCAGCTGGCTCAAGTCGAACGATGACCTGATCGGCAACGCTGTCGAGGACAAGGTGACCGGTGAGTTCCACGCCGGCTACAACTGGAACCTCAAGGCGGACAACAATGTGACCAACGGCTGGATCTACCTGCAGATGCAGTGACCCTCAGGCCGGCGGGGCGCCCCGCCGGCCACTCATCCCCAACCGGGAGCACCAATGCGCCGCGCACTCGTCGTCCTCGCGCTCCTCCTCTTCACCCTGACCGGGCTCTCGGCCCAGTCGGCACCGCGCCGGTGGGGCGTGGATCTCCTGCTGTCGCGCGATGCGTTTACCGGGGCGTCTTCCGACAACTCGGGCTCGGTCGAGATCTCCCCGAGTCCGAGGATTGCCTACGAGCTCGGCATCTCGCACACCGGCCCTCGCTGGGGCCTCCGGCTCGGGCTCGGGGTGGCGAGCGGAGGGCTTCGGGGGAAGAATGGCCCCGTCCGCCTTGACGATAACTCCACCAGCGTCGATCGCTACCGTGCGGGCCTGCTGCTGGAGCGAGTTGTTGCCCACGGGGACCGACTCCGCCTCGCCGCGGTGCTGGGACCGACCCTCGATCGGTGGGAAGCGGCGGGCATCAACGATCGCACGGTGCTGGGTGCCCGGGGCGGGTTGCAATTCGGGATCGTACTGGGGCGGCTGAGCGTGGAGGAGGTGGCGCTGGTCGGAGTCAGCAGCAGCCCCTTCACCGAGGCTGCGGTGGCACCGAGTGGCAAACTCCGCACGCTGTGGACCTGGAGCTTCGGGGCGGGTGTGCGAGTAGGGCTGTAATGATGCTCTGAGCAAGCATCCGGAACGGGGCGAGGCCGCAGGGATCCCGGAGGGCGCGTGCGCTGGTTGGGGCGGGCGTCCCCGCCCGCCCGAACCGCGCGCCCGGAGGGACCCTGCGGACGAGGCCCGCCACCACCACGCCACTTGTGCAGCGCTTCCCCTACCGTCGATACAAATCGGGGTTTCCGTGGGGTCATCGGGACGGGATCGTAGGGGTCGCCGATAGGCGACCCCAACGATCCCGTCCCGACCGCGACGCCGCAGCTCTCGCAGAAATGGCTTCCCGGCACCAGCGGGGCACCGCAGCCGCCACACCCGCCGATGGTCAGCGAGCGGCCACAATGGGAGCAGAAGATCGCGTCGCCCTCGGGCCGCGGGCCGCAGGCGGGGCACTTGACCGCCTGCCCCTGGAGCTGACGCACGCGCTGGGCGATCAGTCCCTCCACCGCGTCGACCTCGGGGGCGGCCGCGCTCGCAAGCGCCGGGCTGGGGGCCGGGGATTCGCTGCGCAGAACGGCGAGCGCCTCGGCGGTGTACTTCGCCTTCAGGCTGGCATAGTCCTCGTCGGACAGCTTGCCGGTCGCCTTGTCGAATTCGATCTCGCGCAACGCCGCGAGCGCGATGCCCTTTGGCGTGTCGTCCATCTCCTCCGGGTCGTCGACCCCGGTGGGCTGAATCATGCTGCCGCGCCCCAGCGGTCCGCTGATCACTCCCACCACCGCCAGCGCCACCAGCGCGGCCGCAATCACTTCCATGGTCATCATTCTTCGACGCTCTTGAGTTCGCGCTCGAGGCGTGCCAGCTCCTCAGCCGATGCGGGCGGCGCGGCGATCGTACCGGCCGCGGCACCGGCCGGCATTCCCGCCGACGTGGCCGCCGCGGTGAGCCGCATCCGGCGCCTGAGCAGCACCACCATGATCCCGGCCACCATCAGCACCAGCAGGGTCGGCAGCACATACCCGGCGATGTTGAATCCCTCGGGCTTCGGCGCCATCAGGACCTTCTCGCCGTACTTCTCCACGAATGCCGCCACGATCTCGTCGGCATTCTTGCCGTCGTCCTGCAGGGCGAGCACTTCCCGGTGCAGATTGGGGGAGTAGGTGCAGGTGAAGTCGGTGGTGCGGCAGGTATAGATGTCGAGGGTGCAGCCGCAGGTGCAGCGGAGCCGCTCTTCCACCGCCCGCACGAAGGCGTCGTTGTCCCGCGCCGTCACGGGGGTGCGTGCGGCGCCGGCCGCGCGCGGATCCCGCAGGGCACCGGTGGCCCCTTCGGCCGGCGCTTGCCCCTCCTGCTGGCCCGCGATGAGCCCGGGCAGCAGCACGCCGCCAAGCCCCCCGAGAAAGGCGCGCCGGGCGAGAATCATTCGGCCACTCCGGAACCAGCCAGCTGCACCTCATAGCCCGGCTGGGTGCGCCGCGATGCGCCCGGCACGGTCCCGCCCGGCCACATCGTGATCAGCCCGCCAATGACCAGCACCACGCCACCAATCCACACCCAGATCACCAGCGGGTTGAGGGTGAAGCGGTAGACCGCTTCCTCGGTACCGGCCACCGAGCCGGCGTACACGATATAGAGATCCTCCTGCAGCGTGCTCCGGATCCCGACTTCGGTCGAGGGTTCGAACGACTTCTGCCGCACCCCGGGCGCCGGCTCCGAGAAATGCTGCCGCTTTTCGGAATTCACGACCCCGAGCGGTTTGCCATCCTTGGTCACCTGCACCGAGGCCTGCGTCACCACGCGGTTGAGCTGCTCGAACTGCGAGACGCCGAGATGGGTGAAGCGGTAGAGATGGCCAAAGGCGCTGCGCACCTCCACCGACTCACCGGGCTTCAGGGTCGCTTCCTGCTCCACCCGGAAGTACATCCCGGCAAAGGCGGCGAAGTAGATCACCATGCCGGCATGCACGATGTACCCGCCGTAGCGCCGCCGGTTACGGGCGACGAGGCGGGCAAAGGCGAGCGGATAGCTCTCCTCGTACATCCGGTGGCGGGCGCCGGTGCCCCGCAGGAATTCCTGAGTGAGCGTGCCGGTGACAAAGCCGGCGAGCCCGAAGGCCATCATCGGGGCCAGGCCGCGCACCCCGAAAGCGAGCAGGACCGTGACCACCGCGAGCCCGCTGATCACCGGCCAGGTGAACTGACGCTTGAGGTTGGCGGCCGACGCCTTGCGCCAGGCGATGAGCGGCCCGATGCCGGTGAGCAGAAGCAGGGCGAGGCCCAGCGGCACATTCACCTTGTTGAAGAACGGTGGCCCGACCGAGATCTTGGTCCCGCGCACCGCCTCCGACAGGATGGGAAAGAGCGTGCCCCACAGGACCGAGAAGGCGATGCCGACAAAGAGCAGGTTGTTGAAGAGGAACGCCGCCTCGCGGCTCAGCATGCTCTCGAGCTGAACATCCGCCTCGAGCCGGTCCCACCGGGTGTACAGCAGCGTATAGGAAAGGACGCAGGTACCCAGCAGGAAGGCGAGAAAGAAGTAGCCCACGTTGGACTGGGTAAAGCTGTGTACGCTGGCAATCACGCCGGAGCGGGTGATGAACGTGCCGAAGATGCTGAGCAGGAAGGAGCCGAAGATCAGCCCCATGTTCCACCGCTTCAGCATCCCGCGCTTCTCCTGGATCATCACCGAATGGAGAAACGCCGACATCGTGAGCCACGGCAGCAGGCTGGCGTTCTCCACCGGATCCCACGCCCAGTAGCCGCCCCAGCCCAGCTCCACGTAGGCCCACCACATCCCCAGCGTGATCCCGATCGACAGGAACAGCCAGCTCATGATGGTCCACTTGCGGATGGCCTGGATCCAGCCGGTATCGAGCCGGCGGGAGAGCAGCGCGGCCACCGCAAAGGCGAAGGGAATCGTGATGCTGATGTAGCCCAGATAGAGCATCGGCGGGTGGATGACCATGCCGATGTTCTGCAGCTGAGGATTGAGCCCGTTGCCGTCGGGCGGGGTGAAGCCCAGCCGCGCAAACGGGTTGGCGGCAAAGAGCATGACCGCGATGAAGAAGACCACCACCGAACTGGTCACCGCCGCGACGTACGGCAGCAGCGCCTTGTACCGCGCGGAAGTCAGCCACTGCGCCAGCGCCGCGAAGCTGGACAGCACCACCGCCCAGAAGAGCAGCGAGCCCTTCTGTCCCGCCCAGAAGGCGGAAACGATGAAGTAGCCCGGCAGATTGCGCGAGGTGTAGCTCGCGACGTATTCGATATTGAAGTCGTGGTTGATCAGCCCGACCCAGAGCGAGGCCGCGGCGACCAGCATGACCCCGAACAGCGCATAGACGCTCCGGGTGACGCTCACCGTCAGCCCCGGCCTGCCATGCCACCGTCCCGAGAACCCGACCACCGCGGTCCAGACTCCCACCAGCAGCGCGGTCCACAGCGCGAAGTTCCCCAGTAGCGTCATGATCCCGATCCTCCCTTGGCTGCTCGGGCGGCGGTGAGAAAATCCTCCACCGCCCGGGGATGCTCTGCGTATTCCGGGCGCTTCAGGGCCGCCTCGGCATCATAGTGCTTCAGGAACGCGGTGTAGGCGACGCCGAGGGCGGCCTGATCCTTCTGGAACCGCGCAATGGTGCCCTTCACGATGTAGCCGAAGAGATGGCCGGGCTGTGCCTTGAGAATGCTGTCGCCCTGCGCCGCCGCCCCGGCGACATCCCCGGTGTGGAGCTGAATGAGTGCCACATGGTAGCGGGCATCGACGTTCACGGTATCCAGCATCTGGAAGGCGGAGAGTGCCATCGGCGCAAAGGTGGTGACCGTCGCTTCATCCCCCGTCTCCGCCGCACGCATGATCCGGTTGAACAGCCGGTCGAACCGCTCCCGCGGACTCATGTTGCTGATGTCCGGCGGCGTCCCGTCGGTCGCACTGGCCCCGGAGGCAAAGGGGGCGTTCACCGCCCCGGCAGCATCGGCCACTGCGGGCGGGCGGTCCCGGCCCAGCAGCAGCGCCAGAGCGCCCGCCAACGCCACCACGCCACCCCCGGCCAGAAACCAGGTGAGCCGTTCGTTGCGGCCCGCGCCGGCGGCAGTGGCAGCGGACGACGCACCGCACTGGGCGCAAAACCGGGCACCCGCCGCGAGCGGTGCACCGCAGCGGCCGCAGCCCGCAGAAACGGACGGGCTCAGCGTCGTGCCGCAATGGCGGCAGAACTTTCCAGAAGCGGCGTTGCCGCAGGAGGGACAGGGCACTGCTGTCACAGGGTTGCTCGCGGAAAGGTGAACCTCGCTGCGGCGGCCACAGGAGCGCTGCCACCGCAGTAAAGGAAAGTACCGACACCCGCTCTACCACAACAGTCGCACGGGGAAAGATGAATCGGGGGTGCATCGGGCGGTCCAGCCCTCCGGCGGCTGCCCACCAGGATCGCCTGCGGTTCCCCACCCGCCATCCAACGGTTAGACCGGAGTTAGACCAGAACCCGGAGTGTGAAGCAATTGTGAAGACAGTTTCACCCGGAATTGTCTTGCCATTCCACGTAGTAGTTTTACTGTACTCAGGAACCCTGTAAACCACGGACGATACCATGCACGCCAAAGCCGTTCGGATCCGCCCGTTGTTCCTGGTACTCGCCGCCCTGACCCTCACCGGCCTCGGCGCCTGCACCGATACGGTCTATCGCGACCGCCCCCCCTTCAATACCCCGCCGGACGCCGCCAGCGGCTTCCTCGGCTACTATGATGCCAGCACGGGGCAGACGACCTGCGGCAACTGCCACGTCGGGCAGCAGGGCGACTGGAGCCAGACCAAGCACGCCACCGCGTGGAACACTCTCCAGAGCAGCGGATTCGCCCAGCCCTTCTGCGAGGGCTGCCACAGCGTGAACTCGCGGGGCAATCAGCCGCTGGCCGCCGTGGGCTACGACTCGGTCAAGACCGAGGTCTACCACGACGTCCAGTGCGAGAGTTGTCACGGACCCGGCTTCAAACATGTGACGAACCCCTCGGTCGACAGCACCCGCCCGATCCCGAGCGTCAACATCGACACCGCAATAGCAGTCGCGAACAACAGCTGCGGCGCCTGCCATACCGACAACGCCACCGCCAAGCACCACAACTACCTGAAGGAGTGGCTCTCCTCGCGGCACGGCAAGCTCAACGCGTACCCTGCCGGGATCGCCAGCTGTGCCGGGTGCCACGAGGGCAAGGCCGCGATTCTGCGCTTCGCCGGCAACAGGTCCTACCAGGAGAACGGCACCACAACCCTGCTGCCCCAGAACTGCGTCGTCTGCCACGATCCGCACGGTAGCGCCAAGGATGCCCAGGGTAACGTCCTCCCCGGCCAGCTGCGGTACCCGATCGACTCGCCGGATCTTACCCTGAACCTTTGCACCCAGTGCCACAACCGGCAGGGCGACGCGACCCCCTCAGGCTTCCGTGGGCCGCATGGGGCGCAGGGACCGGTCCTCTTCGGGACGGCGGGGTACTTCCCCGTCGGAAGCTCCTACGATACAACGGCGATCCTCTCGAGCCACGGCTCGACGGCCAATCCCAAGCTCTGCGCCGGCTGCCACGTGAACCGGTTGACTGGAGTGGACACCGCCGGGAATTCGATCACCTTCAGTGGGCACAGCTTCCATCCGCTGCCCTGCCTGCAGCAGAAGAGCCCGCCGGTCGTGGACACCACGTTCGCGAACACCTGTGCCTTCGATGCCCCGAGCCGTTCCTGGGCATCGTGCACCGCGTCCGGCTGCCATGCCACCGAGGCGATCGCGGTCCAGCGGCTGACCCAGTTCGAGGCTGAGAAGAACGGGTACATCGACGTGCTCTGGATTGACGTCAATCAAAACAAGGCGGTGGACGCCTTCCCGACCGACTCGGGATATCTGCCGAAGATCAAACTGAATTCGCCGAACGATCTCGACTTCGTCAATCCTCCCTTCAGCACCGTTCTCACCGCGGCCAAGGGAGCCCTGTTCAACACCCAGCTCGCGGGCGAGGCGCTGGCCAGCCATCCGGACGGCTCGCACGGAGTGCATAACCCATTCCTCTTCCGCGCACTGCTTCAGGCGTCCATCGCTGACCTCTTGGCAACTTACGGCACGTTCCTGCCGGCCCCACCGGCCCCGATCATGGCTGCCATCCAGAACGCAGTGCGCAGCGGACAGCTCCGAGTTGCGCCTGCCACCGAAAAGATGGTTATTAACCCCGACGCGGCCCGGACCGGGACGCAGGTCAGCAGTCACCGCTGATCTGGACCGCCACTAGAGGTCTGCACTCATGAAGTTCTGTGTCTCCTGCCCCGGCGAGACTACTCTCGCCGGGGCCGGTTTCATCCCTCTGGCCCTCGCCCAGGATTCGACCGGGGCGAGGGCGCTGTCCGTTCATCCGGTCGACTCACTCGTTGATAACACCCTGCTGGGTGACCGGATCACGCCCATCATTCAGTTCATCTTCCAGCAGGCACCGTGGGTGATGTGGGGCGGCGCGATCATCGCCGTGGTGGTGGCCGCCTTCCTCATCCGCTGGCTCTGGCCCCGGCGGGCCGCGGGGTTCGCCTGGCTGCGGACCCGAGGCACGGGGATCAAGCTCGCCCTGATCGGTACCGCTGCCGTCGCTGTGCTCACGGCAGCGGGACTTGGGGTCAAGAGTTACGAATTCGTCGAGACCGACCGGCGGTTCTGCAATGGCTGCCACATCTTCGTCGGCAGCGGCCAGGCCTGGGTCCAGCCCGATACCGGCAACTACTCGCTGGTCAACCGGATGGAAGGGAAGCACGACACATTGAGCTGTCACAGTTGCCATCCGCTCAAGCCAGTCAAGGAAGCCGTCAAGCTGATCTTCTGGATGTCCGGCGTCCGTGAGAAGGAGATTCCCGAGCACGCCAAGGTGCCGCGCACAATCTGCGAACAATGCCATGTAAAGGGGGATGCGAAAGAAACCTGGCAGGCCGTCGCCGCGACGGCGGGCCACCGCACCCACCTCGAGTCCGACTCCTCTTCGCTGAAGGGCAAGGTCGAGTGCCTGACCTGCCACGCCCGCACGGCGCATCGATTCGTGCCAGTCAGCGAAACCTGCGGGCAGTCGGGCTGCCACGAGGAGAGCAGCACCAACATCGTCCTCGGCAAGATGGCCACGCAGGGCGAATTCCACTGCGTTGCCTGTCACAACTTCACCGCTGATGTGCCCCTGCTCGCCACTCGCGATTCCGCCGCCGGCACCCTCCGCCCCGCCCTCCAGCAGTGTTTCGGCTGTCACGAGATGAAGGCGCGCCTGCCGGACTTCGACGCCGCCCGGGATCCGCACAACGGCAGCTGCGGGACCTGTCACAATCCCCACGAGCAGAAGACACCGCAGGAAGCCAAGAAGAGCTGCACCACCGCCGGCTGCCACACCGACTGGCGGAAGGAGCCCTTCCATACCGGAATCGAGCATCGCGACGTCGCGGAGACCTGCATCACCTGCCACAGTCCGCACGCCGCGCGGGTCGATGCCAGCGATTGCACCGGGTGCCACAACGCCGTCCGGGCCCGGCCCAACGGGCCGCGACTGAGCCCGCCGGTGCCCTTCGATACCCTGAAAGCCTTGCAGTCGTTCGCACCGCCACCCGTTCGGCCGGAGCGGCCCAGCAAGGTGAAGGGCGATGCGCCTCCGCCCGATCCCGATCCGCCACCCCGGGCGAGTCTCCTCCCCCGCCTGCCGAGTGACACTTTCAACCACAACCGTCATGAGCCACTAGCCTGCATCACCTGCCATGCCTCGGCGACGGGACATGGCCGGTTGACCTTTGAGGCGCCGCGCGGCTGCCAGATCTGCCATCACCAGGCCGCGGAGCGGAACAAGTGCGCCGCATGTCATACCAGTCAGGAGCTGGCCGATCCTCGAACGGTCACCGTCAGGGTCACCGTCCCAAAGCACGCCGCTCGGGCGCGCACCGTACCGTTTTCCCACGAACGCCACGACTCCCTGGCCTGCGTCGCCTGTCACGCCAGGGCGGTCTCGCTGGCGCCAGCGGACAGCACCGTCTCCTGCACCGGTTGCCACGCGAGTCACCATGAGGCCGGCCGGGACTGCGCGACCTGCCATCGCACCGATGCGATCACCGACGCTCATGCCCGCCCGGTCGTCGCCCACACCCGCTGCGACGCCTGCCACACCCCGGCACGTATTGGCCCACTGAGCCCGACACGGACCTTCTGCCTGGCCTGCCACGCTCCCGAAGTGGATCACCACGCCCCAGCGGAGTGCACTGCCTGTCACTTCCTGTCGAACCCGGCGGAATTCCAACCGACACTCCGCGGCGCGGGGACGACGCCATGAGAGCCGCGCCCTTGGTAGCCATGACCGCCCTGCTCGCGGCCCGGCAGCTGCCGGCGCAGGACTACCTCCTCCGGCTCGATGCCCGGGTGCAGAGCGTCGCGTACCGCGGGATCCGGCTCGACAGCGTCCTGGCGACCGCCGTCGTTCCCGGAGCCAATGGTGGATTGGAAACCACAGATGGCTATGCGGTGGAGTGCCCACCGGGCGCCACGCACTGTCAGTTCTATCGGGCCGGCGCCGCACAGCGTGGCGGACCGATGGTGACAAGTGCCGATCTGACTGCCTGGGGATTCGGTGTGCGCGGACTGAGCCTGCACGCCAACGGTCGCCTCGGCCTCGACCTGGGCAATGCCGACGTCTGGCCCGGCACCAACCCCGCCGTGCAGCTGTTCGAAGGCTATCTCGAATACACCAACGCCTGGCTCACCGGGCGCGCCGGCCGGCAGACCGAGCGGGGCCGCCTTGGCTACACCGGATTCGATGGTGGCATGGTGACGCTTCGCGACGGCAACCACGGCCTGAGCGGGATGGTCTACGCCGGCTTCGGCCTGGCACGCGCGACGGCGCTGCCGGTCACCAGCCCGGCACTCAACCCGCTCGACGAGTTCCAGCCCCGCCAGCGGCAGCTGGTAGCCGGTGGTGAGGCCCGGTGGCAGACCCAAGGGCTGGAGGCGCGGCTCGAGTATCAGCGGGAGGTGGATCGAGACACGCGGAACTTCGTCTCGGAGCGCGTCGCACTCAGCGCGACCATTCGGCCCGCCATGGGCTGGCGGTTGGACGCCGGTTCCGAGTATGACATCGCCCGGGGCGAGTTCGGTACTTCCGACGTCGAGCTGCGCTACGGCCGGACCAGCTGGAGCGCCGCGGCGGGTGCGCGGCGATACCGCCCCTATTTCGATCTGTGGACCATTTGGGGTGCGTTCAGCCCCGTGGCGTATACTGCGGCTCAGGGATCTGTGCGAGTCTCTCCCAGCCACTGGCTCGACCTGCATGCCGGGGGGGAGCGGTACTGGTACGACGCCAGCGGGGCGGAAACCCCGCTCCAGGTGACCGAGGATGCCGGCTGGCGCTGGCACTCCGGCGTCGGCGTAACTCCCGCGACCGGATGGTATTTCTCGGCCAACTATCGCGCCGAATTCGGGCCCGGCGCTTCGTCGCGCGGTTGGGATGCTTCGGCCAGCTGGCAGCCCCTCGCGGCGCTCAGCCTGAGTGCGGAAGGGGGGCACCTCTCCCGCCCACTGGAGTTCCGCTTCAGCGACAGCAGGCTCGACTGGTTCGGTGGACAGGTGGACCTGAAGGCGGGCGACCGGCTGCGCTGCTTCGCCAGCGCCATTCGGTACCTCGAGGATCGCGACCGGCCAGATGCCGGTGCGTTCGGCTGGAACCAGACCCGACTCACCGCGGGCATCTCCTGGCTGCTCGGCTCCGGGGCCGATCAGATCCCTCTGCCTCCGGCCATCCGGCGCGGAGGTGAGCGGTGACCCCCCGTCGGCTCCTGGCAGCCGGTCTGCTCTTGCTCGCCTTCGGGCGCCTGGAGGCGCAGACCTCCCGCGACCGATTTGATCACGAGGAGCACCGCAAGCTCTTCCCCTCCTGCCAGAGCTGCCACGCCGGCGCCGCGATTGAAGGGCAAGCGTTGTGGCCCCAGTCGACCGGCTGCGCCACCTGTCACGACGGCACGATTCAGAAGACGGTCAGCTGGCAGCCACCGCCATCACGGCCAACCCTGCTGCGCTTCACCCACGGGGAGCATGCCCGCACCGTCAGCGCCCGAAGTACGGCGGATTCCTCGCTGGCCTGTGCAAGCTGTCATGCGGCCGAAGGCGCCCCGTGGATGCAGATCTCCCGCGGAGAGCTCGAGCGCTGCCTGAGCTGTCACGGGATCACGGCGGCGCATCTCGAGGCGCCGGACAGCGCCTGCGCGACCTGCCACCGTTCCCTGCCGGAAGCTCCGGCGCTGAGTCGAGAACGCATCGCGGCGTTCCCCACCCCGCCCTCACACGAGGTCGAGGGCTTCGACGCGAAGGGCCACGGCAGGGCAGCGCGGCCACCTGCGTCGGACACGCATCACGCTGGCGTTGCGACCAGCTGTGCTACCTGCCATGCACGGGAGTTCTGCACCCAGTGCCATGTGAATGCTCCGGAGACGCCAACCATTCAGGCCCTGGCGTCGGATCCCCGCTCGCTGGCCATCACGGCCAAGCTGAAGTCCCCGGCCGGGCATGGCACCGAGCGGTTCCAGGGGCGCCACGGCGGCCAGAGCCGAGCCGCAAGTGCCACCTGCGCAACCTGTCACACCCAGGAGAGCTGCGTCTCCTGTCACCGGTCCAATCCTGCCATCGCCGCGGCCCTGCCCAGGTCCTCGGCCAGCCGGGGCATCGGCGCGGTCGTGCACCGCCAGAAACCTTCGACGCACGACAACGGCTTTACCGAAGGCCACGGCCCCCTTGCCAGCGCCACACCGGGCAGCTGCAGCGCCTGCCATGCCCGGTCGGAGTGTCTGGAGTGCCACCGGCCGAACGCCGGCAGCGCCAACGGCTATCACCAGGCTGGCTTCCTCTCGCGGCATCCAAGCGCGGCGTACAACCGCCAGTCGGACTGCAGCGAGTGCCACAACTCCGCTTCGTTCTGCACCACCTGCCACGCACAGTCGGGACTGAGCTCTTCTAACGGCCTGCTGCAGGGCAAGTATCACGATGCGGGGGGGACGTTCCTGCTCAGCCATGGTGCGGCCGCCCGGCGCGGGCTGGAGAGCTGCGTCACCTGCCACACGGAACGGGACTGCCTCGTCTGTCATTCGGCCCAGACCCGGCGGTTCAACCCGCATGGCCCGGGCTTCGATGCCGAACGACTCCGGAAGAAGAATCCCCAGACCTGCGCGGCGTGCCATGGACGGTCGATCCCCGGGGGCGACTAGAAACGCGCCCGATACTCGGGCGGAGTCCGGGATACGACAAGGGGTGAGTTCCACCCGGAACTCACCCCCTTTGACCCGGCATCGTTCAACCGAATTCAGACGGTCGGCGCCGCCTCCTTGTACTTCTTCTCGTAGCGCGAACCGCACTTGGCCAGCAGCGTGGTCGCATGGAAGACGCCGTCCTGGCCCAGCCGCCCCTCGACCACGACTTCGATTTCCTGCTGATCGGTGAAGGTATCGGGTGCCAGGCCGCGGTACGTCACCGGATATGACTGTTTGCCATCGGTGACGGTGAACTCAATGGTCTGGGTCGCGACGTCCCGTCTGATGGTGCCGGGAACGACCTTGGCCTCCATCTTGAGCCCGGTACTATGCAGGCTCGGATCCCTGGCGATCCGCTCGGCCAGCTCCGAGGGCTTGAGCGAGTACTGCCCGAACTGCTTGACGCCCTGCGCCATCAGCAGTCCGACGCTGACGACGATGACCCCTGCGCCCAGCAGAAACTTCTGACCGGCTTTCATGGCTAGCTCCGTGGGTGACTGCCTGTGGACTCAATATAGCGCCCCAGACGATCGGCGCAGCTATTTTAAAGGTATCTTCTGACTGCAGGGCCTCCGGGGCCCGGATGCTCCCCGGAGAGCTGGAACGAATAGACGCGGGACGGTGACATGGCCGACGAACAACCAGCCCGGGCGCCCCGGGCCTCCTGGATCCACTCGCTGTTCAATCATGAACGCAAAGTGGCACGCCCCACCCTGTCTGCACTCAATGCCCTGCTGGGTGGCGGCACTGCCGATCCTGCAGTAGGTGTCCACACCGCACCGCCCCTTGGCGGCCCGACGGCTATCGACCTGGCCAACCTGCCCGGCCTCTCGGAAATCGGTGGCGTGGCGCGGATCGAGGCGCCGGGAGAGGCACCGCTTGCCGTGGCCCGCGTCGGACGACGCAGCTTTGTAGGCTACCGGATGGACGCCGACGGGCTGGCAGAGGTACCGATCGAATTTGACGAGGCGGCGACCAGGCTGGTGATCGGTACCGACGAGGCGAGGTCAAGCCACCTCGAGTGAGGCTGCCCCGTCGACCGCCTCGACCACCTGCTCCTGCAAGTCCTGCCGTCCCAGCCCCACGCCGATCCGCTCCAGAAAGGCGTTCGGCGCGGTCCCGCCCGCGAAGATCCACACGAAATCATTCTTGATGGTCCGCGCAGTACCCTCGACCTCCAGCACGACCTCTCCCTCCCTGATCTCCAGCGGCTGTGAATTGAACAGCACCTTGAGCGCCCCTGATTTCATCTGCGCTTTGATCTTCGTCTCGTTGCGATCCTTCAGCCGGGAGAAGGCTCCCTTCCGGTAGGACAGCGTGACCCGGTTCCCTTTCTGGAAGGCCAGGCCGAGGGCCGCTTCGATGGCGCTGTCGCCCCCGCCGACGACGAGGATCTCCTTGCCGGTGTAGGACTCCGCCTCGAGCAGACTGTACATCACCTTCGGCAGCTCCTCGCCCACGACGCCAAGCTTCCGCGGCGTGCCCCGCCGGCCGATCGCAAGAATCACGGCCAGCGCGCGGTAGCTCCCCTGGAGTGTGGTAATGCTGAAGGCGCCATCGGCATCCCGCTGGATGGTTTCCACCGGCTCCCCCGTCCGCACCGTGAGGCCGGCCCGCCCGGCGGCCTTCTGCCAGAAGGCGAGGAGTTCCTCCTTGCCGATCTCCAGCTTGTTGAACCGGCCGTGGAGCGGGAATTCCACCGGGCTCGTCATCACCAGCTTCTGCCGGGGATACTTGGCGACGGTGCCCCCGAAGGTATCGGCCTCCAGTGTGATGAACGACAGCTTGCGCTCGATGGCGCGGAGCGAGGCACTCAGGCCCGCCGGCCCCGCCCCCACGATGCAGAGATCCAGCACCGCCCCGATGCGCGGGCGGCCTGACCTGGGCAACCGCTTGGCGATGATGTCGACGCAGTCCCGGCCCTGATTCACCGCGTTCTTGATCAGGGCCAGCCCACCGAGCTCCCCCGCGATGAACAGGTTCGGCACCGTGCTCTCCATTTCGCTGGTGAGCGCCGGCAGGTCGGCGGTCATGCTGGGCGGCGCCATGACGATCTCGATGGCGCCGACCGGGCAGGCATCGGCGCAGAGCCCGTGTCCGATGCACTTCTCACCTCGCACCAGGGCGGCCTTCCCCCCCAGCACCGTGAGAACATCGCCTTCGGGGCAGGCGTCCACGCAGGCGCCGCACCCGATGCACCAGGTGGTGTCGATATGCGGGTGCTGCGCCCGCGGCCCGTCACCGCCATCCAGACCGGCATGGGCGGCCGACAACCGCGCCGCGCGCTCCTTGTGCTGAAAGGTGCGCAGATGCGAACGCAGCGCGAGGAACAGGATTGCGCCAAACCCCAAGTAGATCGCGAGACTTTCCATTGCTCTCATTCCGCCGAGTGCAGAAACAGGTTGAGCGTTCATCTGACTGGAATGGGACGGATCAGGTGTAACGATCCAAGCCAGACTGTGAACGACGTGAGGTCAATCACACTGTCGTGCAGTTGCCACTACGGCAACCAGTTAGACCAGCGTGAGTTACCGACCACCGTACAGTTACGGATCTTGCTCTGTGCAGAGGGCGTGCCGTCTCGCAGGCGGGATCACCTGCCCCGATTCACATCACCCCCAGCGGTGTTCATGCCCTCAGCGCCTCCGGTCGTTCAGCGACCACGCACCTCCAGCAATGGCATCACCGCGACCCCGCAGGCACCCCGTCGCACTCCGCCGGGTTTCGCGGTGTCGCAGGATGGCGCGCCAGCCCCGGCTCCGCGCCCCAAGGGCGTATCGCTGCGGGGCGTCGGGCTGCTGGTCGCGCTGCTGCTGGCTGGCTCATTCGCCGGCAGTGCGTACTACCTCGCGCCGGCGGCCGAACGGGTCCGCTCACCGCTGCACCCCTGGCTCCGCCCGTCGGGCTATGTGGGACAGACCGCCGGCATCATCTCCCTGCTGATCTTCTTCTTCCTCTGGCTCTACCCGCTGCGCAAGAAATTCCGCTGGCTGGCGTGGACCGGGATGATCTCCAAGTGGCTGGATGTGCATATCGCGACCGCGCTGGTGCTGCCGGTCATCGCAGCTATCCATGCCTCGTGGCACTTCGAGGGCGTGATCGGCTTGGGCTTCTGGTCGATGATGATCGTGGTACTGAGCGGGGTGGTAGGACGCTACCTCTATGTCCACATCCCGCGCAGCGCGAGCGGCCTGGAGCTGAGCGCCGAGGAGATCGCCTCCGAGCGCCGTGAACTGGTGGCCGAGATCGCCAGCGCGACCAGGCTTCCTGCCGCGCAGGTGGAGGCATTACTCCACTCCGATCCCTCGCCCTGCGAGGGGCTGGGCTTCGGGCAGACGCTGGCGCGCATGGCCCGCGACGACCTGGCCCGGGGCCGTTCCGCCCGCGCGCTCCGCCGGCTTTGCGCCGACCAGCCGGGGGCAGCCAAGCCCGACCGGCGGCAGGTGAACCGGGTACTCTCGCTTGCCCGGCGCGAGATGTCGCTCACCCAGCAGGCGCGCATGCTGGATGCCTCCCGCCGGATCTTCCGGTTCTGGCACGTCGCCCACCGCCCCTTCGCCATCGCAGCGCTGGTGGCAGTACTGGTCCATGTCGGCGTCGTCGTGGCCATGGGCGCCACCTGGTTCTGGTAAGTGTGCGCCCCCGGCTCGGCATCCTCCTGATGCTTCTACTCCCCGCTCTCGGTGCCCGCCGCCTGGCGGCGCAGATCTCCCCTGGTCCGCTGTCGCGCGCGCACCAGTCGCTGGAGGGTGCGCGGAACTGCACCCAGTGCCATGGCAACGGGAAGGACGCCATGAACGGGCAGTGCGTCAGTTGTCACAAGGAGATCAGCTGGGCGCTGCAGCAGCGGCAGGGCTACCACGCTGCACCGGCGGTGAAGGCTCAGCGCTGCGCCAGCTGCCATCCCGACCATGCCGGAGTGGGCTTCGAGTTGCTGAAATGGCCCGACGGAAGTCGGGATCGCTTCAATCATCGGCGCACCGGGTGGACGCTGGAGCAGAGTCACGCGACCACCAAGTGCGCCGACTGCCACACCCCGGAGTTCCAGGCGACCGGTGTGAAGCGACTGGCCCCCGGCGGCGCGCGCCCGGCATGGCTCGGCCTGGATACCGACTGTGCCTCCTGCCATGAGGATGTGCATCGCGGCGCCCTGGGTGTGACGTGCAGCAAGTGTCACGACGCCGGCAAGTGGACCATCACCCCCGGATTTCAGCACGACACGACCAGCTACCCGCTCACCGACAAGCACCGCGAGGTGAAATGCGACAAGTGCCATCTGGCGGCCCGGCTGGCACCGAAACGCACCCCGGAGGGCCAGCTCATCCCGGTGTACCGGCCGGTGCCCTCGGCCACCTGCGCCTCGTGCCATACCGATCCGCACAACGGCGGCCTTGGCACCGACTGCGCCAGCTGCCATACCACGCGCGGCTTCCGGATTGTCGATCGTCAGCGGTTCGACCATCAGCGGACGAAATACCCACTCAGTGGCAAACATGCCGCCGTCCGCTGCGCCGCCTGTCACAAGGAGTTCGGGACCGCGGCGGAGAAGAAGCCGGCGTTCGCGACCTGCGCCACCTGTCACGCTGACGCTCACAAGGGCACCGCCACGCTCGCCGGCAAGACGGTGGACTGCGCCAGCTGCCACACCGTTGCCGGTTTTACTCCCGCCAGCTTGACCGTGGCGCAGCATCGCAGCACGAAGTACCCGCTGGAGGGAAAACACACCACGACCTCCTGCAGCGCCTGCCACGGCAAGGACACTACCCCTGCCGCCGCCACGCGCTGGGGCACCGCACGGGTCGTACTCCGCCCCGCCGCCACCACCTGCCGAAGCTGTCACGCCGAGGACCATGGTACGCAGTTCGCCACCCGGGCGGACGGCGGCGAATGCGCCTCCTGTCACACGGTGACCGGCTTCAAGCCCAGCACGTTCGATGGTCCGGCGCACGCCAAGGCGGGCCTGCCACTCGAGGCCCGCCATGCGGCGGTCAGCTGCGCCGCCTGTCACGCCACGACGCGGCCCGGGTTGCCGGCGATCGCGGTGACCAGCTCCACGGGGAAGGTGAAGCTGCTGTTCCGCATTCCGGAAACGCGCTGTGCCCAGTGCCACCAGGATGTCCATCGCGGCCGCTTCGCGACGGCGCATGACAGTGTCGCAGCGCTCGACTGCGCGGATTGCCATGACGCCCAAAGCTTCAGCCCCAGCACGATTGATGTCGCCCGCCATCAGGTGACCGGGTTTCTGCTGGACGGCGCGCACCGGGCGACCAGCTGCGTCGCCTGCCACGAGGGGCTCAAACGGCCGCGCAGCGGGACCACCGCTCTGGTGCGACTGGCGACACTCCCTGCCCTGTCACTCCAGGCCAAGACCGGCTGCTCCGACTGCCACACGACACCGCATGGCGACCAGTTCGCCGGCCGGGCGGACCGCGGCCGCTGCGACGCCTGCCACGACGTCAACGCCTTTGCGCCCGCCGGGCGCTTTGACCACAACCGCGACGCCAGGTTTTCTCTCAAGGGTGCGCACGAGCAGGTGCCCTGTGCGCGCTGTCACGCGACCGACCTCCGTCCCGGCGCATCGCGCGGGCTGATCTTCCGCCCGCTCTCCGATCGCTGCGAGTCGTGTCACACCGAGAAGGCCATGCGATGAAGCGCCTGCGACGCTGGCTTCCGTTCGCCCTGCTTCTGGTCACGCCGGCGCTCACCGCGCAGCAGCGCACCAGTTCTCCGCACGGCACGCTCTCCGTGCCCTGCACCACCTGCCACCGGGCCGAAGGCTGGACCCCGGTGCGGATCAACCGCTCGTTTGACCACGGCAAGCTGGGCTTCCCGCTGCAGGCGGCGCATTCCACCGCATCCTGCCGCGCCTGCCACCAGACGCTCGATTTCAAGGGAACGCCGTCCACCTGCGCCTCCTGCCACACGGACGTGCACCGCGGCGAACTCGGCGCCGACTGTTCCACCTGCCACACGTCGCGCAGCTTCCTCGACCGCGGCACCATGATCAAGGCGCACCAGACCACCCGGTTTCCGCTCGAGGGCTCACACCTCGCGGTGGACTGCACCACCTGCCACACCCCGACCGGCCAGGGCCGGCAGCAGTTCGTCTCCCGCGGTACCGAATGCGTCACCTGTCATGAGCAGAATTTCGTCGCCGCCAAGAACCCGGATCACATCGCGGGCGGCATGCCGCGGGACTGCGTCAACTGCCACAGCTCGACCACCTGGACGCGGGGCCGGTTCAATCACGACGCCAGCGGCTTCCCCCTCACCGGGGCACACCGGGCCACCGCGTGCCTCCAGTGCCACGTCGGAAGCCGGTACAAGGGCACCCCGAACCAGTGCGCCATGTGCCATCAGGCCAACTACGACCAGACCACCACGCCGAAACACAGCACCGCGGGCTTTGGCACCGACTGCGCCACCTGCCACGCGACGAGTTCGTGGACGACGGCGTTCGACCACAGCAAGGGCCAGTTCCCCCTCACCGGCGCCCATCGTGCCGCGAGCTGCAGTCAGTGTCATGCCGACGGGGTCTACGCCGGCAAGCCGACCACCTGCGTGAGCTGCCACCAGACCGACTACAACACGACCAGCGACCCGAAGCACACGCTGCCGTCGTATCCCACAACTTGCCTGAGCTGCCACACCACGACCACCTGGATCGGGGCGACGTTCGATCACAACGCCACCCAGTTCCCACTCACCGGGGCCCACGGTGCGGCGACCTGCATGCAGTGTCACGCCGATGGCGTCTACGCCGGCAAGCCGACCACCTGCGTGAGCTGCCACCAGACCGACTACAACACGGTGGTCGATCCGAAGCACACCCTGCCGTCGTTCCCGGCGACCTGCGTCCAGTGCCATACCACGGCGGTGTGGGTTCCCTCATCGTGGCGCCACAGTTCCACGGCCTTTCAGCTGACCGGGGCCCACGTTCCGGCCGCCTGCAACAGCTGCCATATCAACGGCGTGTACAAGGGCACGGTGAACCAGTGCCAGTCGTGCCACCTGAGCGACTATACCAGCGCGGTGAACCCGAACCATGTGCAGTACGGCTGGCCCCAGACCTGTACGACCTGCCATTCCGGGTCAGCGAACACGCAGGCCTGGGACGTCGGGGTCACGCTGCCGACCCAGTATCACACCATGTTCGACCTCAGGCACGAGAACGCCCGCGGGGTGTGCGCCACCTGCCATGTCACTGCCAACCTCGCGCAGTCGACGTGCAGCACCCACCATCACCCGCCGTCCTGCACGTTCCTGAACCAGGGGAACTGTGACTGACCGATGGGGAGGAGAAGAGAGCCATGTCTGAACGGTCCATGAAGCCGCGGCTGTTCCGCGCCCCGGCAGCTCCCGGGGGAAGCGGCACGATCTTTCGCCTGCTGGCCGGGCTCGTCCTGCTGGCTACGCCAGTCGCGGCCCAGGACACGACGGCCGTCCGCAGCACGAGTGTGGTTTATCTCACCGGGGCCTCGATCTACATCGGCGCGGGCCGGGCCGACGGGCTCATTGAAGGACAGAGCGTCTCGGTGATTCGGAAGGATTCAACCGCAGCTACGCTGCGAGTCGTCTTCCTCTCCTCCCGTCAGGCCGCGTGCGAGCGTGTCCAGGGCACCGCGGATGTCGTGGTGGGTGACCTGATCCGCTATCAGCCCACCCCGTCGACCATCCCGACGGTTGTGACCACCGCCACGCGTACCACCCGCCACCGGCTGTCGGGCCCCGGGATCCATGGCCGCATCGGCGCCCGCTACCTCGTCGCGCAGGAATCCCCCGGCAACGGCGGCTTCAATCAGCCCTCCGTCGACCTCCGGTTCGACGGCCTCGGCGTGGCGGGGACGCCCATCGGGATGGCGGTCGACGTGCGCACGCGCCGGACGACCAGCAGCAGGAGCGATGGTACAAGCACGGTGGACGGGCATACCCGGCTGTATCAGGCTGCCCTGTTCTGGAATCAGCCCGGCTCCGGCTTCCGCCTGGCGGTCGGTCGCCAGTACCTCACCGCGGTGACCTCGGTCAGTCTGTTCGATGGCGGATTGATGGAGGTGGGGGGATCGCATCTCACGGTCGGCGCCTTTGGTGGCACCGAGCCGGCACCAGCGGACCTGGGATACTCGCGGCAGATCCAGGACTTCGGCGGCTACCTCCAACTGCACAGCGCCAGCGGCAGTGGGAGCCCCTGGTCGATGACAGCCGGAGGGGTGGGCTCCTACAGCTCGGGCAAGGCCAATCGCGAGTTCGCCTTCCTGCAGACCAGCGTCAGCACCCGCGCGTTCTCGTTCTACGGCCTGCAGGAGGTGGACTACTATCGGCCGTGGAAGGTGCAGCAGGGGGAATCGTCGATCAGCCCGACCAGCACCTACGTCAGCACCTCGCTCCGGCCGGCCCGGTGGCTGGCGCTCAACGCCGCCTATGACAACCGGCGCAGTGTCCGGCTCTATCGCGACGCCGTCGATCCCGCGACGTCGTTCGACGACGCCTATCGGAAGGGTGTGTGGAGTGGCATCTCCCTGATCGGGCGCCGGGTGCGTGTCTCCGGCGACGTGCGCTTCTCGGACGGCGGAAGCTCCGGCTCCGCGACCGCCTACACCGGCACGTTCGGCCTCGATGGTTTGACCCCGCTGCATCTCGGCTTCACCGGCCGATTCACCCAGTACCGCAATGCCACGATCGATGGGACGATCCTCACCGGACGGCTCGGTGCCGATCCGTGGCAGGCGGTGCATGTGGACCTGACCGGCGGCCTGCGCAACGAAAACGTGCCTCTCGCCGATCCGAGCCACCGCAACATCAGCTGGTTCGGCGTGGACGTCGACGTGAGTATCGCCCGGTCCTGGTACCTCTCCCTCTCCGGGCAGCGGGAACGGGCCCCGGATATCACCACCACGCAATTCTACGGCAGCCTGAGCTGGCGCTTCTAACCCCCAGTCGCGACGAGGACTCCATGTCGGATGAAGGAACCAGGCAGATGCAGGCGATGTGGGTCGCCTCGACCCTGCACCCAGAGCGCCGTGTGGCGCAGCCCACCCTGACGGCGCTGCTCCGGTTGCTCCGACGCAATAAGCCGGAGCCCGGGGTAGTGCCGTCATCGGACTCACCCCCGGTGCTGCACGAGGTCCCGGCGCTCGGCGCCGTCGGAGGCATCGCCCGGATGGAGGGGCCGGACGGGGAGGCGGTAGGAGTCGCACGGGTGGGACGGGCGAGTTTCGTCGGCTACCGGTTGACGGGCGACTCGCTCGACGAAGTCGAGGTGGCGCTGGATGAAATGACCGGACGGTTGTCGATCGGCCCCGCGCCCAGCGGCGGAGGCGCACAGCCCTGACGGCCGGCGGTGGTGGCATCCGGCCGCCGCCCCGTCCGCTTCATCCCCGCGCCCAGGCCAGCGTCGCGCTCACAGCGCGATGCCATTCCCGCCACCGCGCCTCCCGTTCCGCCGGTCGCATCAGTGGCTCGAAGCGGGTGAATCTTCGGCCGGCGAGGAAGGCGTCCACCGTCGGCCACAGCCCGAGTGCCAGCCCCGCGAGCCCGGCGGCCCCAAGGGCGGTGGTCTCCACATTGTCCGGCCGCTCGACCGGAATGCCCAGCAGATCCGCCTGCACCTGCATCAGCCAGTTGTTGGCCGCCGCGCCGCCATCGACCCGCAGCGCCGTGAGCGTGAGGCCCGCGTCTTCGGTCACGGCCGAGAGCAGGTCACCACTCGAGAAGGCCATCGCCTCCAGCGCCGCCCGCACCAGGTGGGCGCGCGTCGTTCCGCGGGTAAGCCCGACAATCGTGCCCCGCGCCTCGGGCTCCCAGTGCGGTGAGCCCAGCCCGACGAACGCCGGCACAAAGTACACTCCGCCGGTGTCGGCGACGCCCTCCGCCATCGCCTCAGTCTCGCCGGCTCGCGCGATGACCCCCAGCCCGTCGCGCAGCCATTGCACCGCCGCACCGGCGATGAACACGCTGCCTTCGAGGGCATAGGCCGGCTCGCCACGCGGGCCGCAGGCGGCAGTCACCAGCAGTCCCCGCTTTGATTGTGGGATGGTCTGGCCGGTATTCGCCAGCAGAAACGCGCCCGTGCCGTAGGTGTTCTTCGCCAGGCCCGGTGCCACGCACCCCTGGCCAAACAGCGCCGCCTGCTGGTCGCCGGCCAGTCCCGCAACCGGAATGGCGCAACCGAAATGGACCGGATCGGTTTCACCGACAACGCCGGAGGAGGCGACGACCGTGGGCAGGAGCGAACGGGGCACGCCGAACAGTCGCAGGAGCTCGTCGTCCCAGGCCCGCGCCGCCAGCCCATAGAGCATCGTGCGCGACGCATTGGTGTGATCGGTGACGTGCACCCGGCCACCAGTCAGCCGCGCGACCAGCCAGCTGTCGATCGTGCCCGCCGCGAGTTCACCGCGCTCCGCGCGCGCCCGGAGGGCGGGATCGCGCAGCATCCATTCCAGCTTGGTGGCGGAAAAATAGGGATCCAGCACCAGCCCGGTCGTGGCGCGGATGTCGGCCTCCCGACCCAGCGCGCGCAACTCGCGGCACCGCTCGCTGGTCCGCCGGTCCTGCCAGACGATCGCACGGCCGACCGGCGCCAGGGTCCGGCGGTCCCACAGCACGACGGTCTCGCGCTGGTTGGTGATGCCCAGCCCGATGGGTACCTCGCCGGCGGCGGCGATCGCTTCACGCGCCGCTTCCAGGGTGACACGAAGGATTTCTTCCGCGTCGTGCTCCACCTGTCCCGGCTCGGGAAAGAACTGGGTGAACTCCCGATAGCCCCGGCCCAGCACCCGGCCATCCTGGTGGATCACCAGTGCGGTCGAGCCGGTCGTGCCCTGGTCCAGCGCGAGAATCGAGGGCATCAGCTTCCCGGGTCCAGCCGCCCGAGTTCCTCCCGGGTCAGCAGGCCCGCGTCGGTGATATAGCCGCTGATCAGTGCGGTGGGCGTCACGTCGAAGGCCGGGTTCCACACCAGCGCAGCGTCCGGCACCGTCGCCCGGGCCGTCGGGCCGCCGGGCCGCCGCACTTCGTCCTCTTTCCGCTCCTCGATGTGGATGCCCGCGCCGGTCTCGGTCGCGAAATCAAAGGTGGAGCGCGGGGCCGCCACGTAGAACGGCACCCCATGTGCCCGCGCCGCGAGTGCGACACCATACGTTCCGATCTTGTTCGCAACGTCGCCGTTGCGGGCGATGCGATCCGCTCCGACGATCACGCAGGTCACGTCGCCCCGGCGCAGCCGGCTCGGCGCCATGCCGTCGGTAATCACGGTGCACGGCACACCGGCGCGGGTGAGTTCCCAGGCGGTCAGTCGACCGCCCTGCAAGAGCGGCCGGGTCTCGTCGGCGACCACGGCGATTCGGCGACCAGCGGCATGGGCCAGATAGACCGGGGCCAGCGCGGTACCGATCCCTCCGGTCGCGAGCGATCCGGCGTTGCAGTGGGTGAGGACCGTTGAGCCATCAGCAAGCAGCGGCAACCCCGCCTCACCGATGAGCTGGCACATCCGCTGATCCTCCGCCCAGATCGCCTCGGCCTCGGCCAGCAGCACGGGGTAGAGCTCGCGACCGGCGGCCGCGCCGGCGCGGGCGGCGTTTCGCATGCGGTGCATCGCCCACGGCAGATTCACCGCCGTCGGGCGCGCCGCCTCGAGCTGATCGCAGGCGGCGAGCACCTCCGCCAGCTCCGCCGGGCTGCCTGGCGCCCCATTCGCCGGCCGCCGCGCCACCAGCGTTGCCCCCATGGCGGCCGCGACACCGATCAACGGCGCACCGCGCACTCGGAGCATGTAGATCGCCTCCACCATTCCGGCGATGGTGGTGATGTCGAGGTAGTGCTCCTCGCCCGGCAGGCGGGTCTGGTCGAGGATCCGGACGGCACGCGTGGGGGTCCAGCCGATATGCAGCGGTGTGGGGGATGCCATATCAGAAAGGTATTCCGAGAACGACAGAAAGGTCAGGCAGTCGCCCGGGCGGCGACCGGGCCGGCACCGACGGTCTGGAGGAAGGCGCTGAACACATCGGGGCGCCAGGAGCCAGCCATTCCCTGCATCGTCTCGAGGGCCACGGCGTGTGTCATCGCTGGCCGATAGCTGCGTGTCGTGGTCAGCGCGTCGTAGACATCCACGATCCCGATGATCTGGGCTGACACCGGGATCGCGTCGCCCGCCAGGCGGTCGGGGTAGCCCGTGCCGTCGTACTTCTCGTGGTGCCAGCGGATGATCGGCTTGAGATCCCAGGGGAAGTCAATCGCCGCCAGCAGCTCGACACCCCACGCCGGGTGCTGCTTGATGATCTCGAACTCCTCCGTTGTCAGTCGGCCGGGCTTGTTGAGTACCTCGTGGGGCACCTTCACCTTGCCGACGTCGTGGAGGTAGGCGCCGAGCCGGATCGTGGTCCGCTCCATGTCGCTGCAGCCGAGCGCCCCGGCCACCGCTTCGGCGTACTCCGCCACCCGGCCACAATGGCCGAACGTGTAGCTGTCGGCCGTTTCGATCGACTGGCCCCAGTCACGCACCACCGCGAGGAAGGTGCCCTCGAGGTCCGCCACCTTGGCCTCGACGTCCACCAGATCCAGATGCGCGTCAAGCCGGCGGAACAGGCGGTAGGCCCCGTTCAGCAGCGTGAGCGCATCCTGGTTCCGACCCATCCCCTGGTAGAGCCGGGCCAGTTCGCGCGACGCCTCCGCCTCGCTCAGGACCGAGCCGGTCTGGACCGAGATGTCGATCGCTGCTCGAAGCCGCGCTTCTCCAAGCGCGGGGCGGCCGGTTTCGCGGTAGATCACACCGATCACGCGGTAGGCGTCCGCCTTGTCCATCTGCGAACCCAGACGGTCGAAGATCGTGAGTGCCGCTTCGGCATTCTCGCGGGCCTGCTCGAACTGTTCCCGCGCGAGGTGCACCTCGGAATGATTCAGCAGGCAGAGGCCCTGCAGGTGGACATCGCCGATGCGTTCCGCAATCTGCCGGCTCGATTCGTAATAGCCGTCCGACTCGGCCCACGCCCCCCGGTCGGCACTGATCATTCCCAGATTGTGGTAGGCGATCGCGCAGCCCTTGTCATCGTGGCCGGCGCGGCAGGCTTCCAGCGAGGAGATGTAGTGGCCCAGCGCGGCGTCATGATCTCCATGGATCGTGGCCATGATCCCCAGATTCTGCTCCACCCGACTGCGCAAGTCCGGCCGGCCACCAGTGAGGGCCAGCGCCTCCTCGAGCAGCCGCCTGGCCTCCGGCATGCGGCCACGATCCACTTCCATTGCGCCGAGCGTGTTCAGGGCCTCCGCCGCCAGCCCGAGATCGCCGCACTGAACCGCCGTGTCATAGCTGCGACGGCATTGCCGCCGCGCCTCTTCCGGTTCATCCAACTGATGGTGCAGCACGCTCACCCGACGCAGCGTCTCGGCCAGCACCAGATGATCCGCACTGCGTTCCGCCTCACGGATCGCCGCCCGGTAGGCAGTGAACGCCTCCGGCATCCGCCCGTCCCGTTCGTGGACCCGGCCCTCAGCCAGACACTCGGCGGCGGAGGGCGCCGTCTCGCGCGCCCCCCGCCTCCCGGTCATCGCACCGCGGCCACGGCCCGCAATCGTCATCGACTACCAGGCCACCGCGTAGCGGGAGAAGTGCTGCAGGTCCGCGCTGACTCGCATGCGCAGGATGTCGTCGACCGACAGCAGCAAGGCGAGTATCTGCAGTCGGTCGGTGGTATAGGCAACGTGCTTGCCGAGCTGGAGTCTGCCGGCGGGACAGGCAGAATAGTCTAACGTCAGCCGCGCCTGGCGGGCGAACTGCAGACCTTCGGGCTCGAATCTGACGGAGGCAACGAAATCGGCGGGAGCCTCCGCGGTGATCAGCACCGGCTGGCTGAGTGCGCCCTGCGGAATCACCAGGCTGTGCCCACCAACGCGGATCGTGCCGCCGGAGGGGCCGACGGTCTGGCGCGTGATGGCGTAGGCCTGCTGCCGGCAGGTGAGCAATCCGCTCAGCAGTTGCGAAACCCCCGAGGTTGTGAGGGCTCCGGTCGCGGCAACAGTCGCCGGCGCGGTGGGCGATTCGTAGTTGCTGCAGTTGACCAGGCCACCAGCCAGAAGGATGGTCAACGACAACAGGCGAAGCAGGCGAGAGGAGCGAAGCATACCTGGTCCTCCAAAGCGAGACGGATATCCCAACTGCACCCCGGAAGGGCAACGACGATGCCAAATCATGAAGAACGATTCACAAGTTCTATACACTTTGCCGTTCGTACTATTGTGAAAGTGTTTAATTACAATGGTTTCCGACGTTTTTGCCAATTCTCAGCATGTCAATTATACGACATCGCGGAAGAGTGATTTCGGCAATACCGGAGGGAAACAGGGAAAATCCAGGGCCAATTCCAGCACGGGCAACGGCCGGTGGGGCGCCGCTCTCCCACAATGCGTGGCCTGCGGGCTACAGCGAGGGTCACTAGAATTCCCGGCGACCGAAACTGCGACGTTCCGTCCTTCTCCGGATTGCCTCCGATGCCCTACTCCACCCTGCTGCACTCGCTGTCGGATGGTGTTGCCACGCTCACCGTCAACCGGCCCGACAAGCTGAATGCACTGAACGAGACGGTCATCCGGGAGCTGGGAGAGGCGGCTGAGGCGCTCGCGGCGGATCCGGCGGTGCACGGCGTCATCCTGACCGGCGCGGGGCCAAAGGCCTTCGTGGCCGGAGCGGACATCAGTGAGCTTGCCAGCCAGAGTCCGCTGGAAGGGAAGCGCCGCTCGCTGGTCGGGCAGGCGGTGTTCCGCCGCTTCGAGGCGATGCGGAAGCCGGTCATCGCCGCGGTGAACGGCTTCTGCCTTGGCGGCGGCTGCGAGCTCGCCATGGCGTGCCACTTCCGGATCGCGAGCCCCTCCGCCCGCTTCGGCCAGCCGGAGGTCAAGCTGGGCATCGGCCCGGGGTATGGTGGCACCGTGCGCCTGCCCCGTCTGGTGGGTCGGGGCCGGGCGCTGGAGTTGCTGCTCTCCGCCGAGATGATCGGCGCCGAGGAGGCCTGGCGGATCGGACTGGTCAACCGGGTGGTCGCGGCAGAGTTGCTGCTGACCGAGACCGAAAAGCTGCTCCGGTCCATCCTGGCCCAGGGACCCCTGGCCGTGGCCGCGGTGCTGGAGTCGGTCGACGCCGGGTTCGAGATGGGTCAGGCCGAGGCGTTGCTGCTGGAGGCCAACCACTTCGGGCTGCTCTCCGGCACCGCCGACATGCAGGAGGGAATGGCGGCATTTCTGGCCAAACGGGCCCCGAAATTCGAGGGGCGCTGATACCTGCAACTCTCCCCTCTCTGCGGCTATTTTTCCGCGATGTTCCCGCTGTCACTCATGCGGCACACCCCAGCCGTGGGGTGCATCGCCGCCCTGCTCTGTGCCGGGCTCGGCACGGCCTGCACCACGCGGGATCGGCTCACCTTTCCGGGTACCGGACCGGGACCGGTCGGGGCCGGACCGGTCACTGTCATTGATCACCCGCTGCAGGACACCACTGTGTCGCCCGGCCCCGCGGCCTTTGTCAACGGCAGCTCGACCGATCCGGATGGCATCGATACGCTCTACTTCGAGACGGTGGGCGGGTTGACCAGCTTCCAGCCGGCGATTCACGCCGGGACCACCTTCCGGTTCGGGCTGCCGCTGACGACGACCGGGTTGTCGGGACAGACCATCACGGTGCGAGTCTTCGGAACAGACGCCCTGGGCAATCGGGGTGATACCGCAATCCGCCAGGTCACGGTGCAGTAGTGCGGCTGGCACGGCTCACGGTTCGCGGCTTCCGCAACCTCGCCGACACTGCGCTGAGCTTTCCCGAGCCGGGCGTCGTGCTGCTGGGACAGAACGGCCAGGGCAAGACCAGCCTGCTGGAGGCGATCGCCTACCCGGTGCTGTTCCGCTCGTTCCGGACAGCGCTGGATGCCGAGGTGGTGCAGTTCAGCGAGGCGGGATTCCACGTGGGGCTCGAGTTCGTGCGGGATGACCGCGAGCGACAGGTGGCGGTCACCTTCCGCGTCGCCGGGCGGAAGAAGCAGTTGTCGCTCGACGGAAGCTCGACGGGCCGGGTGGTGGATGCGGCCGGTACCTGGCTCGCGGTGATCTTCGCGCCGGACGATGTCCGGCTCGCCTCGGGGGCGGCGAATGGCCGCCGGCTGTACCTCGATCGGACGCTTGCACTGGCGGACCCGGCCTACTTCAGGGCGCTGGCGCGGTACCGGGCGGCGCTGAAGCAGCGGAATGCGGCGCTCCGGCTGGGACGGGCAGAACTGGCGGCGGCGTTTGATGGCCCGCTGGCCGAGGCTGGCGCCCTGGTGGTCGCTCGACGGCTGCGGTGGGTGACATCCATTGGCTCGGCGTATCGGGCATCGCTCCTCGCGCTGGGCGAGCACGGCATGGAGGCAACCCTGGAGTACACCGGTAGCGTGGAGCTGGCGGAGGTCTCGGCCTGGCCGGACCGGCTGGCGCGCGCGGCGCCGCAGGATCTCGCCCGTCGGATGACGACTATTGGCCCGCACCGGGACGACCTCAGCCTGCTGCTCGGTGGCCGGTCGTTGCGCGATTATGGCTCGACGGGGCAGCACCGGAGCGCGGCGATCGCACTCAAGCTGCTGGAGCTGGAGACCATTGAGCTGACGGCGGGGTCCTCGCCCGCCCTCCTGCTGGATGATGTCTTCGCCGAGCTCGATGGGGAGCGGCAGGAGCGGCTGGCGCAGCGGCTGTTTGGCGGGCGGTCGCCGCAGGTGTTCCTGACCGCGCCGCGGGCGGAAGAGTTGCCGGCGGGACTGACCTTGCCGGTCTGGCGGGTCGACCAGGGGAGCGTCACGACCGGATGAGCAAGATTCGCAACCGGGTGCACCAGCCGAGAGAAACCAAGCCGACCGCGCTGGCAGAGGCGCTGCAGGGTTATCTGCGCTCCGCCGGGCTGGCACGACACATCGGCCGGGCGGGGGTGCTGGAGGAGTGGGCGGAGCTGGTCGGGCCCCAGATCGCGGCGGCAACCGTGCCGGAAGCGGTCTCCTCCGATGGCGTCCTGCGGATCCGGGTGAGCACCGCCGCGTGGGCCAGCGAGCTGTCCCTGATGACACCCCAGATCCTCGCCCGGCTCAACACCGGTCGCACGGGGCGGATCACCGCCATCCGGTGGCTGGCCGGCGGGACCCAGGATCGGCGTCCCGCGCGGTCGTAGGCAGAGACGACCCGGCGCGGCATGGCGCGGCGGGACGAGCAGAGTGGAAAGCGCGCACGGTCATGCGCGCCAACGACGAATCGGAGCCTATGGCCAAGGAATCAAGCGGCAACGGCGGTGAGCAGCAGTACGACGCGGGCTCGATCCAGGTCCTCAAGGGGCTGGAGGCGGTCCGCAAGCGCCCCGGCATGTACATCGGGTCGACCGGCGAGAACGGACTGCATCACCTGGTCTACGAGGTGGTGGACAATTCGATCGACGAGGCGCTGGCCGGCTACTGCGACGAGATCAAGGTCATCATCCACAAGGACAACTCGGTCTCGGTGGAGGACAACGGCCGCGGCATCCCGGTTGACATGCACCCGACCGAGAAGCTCCCCGCCGTCGAAGTGGCGCTGACTGTCCTGCATGCGGGCGGCAAGTTCGACAAATCGAACTACAAGGTCTCCGGCGGCCTGCATGGCGTCGGCGTCTCGGTGGTGAACGCCCTGTCGGAAACGACGGAGGTGATCGTCCGGCGGGATGGCTTCAAGTGGCGCATGGGGTTCGTGCGCGGCCAGACGGTGAAGAAGCTCGAGAAGCTGGACAAGGCGAGCAAGACCGGCACCTATGTCCGCTTCAAGCCGGATCCGGAAATCTTCAACGTGCTGGAGTACAGCTGGTCCACCCTGGCGGACCGGCTGCGCCAGCTCGCCTTCCTGAACAAGGGCGTCACGATCACGCTGACGGACGACCGGCCCGACGAGCCGAAGACCGAGGAGTTCTTCGCCAAGGGCGGCCTGATCCAGTTCGTGGAGTGGCTCAACCGCAACAAGAAGGCGCTCCATCCCAAGCCGATCGCCTTCACCGTCACCAAGGACGACGTCGAGGTGGACCTCGCCATCCAGTACGAGGACGGCTACAACGAGAACACCTTCACCTTCGTCAACAACATCAACACCCACGAGGGCGGCACCCACCTCACCGGGTTCCGCGCGGCGCTGACCCGCGCCATCAACGAGTTTGCCAAACAGCAGGGCTCGCTCAAGAAGGAGGATTTCAGCCTCACCGGCGACGATATCCGCGAGGGGCTGACCTGCGTGCTGCACTGCAAGGTCCGGGAGCCGCAGTTCGAGGGGCAGACCAAGACCAAGCTGGGCAATGGCGAGGTCGAGGGGATCGTCAAGCAGGTGGTGTACGAGCAGCTCCGCATGTTTCTCGACGAGAAGCCGGCGGTGGGACGGGCGGTGATCGAGAAAGCGGTCAGCGCGGCCCGGGCCCGGGAGGCGGCCCGCAAGGCACGCGACCTGGTGCGAAAGAAGTCCGGGCTGGAAGGCGCGGTGCTGCCGGGCAAGCTGGCGGACTGCTCCCTCGACGACCCGGCGCTGTGCGAGCTCTATCTGGTCGAGGGCGACTCGGCCGGCGGCAGCGCAAAGCAGGGCCGGGACCGCCAGTTCCAGGCGATCCTCCCGCTGCGCGGCAAGATCCTCAACGTCGAGCGGGCTCGGATCGACAAGATCCTCTCCAACGAGGAGATCCGCTCGATGATCACGGCCATCGGCGCCGGGGTGCGGGACGACTTCAGCCTCGAGGACACCCGCTACCACAAGATCATCATCATGACCGACGCGGACGTGGACGGGGCCCACATCCGGACGCTGCTGCTCACCTTCTTCTTCCGTCAGATGCCGGAGCTGATCGACGCGGGGTACATCTATATTGCCCAGCCACCGCTGTACCGGGTGGCCCGCGCCAAGGATGAGTTCTACGCCTACGACGAGAAGGAGCGCGAGGAGTACGTCAAGCGGCTGTCCAACGGCGAGGGCAAGGGCACGGTCAACATCCAGCGCTACAAGGGCCTGGGCGAGATGAACCCGGACCAGCTGTGGAAGACCACCATGGACCCGGTCCGCCGCACGGTGCTCCGCGTCATGCTGGCGGACGCCGTGGAAGCCTCCAAGCTGTTCGATGAATTGATGGGCGACGAAGTGGAACCACGCCGGCTGTTCATCGAGAAGAACGCGAAGTACGTGTCGAATCTGGACGTGTAGTTAGGCGAAGGGGAAGGCGATTGGGCGATTGGGCGATTGGGCGATTGGGCGGTTGGGTGGAGGGGCAGTTGACCGTCTGACCGTCTGACCGTCTGACCGCCCGACCATCTGCCCATGTGACCTCCCGCCTACCGCTTCGCCGCCCCCGGGCCCCAGTCGTCCCCCTCGAAGCCATCCTCCGGCCGCTGGTGCACGTCGAGATCGCGCACCTCACGCTCGGCGGCCTCCAATTCAGCCGCATCGACCGGTTCACCCCCGTCATCCCATTCCGGCGAAGGCGGAGCCAGGGCGCCGCCTTTCCCAGATTTCCGCCATAGCCAGGCCGCCACGCCGACCAGCAGCAGCAGTCCCCCGAGCAGGCCCATCTCTCACTCCCCCGCGAGCAGTTCGGTGCCCGTCGCCGTGACCCGATGGGAAATCAGCGGCAGCTGCTGGGCGACCGGCCCGAACCGGATGGCCTGCTTGAGCGCCGCCAGACCAACCGCGATCCCCTCGCTGTCCCGCGCGAAGACCGAGGCCACCGGTTCGCCCCGAACCACATTTGCGCCGGGCCGCGCGGACACCACGAAGCCCACACTGTGATCAATCGACCCGCCAAGCACCCGGCGACCGCCACCCATTTCGACCACGGCCAGTCCGAGCGGACGCGGATCCACCGACGCCACCGTCCCCGCGTCCGGCGCCTCGAACAGCTCCACTTCCGCCGCCTGCGGCAGCAGCCCGGGATCTTCGATGATGCGTGGGTCGCCCCCCTGCGCCTCGATCAGCTGGCCAAACCGCTCCAGCGCCCGGCCCGACTGGATGGCGCCGTCGACCGCGCGAAGCGCCACCGAGCGATCGGTGGTCGACCCGGACAGGATCATCATCTCGACCGCGAACGCGCGCACCAGGAGCTGCAGGTCCTCGGGTCCCTTGCCATCCAGCGCCAGCAGGGCCTCCTCCACCTCGAGCGCGTTCCCGATGGCGCGGCCGAGCGGCCGGTCCATTGCCGTGATGAAGGCGGTGGTGCGGCAGCCGTGCGCGTCGCCGATCGCGACCATCGTCCGGGCCAGTTCGAGCGCCTGGTCCGGCCCGGTCATGAACGCCCCGCTTCCCGCCTTCACATCCAGCACCAGGCCGTCGAGTCCCTCGGCCAGCTTCTTCGACATGATGCTGGCCGCGATGAGCGGCACGGAGGGGACCGTCCCGGTCACGTCGCGGAGAGCGTACATTTTCCGGTCGGCCGGGGCGATCTCGTCCCCCTGGGCGAACATCGCCAGCCCGATCCGTTCCACCTGGGCGCGTACCGCCGCGAGCCCCAGGTCGGTACGGAAACCGGGAATCGACTCCAGCTTGTCGGTGGTACCACCGGTGTGCCCGAGCCCGCGGCCGGACATCATCGGGACGGCCACGCCACAACTGGCCACCAGCGGGGCGAGCACCAGGGACACCTTGTCCCCGATTCCACCGGTGGAGTGCTTGTCCACTCTCGGGACCTCCCACTGGCCAAAATCGAGCCGGCTGCCCGACTCGAGCATCGCGCCGGTCAGGGCAGCCAGCTCGCCGGGACTGAGCCCGCGCCAGACGACCGCCATGAGGAGCGCGGCCATCTGGTAGTCCGGTATCTCCTCGCGGACATACGCCGTGACGATGGCCCGCCAGTCGTTCGCGGAGAGCGTGTCGCCATCCCGCTTGCGTTCGATGAGTGACTGAACGAGCATTGGCTCGGGGATCGGAGAGAGGGGAAGTGGGAACCGGGAACGGGGAACGGGGAACGGGGAACGGGGAACGGGCGAGAGAGTATCACCATTCTGTGCACTTGGCCACCCACGAGGAGCTCATGCGGGTATCGCTGAAATTCATGATCGCATTCCTGCTGCTGGCGCAGCCGCTCACCAGCACGGCGGCGGTGGCCCAGGGCGCCGAGGAGTTCATTCGCGCCGGCGTCGAGGCGCAGCTCGCCCGGGACCCGGTGACGGGGCGACACCAGATGGAGATGGCGGTCGCCGCCGACTCGAACAGCTACGAGGCCCGCTGGCGGCTGGCCGAGCTGCTGGTCGACATCGGGAAGCAGACCCCGGATTCGGTCAAGAGCCCTGCGCGGGATTCCCTGTATGCCCTGGCGGAGACGCAGGCCCGGGTTGCGGTCGCGCTCAACCCCGACGGGGCCGACGGGCACTACATCCTGGCCGCCGGAATCGGCCGGGCCTCGCTGACGAAGGGCAAGAAGGAGCGGGTGAAGCGCGCCGGTGAAATCCGCGTCGAGGCGCTTCGGGCGATCGAGCTCGATCCGGCACACCACAAGGCGTATCACGTCATGGGCCGGTGGAACGCCGAGATCATGCGGCTCTCGGGACTGCAGCGCTTCTTTGCCAAGAGCTTTCTGGGCGGGAAGATCTTCAATGCCGCCGCGTGGGACAGCGCCGTGGTCTACATGGGCAAGGCGCTGGAGTATTCGCCGGACAACATCTACCATCACCTGGACATGGCAGAAATCCTGATCGACCGTGACCGTTTCACCGAAGCCCGCACCCACCTGACCCGGATCGGCGAGTTGCCGGTCTTCGACGTCATGGACCCCACCTACAAGGAGCGGGCTGTCTTCCTGCTGGCCCGGACGGAGGGGAAGAAGGACAAGGGCAGCTGACCGGCCAGCCGCGCCAGGCGACTTGACCGTGCTGCGTCCCCCGGGAGAAACTTCCGCTCCTTCGAGAGGCTGCCCATGACCGTCACAACCGTGGTTCCGGAAGAGCTGGAGCGCCTCCAGGCCAAAGTGCGTGAACTCGAGCAGGAGCGAAAGCATCTGCTTGCGGTGCTGGAAATCCTGCAGGAAATCGCCGGTTCGCTCCATTTCACCGACATCATGCAGTCGATCGCGCGGCGCCTCGGCGAGGCGTTCGGGCTGGATCGCGCCTCCATCTTTCTCGCGGAGAAGGATGGGCAGACGGCGCGGCTGGTGGCGAGCTTCGAGGACCCGAGCATCCGGAATTACGTGGTGGACCTCGACCGCTACCCCGAGTTGCGCCGGGCGCTCAAGGAGAACGAGACCGTCTACATCCCCGATGTGGAGCTGGATCCAGGGATGATGCACCTGCGCGGGGCCTTTGAAACGCGCCGGGTGCGAACCATTACCGTCGTTCCGATCAGCTGGCGCGGTGCCTCGATCGGCGCGATCCTCCTCCGTACCTTCCGCGACGGCCCGACGTTCTCCGAATCCGATGTCCACTTCTGCCAGGTCATCGCCAGCCTCACGGCCAAGGCACTGCGCAGCGCCCACCGGTTCGAGCGGCTGCAGGCCCGGGTCGGCGAGGGTACGGGGAACCGGGCGGCGGAACGGGAGCGGGTCGCGCTGATCGGCTTCATGCGACGCCTGCTGGATGAGCATGCGACACGCGAAGGGCCGTGGAGCGAGGGGGTGCTGGCCCGGGCGAGCGCCGAGGAGATCGAGCGGCTGGTTGGCGTGGCGTTGACCGTGCTGGGCCAGGAGGCAGCGGCGCGGTAGGGGCCGCATATATGCGGCCCCTACTGCGCCGCATGCATACGGACCCACCGCACCGCCCGCTATGACTCCCACCACGCGCGCCGCCGAGCTGCG
>JANMYS010000054.1:0-4818 GCA_031382385.1 Gemmatimonadota bacterium
AGCAGGAGCAGCAGGAGCGAGCCAGGACGCAGTACCACGTGATCCTCCAGCTGTGCTGAGTCGAAAGACGAGTCAACTTACACGGAGGCTTGGGGCCGGGCAATGCACCGCGCGCGACTATACGTCAACATCGATCACATCGCGACCGTGCGGCAGGCGCGCCGGACCGATGAACCGGATCCGGTCGAGGCGGCGGCGCTCGCGGAGGCCGCCGGCGCCGATGGAATCACGGCCCACCTGCGGGAGGACCGTCGCCATATCCAGGACCACGACATCGAGCGACTGGCGCGTGCGGTGCGCACCGTCCTGAACCTCGAATTGGCGCTGAGCCAGGAAATTCTCGAGCTGGCCTGCCGGCTGCGGCCGTTTCAGGCAACGCTGGTCCCGGAGCGGCGGGAGGAGGTCACTACCGAGGGCGGTCTTGACCTCAGCCGCGATCCGGTCCGGTTGCGCACCGCGATTCGGCGCCTTGCCGAGGCCGGGATCCGGGTGAGCCTGTTCATCGACCCGACCGCCGAGCGGGTGCGCCAGGCGGTCGATCTCGATGTCCCGGCGGTGGAGTTCCACACCGGGCGCTATGCCAACAGCTGGCCCGAGGCGAGCGGCCCCCTGGCGGAGCTGCAGGCCGCGGCGCGGCAGGCGCAGCAGTCCGGGCTCGCCGTGCATGTGGGGCATGGCCTGACCCGGCGCAACGTCGCACCGGTGGCGATGATTCCCGAGGTGGAAGAACTCAACATCGGGCACAGCATCGTGAGCCGGGCGACGATGATCGGGATGGAGCGCGCCGTCGGCGAGATGCGTCAGCTGGTCGATGCCGCACGCCGCTCGATTTGACCGCGGCACCGGTGCGGCCTAAACTAGTCTGCAGCAACGACAACCGTTTCCTCTTCCGGCACGCATGACTCAACCGCTGGGCGTCGACGACTTCTTCATTCTCGAGGCGGGAGAGTACCTCGACCGGCTGGCCGCCCTGGCCGGGGGAACTGCCGCGCCCGGCGCCGATGAGCTGGTGCGTTTCACCCGCGCGCTGCGGGGCAGTGCTCTGATGGCTAACCAGCCGGCGATCGCCCGGGCCGCTAGCGGACTCGAGCAGCTGGTGCGGGCGTATCGCGACGGACGCCGCCCGTGGGAACACGATTCGGGGCCTCTCACCCGCGATGCCATCGACGTGCTCCGAACCCTGGTCGACCGGGTGCGGGCCTGGACTCCGGAGGACACCGCCCGAGCCGAGCGCCTCGCCCTGCTGCTCGAAAGTTCCGCGGCCGGAGGAGCCAAAGGCCTCCCGGCGGTCGCCCCGGCTGCCAATGAAACCGGCATCCGCGCCTTTCTGGCGCGGGAGTCCGCCGCCCTCGGCAGCGCGATCGACCAGGCGGCACGCTCACTTGGCAATGGACAGGCGGGCGCTGAACTCCTGACCGCGGTGCTCCGCCGGATGCAGCCGCTGCGCGGACTCGCGGCGCTGGCCGACTACCCGCCCCTGCCCGACCTGCTCGATGGCATCGAGGAAACGGTCAGCTCGGTAGGTCGGCTGGACCTCACCCCCGCCGATGGCGGCGAACGGCTCGGCGCGGCGGCACTGGCGCTCACCCGCGGCGCTCGGGATATCGCAGACCGGGGCCGGCCCGATCCCGATGCCCCGGAGTTCCGCCGCTTCGCCACCCTGCTGCTCGCGCCAGTCGCGGAGGTCGCGCCCGTCGTCCCGATCGAAAGCCTCTTCTTCCCGGGCGAGGACGGCCTGGTTCAGCGCGGCGTGGCGCCACGCGGACCGGTCGCGGCGTCTTTCGGCACGACGGCCGTCGTCTCCCGGGGCGAGCACCTCTGCCAGATCGCGGACGAAATCGCCCAGGCGACGTCCGACGCACAGCGCGACCTCCGACTCCATGTCGTCATCACCGACCTCCGGACGCTTGGAAGTGGCCTGCCCGCGGGTCTGGATATCGCCGTCGAGGCCTTCGCCACCTCGGCCCGCGGCGCGGTCACCCGCGGTGCCGCGGCAGCCGATCCCGCCCGCTTTTCGAGCCTCATTCGGGAAGCCGGTGGCCAGCTCCGTGGCTTCACCGAAACGACCGATGCTGCCGTGCTCGGCGGATCGTTCGATGCCCTGATTGCCGGGCTCGACCTGCTCGGAGCGCCGGCAGCCGTCGCTCCGATCAGCCCGGCGACGCCCCCTCCCGACGCACCGATCGTCCCGATCGAATCGCTCGCGCCGGGGCGCGCGGTCCCGCCGCTCGCCGCGGACCTCGATGACGATGTCGTGCCCATCGAGTCGCTCGCGCCGGATGAGGAGGCGGAGGCGGAGCCACTTGCGGCAGTGGGATACACCCCCGCCGCTTCGGTGGACGACGGCGGGTGGGATCTCGCCGCCAGCTGGAGTCGATTCGAGTCGCTGGTGCAGGGCGACGGCCTGCCGGTGCCGACCGAAGTGATGGTGCCAGCGATGGTGGCGACCGTGACGGTGGTCGAAACGGTCGAGGTGATGGCGCCCGCCGCTGCTTTTGTCGCCATCCCCGCCGCGGAGCCCGCGGTGGCGGCCCAGCCGGATGCCGAAACCGTTGATATCGAAGCGCTGTGCTATCGTGGGCAGTCTGCCCGCCAGCGTGCCCAGGAGGTGCGCCGCGAACTGCGGCTGGCCCTCGCCACCCAGACCCCACCCGACAGCGTGATTCCGCTGGTCGATGAACTGTACGACCTCGTCGAGCTCGCCCTCACGTCCTGATCCCCGGCCCGGCCTCTCCATTGACCAGCTCCGCCCCCTCCCGTCGCGCCCCCATCTGGCAGACGCTCGTCGGCATCGGCATCTCCGCCGCCCTGCTCTACTGGTCGTTTCGCGGAACCAACTGGCCCGACATCGTCGGCAATATCCGGAATGCGCGCCCGGGGCCCATCCTCGCCGGGGTGATGCTCGCGACCTCGACCTTCGTGATCCGGCTGTTCCGCTGGCAGCTCCTGCTGCGGGCCGAGGATGGCTCGAAGCTTCCCAGGCTGCCGCTGTGGCACGCCCTGGCGATGGGGTTCATGGCCAACAACGTCCTCCCCTTCCGCATGGGTGAGGTGGTGCGGACCTTTGCCGCCTCGAAGCTCAGCGGCGTCCGGTTCACCGCCGCGCTGGCCTCGATCGGCGTCGAGCGGCTGTTTGATGCCCTCACCGTGATTGCCCTGCTCGCGATCGGCCTGCTGGGGGCCAAGATTCCTCCCGACACCGTCGTGGGCGGTGTTGCCATCCAGCGGATCGTCATCGTCGCCGGCGTCGTGGCCGTCGGCGGGCTCATTGCCGGGGCCCTGGTGGTGGCGTTCCCGCTGATCACCGAACGCATCATCACCCGGCTGATTCCCTCCAAGCCCATCGCAGCCAGGCTCGTCGGGATCGTCGAAGGGATCCGGCAGGGGCTGTCGGTGCTCCGTTCACCGGCCCGATTCGCGGGGGTGATCGCCCTCTCATTCGCGGTCTGGGGCGTCAACTCGCTGTCGTTCACCAGCATGTTCCCGGCCTTTGGAATCGATGTCGACCTGTCGGGCGCGCTCGTCATGCAGGGCCTGATCATGTTTGGTGTCGCCGTCCCCGCGGCGCCGGGCTACGTGGGGCTCTTCGAGGCCCCGATCATTCTGGTGCTCGGCCTCTACGGAATCCCCCGCAGCCTCGCGCTCACCTACGCGCTCACCTACCACATCACAACCTTCATTCCGATCACCCTCCTGGGCGCCTGGTCGCTGGCCCGCACCGGCCTCGGGCTCCGCCAGATGGGGCGCGCCCCGGAGTGACCGGTCCGGTGCAGGTCGCCGCGCACGCCAAGCTGAACCTCTTTCTCCGGGTCCTTGCGCGCGAGGCCGATGGCTTTCACGGCATCGAGACGCTCTTCTGCCGCATCAGCCTGGCCGACGAGCTGACCGTGGAGCGGCGGGACGGCGCCGAGATCACGCTGACGGTGGAGGGCGCCGACTGTGGCCCGGCCGCGGAGAACCTCGCGGTACGCGCCGCCCGGCTGGTGCTGGAAGCGACGGGAAAGACTTTTGGGGTGCACCTCACGCTTCGCAAGCGGATTCCCGTCCGCGGCGGGCTCGGCGGTGGCTCCAGTGACGCCGCCGCCACGCTCCTGGCCGTCAATCAGCTGGCCAACAACGCCGTTCCTCGCGCCGAGCTGCTCCAGTTCGCCGCTCGCCTCGGCAGCGACGTCCCGTTCTTTGCCAGTGGTGGTGCACTGGCCCTCGCGTGGGGACATGGCGAGCGAATGCTGCGCCTCCCGCCGCTGCCCGCGGCGCCGGCGCTGCTGCTGATTCCACCGGTGTCGGTGAGCACGCCGGACGCCTACCGTCAGGTGGATGCGGCATGGCAGAGCGCCGGCAAACGTGGGGCTGTGGCGCTCGACCTCGAGGCGCTGCAGAGCTGGGGCAGCATCGGACGGCTGGCGGGAAATGACTTCGAGTTCGCGCTCTTCGGACGGTTGCCGGAGCTGAAAGCCGGATTCGAGGCGCTCGCCGCAACGCATCCACTGCTCTGCCGCATGACCGGCTCCGGATCGACGCTCTTTGCCGTCTATCGGACTGCGCGCGAGCGGGATGACGCACAACTGATGTTGAGCCGGAAGCTGGGCTTGGTGCTCGCAGTGGAGGCGGGGGGGGTGTAGCCGTTGGCCGTTGGCCATTAGCCGTTGGCGCCACGGAGGGAAGGAGCCCTCGAGTATCCTCCTGCCTGCTGCCACCTGCCACCTGCCACCTGCCACCTACTCCCCACTCCCTCCCCCCCCACCTTACTTTCCAGCCCACTGGCCCCTCGTCCAATGGGAGGACAGCAGACTTTGGATCTGCGAATGGTGGTTCGAA
>JANMYS010000056.1:0-11452 GCA_031382385.1 Gemmatimonadota bacterium
ACCTCGCTGTCCCCGGTGAGCAGCGCGCGGAAGCCGCCGCGTTCGACCAGCACGCCGAGGCTGCTGGTGTTCTCGGTGGCGTCGTTGGGATCGAGAGGAGAGGGGAAGACGGTGATGCGGGCATCGCCGAGTGCGATAGGCTCCCACGGCGGCTCGGGGTTATCGATGCCCTCCTCGGCCAGGATGTCTTCGACCGACTCGGCGTTGTCGTTGGTCGGATCGCGGTGGTTATAGAGGTATTGGCCGACGGGGAAATCGGCGAGGACGGCGTCCATTCCGCCGATATGATCGTCATGGTTGTGGCTGGCGATGGCGGCAACGAGGGAGTCGATCCCCTCCTCTTCCAGCACGAGGACGATGTCATCGCCCCGGCCGGCATCCACCAGCACGCCGATGTTGTCGTACTTAATGAGAATGGCGTCGCCCTGCCCGACATCGAGGAAGTGGAGTTCGAGCGGGATGCTGTCGGAGTCGCGCTGCGCTTCGGCGTCGGGGGCCTGGCCGAGCTGCAGCGCACCAAGAATGGCGAGGGTGCCGAAGCGGAGCAGGCGCATGACGCTGCGTCCTGCCGGCCGGGCGCGACTCACTCCGCCACCGTCTGGATGTCCACGCGCGAGGGGCGCGCCGGTGTCCGCCAGATGCGATGGGTCTGGGCCCGGTAATCGGCGGCGCGTGCCTCGAAGATATTCGGCACCCAGGTCTGTGGATTGCGGTCGATGAGGGGGAACCAGGTGCTCTGGACCTGGACCATGATCCTATGCCCCCGCTGGAACCGGTAGCTCTGGGTGTGGAGATCGACGGTGAACGGCGTCACGCCGTTCGGGATGAGCGGCACCGGGCGTTCGAATGACTTGTAGAACCGGCCGCGGAGGACATCGTTGGCCACCATGAGCTGGTAGCCGCCGAGCTTGAAGTCGGGGGGATACTCTTCGGGATAGACGTCGATCAGCTTGACGACCCAGTCGGCATCCTGTCCCGTCGTACTGGCAAAGAGCCGGGCGGTGATCTCGCCGGCAAGGACGACATCCTCGCTGAGCGGCTCGGTTTCCCAGCTCAGCACATCGGGCCGGGCATCGACAAAGCGCTGGTCCTCGAGCAGCCAGGTGTACCACCCCGACCCTTTCGGATAGTAGGTCGGCTCGATCGGCCGCGGGCGATAGGGCACCGGGTGGGCCGGATCGCTCAGGTAGCTGTCGAACGACCCGCGTTCCGTGGTGGCCGGCGGAGTGAAGGAGAGTCGGCCGTCGGCATGGAAGTAGAGCGACCGGGTCGTCGCACTCCGCGGTGGCCAGGAGTCGAAGGTGCGCCAGCGGTTGCTGCCTGACTCGAAGACCGTGGCCTCCGGCTGGGCAAGTGAGCCCTTGTCCTTGAGGTAGTAGGCGAAGAAGGGCGCCTCGATCTGGGCGCGGTAGTACTCGCCGGTTGGCGAGCCGAAATCGATCTTCCCCAGCTTCTGCCCCTTGCCGAAGCTCCAGCCGCCATGTCGCCAGGGGCCGACCACGAGAAAGTTCTGGTTTTGGCTATCGTGCTTCTCCAGCTCCCGGTAGATGGTGACCGGACCGTAGAAGTCCTCCTGGTCCCACCAGCCGGCGACGTTTAGGGTGGGCACGGTGACCCGGGTGAGATACGGCCGCATCGCCTGCCGCTGCCAGAAGGCGTCGTAGTTCGGGTGGGTGGCGAAGTCGGTCCAGCTGGGAAGCTGCTTCTCCTTCAGCACCGTCTTCTGGATGTTCGAGAGTGGCCCGATGTCGAGGTACCAGTCGTAGGTGTCGTAGCGGCCGAACTCGAAGTCGGAATTCTCCCGCGTTGCCTCGGTGAGCCAGGCGTATTCGAAGCCGTAGCTCAGGCGGAAAGCGCCGTTGTGGTGGAAGTCGTCGCCGATGAACATGTCAGCCGGCGAGGCCTGCGGACTCACGGCACGGAGGGCGGGATGGCCGCCGAGCATGCCCATCGCCGCAGTCCAGCCGTCGTAGCTCACCCCGAACATGCCGACTCGGCCGTTGTTACCGGGAATGTTCGCCAGCATCCAGTCGATCGAATCGTTGGTATCGGTGAGTTCGTCCACTTCGCCGGCCGGAGCACCGGCCGCCTTGGGCGGGCGCTGCATCACAAAGGTCCCCTGGCTCCGGTAGCGGCCCCGGATATCCTGAAACACGAAGATGTATCCTTCATCGGAGAGGGTGGTGTAGGCCTTCACCACCTCCGGCGCTGACGCGACACCGTACGGCGTACGCTGCAGCAGGATCGGCAGCGGCTCGGTAACCCCACGCGGGCGGAGGATCTCGACATGGAGTGTCACGCCATCACGCATCGGGATATCCGCGGCGCTCTGTTCGTAGGCGGAGGAATCAGGTGGGGCGATCTGCTGGGCAGATAGTGAAGCGACCGGGGCGAAGAGGAGGGTCAGACGGAGGAGAAAGCGGTGTGATCGGGAAGAACGGCTCATTCCTCGGTCCTCACTTCAGGTGTGAAGAAAAGGCTGGCGGCGGACTGTGCTCCCTATCATAGAGGCCGGAGAGGAAAGAACAAGGCGCCGGTCCTGCTCCCTCGTTCTAGATTCAGGCCATCCCCAGCCCGAGCGGCCGATGCCGGAACGCGAGAAGCTGCTGTTCATCTGCACCTTCAACATGAGCCGGAGCCACACCGCGGAGTGGCTGTTCCGCCGGCACAGCCGAATCGACGCGCAGTCGGCGGGCACGCACCCCTCGGCGATCACGCAGATCAGCGAGGCACTGCTCCGCTGGGCGGAACGGGTGGTGGTGATGGAGGAGCACCACGCCGCCTACCTCGAGGAACAGTTCCCCGAGGTGATGGTCGGGCGGGAGGTGATCTGCCTTCAGATCCCCGACGACTACATGCCGATGGCCGAAGACCTGAAGGCGATCCTGCGGGAGCGGTTGGCGGCGGTGGGCATTGTGCCGGAGGAGATTGAGGAGGAGGAGGTACCGCCCACCTTCGACACCTGATTTGGCCCGGCGGCTGGTCGGCTCCCCGTCACCGCCCCGCGCTCAATTCCTGCCGGACCCGCACCAGCTCGTCGTGCACCCGCACCATCGCCAGCGTATCGAGTTTGCAGTATTCTTGCAGCTGTTGGCGCACCGCGGCATGCCGTGCCGGTTCCCACTCCCCCACCCACATGAGCCCGAAAGCGCCGGCCGCGTCATCGCCGCCGCCGATCTCGAGCACGTCATAGCGCAGCTCCGGCGCGAGAGCCGGCAAGACGTACTTGATTGAGGTATGCCCCTCAAAGGCCGGGTGACAGTACCCTTCCTTGACCACCACTTCGAGGTCGAAGAGCCGATCGATGATTCGATCGATCTGCCGCGCGACCTCGGGGACAGCCTGTGCGAGGTAGCGCAGCATCCGCTTCTCATAGCCGGAGTAGGTAATCACCGACCCAAGCTCTCCGAGCTGTTCGAGCAGTTGGGTGGCCAGTGCCGCCCGCCAGTCCACGCCAAGCGGGGCGAGGTACTCGACGTGTCGGGCTGTGTCGCCGGGCGACTGGCGCACGTGCAGCGAGTACTGGAATGGCATCGCCTCGTAGGGCGCGGTGCCGTCGAACCAGGGCAGACCCGGATTGACGCTTTCGAAATCGAGGTAGTGGGCCGGCCAGATGATCTCGTCGAGTCGCGTCAGGCCGGCGGCGTCGCGATGTGGGACCCCGCTCCGGATCACCTGGGCGACCCGGGCCTGCGGCGGCGTCAGCTCAACATTGGCGGGTAGGGCGCTGATACGAGCAAACTGGCGGATCGGTTCGAACCGCTTCTGGCTCAGCCGAGGCAGGAGAAGGATCGAATCGGGAACATCGACGCCGAGGCAGGCGCTGCGGAAGAACTCGCAGCTGCGGCAGATCAATTTGAGTTCCGGCGGTGGTTGGACGAGCGATAGCACTGCCTCGGCGATCGCCGGTGCGAGCGCAGTGAATTCCGCCGCTCGCGCGAGCGCCGCGGCCGTCACATCGACCTCCACGAGCAGCGGACTCGCTGTGCCCAGGCGGTAATCTGGAGAGATCAGCATCAGCGTGAGGCGTCCGGCCGGCACCCCGGCAGCGCGGGCCACGAAGGCGGTGTAGGCCAGGTCATCGATCAGCTCCTGGTCCGGCTCCTCCGCCGGGTCGTGCTTGCTGGACTTCACCTCGATCAGCTCCCAACCATCGCCATCTCGGCGGAGGGCATCGGCGCGTGCGACAAAGGATCCCGCGACAAAGGTGGCCTCGAAGAGGAGTGCGGTGGCGGTGTCACCGAGGGCGCGAGTCGTCGCGGTGGCGGCTTCGCCGCTGACGCCGCCGGGGAGCAGCAATCCGGACCCCAACTGCTCCCGCGCCGCCCGACCGACCTCGGCCCCGGTGAAAAACCGCCAGGCCAGCCCGGGAGGGATGTCGGCTCGGGCCTGGCGCGCGGTAAACCACCCGCTCGTCAGGCAAGGTATCGCCGCGAGAAAGGTCCGCTTGTCGATCAGGGTGGTCACCAATGGGCCGCCTTGCTGGACGAAGTCACCGCCCCAACCTGCTGCAGGACGCCGAGCAGGCTGGAGGGAGGCGCGAGAATGGGAGCGGGCATTGGAAGGAGTATAGCCCCGGGGTGTGACGGCGGGTGAGATGAGGGGGGACGCTACAGGCTGGGCCCACCTCACTGCCCGCTCCGATGCACCTGTTTCGAAACGGGATACCCCCGAACCGTCCTGGTCATGTCGGACAACGACTTAGCTCTGGTCCGTGAGTTGCCGACGTGCTTGGTGCGCCGGGAAGACCTGATGACACTATTCACGATAGCCTCATCTGCCCGGGCTACTCTTCACGCTGGCATCACGACCTGAACATCTCAACGGAGGCACCCACCCCCATGCGGTTCCGGAATCATGCGTCGGCCCTCGGTGTCGTCGCGACGATCGCACTTGCGAGCGCCTGCGCCGACCAGACCGACCCCGCCGCGCCCAGCCTCGCCACCACGGCGACCGATGTCACCGTCTCCAGCGCCGTCCAGGCCAATGCGGTGGTCGTGGTGGGGCCATACACCATCACGATCACCGACCTCGGCCTGTTGCCCGGCGGGACCTACGCCTCCGGCTACACGCTGAACAACACCGGACTCGTCGCCGGTGTGGCGAGCAGCCCGACCGTTGGACTCGGGCCTGCGCTCTGGAGCAACGGTACCGTGACAGCCATCCCCAACTTCAATGGGGCGGGTGTGCTGATCCCGGTCCGCGCCAACGATCTGGGGGAGGTCGTCCTGAATGAGGCTATCGGCGGGACGTCGATCAACTACGCCATCTGGCGCGACGCCTCTGGCACCAACCACCTGCTGCCACCCTTCCCCGGTGGCGACGCGGCGCGGGTCTACGTCCGCGGACTCAACGCGACCGGGCGCAGCGTCGGCATAGTCCGCGAGCCGAACCTCGCGATCACCACACACAGTGTGCTGTGGCAGAACGGTGCCTTTCTGCAGGACATCGGCGCGCTGACCGGCTTCGCCTCGACCAACCCTCAGGACATCAATGATGCCGGCGCGGTGGTCGGGATCAGCACCAACACCACGAGCTTCAACGCGACCGCATTTCTCTGGCAGAACGGCAGCTTCACCAACCTTGGCGCACTGGCGGCGGGCGCCGCGTCCAACGCCTTTGCGATCAACAACACGGGCACGATCGTCGGCACCAGCAATGGCGGGTTTCCGGTGCGGTGGGTCAACGGGCAGATTGCGGCGCTCCCGGTCCCCAACGGCGTCATTCAGCCGACACCGGTGGACGTGAACGACGCCGGTGATATCATCGGATGGGGGACCTCGTCCGCACCTGGCGCGATCTACGCCTCCGCCTTCTGGCGCAATGGCCAGGCCATCCTGCTTCCGCCCTGGCCCGGTGCCACCCAGACGCTGGCGCGCAGCATCAACAACAGCGCCGAGATCGTCGGCGAAGGCGCCATCGTTCCCGGGGGTCCGGCGCACGCCCTCAAGTGGAGCATTGCGACGGGAGCGCCGGGCAACACCTTCCCCGTCGTGACGCTCGCCGCCACCACGAGCACCAGCATCCGCGTCGGTGGCCGGGTGACGATGCGCGGCACGTTCACCGATCCCGACAACGGCCCGTGGAGCTACACCATCATCTGGGGGAACGGCAGGACGACCGGGACCAGCGCCACCGCCGGCGCCATCACGGCGACCCGGACCTATACCAAGGCCGGCACCTTCAATGTCCGGCTGATCGTGACCGACGCCATGGGCGCGGCCGATACCTCGAACGCGGTCCGGGTCACGGTGCGCTGAGTCTTGAGGGGCCGAGCGACGCTCTGCTCCTCTGCCATCGCAAGGCCGATACGACAGAGGGGCGGGGCTTCCGAGCCCCGCCCCTCTGTCGTATGTGTCTTCATGATGAGACACGATGGGTGCGGACCCACGCTCCGCCCCGCGCCGCGCAGTGCCTACGGCCGCACAATCCGGCTCATCCACGCGTCGCCATGGTGGGTGCGCTCTATGATGAGGGCCCGCTTGAGATCCCTCGACAGGCTCACGCCGGCCACCGGCCGGGGAATGACACCGAGTCGCTTGATGTCGCCCGACCCACGGACCTGAAGCAGCGCGACCGATTCCTGGGTGGGTTTGACCTGGAAGAGGATCGAGACATCGGCGAGGAAGTTCACCCCGCCACCTACCGCGTAGCTGGTGGCCCACATGACGGGGGTGCCGCCGCCGGCGGGCACCACGGCCACGCCAAGGGTGTCGTTGGTGCCGGTGTTCCATCCGATCATGACCAGGCGCTCGCCCGATTCGTCGGCATCGAGATCCACCAGCGCGTCGAACCACCGTGGCTTCGGAATTTCGACCCGGTTCCCTGCCCGTTCCACCACGGCGCGGTCGCCGGTCGAGGGAATCCAGGCCCAGCCACCCGCGACAGGTCTGACGCCGTAGGCGAGTGAATCTGGGATATCCAGGCCACCTGGCAGCGGGCCGGTACGGACATCCACCAGTCCGACATGCAGTCTTGTTGCAGTTTGGGCGCGGTAGGCCACCGTGACCGAGTCAACCCAGGAGACGGAGCGGATCGAGCCGGTGAGATTGAGCGGCACCTCGGGGCCACCCTCGAAGGGCATGATCGAGTAGTGCACTTCGCTCTGGCCAGTGCTGGAGGGGAGCGCCCGACCGAGCAGCAGGCGGCTGCCATCAGGCGAGAGCCCGGCGCGCACCCGGGTACTGCCGCGGACCCGGCTCCGGTCCTCGGAGAATCGATTGGCCATCGCGTCGGCGAAATCGAGGGCCCAGAGCTGGTCGTCGCTGGTGCCGTCGTCGATCACCAGCGTCGTGCCGTCGGCAGTGACGCTGAAGTTATTGAAGTTGCCGGAGAGCAGAGTGTCCTGTCGGGTGGCCAGCTTGCCGGTCGCGGGGTCGATGCCCATCCGCACGATGGACTCGAAGCCGTTCCCGGACCGCGTCAGCCAGAGGGCATCGTTGGTGATCCGCCCGGGACAGGTGCAGGAATTGACGACATGGTCGGCGACTTTGCCGCTCCGATCAAAGACCTGCCAGAGTCCGCGCCCGGCCTGCACCACCAACCCGACAATCCACCGACCGCTCGGCATGACGCTGAGGCCGGCAAGGCCAAGACCCGGGCCGGCGATGCGAATGCTGTCGGCGACCACCCCACCAAGCGTGGTGACGCGGGCATAGAAGACGGAGTCGGCGCCGGACGACGGCGGGGCCACCAGCAGCGAGTCGCCGCCGGCCCAGAACATCGCACCGGCGGAGGTGAGATAGCGCGGCGGGCCACCGAGCGCCGAGACGAGATGAATGCCCCAGCGACCCTTGATGGTTCCGTAGAACAGCAGGTTGCGGCGGTCCGGGCTCCACTCGAGGCCATAGGCAGCGGTGGCGCCCTCGAGAATCCGATGGGTGGCGGTGCCACCGACGTCCTGGATCTCGACGGCATAGGTGCAGCCGGCACCGACGCACTGCCGGGTGATATAGGCCAGCTGTTTGCCGTCGGGGGTGATGGCGGAGGCGTAGACGGCGCCGGAGAAAGTGAGCTGGGTCCGGTCGCGCAGAGCAAAGGCGGCCTCGTGTTTGCCCAGCCGGCCAGTCCCGACGAGCACACCTAAGCCGGCCAGGACCAGGACGCCGAGGATACCGAAGACCGCCGGCCATCCCACGCGACGGCCGCCGGGCTGCATGGCGAGCGCGGCGGTGGTCGCGACCGGCTTGAGGTCGAGGGCGCGGGCGAAGTCGCCGGCAGTGGCGAACCGATCGGCTGGCGTCTTGTCGAGCGCCTTTGCCACGGCGGCATCGATCGCTTCGGGGACCGACCCGCGTACCACGCGCAGGTGGGTTGGCCGCTCGGTCATCAGCTTGGCGATCATCGCCTGGGCGTTGGGGCCGGTGACCGGCGGCTCGCCGGCGAGCATCTCGTAGAGCACGGCAGCGAGGGAGTAGACGTCGCTCCGCGCGTCGAGCATCCGGTCGCCGGTGGCCTGTTCAGGGCTCATGTACTGCGGCGTGCCGAGGGAAAGGCCGGTCTCGGTGAGACGGTTGCCACCCGCCTCCTTGACGGCGAGGGCGATGCCGAAGTCAGTCAGCATCGCCTCCCCTTCCTGCAGCAGGATGTTCTCCGGCTTGATGTCGCGATGGACCACGCCGTGGCGGTGGGCGTAGTCGAGGGCGCTGGCCACCTGGCGGGTGATGGCCACCGCCTCTTCGAGGCCGAGCTGCTTCTCCGTGTTGAGTTTATCGCGCAGTGACTCCCCGCGGACCAGGGGCAGCACATAATAGAGGAAGCCGCCGGCCACGCCGGAATCGATGAGCGTCAGGATATGGGGGTGGTCGAGCCGGGCGGTGATCTTGATCTCGGCCAGGAACCGTTCGTCGCCGAGGACCGCGCCGAGCTCGGGGCGCAGCACCTTGAGGGCGACCTCGCGGTCGTGCTTGAGGTCGGTGGCGAGGTAGACGGTCGCCATTCCACCGGCGCCCAGCTGGCGTTCGATGCGGTAGCGTTCGGTCAGGGCGGTGGCAAGGCGGAGCGCGTCGGTGGTCATGGGGTGGAAGATGGGGCGGGAGGCGGGTGAAGGAAAGCGGAGCCGCCCTGCGGGACATCCTCTAGCGGGAGGGAGGCTGCAGGGTTGAGGGTACCTTGCGACCCGCTGTTTCCGGGCTGATGTTCCTCTGCCCGCAGTGACTCGGCAGCCACACTCCATCGCTCGACCACCGTGATCATCGCCCTCGCATCACCCCGTATCGCCTCCACTCTGGATGAAGGACTGGAGAAGGTCAGGCGGTGCCTCGCCGAGGCATCGGCCCAGGGCGCGACGATCGTCTGCTTCCCCGAAGCCTATCTCCCGGGGCTGCGGGGTCAGGACTTCGCGGTGTATCCCTTCGATCTCTCACACCAGGAACGGGCACTCGCGGCCGTGGCGGAGTGGTCGCGCAGCTATGCGGTGGCCACGATCCTCGGGATGGAGCGGCACACCGAGGCGGGCCGGCAGATTGCCGCCTTCGTCATCGACGCCCAGGGAAGGCTTGAGGGCTGTCAGACCAAGAACCAGCTGGATCCGAGCGAAGACCGGTTCTATGTGCCGGGCGACAGCCGGCAACTCTTCGAGATCGACGGGGTGAAGTTCGGCGTCGTGATCTGCCATGAGGGCTGGCGGTATCCCGAGACGGTGCGCTGGGCCGCGATGCGCGGCGCGAAGATCGTCTTTCATCCGCAACTCACGGGAAGCGATCACACCGGTGTGCGCCTCACCGAGTTTGGCGCGACCGGCGGGCCGTACTACGAGCAGGCGATGCTGATGCGGAGCCGGGAGAACACGATCTACTTTGCCAGCGTCAACTACGCGATGCACTTCCAGGAATCGGCGACCAGTCTCATCGCCCCGTCAGGCGAATGCCAGGTCTATCTGCCCTACGGGGAGGAAGGGGTCCTGGTGGCACACCTCAACCTCGCGGAAGCCACCGGTCTGCTCGCCGCCCGCTTTGCCCCCGAGCGGTACGGGGAAACACCGGCCAACAACCCGCCAAACGCTGACGGCTGATGGCTGACGGCTGACGGCTGACGGCTGACAGCTGTTGCTACCTGGTCGCTGTCCCGCCACAGTACCCGCCGTTCCCCGTACTCGGCCCCGTCTGATAGACGTACTTGGAGATGTCGGTGAAGCTGGCGCCGCCGGGGGCCAGGATCCAGGTGAAGTCCTCACGATAGGTGTTGCCGGTCGGGCCGGAGATGAAGAACCCGCGCACGACGTGCGGGTTGCCGGAGACGACGGAGGCGGAGTAGGTGGCGTTGTTCCCAGAATTCGGCGGATCCTCGTCGGAGATGTTGATCTGGTTGCCTGACACGGACAGCGTCAGCGTCGCGCTGCCGAACTCGGGCGGGACACAATACCACTGCTGGTCAAACGTGCCGGCCCAGTCACTCGGACTGCCCGACTGGCCGCAGGGGATGGTGACGTCGGCATCAGGAATGCTGGTCGTGTCGGTGCCATCGTCGAAGGAGGCGTTCTTGATCCGGGCCGGCTTCCGGGTGTTCTGGAAGCTCAGGGTCGAGGTCAGGGACCCGGTGGGGCCGTCCACGTCGAGACCCATATCACCGTCCAGGCTCGACGCGCAGGCGTTGGCCACCGAGTTGGTGGTGCCCCGGGCCATCTCGATGTGAAGCGGAGTGGCCGGAGCGACCGTGAGGGTGGTCGAGTTGCCGGTGATGACCTCGGTAAACGTCCCGGTTCCGGAAACCTCTCCCCCGGTGGTACCCAGTACGAAATCCATATCGCCGGTGAGCGTGCCCAGCCCGCCGGCGGTTTGCATGGTGAGGACGACGTGCCCCCCGAAGCCGTCCCATGCGGTTGCCGGATCGCCGTTGAAGACGGCCGAGCCGCTGAGGTTTGTTTCGGTGCTCCCGTCGCCGTCACCATCGAGGTCGACGGAAAAGACGTAGGAATTGGGCGGTGCCCCCGGAGTGGGATCGGGAGTGAACAGGATTCCAGCCGAGCCGGGCGAGCCTGGATTGAGGGCGCCGGGAAACACCCCGCCCACTCCGCCGAGCCGCGGCATGATCAGGGTGACCCCGGTCGTGAGGTAGGTGAGCATCGCCTCGGCATCGGCGGGGAGGGGCTTGGAATCGGAACTGGAACCGCATGCGACCAGAAGGAGAGCGAGAACCCACTGGGTATGTCGCCGCATGATCAACTCCGTCGGAGGCGAGAGTGAGATTGCCGGCGGACCCTGTCCTGTGCGGAGCGGGGCCGCGATTTCCCTGATGCTCGGCGGCTACGATATCGCCCGGTACAGCCAGGGTCAATTGGGCCAGCGGCTGACGGCTGACGGCTGATGGCTGACGGCTGACGGCTGACGGCTGATGGCTGACGGCTGACGGCTGACGGCTGATGGCTGACGGCTGACGGCTGACGGCTCACCGCCGACGGCTGACGACTCTAGCCAGCCCTCCCTTTCCCACCCATCTTCGTTCTACTCTCAAC
>JANMYS010000008.1:0-11408 GCA_031382385.1 Gemmatimonadota bacterium
GCGTGCCACCCAACTCCTCACTCCTCACTCCTCACTCCACACTCCTCGCCCTCCGTTCCTCAGTGGTCGCCACCAACGCAGGCGCGGGCGGAGCTGGAGCTCCGCCCCTACCCAACATCCTGCGTGCCCTAGCCCGCTGCAGCGGGCCAATTGTGGATTGGCTGCTATGGATTCGCGGCGATCCCGCTCGGCGGAAGGGCGCTCTGTTCCCGCCGCCACACGATATAGGAATAGAGCACCGAGGACAGCCCCGCCCCGATCGCCACACCGAAGGCGGCGGAGCGGAGCCAGGGGACGTTCAGCAGGCTGGTCACGAGAACGCCCAATCCGCCGATGGCGAATGCAAAGCCCCCGAAACGGTGGGTCTTGCGCCAGACCGTCTCGCTGGAAAGCGTCCACGGCGTCCGGATCCCCATGAACCAGTTGGGGCGGATGCGGGACATCAGATTGCCCATCAAGATGAACAACGCCCCGATCCCGACACCCGCCGTCCGGGTCATGTCCACCTGCCAGCCTAGCGCCTTGCCGAGCACCAGGAAATGGACGGCGGCGAGAAGGACCACCACCGCGTTGACGATGGACCAGTAGGTCGGGCCGAGGAGGGCGTAGTTGGCCCGCCGCGGATCGATGTGCGGAAGGACGGCAAACACTCCCAACAGCAGGAGCGCGAGGCCGGGACCCAGCAGCACCGCCATCAGGGGCGACGACCAGCCGTTGGGATTGCCCTGCGCATCGAAGTGGGTCGCGACCTCGGCGGGAAGCTGGGGATAGGCCCACACCGAGAATCCCGCCGCGATCGCGAGGAGGACCAGGCCGGGAATCACCTTACGCATGATCGCGCTCCTTTTTCGGGCGGCCATTCTTGCGCTGCGCCAGCGAGACGAGCTGGCGGATCAGCTCCTGAAACACCGTCGTGTTGACGGAATACCGGATGAACTGCCCCTCGCGGACCGCCAGCACCAGCCCGGCGTCCTTGAGGGTGCCGAGATGGTGCGAGACCGACGCGAACGCCATGGGGAACTCGGCGGCGATTTCCCCCGCCGTGCGGTCCTGGTCCTTGAGCAGCGAGAGGATCTCGCGCCGGGTGGGATCGGCCAGGGCTTTGTAGAGTTTGTCCATGGAGAGTAAGATATTGAGATGATTGTCTAAATCAATGGCAGGCGGCCAGCGGACTAAGACCCCGGAACGGGCGTTGCGTCCGCCGCTCCCGACTGGCGCCCTTGCCCTGAGCGCGGGAGCCGAGCCCGGTTGCTGGCCGTCAGCGCCCGAGACACTCGAACCGCTCCTGTGGACACTTTCCCCCGACACCGTTTCCAAGCAGCATCGGCTATCCATCTGCCTCACAAGCACTTGAGCACTCGCACCGCCCCCGGCACGCCCGATGCATTCTCCCCATCCGGCGGGCAAGCAAGGCCCGGCCTGTCGCACCTGGTCGTACGGATTGCGGAGTACTGCGCAGCAGTCGATGGGGCTCCCTCCTCCCCTTCGAAGATCTCCCGGTCCGGCCCGAGTGCCGCTCATCACTCCGGGCAATGGCGCCTCCGAGGCGCAGCAACGACGGAACGCCAGCGGCATGTGCCACTCGGCCCCCGGGCATCGCGCCCGGGGGCCGTGTGCTGTCCTCCCGGGCAAGCGGGACGATGGCCCTTTTCACAGAACCGACGCCAAGTCAATTACATGGATCTCGGCACACTACTCTGCACACTCCTCCTCCTCACGGATCTTTCCGTCACCCACAGAATCCGCCCACCGGTCCTCCACCATTTCCCAGTCGTCCTCCACGATTTCCCACCCCTCCACCGACCCTGCACCCCCGCCCGCTTCCCCCGAACTCCCCTCCTTCCGGATTTCCCGGGCACCCACCAGCGCTCCCCGGCCATCCTCAGCTATTTCCCGCCCCTCCTCCCCGATTGTCCAGTCACCCTCCACCATTTCCCCGTCACCCTCCACGAATTCCCGGTGCGCATCCGCCCCTGCCGCGTCGTCCTCCGTCATCTGCCAGCCCTCCTCCACCCCTTTTCAGCTCTCCTCACATCTTGACCGCGGACTCTCCACCATTTCCCCGTGAGGCTCCGCCATTTCCCCGTGAGGCTCCGCCATTTCCCTGTGAGGCTCCACCATTTCCCCGTGAGGCTCCGCCATTTCCCCGTGAGGCTCCACCATTTCCCGGCGACTCTCCACGCCTGACCTGCGTTCCGCACTTCCTCAAGCGGACTTCTCCCGCCCTGACACGCCGCTCGCCTCACCTCCCGCCGGCCGGTCCGCTTCGGACCGGACCTGGTCAATGCTCCACCGCTCCCCGAAGAGACCGGCACACCGGTACACCATGGTCTTCGGAGCGTGAACGCGTAGTTCCTGCTAGGCGGGGCATCGATGTCCTCGACCCACATCGCCTCGCCTTACTCCCGCACCGCCCCCCTCGCCCCCTCAACTAGCCGATGGTGGGCAGCCACCGGTCGGTCGTAGCGCCGCAGGAATTCACGGTAGAAGCTCTGCGCGGGGCCGGTGCGTCCGCGTCGCTCCTCGATCCGGCCGCGCTCGAGATCCACCAGTCCCGTCAGCATGATGGTGTACGGCGTGCTCGGATGGATCAAAAACGGCCCGTCCACCACGGTCAGTAACCGGAGCGCCTGCTCGGGATCCGATGCACTGAGCCACCGGGCCGCTGCCAGTCGATCCACGATGATCGTGAACGGATGGCGCCGGAAATCCGGCGCGGTGACCGCCGCTTCCTCCCACTCGAGAATCGCCAGCGCCTTGCCCGCGGCCACGCTGTCTCCTGTCATCGCGGCATCGAACGCCGCCAGCGACCGCTCGAGTGCCCTGTCCTCGGCTCCCTTGAGTGCGGCCCGCGCCTCGGCCAGCGCACGCCGGTCCCGCCGACTCACCGCATTCACCCCGTCGAGCCAGGCCACCTCGGCGCGATCCGCCCCGTCGGCTCCTGCCAGCGCCACCGCAGCCGGTCGTCGCGACTCGGCCTCCCGCTGATCCACCGCTCCGAGCCAGGCGCCGATCACCGCGAGGCCATAGGCCCGGAGCGGCGCGGCGGAATCAACGCTGGTCGCCACCAGCCGGTCGGTGGCGACCAGCGCCGAATCCCACGCCCCCCGTGCCGCCCACGAAAGGGCCAGCAGTTTTCCGTGCACCGCCAGCCGGGCCGGCATTCCTCCCGCGCCTAGCACCCGCTGGCTCACCCGGACCTGCTCCGCGAACATCCCGAAGCAGTACGCATCGTAGAAGCTCCCGTCGACTACCGCCGACGGCGCTGGATCCCGGGCGATGCTGTCGGTCAGCAGCCGGGTGAGGCTGCTGTCGCCCCGTACGATCGTGTTCAGGAATCGGAACTGCAGGATCCTGTCGCCGTAGCCATCGGCGGTGAGCGTCGGACCGGCGTTGAGCCGCATCAGCTCGCTGAGTTCCCGGCCGGCGGTGGCCGTGTCCCGATCCAGGAGCGCCAGCAGCATCAGGTGCTCATGCACTGGAATGAGGTTCGAGTTGAGCTCCAGCGCCCGTTCAAACCCCGCCCGGCCCTCTGCTCTCGGAAAGCCAAGCAGCGGGCCGTTATGCAGCAGCTGGTCGGCGTGAATCAGCCAGCCGAACCAGGAGCTGGGATACTTCGCGGTGAGGCTGCGCGTCCGCTCCAGCGCCAGGCCGATGCTGTCCCGTGACGAGAGCAGGATTGCCTCGGTGCTCAGCCGCTCGGGGTCCGGCAGCTCGAAGCGATGGCGCTCGAGCGCCGTCACCGCCACTTCGGACGGTTCATGCACCGCCCACTCAATCGCATACAGCTCCCGCGCATACGCCTGCCAGAACGCCGGGTCGGCTTCGCGGGCGCGAGTATAGGAACTCACTGCCTCATCCCACCGTCCGGTGACGATTGCCTGCTCCCCTTCCAGAAATGCGCGCAGCGCCTCCACCGACCGGGTCTTGAGCGCCGCTTCCAGGCTCGGTGTCGGCGCCGAGCCCCGGGTCCACAACTGCCGCAGGAGGACGTGGACCGCGGAGTCGGTGAGCGCCGCGATCGAATCGGGCGGGCTCGAGACCGAGGCGCGCGCGAGCGGCGTGGCGCTGCTGTCGGTCGAGAGCAGCACGAAGTCGAGCCGCACATCGGCGCCTTCCCGCACCAGGCTGCCGTGCACAATGCTTCCAGCCCCGAACCGGCGGGCCAATGCCACTCCCTCATCGGGCGTGTACATGCCATCGCTCTTCGAGCGGGCCAGCACAGTGTGGGCATCCACCACCCGGAGCGGACCGAGGCCGTCCAGCTCCGCGCTCAATGTGAACACCAGGTCACGCCCGAGCCGCGACAGCGCGGTGTCGGATCCACTCGTCGCGAAGGGAAGCACCGCGAGCAGCGACGCCGAGCGACTCAGGTTCGGGCCGGCGGAGCGGGACCACAGCCTCAGCCCGAATCCAACCGCGGCGAGGACGCTGATCAGCGCGACCGCCCTCCGCCATTGGTGACGGGCAGGGGCAGTCTCCGTGCGGCCCACTGGCCCGAGTGCTGCCGCAAACTCCGTCGCGGTGTCAAACCGGTCGGCGGGAATCGGCGCCAGGGCTCGTGTGATCGCCCGGTCGACCGCCTTGGGAGTGCCCTGCCTGACGGACTGGACCCGGGGGATCGGCCCGACCATGCGTTTGATGATGATCGCCTGGGCCGTAGGTCCGGTGAACGGCGGCTCTCCGGCGAGCATCTCGTAAAGCACACAGCCGAGGGCGTAGATGTCGGTGCGGCCGTCGACCTCGCGATCACCGGAGGCCTGCTCGGGGCTCATGTAGTGGGGGGTGCCGAGCGCCAGCCCGGTCTCCGTCAGTCGCTCGGATGACACAGTGGAGAGCGCCCGTGCGATGCCGAAGTCAGCGACGACTGCGTGGCCGCCCTGGAGGAGGATGTTCTCCGGCTTGATGTCGCGATGCACGATCTGGCGGCCGTGGGCATACCCCAGCGCGTCGGCAACTTCGCGGGCGATCTGCACTGCGTCCGCGACGGGGAGCTGCTTCTCGCGGTCGAGCCGGTCGCGCAGCGACTCGCCTTCGACGAGGGGCATGACGTAGAAGAGATACGACGCTTCCTGGCCGTCTGACCGTCCGACCGTCTGACCGCTGTCAAACAGCGGCAGGATATGCGGGTGGTGCAGGTTGGCGGTGGTGGCAATCTCGCGCAGGAACCGCTCCGGCCCGAGGAGGTGGGCCAGTTCGGGGCGGAGCACCTTCACCGCGACCTGACGATGGTGCTTCAGGTCCTCGGCCAGGTAGACCGTGGCCATCCCGCCGGCGCCGAGCTGGCGCTCGATGCGGTACCGATCGGCGAGGGCGGCGCTGAGCCGTGCGAGGAGGTCGGACAAGGTGGCCGATTGCTGGGGGCAGATCGAAGATGTCGCGATCTGTCAGGACTGGCTAGGGATGTACTGAACAAGATCCCAAGACGAGGCGGAGCCGCACGGATCCCGGAGGACGCGTGCGTCGGTAGGGACGGGGGTCTCCGCCCGCCAGTGACACTCATCACTCTGCCAATCGCCTCAAAGTGCCATATTTCCCCGACCCCAACAAAGCGCCCCATGCTCCGACTCGCATCATCCCGAGCCGCTGTTCTGACCTGTCTCACGCTCCCGCTCTTCGTGCTTGCCGGCTGTGGCGACAGCGCCGGTTCGAGCTCGCCGACCGTCCCGCCCCTCGGACTCGACACCGTGCTGACCGGCATGAGTCATCCCCTGCTGGTCACCGCCCCGCCGGGAGATCGGAGCCGGCTGTTCATCGTCGAGCGCACCGGGCAGATCCGCATCCTCAAGAACGGGAACCTCCTCCCCACTCCCTTTCTGGATCTCTCCGCCGAGGTGTCCAACGGAAGCGAGCAGGGCCTGCTGGGCCTGGCCTTCACTCCCAACTACGCGACCAGCGGGGCCTTCGTGGTCTACTACGTCACCCCGGGCAACACCAGCACTGTGCTCTCCCGGTTTCATGTGGCGCCCGGCACGCCGGATGTTGCCGACCCGACCGAGGACACCCTGCTCACGATCGCGCAGCCGATCGGCGACCATAACGGAGGGATGCTCGCCTTTGGGCCGGACGGATATCTCTACCTGAGCAGCGGCGACGGCGGCTGCTGCGGCGATCCCGACGGCCACGGCCAGGATCGCACCGAGCTGCTTGGCTCGATCCTCCGGCTCGGCGTCGGGACCTCGGGGCCCTACACCATTCCCGCCAGCAACCCCTGGGCAACCGATCCGAACTTCCGCCACGAGCTGTGGAATTACGGCCTCAGGAATTCCTGGCGCTTCAGCTTCGACCGTGTCAGCGGCGACATGTATATCGCCGACGTTGGCCAGGACGCACATGAAGAGGTGGACGTCATCTCCCATCTCAGCACCGGCGGCGAGAACCTCGGCTGGAGCGTGACGGAAGGGATGGGGTGCTACAACGCCGGCTCGTGCAACGTGAACGGACTGACCGCACCGGTGCTCGACTACGACCATACCGAGGGATGCTCCATCATCGGCGGCTTCGTCTATCGCGGCCGGGCAATTCCCGGCCTCCGCGGCACTTATTTCTACTCCGACTACTGCTCGGCCTGGATCCGCTCCTTCCGCCTGAGCGGCAACGCCGTCACGGAGAAGCAGGAATACCCGCTCCTCGACAACAGCGAGTTCCCCAGCAGCTTCGGCGAGGACGCCGACGGCGAGCTGTATGTGACCACCGAAGCGGGAAACGTCTACAAGATCGTGGGGAGGTAAGCGCAGGAGGGGAGGGGGAGGGGCCAACCCTGATCTTCCCTTCCTCCTCACACCTCACTCCTCACTCCTCACCCTCCGTGGTCGCCAACCAGCGCAGGCGCGGGCGGAGCTGGAGCTCCGCCCCTACCCAACATCCTGCGTGCGGAGCTGGAGCTCCGCCCCTACCCAACATCCTGCGTGCGGAGCTGGAGCTCCGCCCCTACCCAACATCCCGCGTACCCTCCCTGCTCCTCACTCCCTCTTCCCTCACTGTCCGTCAGGCGACATCTTCACGAGCATATGAAGGCCTTTGTCGCCGTCACCGATAGCGCGTGGTTCGAGGTCCTCCGCGGGAATCCGGCATTCACCGAAGTCAATTTCTGGCAGCCGAGCGGGAGCAAAGCCTTCCGGGCGCTCAAGCCGGGCCAGCCATTTCTCTTCAAGCTGGAATACCACGAGAACGCCATCGTCGGCGGCGGGTTCTTCTCCACCTTTTCACCCCTCCCCGTGAGTGTGGCCTGGGATATCTTCGGCGTGCAGAACGGGGCAGGGACGCTGGCGGAGCTGCGGCATCGCGTCGAGCACTACCGGGAAACGGCGCCCGCGCAGCACGAGGACTATCAGGTTGGCTGCATCATCCTGGCTGATCCCTTCCTCCTGCACCCGGACAACTGGATTCCGGCGCCGGCCAGTTTTGCGAAGCACACCGGACGGGGGAAGGGTTACGATCTGCGATCGGGAGAGGGCCGGGCACTCTGGGACGCGGTGCTCGGCGCCAGAGCGGCCCAGCATCAGCCAGTACCGGATCCGGAGGGGGTGGGAGAGATCTTCGGCGCGCCGACGCTGTTCCGGCCCCGGCTCGGTCCGGGGGCATTCCGGGTGGCGGTGACGGATGCCTACGGTCGCCGGTGCGCGGTCACGGGTGAGAAGACCCTCCCCGTGCTCAACGCGGTGCATATCCGGCCGGTGACGAGCGGTGGTCGGCACGAGGTCAGCAACGGGCTCCTCTTTCGCATGGATATCTGTGCGCTCTTCAGCCGCGGCTACGTGACCGTGACGCCCGATCTTCGCTTCCGGGTGAGTGCGCGGCTCCGGAAGGATTGGCAGAACGGGGCGGTGTACTACGCGCTGGATGGGGCGGAGGTGCAGGCGCCTGCCGGGCCCGGCGTGAAGCCGGCCGCGGAGGCGCTGGAGTGGCATGGGGATGAGGTGTTCCTGGGGTAGGGGCGTGTGCGACTAACCAGGCGGCCACTACCGCTTCGACCGCTTCACCCGCGCGATCTTCTTCTTCGCTGCCGGCTTCCGGTGCGCCATCGCGTAGGCTCGGAGCACCGCATTCATTCGGGTCTGGTAGCCCGGTCCCCCCGCCTTGAACCACGCCACCACTTCGGGGTCGAGCCGCAGAAAGACTCCCTGCTTCGTGAGCGGTGGCATCCACGTCGCCTGCCGGAACCACTCGTCGGTGAGGATCGGTGCGGCGTCGGGGTCCGATGCGACGGCGGCCTCGATCTCCGCGTCGGTCAGTCGGCTCACCCGCTCCCAGTCAGTCCGACTCTTGTGCTTCCGGGGGTCGTATCGCACGGTACGCTCGCGCTTCGCGGTCATTGGCCCTCCGGGCGGAGATGATGCGCAGCATGGAGCCGCGCGGGGTGTACACCACAGAGAAGAGCTTTCCCGCGACCAATCCAATCGCGATGACGCGCACCTCGCCATAGTCGCGCCGGGTCTGGGGATCCCGCAGGACGGCTCCCTCGAACACCTGAACGGCATCCACAAAGTCGATCCCATGCTTCCGCAGATTCGCCAGGCGTTTCGCCGGATCCCACTCGAATCCGGCGATCATATATATACGCGCTGTATATACAGCGGCAAGCGTCGGATTGGCTGTGCGCGGGGCATGCCTGCAGCATGGCGCTGCCGCTCACGCCGGTGACACCAATTCGCCGCGGCGTAGTGCTTTCCGACTCACGCAGGGGCAGGGAGTGGCCCCATTCTGGCCGGCACCGCCCCACCCTACATTGCATCAGCCTCCGCTCCAGGCTCCCGATGCTGTCATTCCGCTCTCTCTGCGTCGCCTACCTCATGCTGCTCGGGCTCGGGGCCTGTAACCCAGGCCAGCCGTTCGGCAGGCCCGGCGCCGTTGCGGAGGTGAAGCACGTCGGCTTCCGCGATGACATCCCTGACGCGGCGCGCGGCAACGCCGTCTTCGAGGATGCGGTCTGGAGCCGGGATGGCAGCATCGTCGTCACCCTTCACCATCTGCAGACTGCGCTGCGGGTCTGGAACGGCGCTGACGGCTCGCTCCTCTCCCGGGTGGAAACCTCGCCGCTCGAGGAGGGATGGATCGTCGACGGCCCCAGTCGGCGCATGGTCGGCCGGAAGCACCCCGCGCCGGAGCTCGTGGTCTACGACCTGACCACCGGCCAGCCGCTCGACTCGATCCCCGACGATCCCGCCCACCCGAGCCGCGCTCTCGGTCTTACCGACGATGGTACCGCACTTGTCCGCGCCGTGCCGGGCGCCATCGAGGTGTGGCAGCTCCATCCCGCGAGGCTCCGCCGCAGCTTCCCCTCGCCGCTGCCGGTCGAGAGCTATCCACCCTCCTGCGTCGGCGGGATCTTCGCGACCTACAACACCAAGCGCTGCTGGGAGATTTCTGCCGCCGGCCACTGGCTCGCGCTCGCCTTCACGTCTCAGCCCAGCAATACCTCGGCATCACAATTCCTGCTGATCAACCTCCAGGAAGGCTACAGCAGGGACCTGACCGCCATCGCCAACGCCGCGAGCTCCGGCCAGCATCTCGCCTCGTTCGCCTTCTCCCCCGATGAACGCCACCTCGCCGTCGGTCTCACCAGTGGCGTCCAGCTATACGACATCACCACGGAACGCGCCGGTCCCTTCATCCCGGGGGCACACAAGCGCGGCGCGCTTCTCGGCGCCATGGGCTTCAGCGCCGACGGCACCCGCCTCATCGCGCTCGGCGATCAGCTTCAGATCTCCACCTTTGAGATGGAGACCGGCCGGCTACTGGGACGCCACGAACCGGAGTTCTGGGATTGGGAGGGGATCTTTCGGCTGTCGGAGGACGGCTCGCGGGTGGTGATCTATCACTTCGTGAGCGACCTGCTCGAGGTGCTCGATGGCGCCGACTCCCATCGCATCGGCTGGGTCTGCCCCGTCTTCTGCAATACCAAGCACAACCCCGTCCCTGTGGCGTTCGCCGTGAGCCCGGACGGACGCCGTGTCGTTGCTTCCCACCGCTATGGCGCGGGTATCTACGAGGTGGACACTGACCGTCCGCTGCAGTCACTCATGGATCCCACCATGCCGGCGCTGAAGCCGCGCTGATGCACGCGTGAGATTGGCACGGGCGGCGTTCTCGAAGCGGGCCCGGAACGGCGCACTGCTATAAATGAAAGGGCGGGCCAGGAGGCGCTGCAGAATGGCGTCGCGGCCGGCGCGGAACTCCCCCTCCGGCACCCAGCCGTACTCCCGCCGGATCTGCGCCTCATACTCGTCGAACCGGTCGGCCGGCGCGCCCAGGATGGCGAGATCGATGTCCACCAGCAGCGCCTGATCGGGGTCGCTCGGCATCGCGTCGTGCCGAGTCGCGAGAATCAGCCGCTCGATCCGCCCGGCGACCGCCTCCGTCACGCCCACCGCACGAGTCACCGCGCCGGCCCACGTTGCGCTCGCCGCCTCGTTGTCGTTGCGATGGGTGTCGTACACCGCGTCGTGAAACCACAGCGCCACCTGCACCTCCCCCGACTCCCGCACCAGCGCCTCCACCTCATCGAAGCGCGCGAAACACTCTGCCAGATGCTGCAGCGAGTGATAGGCCCGGTCAGCCGACTGGTAGTTGGCCAGCAGCTGATCCCGAACCGCCGTATCAGGGGCCGGAAGCCGGAGAGCTGACCAGCTCCGATCCCATCTGAGCGATGCGTTAAAGGGCCTGTCGGGCAACATGTTACACCAGGCTAGACCGTATAGGAGCCGGGGGGGCGGAGGCGGGCACGGATCGGCGCCATCGTAGCTCTGGGGGATTCCCGAGGCAAGCCAAAGGAACCTTTCCCCCGCCAGATCGTTCGATCCATTGTGAAACGTCGAAGACGGTCGCTGCGTATGCTGCCTGAGGCGAGAGGAGTCCACCAGAAAATCAGGAGAGATGATATGCGCGAGATCCCCAAGGCAATCCTGCTGTTCGCGGGAGTCATCGGATGCCACCCGGCTGTGAGTGGCGGCCCTGCTCCCGCGGTTGCTGCGCCGAAGGTCACGGTGCGGGAGGTGCTGACGATGCAGGCGCTGGTGGGCGAGACGGTGGTGGTCAGCGGGCGCTGCATAGGTGACGCGACGCCGGCGGTGGCGAAGGGCTCGCGGCCATTCTCCGGTTCGGTCTGGCAGTTCGAGGACAACGGTGTGGCGGTGTGGGTGGCGGGCCCGAAGCCGGCGGGCTGTGGCAGTGGCTCGGCGGCGGCGCAACTCACGGCGCGGGTGGTCCAGGATTCTCTTCCGCTCTTCAGCCGGCCCCGTGCCACGCGGCAGTATCTGGTGGTGCGGTAGACCTGGTAACGGTCGAGGAAGTGTCGTTCGACGTATCAACCTGATTGGCGTGGGGCGGAGCGGAGCGCCCCCCCCCCCCCCTTGTGAAACCCCGCGCCCCTAGGGGTGCCAGCTACACACCCCCCCCAACCCCCCCCC
>JANMYS010000066.1:0-22134 GCA_031382385.1 Gemmatimonadota bacterium
GCTGGTGCAGGTCGCTGAAGAGACACCCATCGTCGTGGCGGCACTCTCGCCGGACCAGATCTGGGCGCGCCCTGGCGGGGCGGCTTCCATCGGGTTCCATCTGGCCCACCTCGCCGGAAGCCTCGATCGCCTGTTCACCTATTCTCGTGGGGAGAGCCTTTCGAACGATCAACAGGCCGCCCTTACCGCCGAGCGCGCCATCGACCACACCCAGCCGGGTGCGCCCGCACTCCTCGGCCTTCTCAGCCGCACCGTGGATGCAGCGCTGCAGTACCTCAGGACCGTTCCCCCATCAGCGCTCTACCTACCGCGAGAGGTGGGGAGGGCCCGTCTGCCGTCCACCACGCTGGGCCTGCTCTTTCACGCCGCTGAGCATTCAATTCGACATGGGGGACAGATCATCACCATGGCGCGGGTGGTTTCCGGGGGCGCCTAGCCCCGCCCGTGGCGAACGGCTCGCGCCACGTCAGCCCCACCCTGACCTTGTGCACTGGTCATCCACTGGAGGCTTCCCATGATCCATCATTCTGCCGACTGCCCGAAGTGCCGGACGCCGATGGAGCCGGGGCTCCTGCTGGACAAGGGCCACCACAACTCGCTGAATACCTCCGAGTGGCTGGAGGGCGAGCCGGAGAAGAGCTTCTGGACCGGCCTCAAGACCAGGGGGAAGGAGCGGCTGCCGGTCCGCACCTTCCGCTGTCCGAAGTGCGGCTACCTCGAATCGTACGCCAATACCGCCTGATCCGACTCGAGTGGTTCCTCGGTGGTCTCGGCGGAGTCCGCAGGGCGGCGGCTGACCGGCCATGCGACGGCGGCGGTACGCTGCCACTCCTCGAGCTGGAGGGTATCGCCGGCGAGGAGCAGGCAGTGGAGCGCATCGATGTGGCGGATGAGCTGGAGGGCGGCGGCGGCGGTGGTTTCCACCTCCAGGCGCGCGGCGGCACAGGCGTCCGTCAGCCGACTGATGCGGGCATGGGCTGACTCGCCCGCCGAGAGCGTGGCGTCCATTTCGGAGAGCAGTTTGGGGGGAAGGCCGAATGCCAGCAGCGCTGACTTGCGGGCGGCGGCGTTGTGGAGGAGGGTGCGAGCCTGCGGCAGAAAGGTGCCGGGGGTGTTGGCGAGCCGGGTATCGAGCAGGCGGAGGTCGGCGTTGCCGGAGGAGGTGCGGCGGCGTCGGCCAGACGGATCAGGCCGATGAGCCGGGGCCGGAGGGCGGCGACGAGGTGGTCGCGCTCGTTGCGGGCGGTGGCGCACTCCTGCTGGTCCGCCATCCGCCGGGCGAGGAGGCTGCCGACGGCCTCGAGGAGCAGTTCGAGCCGGGCAGCGAGGGCGGCAATGGAAGGCGAGGTGCGGCCGACGTAGCGGTGACAGAACTCCACGATTCGGCGGGCGGTGTTCAGCTTGAGGCGAGTGGTGCGCTGCATGGCGTAGTCCTCTCAGCAACCTCGGGTGAACGATGCGGCGTCCTGGGAAAAAGGGGTGAGTCGGGGGGCCGTGATGCGAGGAGTGTGCCGGACGGTCGGACGGCGGTCGGACGGGCGGACGGTCGGACGGTCGGGCGGGCGGATGGGTCGGGGAAGTAGTTGAGAGATGTGGTGTTAGGCGGTTGGACGGTTGGGCGGTTGGCGCTGGTTCCCGGTGGCGTCCGAGCGGACATGCCGTCCGAAGAGGACGTTGGAGTGTCCCGATTCCGGTGGAAGTGTCTCGAATGGCTGATCCCCTGACCTCCGATGTGCTGGAGATCAGGGGATCAGTCATTTTGTGGCGCTGCCCTGCCCCGCCTCACGCTGCGGGGGCTTCCGCCGGCGGCGCCGGAGTGGTGGGTGCCGGCGGGTCCACCCGATCGGTATTAGGCCAGGCGACGTTCCGGGCGCTGTTCCAGGCCGCCAGCAGCTCACCATCGCCTTTGAAGCGCAGCCGGTGGATGGCGTGGAGGGCCTTGAGCAGCCGCATGACCTCCCGGGCGATCTGCTTGAGGTCCGAGACGGCACCGACCTGCGCGGTATGTGCGGTTCGCTGGCGCAGGAGGGCACCGGCGTAGGCCTCGATGTTGGCGGCCAGGGTGTCCAGCATGATGGTCGTCAGGCCGTAGGCGACCAGCCGGTCCTTGTTGACCTGTGCCTCCGCCAGTGCCACCCGTCCGGCGGCCAGCAGATTCACCTCGCTGGCATGCGACTTCGGCCGACGACGATGAATGGCGAGATCGGGGAGATTCTTCGCGGCGACGATGGAGACGGCGTAGATGGCCGCCAGGCCGTTCTCGAGCGAGAGCCGGACCTCGGTCTTGGTGTTGACCGCCGCGGAGGCGATGCTCTCGCTGGAGAGCTGCAGGGCGGTGAGCATGGCGGCGCGATCCATGGCCGCGTCCAGCTTGGCGACGACGGCGATGGCGGCGGGGTCGGTGTCGGGGTGCGTATGACAGAAGGCTGCCGCGCGTCCCCCGGCGTCGAGTGTGATACGGACGGTGCTTTTCATATACAACTCCGTGTGAGTGGTCCGAAGACCATGGTGCACTGGTGTGCCGGGCTCTTCGGGGAGCGGCGGCGTGGCGACCTGGTCAGGCCCGAACCGGACCGGTCGGGGGGAGGAAAAGCGAGCGGCGTGCCAGAGCGGGAAGAGCCCGGGTGAGGAATTGCGGAACGCAGGTCAGGGGTGGAGAGCCGCCGGGAAATGGTGGAGGCTCGCGGGGAAATGACGGAGGCTCGCGGGGAAATGGCGGAGACTCACAGGGAAATGGTGGAGCCTCGCGGGGAAATGGCGGAGCCTCGCGGGGAAATGGCGGAGCCTTGCGGGGAAATGACGGAGCCTCACCGGGAAATGGTGGAGGCTCACGGGGAAATCGTGGAGAGTCGCCGCGCAGGAGGTGAGGAGGGCTGGGAAATGATGGAGGGCGACTGGAAAATGGCGGAGGGCGACGGGGAAATGGTGGAGGAGGGCCGGGAAATGGTGGAGGATGGCTGGGCAGCGCTGGTGGGTGACCGGGAAATCCGGGAGGAGGGGAGGTCAAGGGAAGCGGGCGGGGGTGCAGGGTCGGCGGAGGGGTGGGAAATCGTGGAGGGCGACTGGGAAATCGTGGAGGATGGGTGGGTAGAAATCGGGGAAAGCTGGACAGTGCGAGGGGACAAGTGGACATTTTTGGGGGGTGGCGGGGCGCGCCGCCGGGTCGTTCAGGCCGCCCGGCCTGGCGTCGGGGAAGGCTCGGAGGCGGGGCCGGCAACCGACGCGCCCTCCAGGACAGCCGCGGCGTCGCCCGAGCAACGGACCGAGTCGGACCGATGGGCCGAGGTTGCAGAGGGGGCGATCAGGGAGGGCGACAGGCCCCTGCCCCGGGCGCGGTGGATAATCGGGTGCGAGGGGTGGCCGGCCCGGCGACGAATGCGGGCTGGGTTGGCGGATCGGAGGGCCGGAGTTCGTGGGGGGTGGTGCGGAGCCTGGGGGAGCCGCCGAGGCGCAACCCCGTGGTGCTTGTTTCGGTTGTTCGAATGCTACGGGCAGTTGCATTGATGGCCTGTGCGGGGATCGGCGTTGGGGCTGACAGGTATCGGGGGACCCAGCCGCGGACAGCTGCCGGGGTCGGCGAGCAGTGGCTTACGCCGAGGGGGCGGCAGGCACCCGGGGAGGGGGTCGGGGGGCCGCGCGGGCTGGCTGCGCCCTGCCCTGCCGCGCAGGAGACGCGTTGCCCTCGCCGCGTTTTGTCGTAGCTTGGGACTGTGGCGATTCGCTAACGTGCGTCGCTAGCAGCAGAACTCCGGCCCGCAGTGGGGCGTCTCTTCTATATGACGCGGTGGCGGCGGGATATCGGGGGGAGGGAGTGTGGGCTACGCAGGTTAATTACAGGTTGGACGGACGCGGTTAACACTCTTACGGCACACTATGGCATCGGTCGACAGCTCCCGCGTAATTCAGGCACGCGATACCGCGACGGCTCTCCTCGATGAGCTTGAGCTCAATCAAGGCGCCATTATGAACTCGCTCTTGAAGGCGAAGCGCCTTGCCCGCCTGATGCGAGATGCCGATGCTCAGACTTGGCTAGACATAGAAACCACCGGCTACCCGAGCAGCTTCACCTTTTCGATCCTAGGTACGTGCGAGTCATATGCACGGAAGGGTGGGCGGATCTCTGCCGATGACAAGTATTACCTAGCCAGCTTACCGAAGATCGAGGCGGACATTGAGTCTGACCGCGTCGCGCTGTCAAACCTCAAGTTTCCCTCGAACATCGCGCCCAGCCTATCGAGCAGCAATCCGAATGAGCTCACGGGGGCCTGGATGAAGGGCGCCCTCACGGAGATGACCACGACGTTTAATCAAACGGTCACAAACACGAAGGCCCGCATCTCCAACAACGTAGCACTGTCTAACGGTTTGAAGTCCGCGCTTCATTCTTACGCCACGGACTGCTTCCACGCTCTGACCTTCGGCGATGTGGCAGAAACACTCTTCGAACAAGCTAGAAGTCGCGTCGATACGTTCGTCCGCGCTCGGGCGCCCAAAGCAGCCGATCAATTGGCATCCGCCTACCAGCGTTTTAAGGATGACGATCCTGAAGCCTTGACACACGCTCTAACTTCTTGCCGTCGCCTTATCCAGACCATGGCGGACGGTCTTTTTCCTCCTCAATCAGCACCCTATGTGGACTCCGGGGGACAGTCTCGCAAAGTGGGAACTGAGGAGTACAAGAACCGGCTGCTGGCGTACATAGATCAGAAGCTCGCTAGCGGCTCGACTCGCGCCATTCTTCACGCCGAAGTTGAGAGCATAGCTGATCGCGTAGACGCGCTCTACGAGAAGGCTTGCAAGGGGGTTCACGCTGACGTAACCTCCTCTGAGGTTCGTCTCGTTCTAATCGCGGTTTATCTCCTGCTTTCTGAGCTGGTGGAGCTTTCGGAATAGCTTTATCACTTGCGCCGTCCAACAACCGCATGAAGCTGGCGGGGCGCGGCCAACGGCTGGCCGAAGAGCTGGCATTCACGAACCGCGCCCCGCAGCTTATGCGGGGGCGTTAGGCGGCGCGCACTCGCGGAGTGGCAGGAGCCTCACCCAAGCGCGCGTCCTGCGGCGGGTGTGGCGGAACAGTCATTGGTTGGGCGGGCTTGCCAAAGCGGTATCGCTTCCACATGTTCTCCACCAACAGACATCGACGGAGGACATCGATGGCTACCACCCACCTGGAACACAAGGGCCGATCCATCCGCATCGACCTGCCCGAGGGTATGGCGCCCCCGGCGGACGATCGCTGCGAGGAATGCCGCAAGAAGAACGTCGCGGTTTGCACCCACCACGATCACGCCGACCACGACCACGTCGACCACGCGCATCCCGAGCCCGAACCGACGACTCCGATGCAGCAGATGCCGATGCCGGGGCAGGGCCCTGCCATGGACCCGGCTCACGCCGGCCACGGTGTTCCCTTCAAGGTGATGATCGACGGTCGTTCCTTCGATGCGTTCGTGATGTTGAGTGGCAGCTTCTACAGTCACGAACTGCCGTTCATGATGTATTCGAACCCGGGAGATCTCGCCCGCGCGATCGCCAACAAGCTTGACTGGATGGAGCCGCCCGATGGGGGTCCGGAGAAACCAGAGACGCCTCAGCGCAGCTGACAAGACGCGCTTCGTCGCCGCCGTCCTCGAGATGAAGGCCAAGCCCGCGGCCTCCTACGGGTACGACAAGTACGTGGCGATGCACGTGGCCGCCTTTGTCGGGGGCCCGAATACCAACGCCGCGCACCTCGGACCGACCTTCTTCCCCTGGCACCGGGAGTTTCTCCGGCTCTTCGAGGTCGACCTCCAGGCCGCGGACACCGCCCTCGGCGAGGACGGCTCGATCACCCTGCCGTACTGGGACTGGACCCGCGACAACTCCCCCGACCCCACCAAGAAGGCTGGCGCCATCTGGAAGGACAGCTTCATGGGCCCCAAGGGCAATCCGGTTGCGAGTGGCCCATTCAAGACAGGCTCCTGGGCCCTGGCCCCCCCGGGAGGCAGCCTGAAACGCGCCCTGGGCGACAGCGTCCTCGATGGTAACACCGTGCCGACCCTCGCGACCCGGGCCGAGGTCGACGCCGCGACCGCGAACCATGGCTTCGATACATTTCCCTTTTCGGAAGACTCCGACGGCGGCCAGTCCGTCTCCGGGCCCAACAGTCCTACAGCGAAAGGGGTGGCCGGAGGGGCGTTGCCGGCGGGGCAGTACTTCGTTGTGATCACCTACCAGAATGGCAATGGAGAGAGTCTCCCCTCCGCCCCCAGGAAGGTCTGCCTCGGCGGCGCCTGCACCCCCGCGAACACCGGTACCGCCATCGAGGTCACCGCGCCCGCGGCCCGCCCTTCCGCCACCGGCTACAGCGTCTATGTGACGGCGGTGGGCGGTGCCGCCGGGACCGAGACCTTCCAGGCCGGGCCCATCCTGATCGGGACCAACCACACCGTCACGGCGCTGGTGGTGGGACGGGCCCGGCCTACCGTCAACACCACCTCCAGCTTCCGCAACGTGCTGGAGGGGTGGTTCCCCGTGGTGAGCCGACCAGCACTGCACAACCGGACCCACGTCTGGGTCGGCATGACGATGTCCGGCGGCAACTCCCCCGATGACCCGGTGTTCTTCCTCCACCACTGCAACATCGATCGCCTCTGGGCTCGCTGGCAGTTCCGTCACCCGGGGCAGCAATACCCCCAGGTCGTGCCCATGGTGGGAATCCCAGGCAATCGCCCCCAGGGACTCAACGACGTGCTGACGCCGTTCGCCATCCGGCCGATCGATGTCCTCAACCACACTACGCTCGGATACACCTATGACACCGATCCGCCCGGCGTGGCCATCAACGTGAGCCCGTGAGCTGACGCGGCGATGTCCAACTTCATCGGCGACCTGATTGACGGCGTTCAGACCGCGTTCGAGCCGCTGGAGCACGCCTTCTCCAATGAGGTCGCGCTGCAGCAGTTCTTGGCCCAGATGGGCTGGGACGTCAACGTCGCCGCCCCCGCCATGGGTCCGATCCGCGCCGGCTTCGCGCTGGTGCCGGCGCTGGATGCCGCCGCCGCCGCGGTCGAGCAGATGGAGTCCGCCACCGGCGACACCGCAGACCTGGTCGGTCCGCTCAAGAATGCGGTCGTCGGCCTGCTCACCGCGATCAAGGCGCTGAAGGACAGCCCGCCGGGCGGACTTCCGGCGCCATTCGACCAGCCCGCCTTCTGGAACGAAGTTCCCCTGGCGCTGGCCAACCTGCTGCTGGCCCGGCTGCTCGAGGTGGAACTGCCCGGGCTCTACGGCACCCTGCGTCTCCTCGGCATTATCGAGTTGACGCCGGAAGTCCCGGTCGGGCCCAACCGGATCCCCTACATCAAGCTGGCGTTTCGCTGGGACCGGCTGCCCAAGGTCATCGGCAATCCCGCCGAGCTGATGCAGGAGACCTATCGGTGGGATGTCGCCGGGCAGCCGTTCGATCATGAGAAGTTGTCGATCGCGCTGCTCGACTTCTTCCGCGGACTCGGCTTCCCCGCGCGGGACCGCGGCCTGGGGCCGGCGCTCTCCGGACGGTATTACGCTCCCGGCAACCTGGCCCTCGCCGCGGTGCGCGAGGTCGCGGTGCCCTTCTTCCTCAGCGCCAGCGCCGACTGGAGTTCGTACGTCGAGCTGGGCCTGGTGGTCGCCCCCATTCCTCCCAAGGGCGCCCTCGACCAGGCCCCGGTCGGCGTCGTGCTCACACCGCTCGCCGCGGGCACTTTCGTCGCCGGCACCGACGTCCCCGGTTCGCCGCTCGCCCTGGTGCTGAAGGGGGGGCTCGATCTCGAGGGCGTCATCGGCGCCGAGATCCGCCCCGCCGGCCTCGACTTCTTCGTCGACGCCGGTCAGGCCACCCTCGACGCCGAAGTGGGCCTCCGCGGCAGCCCGCCCACGCCCTGGACTCCGATCGGCGACCCCGACGGCTTCCGGATCGAGATCACCGGAGTGGAGTTCGCCGTTGGCCTGCGGGGGCAGCTGCAGGATCCCGAGGTCACGGTGCGCGCCGGGACCGGTGGCGGGACCTTCGCCGTGGTCATCCAGATGGGTGGCGGCGACGGCTTCCTCGGCAAGGTGATGGGCTCGGCGCCGCTGCGCATCGAGTTCGGCGCCAACGTCCTCTGGTCCTCCCGCACCGGCTTCCACTTCGAGGGGGGCGGCGGGCTCGAGTTCACCCTGCCGCTGCACCTGGATCTCTCCATCATCGTCATCGACCAGCTGGCCATCCGGCTGCGCGGGTCCAACGAGGGGATCAAGCTCGAGGCCGGGGTCAACGCCAAGGCGCTGCTCGGTCCGCTCACCGCCGTGGTGGAGGACGTCGGCCTGGCGCTGAAGCTCAACTTCTCCGGCGCCGACGGCGGACTCGGTCCGCTCGACGTGGCCATCGGCTTCAAGCCGCCCAAGGGGGTCGGGCTGGCCATCGACGCCGGCGCGGTCAAGGGCGGCGGCTACCTCTACTTCGACTTCGAGAAGGAGGAATACGCCGGCGCCCTGGAACTCTCCATCGCCAACTTCCTGACCCTGACAGCCATCGGGCTCGTCACCACCCGGATGCCCGACGGTTCCAAGGGTTTCTCGCTCCTCATCATCATCACGGTCGAGTTCGGCACCGGGATCCAGATCGGGTTCGGCTTCACCCTGGTCGGGGTGGGCGGGCTGCTGGGCCTCAACCGCACCGTCCTGCTCCAGCCCCTGGCGGACGGGGTGCGCACCGGCGCCGTCAACGGCATCATGTTCCCCAAAAACGTGGTGGCCAACGCCCCGCGCATCATCAGCGACCTCCGGACCATCTTCCCCCCCTACGTCGGGAAGTTCCTCATCGGCCCGATGGCGAAGATCGGCTGGGGTTCGCCGCCGCTGATCACGCTCTCGCTCGGCGTCATCATCGAGATCCCCGGGAACCTCGCCATCCTGGGCGTCCTCCGCTGCATCCTGCCGGACGAGAAGGCGGCGGTGCTCAAGCTGCAGGTGGCCTTTGTCGGGGCCATCGAGTTCGACAAGAAGCGGCTCTGGCTCTTCGCCGGGATCTTCGACTCCAGGATCCTGACGTTCACCATCGAGGGGGAGATGGGGGTCCTCTTCGCCTGGGGCGACCCCGACTTCGTCCTCAGCGTCGGCGGCTTCCACCCCCGCTTTTCGCCGCCACCCCTGCCGTTCCCCTCACCCAAGCGCCTGGCCATCAGCATTCTCGACCAGGACCAGGCCCGGATCCGGGTCTCCTGTTATTTCGCGGTCACCACCAACACCGTGCAGTTCGGGGCCCGGGCGGAGCTCTACTTCGGCTTCGATGCGATCAGCGTCGAGGGCGAATTCCATTTCGACGCGCTGTTCCAGTTCTCGCCGTTCTATTTCATCATCGAGCTGGGCGCGTCGGTATCGCTCAAGGTCTTCGGCATGGGCGTCTTCAGCATCTCGCTGGAGCTGGCACTCGAAGGCCCCACCCCGTGGCACGCCAAGGGGCGCGGCTCGATCTCGTTCTTCTTCTTCGACGTCTCGGCCAACTTCGACGAGACCTGGGGGGAGGAGAAGGACACCACCCTCCCGCCGGTCGAGGTCTTCCCCATCCTCGCGGAGGAGCTGGCCAAGCAGCCCAACTGGAGCGCGCTGCCGCCCCCCCGCGGAAACCTGCTGGTGTCGCTGCGGGTGGTGGACGAGAAGAAGGAGTTCGTGCTGCACCCGGTGGGTACCCTCCGGATCACCCAGCGGACGGTGCCGCTCAACAGCACCATCGACCTCTTCGGGACTCAGAAGCCGCTCGACGCCAATCGCTTCACCCTGGCGGTCGTCACCCCGGGTCTGGCCATCGCGAAGGCGGCCCGGGAGGAGTTCGCCCCGGCCCAGTTCCACGCCATGAGTCGGAACGAGAAGCTGGCGGCGCCGGCCTTTGCCGAGGAGGACGGCGGGGTGGACCTCTCGGCCACCGGCAGCCCGCTCCGCTCCAGCCTGGTGGTCCGCCGGGTGGTGCGCTACGAGCAGATCATCATCGACACCAACTTCAAGCGCTTCCAGAAGCGGTTCGCCAACTTCGCCGGCACCCTGTTCCGCCACTTCCTCGGCGGCAATGCCGCCGCCCGCTCGGCGCTTTCGGCCCGGCTCAAGAACCAGCTCCAGCCTTTCACCGACCGAATCGAGACCACCAGCGAAGGGTTCGGCGTGGCGAACACCGCCGACAACACCATGGTTGCCGGAACCGCGGCGTTCGGCAGCTACCACGCCGCCAAGGAGCATATGGAACAGGCCGTCGCCACTGATCCGGCCCTCGCCGGCACCATGCACGTGGTGCCCGGCTTCGAGATCAATCGGGCCGCATGAGCCGCCTCCCCGAGTACTCCTTCTTCCCCTGGCTGCGGCAGGGTCTGGGCAACCAGATCTCCGACCCTGACATCGCAGGGCGGGTGCAGCTGCGCTCCGAGATCCCGGTGGCACTCCAGTTGAGCGGAACCGGTCTGGCGGGAGCGCTGGTGCAGGCGGTGCCACCGGCTCCCCGAAATGTCCCTCTCGCAGGACCGGGTGATATCGTCGGTGTCGCGGCGCGCGCCGTCGTCCGGACCGAGCCGCGCAACGGGATCAGCAACTTCGAGCCGAACTACGTCCCCTGCATCGAGTTCTACGACGAGGACTTTCCCTGGCGCTACACCCCGGCCCGGGCCGATAGCGCGGCGCACCGGCTGCGGCCCTGGATCGCGCTGGTGGTGCTGGAGGAGGGGACCGAATTCAAGGAAGGCAGCAACCTCGGTGACCGCCCGCTGCCGTTCATCACCGTGGACGATCCGGGCCGCTTCCCGCCCGCGGACCAGCTCTGGGCCTGGGCCCACGTCCACGTCAACCGCGGCATGATCGACGCCGGCCAGCGCCTCCCCGCCCTCGGCGTGGCGGTGCCCGCCGGCACCGATCCCAGCCAGCCTGCTGTAGAGCGTCTGGCACAGACCCTCGACGAGAATGCCGACCTGGCCTACTCGCGGATCATCTGCCCCCGCAAGCTCAAGGACAACACCTCCTACCACGCCTTTGTGGTGCCGGTCTTCGAGAGTGGGCGGCTGGCTGGCCTGGGACTCGATCCGGCCACGGCGCCAGCGGCCATGCAGTCGGCATGGGCTGACTACCCTGGGCGCGCCGAGGCCCAGAACTATCCCTGCTACTACCGCTGGTTCTTCCGCACCGGCACCGTCGGCGATTTCGAGTTCCTGGTCCGGCTCCTCCAGCCCCGCACGGTGGACCGGCGGGTCGGCACCCGTGACATGGACGTACAGGATCCCGACGGGAATCTCCCGGGCATCACCGATCCGGAACTTGGCGGAGTGCTCAAGCTGGGCGGCGCCCTCAAGGTGCCCCGCAAGGCGCTGAGCGACGCCGACTGGGCCTTTCTCCAGAAATACGAGAATTGGGCGACGCCCTATCCCCAGCCCTTCCAGGAGAAGCTGGCGGCGCTGATCAACCTGGCCGACGAATACCAGGTGAAGCCGGCCGCCGAGGCTAACGCCGACGCCAGCCTGACACCGGCGGTCGCGGGGGACGAAGACCCGCTGATCACCCCGCCGCTCTACGGCCAGTGGCACGCGCTGCAGAAGCGCCTGCTCAGTCGGCGCGACGGCAGCAATCTGCCCGATCGGGGCAACTGGCTGCATCAGCTGAACCTGGATCCACGCCACCGGGTCGCGGCGGGCTTCGGGACCCGGGTGGTGCAACAGACCCAGGAAACGCTGATGGATGCCGCGTGGCGGCAGATCGGCGACGTGCTGGAGGCCCAGCGGCGAATCCGGGCGGGCCAGCTGATCAAGGAAGTCTCCTGGATCTGGCACAGTCGCCATCTCCTGCCGCTGATCGACACCGAGCCCGAGCGGGTCTTCACCCTGACGGCACCGCTGCACAACCGCGTCATGGCCAGCCCGGTCACCATCGGGCACACTGTGAGGCAGAGCTCGCTCCCGGCCGCGGCGATGTCGGCACCGGTCCGCCGGATGCTCCGGCCCCGCGCCCGGCGGGCCCGGGCGCTGCCGCTCGCGGTGGCCGGCCAGCCGCAGCGGTTGCTGCGCCGGCTCAACGACCAGGAGATCAGCGCGGCGCTACCCCTACAGCGGCCGGCCGAGCTGGTCACCCCCGGAGACCTGGCCGCGAAGCTGAGACCTGACGCCCCCCGGTTCCTACTCGGCTGGCTGCGCCAGTTCCCGGGTCTGCCCTGGCTGGTCCTGTTGCTGTTGCTGCTGGCGGCCCTCCTGCTCGGGCTACTGCTGCCCGCGCTCATGCTGCTGGCCGCGGCCCTCGCGGTGGCTGCCGTCGTGCTGTTCTTCCTGCTGCGCCGCTGGGGCACCGATCTCGGCAAGGCCGATGCGCTCGACGATACCATCGCCACCCCAGCAGACGTGGCGGCGATGCCCCTGATCCCCGGTTTCGCGGTGGCGCCGCCGGGAACGGATCCCGCTCCGGCGGCAGGGGCATCCGACAGCCCCGAGGGGATGCGCTTCAAGACCGGGCTCCGGGGCCTCCGAACCCTGGTCCGCACCAGCCGGCTGGCCGCAGCCGGTCAGGCGGCCAAGGGGCCGCCCCGCGCTCCCATCGGCTTCACCACCGTCGTCCAGACGCTCATGGCCCAGCTCAACCCCGACATCACGGTGCCGCGGCGCACCCTGGCGGGCATGACCCTGCCGCCCCGGCTGGCCCCCTTCGTGACGGAAGAGTTCCTGGAGCCCTTTGCCTACCCCCAGTTCGACACGCCGATGTACCAGCCCCTGCTCGACCTCTCGTCCGAGCTCTTCCTGCCCAACCTCAACCTGATCCCGCAGAACAGCATCACGCTGCTGGAGACCAACCAGGCCTTCATCGAGGCCTACATGGTGGGGCTGAATCACGAGTTTGCCCGCGAGCTGCTCTGGCGCGAGTACCCGACCGATCAGCGCGGCAGCTACTTCCGGCAGTTCTGGGACGTCAGCGCCTTCCTCGATCCCGAGCCGGAACCGAATCCCGAGGATGAGAAGGAAAAGTTGCGGGACATCACCCGACTTCACCGCTGGCCCCGGGCCTCGGCACTCAAGGACCACGACAACCGCCAGTCCGGCGGCGCGACCCAGGAGGAGCTGGTGCTCACCATCCGGGGCGAGCTGCTCAAGAAGTATCCTAACGCGGTCATATACGCGCATCGCGCCTGCTGGTACCGGAAAGACGACGGAACCGCCGCAGACAAGGCGAAGGAGCCCTGTGCGCGCAGTGGCGCGATCGACCCGACCCAGGAACGCCGGCTGGTGGCTCTCACGGCGGAGGAGGAGGACAATCCCCCCCACGCGAAGGTGCGGACCCCGTTATACGAGGCCAAGGTCGACCCCGACATCTTCTTCTTCGGCTTCGACCTGACCGACACCGAGGTGAAGGGTGGCACCGGCGAGAATCCCACCGACGATCCCGGCTGGTTCTTCGTCATCAAGGAGCGCCCCGGCGAGCCGCGCTTCGGCTTCGATATCGGTGCCGCCGATCCCGCCCGGATCGCGGTGTGGAACGACCTCGCCTGGGATAACGTCCAGCCTGGCGCGCCCGGCTCCTTCGTGGTACTGGACAACGCCATGACGGCCTTCACGGTGCAGGCTCCGGTGTTGCCGGAGGATGCGGAGAAGGTGGAGCAGCACGGGGACGACGTGGCCATCGGCTGGAACCCGGAGATGAATGCAGCGGATGTGGCCTACGTGCTCTACCAGGCCCCGGTGCTGGTGGCCGTCCATGGTGCCGAAATGCTCAGACCGGAGGGTCAATGACTCCGCCGCTGACGGAGGCCGAGCGGCTGCGCCTCGAGGAGGAACGGCGCCGGTTCAAGGCGGCGCGGACCGCGGCCGCGGACGCGTCCCGGGCGGCCGAGACCGCGCGGGTCTCGCTGTTTGAGGCCCGCGAGGGCGTCAAGCGCGCCCGACGCGCCGGTCGCGACCAGGACGCGCACCAGGACCTCGTCGACCGACGTACCCGCACGGCGGACGATCGGGCCACCGCCCTCACTAACGCCCGCGCGGGATTCGAGCGCTTCACCGATCCCCGCGTCGGCGCCCCGATGCTGGACGATGCCACTCCCTTCCTGCTCTTCCCCCTCCGGATCGAGACCCGGTTCGGGACTGGGATCCGGGACGGCGTCCGGACGCCCCAGCTCTGGGTCCGGGTCTACCCCGACGACTGCCTGATCGATTCCTACGAGCCGCTCCCCTCGGAAACCGAGATTGCCAGCCTGCGCCGCTACTGGACCAATATGTGGAAGGCCCACGGGATCGAGGCGCAGGAACGGGGCGCCTGGCGCTCGCTGGTGGCCAGCCACGGATCGGGGCGGGCCGCCTGGCTGGTCGCCAACTACCAGCCGCTGAACGCCGCCGCCAGGCCTAACGATCCAGCCGCCGACCGGCTGGTCCTGGTCATCCCGACCGAGTCGCCCATCGGCGATCCCGAGGCCGCCGCGCTGGTGACGCTCTGGAGCGCCGTCTGGCGGGCCGACAGGAAGCGGGCCGACATCGCGCAGGCCACCGCCGACTTCCGCGCCGCCATCGCCGCCGACCCGAGGGCCGAGAAGCTGATCCACGACTACCACCCGGCCAACCTGGACGACGGCCCGCCGCGCGGTCTCCGCCGCGACCAGGTGGTGCTCACCGTCGCGTTCGTCGAGTTCCCCCGGACCGCCGACCTGCCGGCCACGCTCCGGTCCTGGAGCCAGCCGGCCCGCTGCCGCCTGCTGCCCGAGCGCTTCGTGCTGCTCGGGTACAACGGGAACAACCCCGCCATCCAGGAACTGGGCAATCCCATTCCGTCGCCCCTCATCGTCGGTCCCGACCCCCAGGCTCCGGATAATCAGCAGGTCCGCCAGGAGGCCGGCGAAATCAGGGTTGGCACCGATCTCCAGTGGCTCACCGATTTCGACCGCGCGGTGGAGATCGGGATGGGCTTCCGGGTGGACCTCACGCCCGAGACCGCCGGCGGGGTCGAGCGTCTGCTGGTGCTCGGCCTCCGCCTCTCGGCCGACGCCACGGAAGGCCAGCGGCTGCTGGAGGAGCTGCTGGTTCATCACCGCGATGGCTCTTCGGGATTCGCGGTGCTCCGGCAGGGGACTCCCACCAACAACACCGAGGAGGAGAGCTCCGGCTTCACCCGGACCGACGAGGCCGACCGCAGCTTTGACGAACGGCTGCATCCCGGGCCCGCCCTCCGCGCCGCCGCGCCCTGGAATGACCGGCTCGACGGGGAGTGGCTGGCCGACCTGCTCGGCATCAATCCGGTCCTGCTCGATACCGTGGGCGGCAGCCGGAACACCGACCAGCTCGAGGCCCAGGCGATGAACGCGGCGCTCTGGCCCGCCACCCTGGGCTACAGCCTCGAAACCATGATGCACCCGATCTTCGATGGCGACGACGTGGACCGGATCCGCTGGTTCTACCAACGCTTCGTGACGGGGCGCGGGTTGCTGCCGGCCATCCGCCTGGGCCGCCAGCCCTACGGCATCCTCCCCACTTCGACCCTGTCCCGGCTGCGCTGGCCCGAGCACAAGGACCTCCCCGCCATCCCCGGCGCCGACAACCCGCCCGGCTTCCGGGGCATGCTTGCGCGCCTAGACCAGCTGCTGAAGGTGATGGCCGGCGACTGGGACGTCCTGACGGCCCAGGTCTCCCGGGTAGGCGGCCCCGGCGATCCCCACCAGCTGCTGCTCGATATCCTCGGCCTGCACCCCGCCTCGGTGGAGCACTACCAGCGTTATGCGGAGAGCCTGGAGGACCTGTACAACCGGATGCGCTTCTTCGGCTGGGGACCGGAGTTCCTGACCCAGCTGACGGCGTTCGCGTATGACGTCACCGGGATGGCCCACCTGGAGCACCTCGGCTATCCGCCGGGCGGCGCCGCTCCCGACATCCTGGGCAAGTTCTTCCTCCAGGACCCCGACCTGCTGCAGGGCCCATTCGTCGACGAGGTGCCGCTCTCCGAGGTGGCCCGGCTCCAGGCCGCGACACCCGACCCGTGGAACTACATCGAGTGGTTGCGGAACGCCGCGGGAAGTTCACTTGACACCCTGCGCCAGGAGAGCGGCTTCAGCGCCAACAAGGTGCCCCGCGCACTCTTGTACCTGCTGCTCCGGCACGCGCTGCTGCAGGGCTACTGGGACGCCGGCCTCCGGCTGGGCCAGCAACGCGGAGTGCTGGATCCCGACGCGGTCAGGCTGGCGCGCCGGGAATCGCCATTCGTTCACGTGCAGGAAGCGCAACTGGGCGAGAGCCGCTGGGCCACGCTCTACAGCCAGGACGCCCGCCTCACCGGCAACCCCGCGCTGCGGTTGGCCGACTTCGTCACCGACAACATCGGGGCCGAGCCCGCCGCTGCCGGGCTGCAGCGGATGCTGGGCGCGCTCGATGTCCTCAAGCACCTGCCCACCGCGCGGCTCGAGCGGCTCTTCGCCGAGCACCTCGACAGCTGCACCTACCGGCTCGACGCCTGGCAACAGGGGCTGGCGCAGTACGCGCTGGCGTCGGCCCGGTACCAGACCGAGCGGGACGCCCCCGTCACCCGGAAGGGGGTCTACCTCGGCTCCTTCGGCTGGCTGGAGGAGGTCCGTCCCCGGCCCCGCCGGCTGGAGCCGGTGCCGCCGGCGCCCGGCCTCGATCCCTCGTTCCACGCGCGGGGCCTGGCCCCGCTGCAGCACGACTCCACCAACGGCGGCTACATCCACGCCCCCTCGCTGAACCAGGCGGTGACGGCGGCGGTGCTGCGCAACGGCTACCTGGCTAACGCTACGCCCGCCAACCCCGGCGCCTTCGCCATCAATCTCTCGTCCGAGCGGGTCCGCCTGGCGCTCTCCTTCCTCGAGGGGATCCGGCAGGGCCAGAGCCTGGGCGCGCTGCTCGGCTATCAGCTGGAGCGCGGGCTGCACGACGGCTACGCGCTGGGCGAGGTGGACGAACACATTTACGCCCTGCGCAAGCAGTTTCCCCTGGCCGCCGACCGGCATCCCGACACCGCCAGCGCTTCCACCGACCCGATCGAGGTGGTGGAGGCCCGAAACGTGGTGGACGGCTTCCGGATGGTGAATTACCTGAAGACCGCCACCGCCCGCACCTACCCGTTCGGGCTGGGCAACATGCCCTCCGGCGCGGGCGGGAAGGGTGCCGCCATCGATCGGGAAGTCGACCGGCTGATTGACACGGTGGACGCCATCGCCGACCTCAAGGTGGCGGAGAGCGTCTATCACGCGGTGCAGAGCAACTACGACGCGGTCGCCGCCACGCTGGAGAGTTCCGGCAATGGCCAGCTACCCACCGAGCCCGCGGTGATCACGACCCCTCGCAGAGGCCGCACCGTCACCCACCGGGTGACCCTCCACCTCGAATCCGGCCTCGATGAGGACCTCTCCCCGGTGGCGGTGGTGGGCGTGACCCCCCGGGCGCGGCTCGAGCCCGCGCTCAATGGCTGGCTCGCCGGTGTGCTGCCGCCGCCTGACACGGTGGCCTGCACCGTCAGCTGGTTCGACCCGGCGACCAACGCCCTCCGCACCCGTCCCGTCACCCAGGAAGACCTCGGCCTCCAGCCGATCGACCTGCTCTACGCCGCATCGCTGGAGGCCGGCCAGGCAATGGGCGAACTGGACGACCGGATCCTGCTGTTCGCCCACCAGAACTTCGTGACCCGGGCCGACTGCGCCGTCACCATCATGTACCGGACCCCGATCGCCGGCGCGGTCACCTTCTTCGAGCTGGCGCCGCTGGTCCGGAGCCTGCGGCCGCTGCTGCTGCATTCGCGGCCGCTCCGCCCCACCGACGGGGTGGCCCAGGGCAGCGCCGGTAGCGCCATGGATGCGCTGGTCCAGGTCAACCCGGCCCGGATCACCAAGGTACGGGACGGGCTCGCCACCCTCCGCGACAACCTCGTCGCCTTCCGCGATGCCCTGGCGCCGTTGCACGGGAACCCACCAGACGAGGCCCAGATCCGCGCCGGGCTGGACGCCCGGCTCAACGCCCTTGCCGGGCTGCTGCAGGGCGCGGCGTCCTTCGACCTGGGCGACTCCGGATGGGGGTTCATCCTCGATTTCAAGCGGGCCTGGTTCGCGATGGTCCTGGAGACGGTGCGCAAGCTGGCGGCGCGCTTCACCTCGCGGCTCGCCGAGTGCGACGCGCGGCTCGCTGCCTACGACCCGGCCGCGGCCGGGATGACCGAGGCCGAACGGCTGGAGGCGCTCGCGGCCGCCGAGTTGAACGTGCACGCGCTCAACACCACTCCCCAGCCGGCGAATGGCGCGGCCTATCGTGCGGTGGTGGGCACCGCGCGTGGGGTCTACGCCGCCAGGCTCGCCCAGCTGAACGGCATCCTCACCCTGGTCACCCAGAACATCATGACCCTGCGCACTGCGGTGCGGAGCGCGGTCCTCGATGCGCCGGCGCTGGCCCTGCTGGACCAGGAGACGGTGGACCTGGCCCAGCTCGACCAGCCGTTCGTCGGGGTATCGGCCGACCTGCTGGCCCGTTCGAAGCGGCTGATCAAGCTGATCGAGGACGGCCGGCTGAATCCGGCCAATGACTTGATCACCAGCCACGACGCCTCCGCCGATCCCGCCGCCCGCGCCCGCCTGCTGCTGGACGCGGCGAAGAAGCTGCTCGGCGAGGACGCCATCCTGGTCCCCGAGTTCATGCTCGATGAGGTGCAGGGGCCGGTCTTCCAGACCGCGTTCGATGCCGCCGTCGCGGGAGACCCACTGACCTGGCAGCGCACCGTGAAGCACACCCCGGAGCCGGTCGACACCTGGGCGTACGGCGTGGCGCGGGTCCGGGAGAAGCTCCAGGCGTGGGAACAGTCCCTCATGCTGGAGGGAGCGTTCGGCGCGACGGAACCCGACCTCCTGCCGCTGCAGCTCCCGTGGAAGGCGGGCGACCACTGGCTGGGGCTCGAGTACCCCGCCGACTGGGCGCCCGACGGCGACCGGCTCTGCTACACCGGCCACTTCGTGATCCCGTTCGACCAGACCGCGTGGCAGTGCGGGCTGCTGATCGACGAGTGGACCGAGGTGATCCCCGCCAGGCAGGAAACCACCGGGCTCACCTTCCACTACGACCGGCCTAACGCCGAGGCGCCGCAGGCGCTGTTGCTGGTTACCCCGCCGGCCCTTACCGGGTCGTGGCAGTGGCAGGACCTGGTGGATGCGGTGCGGGAGACCATGAACCGCGCCCGGAGCCGCGCGGTGGAGCCGACCCAGCTCGACCAGACCCTGTATGCCCGCTTCCTGCCGATGACCGTGATGGCCACCACGCTCTACCAGATCTCGATTATGACCAACCTGGCCCGCAACAACGAATTCCTGGCCTACCTCCCGGTGGCTGCCGATGGCTGAGGACTACGCGGTCGCCGAAATCGCAGTGGCGCTGGAGCGGCGCAGCTTTCCCACCATCACGACCTGGAGCCGGCTGGAAGGCCGGCCCCGTCGCCCCGACTTCTCCCGGGCGCTCAAGGCCGAGGTGCGGGACGCGCTCTTCCTGCTCTCCCGTCAGTGGCAGATGGGGGAGTTCAAGGGGGACGACGCCGGCTCACCCGCCACTGCCAAGGTCCAGCTCTCCACCACCAGGCTCCGGACCTACCAGGCGGCTAACGGCACCCCGCTGCCCTTCGACGAGTCGCTGCCGCTGGAGGCGCGGGTGGAACGGCGGGCGGTGCCGCTCACCGTGAGTGATCGGCCGGCCTCGTTGGACATCCGCCTCCTGCTGGGACGGCAGTGGCTCAAAATGGTGGCCCCGATCGCCGACTACGCCTCCGCCTTCATCGAGAAGTACCATTTCCTCCCCCCTGATCCCTCCCGGGAGGAGGACGCCGCCATCTGCGCCCACCCCGAGGCGTGGCAGTTGGTGGCCGCCCTCGCGGGCCGGCGGATGGACGGGGGCGCCCTCTACGCCTACCTCACCGGGGTCAGCGGGAGCCACGCCTGGGATGACATCCCCGGCATCCTCCCCATCCATCGGGCGGCGCTGGATACCGCCGCCGACACCTTCGTGCAGTGGTTCACCACCACCTTCTCCCAGCCCCCCTCGAAGGACGAGGACGCCTGGCTCCCCGACCGACTGGAGTACCAATTCGCCTGCGCCGCACCGGAAGGGAGGGCCGAGACCGTCTTCACCGCCGAGCAGTACTACCACGGCCGACTCGACTGGTACAACCTCGACGTCGACCGGGGCCGCCAGACCCTCGGCGCCGTCGCGGGGGCGGTCCCCGATCCCCAGGCCAGCTCGGTGCAGTCGCTCATCCCGGTCCCGATCTCCTACGACGGGATGCCTAACACCCGCTGGTGGGCCTTCGAGGACCGGCGAGTCAACTTCGGCGCCGTCACCCCCGCCACGACCGATCTGGGCCAGCTGATGTTCCTGGAGTTCGGGCTGGTCTATGCAAACGACTGGTTCCTCATTCCCCTGACGCTGGACGCCGGGTCGCTGGTGCGGGTCCGCGGCATGGCGGTGACCAGCGTCTTCGGCGAGCGCTTCTGGATCGGGGCGGCGGGCGCCGGCGCCGATGATGCCTGGCAGCGCTGGAGCATGTTCACACTCTCGGTGAAGGGCCACGATCCCGGACAGTTGGCCGACACCAGCCTGCTCCTGCTCCCCACGGTGCCGAAGATCCAGGAGGGAAAGGCGCTGGAAGAGGTCATGCTGGTGCGGGACGAGGTGGCCAACATGGTGTGGGGGGTGGAGCGGACCATCGCGCTGCCGAGCGGGAGTGCCAAGCCGGGGGCGGAGGCGGCGGTGGAGACGATGGCCTATCATCGCCGGCTGCTGGAGGAGCGGCTCCGGGCCCATCCGCAGCCGGCCCCGGCCGCCCCGGCCGCCCCGATCGTGTACCAGGTGATGAACGCGGTGCCGGAGAACTGGATCCCCTTCGTGTCGGTGCACCTGCCCGGGGATCTCCGGGCCACCCAGCTGCAGCGCGCCACCATGCCGCGACTGCTCGATGGCGATCCCGACCCGGTGCCCGACAAGGTCCGCCCCCGGACTACCCTCCTGCGCGAGGGACTCGAGACCACGCCGCGGGCCGCCTACTTCCTCCACGAGGAGGAGGTGCCCCGCGCCGGGGCGGTGGTGACCCTGGCGTATCAGCGGACCCGGTGGACCGATGGCCGGGTGATTGTCTGGCTGGGGGTGCGGAAGCAGACCGGGCGGGGCCAGGGGTCCAGCGGCATGGCCTTCGACCGCATCGTCAACGCTCCGTCACCAGGAAGATAGGAATCGGGCAGGGAGCCTTTGTCCCCAGGCTTGGTGGCGCTGGGAAGTCCGTGATACCACATTCTTCGCTGGACCCTCGTTGAGAAGCGGATCAGCAAGAGGACCCACCGTCTCGAAGGGATTGCCCTATTGGCAATGGCGGTTTTCAGGGTGGCGCTGACTCTCGCGCGTCTGCGCCTGAGATATCAACCCTGAAGTGCAACGATCACGGGACATAGCATTCCTCCGGCGTACGATAGCCGAGGCGTTTGCGCGGGCGCCGGTTCAGCTGACGCGCAATCCGATTACAGTCGTGCTGCGTAAGGTGCGCCATCGTCTGTCCTTTGGGGAGATACTGGCGGATGAGGCCGTTGGTGTTCTCGTTGGTCCCGCGCTCCCAGGCGCGATAGGGCGCGGCGAAGTAGAAGGTGGCCCCGGTGTGCTGTTCGATGCGGCGATACCCGGTCATCTCCGTGCCGTTATCGGCCGGAATCGTTCGCACCCGGCGCGGCTGGGCCCGGAAGAGCTGAATGGCGCGATCGGCAAAGGCGGTCGCGGTGTGCGCCGCCAGCTGGCCTAACACCACGTACCCGGTGGCACGCTCGACCGCGCTGAACAGGCACGCGCGGCTGCCGGACCCCATCATCGTGTCGATCTCCCAATGGCCGCACTGCCGACGCGTCGCGATGTGCGCGGGCCGGCTCGTGAGCGGCCGGCCGAGTGGCCCCTGGCGCCGCACGCGCCCGAGCCGACGGCGGCGCTGCCGATGGGCGTAGCGCAGGTGGCGATAGAGCTGCCCCCCAGCCGCCCGATCATCCCGGAGGTATTGATAGATCGTTTCGTGACTCACGCGGAACTGCCGCCGCTGCCGCAGGGCTCCGGCGATCTGCTCCGGACTCCAGCCCTCACGGAGATAGCGCGTGATGCACCGCCACTGCCGGTCGGTCAGCCGCCGATA
>JANMYS010000012.1:0-2551 GCA_031382385.1 Gemmatimonadota bacterium
AAGCCTGGCCGGCGCCAGCCCGATGCTGTGGTGCCACTCCATGCGCCACTCCCGCCAGCGCTCGAACCACTCCTCATCGGAACCCGGCTTCACGAAGAACTGCATCTCCATCTGCTCGAACTCGCGGGTCCGGAAGATGAAGTTGCCCGGCGTGATCTCGTTGCGGAACGCCTTGCCGATCTGGGCGATGCCAAAGGGGACCCGCTGGCGCGAGGCGTTGAGCACATTCTGGTAGTTGACGTAGATCCCCTGTGCCGTCTCCGGGCGGAGATAAACCGTCGCGGCCTGCTCCTCCACCGGACCCATGAACGTCTTGAACATGAGATTGAACATCCGCGGCTCGGTGAGCTCGCAGGTGGTGTGGTCGCCCGGCTTCTTGCTCGGCTTCTGGGGGCAGCGCGCATCCTCCAGCTTGTCGGCGCGGAAGCGGGACTTGCAGGTCTTGCAGTCGACCAGCGGGTCGGTGAAGCCGGCGACATGCCCCGATGCCTCCCAGACCCGCGGGTGCATGAGGATCGCCGCATCGAGCCCCTCAATGTCATCCCGGGCATGGACCATCGCGCGCCACCAGCGGTCCTTCACGTTCTTCTTGAGCTCGACGCCGAGCGGACCGTAATCCCAGACCGAGCCGAGGCCGCCGTAGATCTCCGAGGACTGAAAGACGAATCCGCGTCGCTTGCACAGCGACACTATTTTTTCCATCACCGAGGTATCAGCCATGATCTGCAGGAAGAGAGGAAAGGCGAAGGTCGGACCGGGAGGGGGTAAGTCTAGGCCCGGACCGGAGTTCGGGCAAGCGTTCTAGCTCGGACACGAACTGCGGCGCTGTATCCGGTCGCGTGGAGCTATCTCTCTGCAGGAAAGGTACTTAGACAGTCTGCACCGGGCGCCGGTCTCAAATCGAGGTGGCCGGAAGCATGACAGTGCTGTTTCGTACGATTGACCCCCCGCGAAACGAGAAGCATTATGATGCTCGGTCGTATCTCTACCAGAGCGGGCCACCGCCCGTGCAGATTCGGCTCGACATCCAGCAGGCCAAGGCATATCCATGACTCAGTTTCTGCGGGATCGGCGCGGTTTCGCGCTGGAGGCCTCCCTCGTTCTCCTGGTACTGATCGCGGCCCTGATCGGCGCGGCAGTTCTCGGATCGATGATGGTGCAGCGGAGCGCTGGCGTGGACTATCGGGCAGCACGGGTCAACTACGCTGCGGAGGCCGGAGCCGACAACGCCATGGCCCAGCTCGAGGTCGCCATGTCGGATGGCCTCATCACCAGCGCGGAACTGGCTGCCCTGACCTCCCCAGTCCTGACCGGCTTCACGGTCACCACCAGCGCTGCACTGAACGGCGGACCGGTCCCGGCGACGATCACCAGCGGTCCGTACACCGGCCTGATCGGGATCAACCAGAAGATCGACATCACGGTCGCGGCGACGGATGCGCTGCGGAACCGCTCGGACGCCGTGGTCGGAGTGAACGCGCAGTCGATCCCGCTGTTCCAGTTCGGCGTCTTCTACGAGGGAGACCTCGAGATCCACAACGGCCCGCCGATGACCTTCGCCGGCTGGGTGCATACCAACAGCAATCTCTACCTCTCGGCCAGCCCCACCAACTACCAGGACATCATCACCACGCCGCACAAGGTGATCTGGAACAAGAAGTGGGGCAATCAGCGGCTGGGCCCCATCAACATCAACAACGCCTCCGCCGTGCCGGTCGCACTCAGCTTTGACAGCCGGAGCGCTGGTGCGGGATTCGGCGCGGCGTCGCAGGCCAGCTTCAACGGCCGACTCATGGACAGTACGATGGGGGTGGTGCCGCTCAGCCTGCCGCTGCCCACGGGCATGCCGACGATCGAGTTGATCATGCCACGGCGCAATCCGGCAATTGATTCCGCGCCGATCCAGGCGGTCAAGATGGCGTGGAAGGCGGACTACCATATCGTGGTGGATCTGAACCTGCTCGCCACTCCCTTCGCCCCGGGAGCCATGACGGTGCTGCCCCGCGCGGCCGTGCCCAACGCAGTCCAGTGCGCGTTGATTTTCCAGGGGAGGCCGAACGCCTTCCTGGATGGCCGGGAGGACCGGAGGCCGGATCTGCTGGATGTCAACGTCGGCGAGTTGATGAACTGGATCAACCTGAGCCCGGCGAACTCGACCTCGATCATGTACGTCACGTTCATCAACGACAATGCGGGCGTCCCCGCCCGGGACTACCCCGCCGTCCGGCTCTACAACGCGCGTATTCTGGCGCAGCCCTGGACCATCGCCACGGACCGGCCGGTCTACGTCTGGAAGAACTACAATGACATCGGCTGGCAGCCGTCCGCCATCATGGGCGACGCGGTCACCTTTCTGTCCAACGACTGGGTCGACGCCGCCCACAACAACTGGCCCGCGATCAACAACGTCAACCCGATGTGGGTCTACGCCGCGATCGCGGCCGGCCACTCCAGCACCCCCTGCGACTGGTTCAATGCCGGCTGCCCGGGTGGCAGCTACGGCGGCGGGCTGGAGAATTTCCCCCGCTTCCTCGAGAACTGGGGCGGTGCC
>JANMYS010000023.1:0-21155 GCA_031382385.1 Gemmatimonadota bacterium
GGGCCGATTCGCGGGGTCCATGATGCCTTATTTTGAGATGTAAATGGGGGCACCCGGGGTTTCGCGGTTCTGGTTTTACCGTATTTTCGTGCTTTGTATGGTAAAAACACGAAAGGGCCGCGGGGGGCGAGGCCGGGCGCCCGTTTCTCGCGCCGACAGGTTCGTCGGTGCGAGCGCTGCGAGTCAGGATGAGTCGCGGACCAACCCTTCGCAGTGCACCCCGAGGCGCCAGATCGGGGAGGGTGAGGCGCGCGACTGGCCTCACCTGTTTGAACCGGGGCTACCATCAGGATCTACAACCACCTGAGCCCTTGCCGACTTCGGTGATTTCCCCTGAAATCCCGCTCAAACTCGCTGGAGGCCACCTGCAGGACGAGAGGCCCTGCCGCACATCCACCCAGCGGTTGAGTCAAAGATAGGAAAGTGGAGAAACCTCGCAAGCGCCTGTGTCTATTCGGGTTACGTAGTGTTGATCAGGTGGGATGTTGATAGCTAAGTGATGCATGAGGATGCTGTTCCGGCCTTGCTCCACACAATGTGGAATTGTGGACTGGCGACTGTCCACATGGCTGTGGATTCAGCGTGGCGCGGCGATGCTACCGGCTCCCTGGCGGTTGGCCTCGTACCGACTGCCGGTCACTTCCTGGAAGAAGGGCCCGACCGCCGCATCATGCCGCCGGATATAGACCTGCACTTTCTTGCCGCGGCCAATTCCGTAGTCGCGCAGTTCGGCGGCGCGCTCCGGGGCCTGCAGCCGTTTGAACTCCGTCACGCAACTCGCGAGGCCGACATCGAGACTGTCCAGCGATCGCACCAGGGCCGCACGCAACGCCAGGCGATCGGTCCTGGGAAGACCGGCGCTGATGATCACACTCCGGGCGGGGGCAACTGCCCTGGCGGCCGCTGCGCAGCGGGTGGCCAGCAGGTAGGCTCGGGAGCGCATCAGCATATCGCTGCTCATGGCCCGGTCCCGGGCGATCCTGGCCGAGGCGGCATCGACCAGTTGCAGCGAGTCCCGCAGCCGGTAAAGCACATCGCGCACGGCGGTCTGGGTCGAGTCCAGTTTGGGCGGGGGAGCGACCACGGTTTGCCCGCTGAGCGTCGTGGTGCAGGAGAGAACGATGGCGACTAAGAGTGCGTGCGACTTCACGATTCAAGCCCCACTTCGATGTAGCGGTAATCGGGTTCTCCATCGGGCGTCGCCAGAAGGCATCCGGCGGCCGATGCCGCGAACCATCCCCCGACCAGCATGCGGGGCACGTCGAGCTCCCCGAGGATCGGGCCCAGCCAGCGCCGCAGGTGACGCAACTCCGGCGCCCGGCGGCCAAGCAGGGCGAGCAGGGCGCCAGCGCCACTGGTGGCGCGAAGAAAGTGGGCCACCGCATGCGCCCGCTGGCTGAACTCCACCGCTTTCACGCCCGGCTCGTCGAACAGCACCTTGCCCTCGAACACATCCATCGGCGGCGCATCCAGCCGGGGGCCGAGATAGATGAACTGCCGCTGTCCGTCGATCTTGCGCTCAATGACCGCCGCCGCCGTCTCGCTCGTCAGCCGCGCGGCGTGGAGCATGTCGTCGTCCGGCAGCACCCCTACCGCCCGGGTCCATTCCAGTGCCGCCAGCGCGATCTCGAGCGGGCACCCGACCGCGTCATCAAACGCGATCAGCCGCGGCGCCTCGCCGGCGCGCAAGATGAAGTGGGACAACGCCTCAGCCCGGTCGGAGAAGCTCCGGACGGCGAGGGTCTGGGGAATGGTCATGCCTAGAATGTAAGGGAGCGGCAGGGAGAACGGAAAACCGGGAACCGGGAACCGGGAAAGGGGAAACGGGAACCGGGAAGCGGGAAAGGGGAACCGGCATTCCTGCTGCCTCCCCCGGGTGAGTGCTCTTCCGGTTCCCCGTTCCCCGCTGTTCCCGGTTCCCCGCAGTTACGGCGTCAGCTCCGACTTCGCATCCACCTTCACGATCCACAGCCCCGAATTGATGTCGGGGACATAGATGTAGCCATCGCGGTAGATCGCGCCCCAGGCGTTCGGCGCATTCGGTACCTGGCCCTGCTTGTCGCCGGTCACTACATGGGCGATCTCGCGACCCTGCTGCTGCAGGTCACCCCGCAGGTCCCCGGAGATATCCAGCACCCGGAGCCCGCCCTGGTAGTCGCCGAGGTACAGCGTATCGCCCGCCACCCAGACGTTGTGGGTGCCGCCGTCCTTGGGCTCGTACCAGGCCACGATCTTCGGGCTGGCGATGTCGGAAACATCCACCACGTGCAGGCGGCCATACGCCCGGCCCAGTCCGACCACGCCGCCCCCCTCCGTGGCCCGCGGCTTGGCGGAGAACACCTCGTCACCCACGAAGACGTACCGCCCGGCACGCCACGCGGTATGGGTGCCCCGGATGAAGCCGGGACCACCCACCGCTTCGACGTCGCGGTACAGCGAGTTGAGGTCGTACTTCAGCTGACTGACCAGCACCGGGTTCTCCGGGCGGCCGCCCCGGACACCGTTGCCGACGTCGAGCACGACCATCCCGTCATTCCAGTAGGAGAGATAGGCGAGGCCATCCTTCACATCGATGTCATGCAGCATCCGTCCCGCGGAACTGCGCGGCGTCTCCCACCGGGCGACCTGCCGTGGGGTGTGCGGATCCCGGATATCGATGACCCTCATCGAGCCGGTGGCATCATCGGTGAGGTAGACGTAGCCCTGATAGATGAAGGTCGAGTGGACACCGCCGGTCACGGTCTCGGTGAAATCGCCAATCACCTTGGGGTGGGCCGGATCCTCGAAGGAGAGGATCACAATGCCGTTCTTCCGGTTCGATGCTCCCTCGCGGGTGAGGACGCCGAACTTCCCGTCCTCGGTGGTCATGAGGTCGTTGATGACGCGGGCATCGACCACCACGGAATCGGTGATGACCGGCTTGCTCGGCGTGGAGACATCGATGGCGTAGATCCGGTCTCCGATCGTCGTCAGGTAGCCGTAGCGGCCATCGGGGTGCAGCCAGAACTCCGCCGCCTGCTGCTTGATCGGCAGCCGGCCCACCAGCGTGGTCGGCCGCCGCACGTCGCGGGGAGCCACCGTCACCACCGCCTCGGCGGACCGGCCGGCGAACGTCGCGAAGACCCGGTAAGTCCCCGGGACGGCGGCCACGAAGGCCCCATCGTCCTCCACCTGACCGCTGCCCGGGCTCAGCGCCCACTCCGGCTGCGCGTCGGCCACGGTCCGGCTGGCGGCACGGGCGACGAATTTGAAGTGGACGACATCGCCGGCGCGGACCTGCGCCGCCGCGGGCTCGAGCGATACCTGCGTGACCGGATTGGGCACCACGGTGATCGCGAGCCGGCGAGTCGCCCGACCCGCCGCAGCGGTAAGTGTCGCCTGTCCTGCCGCCCGGGCGTTCACCCGGCCGTCCGCGCTCACCGCGAGCACGCCAGGCCGGTCGGAGGTCCAGGTGACCTCGTCGTAACGCCGGTCGTCGTTGGCGGCGAATGGTGTGGCCGCCAGCACCAGTGACTGGCCGGCATACAGCCGCGTGGGCACGGGGGCGACCACCAGCTTGGCCGCGGGCTGCGGCAGCACGGTCACCCGGGCGATCGCCGCCGTGGACCGCCCGACACCCTTGGGCTTGAGCAGCGCGGTGACCGCCAGCGTGCCAGTCGATCCCCCGGTCACCAGCCCCGTGGAATCCACCGATCCCTCGAAAAAGCCACCCGAGGACAGCCAGGTGATGCTCACGTCGGGGACCACCCTACCGGCGGAATCGTACCCCACCGCGGTCAGGCGGAGCGTGTCACCGACCAGGACGGCTGCCTCCGCCGGCTGCACCACGGCACGGACGATCGGGGTGGTCGGGGGCTTGGGGGGAGCCGGCGGTGGCGGCGCGACCGGCTGCTGGATCACGGCAAGGAGGGCGAGCAGAATCACGGCGGACTCCGGAAATGTGAGGGAAGCAATCTAACGCCAGTCCAGCCCCTCGGCCTGCGGGGGCGCCAGCGCCGGTGGACGCGGCAGTGCTTGACAACTCGCCGGAGGTTCTGAACCTTAAGCCATGGCAGCCACGGCCCGCGCTGCATCCCCAATCATGCAGCCGCGTCGTGTCGCGCCGGCAGCCCCGAGATCAGTCCTGCCCCGGCCATTCCGGCCGGGGATGTTCCGGAGCCGGTGAGCTCCCCCATACGAGGTAGAAGCAATGGCGAAGGGTACCGTGAAGTGGTTCAACGATGCGAAGGGATTCGGCTTCATTGCTCAGGATGGTGGCAAGGACGTCTTCGTCCACCACACTGCCATCACCATGGATGGGTTCCGTTCGCTCGCCGAAGGGGACATGGTTGAGTTTGACGTCGTCGAGGGACCGAAGGGTCTCCAGGCCGCGAACGTTCGCAAGGCCTGACCTCCACGGCGGGCCTTTCGCCGATCGTCGTTGCCGGCCCCGGAGTGGCATGCGGTCCAGAACCGTCTGCCGCGCCGGGGCCGGACCACTCCAGTCCGTCGCACCGATCCGCGATACTTCAGGCATGACATCGCTGCTACCCGCCCAGCCGGCCCTGCTCGCCCTCCTGCTGGTCGTTGCCCCGCTCCAGGCCCAGACCACCGCGTCGCTCCCCCCACTTGCCTTCCTCGGCTTCGAGGCCGGTGCGGGGCTCGCCGCGGTCGGGCAACAGGTGACGGCGTTGCGCGGCCACGGGCTGCAGTGTGACCGCTCGCGGCGGGATCACGCCGTGCAGGATTGCCGGGGCACGGTGGTCGACCCAGCCTCGGGCCGGCCCCTCGCCCTCTGGCTCTCCGCCATCGACAGTCTCAGCGGGATCCTCACGCTCTCCGGTCCGGTGACCAGCCTGCAGCTGGACAGCCTCCGGCAGGCGCTGGAGCGAAGCTACGGCGTGGTCGGCGCCAGGGCGCAGGGCGGGCAGTGGATGCAGCAGTGGGTTCGACGGGGCCGAATGCTCCGGCTGACATGGCGCATCGAGAGCGGTGCAAAGATCGCTTCGGTCAGTCTGGTCGACGGCCGGGTTCTGGACGGGTGGGGCAGACGCAACCGCCTGCGCAGGGCGGCGGATACTGCGGGAGCGAATCCGGCGCCGGTGCCGTAACCGCGTCGCCGGCTACCCGCCCAACTTCACCAGGAAACTTCCTTCGGAATCCTCCAGCACGAAATCCGTGACCACGCGTCCATCTTCTTTCAGCCGCTTGAGCAGCGACCGCACGCGAGTACGGATCGGCGCATCGCCGCCGTGACTGCCCCGACCGGTGATCAGCCGCACCACCGCACCACGCCGCACCGCAACCTGGGCCCGGAGAAACTGCTCGGCGCTGTGGGTGGCATCAAGGACGGTCAGTCCGTGCAGGTCGAAGACCATCGCCGGCGGTCGGCGGCTCCAGGTATTCATGCCGCAAGATAGTCCGCAGGATTGCCCGTCGGCGCACCCTCCGCTAGAGTGAAGGTGTCCCCCCTCCTCCCCTTCGGAGATTCCTGTGCTCTTCTCCCGGCACCGGCGATACTCAGCCGGCTCCGCTTATGCAGTCCTGCTGCTAACTCTCGCCTGCTCCGCCGAGCAGGGTCCCATTCGTATCGGCCTCGCTGGGCCCTTCACGGACTCCGTGGGCGCCCCGATGAAGCGTGCCGCTGAACTGGCCGTGGAGCAGGCCAACCGGAGCGGCGGCATCAACGGTCGCCCCATCGAGCTGGTCATCCGCGACGACTTCGGCGATCCTGATTCCGCGCTGAGCGCGGCTGCGGCACTGCAGGCCGCCGGTGTGGTCGCGGTGATCGGACATATCTACTCCGGCAGTACCCTCGCGGCAGCCCCGGTCTACAATGACCCACGCAACCCCGTGGTGCAGATTTCTCCCTCATCGTCGGCACCGGAGGTCACCGGCGCCGGCGACTACACCTTCCGCGTCTGCCCGAGCGACCTGCAATATGGCGCCGCGCTCGCCCGCTTCACCGCCGACCGCCTCGGGTTCCGCCATGGCACCATCCTCTACCTGAACGACGACTACGGCCGAGGATTGCGCCAGAGCTTCGCGCGCTCCTTTACCGAGCTCGGCGGGACGATCGACGACACCGACCCCTACCTCGGTGGCACCCCCGATGTCGGTCCCTACCTCGACCGTCTCGTCCGCCGGAAGACCACCCAGTTCATCTTCCTCGGCGGCAATCTCTCCGAGGGAGAAGCGACCCTTCGCGCGGCCGCCAGCAGGAAACTGCGGATTCCACTGCTGGGGGGCGACGGACTGGAGCGGCTGGAGGAGACCGGGCCACTGGCCGAGGGGGCGTATATCGCCAACGGCTATCTGGCCAGTTTTCCCTCGCCGCTGAACCGGGAGTTTGTGAGCGCATACGCCGACCGTTATCGCGGCGCCGCTCCACCAACCCAGGCCGCGGCTGCGACGTACGACATTCTCTTTCTGCTCCGGCGGGTGATTGGACAGGTCGGGACCGACCGCAAGCGCATCCGCGATGGGGTCGCTGCGATTGGGAATACAACCGCCGTCTATGAAGGTGTCACCGGCGAGATCGCGTTCGACGAGAATGGCGATGTCCCCAAGCAGCGAGTCGTGATCGGACAGGTCCACAATGGGCGGATCATCGCCGTGGAGGGGCTGTGAGATTTGTGTCCAGCCTGCGCCGGCTGAACGGGATCGCCATGGTCTCGTCCCTGATTCTCGTATTCGGCATGGCCACGCTGGGCGTGACATCGCTGCGCACCATCACCCGGCAGACGCTGGAAGACATTACCGCGCTCCAGTCGGGATCGAGTCTCGCGAGTGGCCTGGTCGGCGCGGTCCTCAGTGAGATCCGTGCCGCACAGCAGTACCTGCTGACCCCGAGTCTCGCAGCCAAGGCGGAGTTCCTGAGCGGTGGCGATTCCGCCTACGTGCTGCAGGGCCGCCTGCGGTCGCTCCCCTACCTCACCCCCGACGACCGCCGCCTCATCAACCTCGCCGGCGTGACCCAGGCCCAGCTGGAGGTGGCGTTCGCCACCGCCCATGCTCTCGCCGATGTCGGCCGCCCCGATGAGGCCCGCTTAATTGCCGCACGCGCCGGCGGCACGACCGACAGTCTCGTTGCGGTGGTCCGGGAACTCTCCGAGGAGCAGGGGCGGCATGCACTCGACCGCGCCATGCGACTGCAATCCAAGGCGGCCTTCTTCCAGAAGATGCTGCTGCTCTGCGCCGCGCTGGCGCTGATCGTCGCCATTGGCGCGGGCATCGCCCTGATCCGGGTGGTGGATCGCCAGATGGGTCGCCTGATCGGCGCCGCCGATCGCTTTGGAGCCGGCGACCTGCGCCCCATCCAGCTCGGAGAGATGCCGGATGAGCTCGCCCGCCTGGCGCGTGCGCTGGACGACATGGCCGGCCGCCTCAGGAATGTTGTGAGCGAAGTGGCCAAGGAGGCCCAGCAGCTCAGCAATAGCGCGGGTGACTTCTCCGCGATGAGCGAGGAGATCGCCGCGTCGAGCGGGCAAGTCTCGGCGGCGATGGTGCGAATTTCCACCAGCGCCGATGAGCAGGTCGCCGGCATGGCGGAGGCCGACACACTCCTGGCACGGTTGCGTGAGGCGGCGGCGACCAGCGCCGAAGGCGCACAGCATGCCGTGCGCCTCGCCGAGGAGATTCGCCGCACCGCGCTCCGCTACCGGCAGGATGCCGAGACCGCGCGCACCACGCTGCTGGACGTACGTGGCGTGGTTCAGACCAGTGCGGAGCAGGTCCGCGCACTCGCTGAGAAGTCCGAATCCATCACCACCTTCATCGACCTGATCAAGCAGATCTCCTCCCAGACCAACCTGCTCGCCCTGAACGCCGCCATCGAAGCGGCGCGCGCGGGTGAACATGGCCGGGGGTTCGCCGTCGTGGCAGAGGAGGTGCGGCAGCTCGCCGATTCCAGCGCCCGTGCGGCGGAGGATGTGACCAAGACCGTCGAATTCATCCGCGCGCAGGTGCGCGAGGTCAGCGAGACGATGCAGCGTGGCACGGCCAAGGTGGGAGGCATCGAGACGGTGGCTCACGCCGTGGCGCAGGGCCTGGACACGATCGGCGGCGCCATCGGCGAGGTGCAGAACTCCGCGAGCGGGCTCGCCCGGCAGACCGAGGAGAATCGAGCGGTGGTGGGCAAGCTGTCCGAGCGAACCGCCCAGGTGGCCCGGGTTGCGGCGGAACATGCCTCAGCGAGCGAGGAGGTGTCGGCAGCCGCGGAACAGCAGTCCGCCTCGACCGAGGACATGGCGTCCTCCGCGAGCGGGCTCCTCGACGCCTCCACCCGTCTGACCAGGCTCGTCGCGGGGTTCCGGACATAGCCGGCACTTCCAGCGGCAGCCCTGAAATCGGAAGCGGGCGGCCCCTGTGGGACCGCCCGCTCGACTATCGCTTCTTCTTGGCGGCCGGCTTCTTGGCCGCTGCCTTCGGTTTTCCCTTCGGTTTTGCCGCCGCCGCTCGGACTTTCTCGGCAGCCTTTTCGGCCCGGCGCTGGGCGGCTTCGCGCACCTCGACGAGCACCCGATCCCCCTCGTCGTTCCCGACCAGACCCCTGCGCGTGGCGTAGCGGATCAGTTCCTCCGCATCCGCCAGCTCAAACTCCCCGATCCGAGCGGCCGCCCTGATCACATTCAGGAGCGCATCTGCAACTGGGCTTCGCAGGACGTTTGCGATTCCCGGGAGCGCCTCGAGCAGCGTCGAGATCTGGGAGGCACCGAGTTCCGAAGCCACCCAACCCTCCTGGTCCAGGAATCCTGCAGCGTAGGTCCCGGTAGCCACCGGGTCGCTTAAGTGGCGGCAACGTACCACACCGTCAGGGGCCAGTCAAGAATTTGCACGGAAAAAGGACCAGAACCGGTGTGGTCCTGGTCATTTGTTGTGAGTCTGCGGTGCAACTACCCGGCCAATCGTCCTACTTGAAGGTGTATTGAACGAAGCTGCTGAGGCTCCATCCAGTTACGCCCACCCGGCTGGTGGCTCCAGGGGATCGGATCGACCCGCGGTCAATCCGAACTCCGGGAATCAGGGCGATGGCGGGGCTCAGCGCCACCCGGAACGCCGTTCCCAGCCCGAACAGCCGGCCACTGCCGTCCTCCGGCATCCAGAAGCGCGACTCGAGGAGTGGCTCGATCGAGACCGTCGGGCTGAGCGGGAAGGCACCTGAGACTCCGCCGGTGAGGACGTTTTCCTTGTTGCTCGCGGAGGCTGACCCGCCGCTCCCCGCGCTGCGGTAGTAGTTCCAGAGGTAGACTGAAACCGTCCCCGTGCCGACCGGCGAGAGGACGCCCAGATCGACCAGGATCCGGTTTCCGGGATCGTAGGCCCCGTTGCCGAGTCCTCCCCCGCGCAATTCATCGGTGCCGAAGGTGCTGAAGGTGAGGCCGAATGAAAGGCGGCTCGTCCCGACCAGACGGTCGGCGCCGACCCGGAGGCGGCCTTCAACACCCGGCTGGTACTTGATGCCGGTGTTTCCGGTGCCGCTGAATGGCTGGTACTCACCGTTGATCCGCAGACTGGCAGCGGCGCCGAGGTTCCAGTCGCCGGTCGTGGTGGCAGCGGCAATTCCCGGGGTGACGGAGACACCGGAACCGTACGAGTTCACCGGGAATAGCAGGAAGTTGGACGACGCGCTTGAGGAGACACCGAACTGCTGAAGCGTCGTGGTCTGCTTGCCGGTGGGGAGGTTGAGGACCAGGCTGGCGACGAGCGCGTCGTTGCCGAAGGTGTAGGCACCGCGCAGCTGGGTATCGGTCAGGCTGGAGAACGAACTGTGCCCGCCTTGAGTGTCGGCCACCGAGGTGACCGCGAACTGGGTACCGACGTCGAGGGAGAACCGGCGGCCGATCGGCAGGGCGACACCGATGGGGAAGGCCACCTGACTCAGGCGGTCGACCCCGAAGCCGTTTCCGAAGTTGTATTGCTTGAATTCCACCCCGCCGGCAATTGATGCGGCGGTGTAGAGTCCCTGCTGCGCCGAGAGCTGCGGCGGCAGCAGCGCGAGGATGAGCCCGACGAGCGCCGGGAGAAGGGGGCGGCGCGTCATGGGCGGACGATGACGATGATGATGGTGCCGAGCAACCCACCAGGGGTACCGGCGTTGTCGCCGCCGAGGGTCTCGGGCAGCTGCGGACGAGTGCCGGGTGGCCGGGAAATCGGGCCGCCGCCGCTGCCGCCGCCAAACCGGGTGGTTAGCGTGCCACCGGTACTCGGACTGGTATAGAGCACGCCGGTGCGCAGCACGGTACCGTGACCGGTGGGCAGCGGCGGGGCGACCCCTCCCACCGGCTCCCCACCACGTGGCCCAAGGTCGCGATCGCCGAGACCGGCAAGCACCTGGGGAGAAAGCTGCACCGCCAGGGAGAGGCGACTGTTGCTCGCCCGTCGGTCCTTGGCCGCCCGGAAGTTGGGATCGCGGGCCAGCGCCGCCGAGTAGTTGGCTTCCGCCGCCTGATAGTCCCCCCGGTCTTCTGCCTCGAGTCCGCGGCTGAACGCGAGGAAGGCCTGCAGGTCTGCCGTCGGCCGCTCGCTGAGGGCGCGACGTTCCGCCGGCGTCAGGGTGATGCCGAGTTGGTCGACCAGACGGAAGAGCACCTGCTTCTGCAGGGCGAAGAGCTGTGCGAGGGGGTCGCTGCCGGTACCGGAGGCAACCACCTTTGCATCGCTTGCATTGACGATCGCCGCGTCGAATCGGATATCCTGCTTCCCGGGGATATCCTGTACCGAGCCCTGCACCACCCGCTCGGCGCGGAGGATGCGCCCGGAGCGCGCCCCCGTGCGCGGATCCACCCGACCCGCATCATTCAGAGCCAGCTCGTCGACCAGCAGCTGCACCTGTTCGCGTTCGAGCAGTTTCAGCCGGCTCAGCTTTGACAGGTCGGTGATCATCAGGTGGGTGAGGCCGCGCCCGACCGGACGGAGGTCCTCGTTCTGCCCCACGTAGCTGAAGGGGAAGACTGCGACGGAGTTCTCGGTGGGCGGCTGCTCCGAGAGGGTCGCTTCCTGCGCGATCGAGGCGCGTGCAGCCTGGCGCAACTCCTTGCGGGTCAGGAGGGCAAGCCGGTCGGCGATCTCACCCTGTTGCACCTTCCCCCCGGCGAGGGCCCCGGCTGCGGTATACGCCGCACGGGCCGAATCGAGGCTGCCCAGCTCTTCGTGGGCCAGCCCGAGATACACCAGAGCGGGGTAGTTGCGGCCGTTGAGGGCCAAGGCGCTCTGGAGGACGTCGCGGGAACGGTCGAACCGCTTGGCCTCGAAGTAGGCAATCCCGAGGCGGGTAATGAGCGCGGCATCCCTTGGGCTCTGCTGCTGGGCTGCTTCCAGTGCCGGCAGGTCGGCCGGACTGGGAACTGGCGAGGGCGGCGGCGTACCAGCGCACGCGATGACGCTGAGTGCGCTGACGATCGCCACCAATGGCGCCCGGGATCGAACGTTCATGCGATTGCCTGAGGGGGTAGGGACAAATCCAATGTACCGGCCTTTCGGAGGGGCGGGAAGAGGGCCCGGCCGGCCCCAAGCCCGGCCGGGACCGGGGATGCGGGGGAGTCGCCACCCCGTTTGCGCGCCCCCCGGGCGGCAGATACATTGAACAGAGGTTGGGTCGGTGCGCCCGCGCCGATGCTGCCCGCCGGAAAGGCGACCCGTGGGACGCAGGGGAATCAAGGAATACCGTCCAGCAGAAGCCCTGAATCTGATCGCGGCCGACCGCGACCACAAAGCCCTCGTTTGCCCCTCCTGTGGCGCCTCGGCCATCGACCGCGAGCCCAAGCGCCACGAACAGCTCTCCAGCCGCGTCACCCTGACCTGTGAGGCCTGTGGCCGGACCGCCTCCTACCTCCTGCGATCGTCCGTGACCACACCAGAGGAGCCGCGGCACAAGTAGCTTTCAGCATGTTCTCCCCTACCCTGCTGATCTTCCTCACCGTCTTCATCGATCTGATCGGCTTCGGCATCGTGCTGCCGCTGCTGCCCAGTTACGCGGCCTCCTTTCACGTCAGCGATGCCGGCATCGGTGTGCTGGTTGCCAGTTTTTCCTTGATGCAGTTTCTGCTGGCCCACTGGTGGGGGCGGCTGTCGGACCGCATCGGTCGCCGGCCGGTCATTCTCGTGGGCCTGGCCGGCAGCGCGCTGTCCTATCTGCTCTTTGCCCTGGCCAGCAACTTCTGGCTGCTCCTCCTGTCCCGCATGGTGGCCGGTGGGATGGGAGCGACCGTCAACGTCGCCCAGGCCTACCTTGCCGACACCACCACGGCGGAGCGGCGTGCGCGGGCCCTCGGCCTGATCGGGGCGGCGTTCGGGATGGGTTTTGTGATCGGCCCCGCGCTCGGTGGCATCGCCAGCCGCTGGGGCAACGCGGCACCGGGACTCATCGCCTCGGGGCTGACGGCGGTCAACTTCCTGCTGGCGTTCCGCTGGCTGCCCGAACCCGCCCGCATCACGACGGACGGCCCCGCCCCCGTGCCGGTCCACTGGTCGCGGTTCAACATCGCCTTCGCGGCAACGGCCTGTTCGACGATCGCCTTCACCGTGGTGTACGTCATCTTCCCGCTCGAGGTCGAGCGGTCGCTGGGCCTCGACCGGCACCATGCCGCCTACCTCTTCGTGCTGCTCGGGGTGGTAAGCGCCGTGGTCCAGGGCGGGCTGATCGGGCGCCTGGTGCCGCGCTTCGGGGAGCGGGCGCTCATCCTCTTCGGCAGCGTCCTGCTCGCGCTTGGCCTGGGCCTGTTGCCCGGGGCATTTGCGCTGGGATCAGCGGGTGGCGGTCTCCGTCTGCTCTATCTGGCGCTGCCGCTGATCGCCACCGGCACCGCGCTGATCGGGCCAAGCGCGGCGTCCATCGTGAGCCATCGCGCACCGGCGGCGGAACAGGGACGGGCGCTTGGCATGCTGCAAAGCGTCGGAGCGGTTGCCCGGTTTGTCGGACCCCTGGTTGCTGGCGGCATCGCCAGCCAAGCGGGGGCGCGCGCGGCCTTCTACCTGGCGAGCGGGGTGGGCGCGATGGCGGGGGTCTCGGCCATCATCGGCGGCCGGCAGAGCGAGGACTAGGGGGAGGGCGTCAGTGCGGGTGGGAGAAGATCCGATTGAATCGAATGGCGGAAAAGATCGGCAGGACCTTCCAGCTCGAAGGATCGTAGCTGTAGTAGATGAGCAGCGGCGTGCCTCGCACGTTCAGGCGCGGAAGGAAGCCCCAGTACCGGCCGTCATATGACAGGTCGCGATTGTCCCCCATCATGAACAGCGAATCAGGCGGGACGATGATCGGCCCCCAGTCCTGCAGATCCGGCGCATAGGTCGTCGTGTCGCCGGCGGCCAGGTGACGCACCTGCCAGCGCCGCATCTTCTCCCGGAAGTCCGGGCTCTCCGACTTGGCGATGTTGTCGTGCTGGACGTACGGCTCATCGACCGGCTGACCGTTGCGGTACAGCATGCCCCCACGCATGGCGAGCGTATCCCCGGGCACACCAATCAGCCGCTTCACGACCTTGAGCCCTTCTTCCTCCACCGAATCGAACACCAGCACGTCGCCCCGCGCCGGCTCGCGAAAGGTCGGGAGATGGACATGGGTGAAGGGAATCTCGGCGCCGTAGATCGCCTTGTTGACGAAAAGAAAGTCCCCGATCAGCAGGGTGTTCTCCATGCTGCCGGAGGGAATGCGGAAGGCTTCGACCAGGAAGGTGCGCAGCAGCAGCCAGACGACCACGGCCACGAGCAGCGACTTGGTCCATTCCCACAACGTCTGGCGGAAGGGCGGCTCACCTGCCGGTGCGTCTGTCATGGGCGGGGCGATCCCGGCGAGAGAGGCCGCACGGCAGTGCGGAACGGACAACCGCGAGGGGGCCGGCTCAGTGGGGGACCGAGAAGAGGCGGTTCCAGCGCACGGCAGTGATCAGCGGCAACGGACGCCAGCTGGAGGGATCGAAGCTGTAGTAGATCAGCAGCGGACTGCCCGTCACATTGCCGCGTGGCAGAAACCCCCAGAACCGGCCATCCCACGAATGATCGCGATTGTCGCCCATGACAAAGAGCGAATCCGGCGGCACCACGATCGGACCCCAGTTGTTCCGGTCGGGCTCGTAGCTGGCCGGGGGGGCGCCGACAAGCCGTGGCGACTGCCAGGTCCGGATCAGGACGCGCGAATCCGGCGGATCGAGTTCGCCCGCACGGGAGTAGCTGGCATACGGCTCCACGAGTGGCAGGCCGTTGCGCAGCACGGTACCCTGCCGCATCTGGAGGGTATCGCCCGGCAGCCCGATGACCCGCTTGACGACTTCGAGTCCCTTCGTCTCCACCGAGTGGAACACCACGATGTCGCCGTGGCGCGGCTCACGGATGGCCGGGAGATGCCGGCCGATGAAGGGGACTTCGGCCCCGTACAGTGGGCGGGCGACGAACAACACGTCCCCGATGAGGAAGGTGCCCTCCATGCTCTCCGACGGAATATGGAACGCCTGCACCAGAAACGTGCGCAGCAGCAGCCAGACGACAAACGCGCCGCCGAGGCTCCTGGCCCACTCGCGCCAGCGGTTCGGGGGTGGCGCTGCGGTCACGGCACCCAGTCGGCGATGAACAGGTTGGTTTCGCCGGGCAGCTTCTGATTCCGGTTGGACGCCCAGACGAGTTTCTTGCCGTCGTAGCTGAACATCGGGAACGAATCGAAGTCAGGATGGGTGGTGACTTTCTCCAGGCCGGTCCCATCGGGATTGATCAGGAAGAGATCGAAGGCCCCGCTGCGCGGGCTCTCGTAATTCGACGAGAAGATGATGCGCTTGCCGTCGGGCGTGAACACGGGCGCGAAGTTCGCGCCCCCGAGGTGGGTGATCTGCCGCGGGTCGGAGCCATCGGCGTTGGCCACCCACACCTCGACCCTCGAGGGTCGCACCAGACGCTGGTGCAGCAGGTTCAGATAGTCGGCAGTATCCGCGGCAGTGACGGGGTAGGCGGCGCGCCACACGATTCTGGTGCCATCCGGCGAGAACCAGGCGCCTCCGTCGTATCCCACCCGGTTGGTGAGCCGCCGCTGGTCGGTCCCGTCGATGTTCATCGTGTACAGCTCGATATCGCCGTCCATCGTGCTGGTGAAGATCAGCCGCATCCCGTCCGGTGAGAGCGTCGTCTCCGCGTTGTAGGCGCCGTTCGCGGTGAGCGCCCGCGGGTCGGAGCCATCGAGGCGAGAGGTGTAGATCTCGAGATGGCCCAGCGGCCAGACGTAGCCGTGCGACCGGTCCGGCGGCGTGGGGCAGGCCGAGTCATGCTGAAAGGTGGAGCTGTAGAGGATGCGCTGATCGTTGGCGTAGAAGAATCCGCAGGTCGTCCGGCCCTTGCCGTTGGACACCCGACGGACATTCGACCCGTCAACGTTCATCAGGTATTCCTGGTCGCAGCCGGCGTCGACCTGCTCCTGGCGCTGAAAGATCAGCTGCTTGCCGGAACGGGAGAAATACGATTCCGCGTTGTTGCCGCCGAAGGTCAGTTGCCGGATGTTCCGGAGGTGTCGTTCCCCGACCGCGGGTTGCACGAAGACGGCGGACGCGGGGGTCGTGGCGGCGGTATGGCCGCAGGCCGCGAGCGCAACGAGAAGCCCGCAGACGGCAAGGGGGTGGGAGGACATAGGGCGCGAAGATAATCGGCCCGCGGGAGCGGGGGCAGGGTAAAAATACGAAGGCCGGCTCCGGGAGCATCCCCGGATCCGGCCTCCGCCCTGCCTTGGCCCTGCGCCGCCGATCAGTTGGTCTTGGTCAGCTCCACGCGACGGTTGGCCGCCCGGCCCGCGACCGTCGTGTTGTCCGACACCGGCTGGTTCGGGCCGTAGCCCCGGGCCGTCAGCTGGCTCGCCTGGACGCCCTTGGCGATCAGGTAGTCACGCACCGCATTGGCGCGCGCCTCCGACAGCTTGAGGTTCGACGCCCGGCGACCGGTGTTATCGGTGTGCCCGCCGACTTCGACAGTCACGGTCGGGTTGTCCACCAGCGAGGCCGCCACCCCATCCAGCACGGTCTGCGATTCCGGCAGCAGCGTCGCCTTGCCGGTCTCGAAGTTCACCCCTTGCAGCACCAGGCTCGCGCCGGTGCCGAACAGCGCCGGGCAGCCCACCGCGTCCACCTTAGTCCCGGCCGGTGTCGTCGGGCACTTGTCGTTGGCATTGATCACACCATCGCCATCCGTATCCACCGCGCAGCCCTGGCTGTCCACCGTGGTGCCCGTGGGGGTGTTGGGGCAGCGATCCAGCGTGTCCGTCACGCCGTCGCCATCCGAGTCCTTCGGGCAGCCACGGGCGTCTACCGGGGTGCCGACTGGAGTGTTCGGGCACGTGTCGCTGGCATCGAGCACGCCATCGCCATCCGAGTCTTTCGGGCAGCCGGTCGCATCCACCGCCGTGCCGGCCGGGGTGCTGGGGCACTTGTCGTTCGCATCGACCACGCCGTCGCCGTCGGCATCCTTCGGCAGCGAGCAGCCGGTGGCATCCACCCGGTCACCGGCCGGCGTGCCGGGGCAGCGATCGAGGTTGTCGGTCACGCCATCGCCGTCGGCATCCTTGGGCAGCGAGCAGCCGGTGGCATCCACCGCATCGCCCAGCGGCGTGGCCGGGCACTGGTCCATCGAATCCTTCACCCCATCCTTGTCGCGGTCGCCATCGCGGCGCCCGCCCAGCATGAACGACAGGCCGGCCTGGGCCCCGAAGTGCCAGTCATGCGGGCCCACCTGCACCCCGGCGAGCTGGGTCGGGGCGCGGTTGTTGTCGGGGCTGAAGATGTAGTCGGCGGTGCCATCGAGGCGGATCGACATGACGTCGCCGGTGCCGAGCCGTAGGCCGATCAGGCCGGCCGCACCACTCTCGGTCTCGCGATAGGCTTCGCGGAAGAGGTTGCGGACGTAGCCGCCGCCGATCACCACCGCCGCGTGCTCGCCGACCGGCAGGTTGTACACCAGCCGGGCGTGGACGGGGATGTGCCGGATGAACTGCTGGTTGAGGGAGAAGGTCGGGTTGTAGCTCGCGTCGGCCTCGAGGGCCAGGTTGCGCAGCACGAACACGCCGAGACGGCCGCCGATGCCGACCCGGTCATCGAAGTTCAGGTCCGACTCGAACTTGGTATACCGGCCAAAGACCCCCAGTTCCACCGCACCCGGCTTCTGGGCGGCGGCGGGAGTTGAACCGACCGACAAAAGCGCGCCAGCAAGCAGCAGCGCATTGGTAATCCGCATAACACCTCCAGTTATGTAAAAACAGATGCACCCAGACCGCGCCGACTCTAGCGACATCGCCCTGGAACGTCAATCGCTCCCGTTAGCCGGCAAGGAATTCCGGGTCATTGAATGTGATCGGAATCACACACCCGGGCCCTGCAGCGCCGCGAGAACTTCCGCCGCGTGCCCCTTCGGTTTGACCTTTTCGAAGTGGCGGAGCACCCGTCCCGCTTCATCGATGACAACCGTGCTTCTCAGGATCCCCATGTATTTGCGGCCGTACATGCTCTTCTCGCCCCACGCCCCATACGCCTCGGCAACCGCGTGATCGGGGTCGGAAAGCAGAGGAAAGGGAAGCTTGTACTTGGTCTTGAACTTGTCGTGGGAGGCGACACTGTCGGGGGAGACGCCGAGCACCGTGGCACCGGCGGCCTGGACCGCCTTCCAGCTGGCCTTGAATTCACACGCCTCGACGGTGCAGCCACTGGTGTCATCCTTGGGGTAGAAGTAGAGCACGACCTTCTTCCCCTTGAGATCCTTGAGCGCAACGGTCTTTCCGCCGGCGGATTCGAGCGTGAAAGCGGGAGCCTTGGAGCCTGGTGTGAGCATGGGGCCGGGAGGATTGAGAGAGAGAAGCTCAGGTGGAGGGGCATGTGCCGTTGCGATGCCCCGGTTGGTACCCAAGGCCTCGACGCAAGGTTCCCCGCCGGCGCGGCCTACTCGAGCTGGATGAGTGGCGCGGCGATCGGACGGGAGACTCGGAACACGGGTGCCTGCTCGCCGACCCGAAGATCCCGATCCAGCAGGTTCCACGTCGCAAAGCCGTCCTCGCTGGCGGGTTCGAGCAGGCAGGCGGCCAGCACGCCCGATCGCTGGTCAGTGGTGACGTAGTACCAGCCTGCGGTGGCGCTGAGCGACCGGGAGGTCCACTGTCCCGCCACGGTGACGGTGCGGTGCCCCTCGAGAGGAAGGGCACCACCTGGATACTGTCGACCAGAAATCCCTCCCCAGGGCCCGTCCAGTCCGCTGTCAGGCGGCTCGCCACGATCCCCTGCGCCCGCAACAGTGTCACCAGCCCCGCCTGCGCCGGTGGCAGCAGGTACGCTGCCGGCCGACCGACCTGCAATGCGGGTTCGAAGCGATCCACCACCGGCATTCGGACGCGGCGGAAGACGCCGGTGCGCTTGCGCCGGGAAAAGCCGTGGCTGCCGTCGCCATCCGCCTCCGTGATCTCCGCGATGACTTCCTGGCGCGAGGCAGGCGCAAAGCGCGAGCGTAATGAGATGGAATCAGGCCGCCAGGTCGCGGACGCCAGTACCACTCGCTTGACAACGACATGTTCCTCGGCGGCCAGCGACAGGATTTCGCGGAGGAACTGGTAGGTCGCCTCGATGCGATCGGCGAAGGGATTGTTGCTGTAGCCCTCGCTCAGGATCGGAATCCGGCCGCGGACCCCCATGCTGTTGGTGCCGAAGCGGGGCCGGGCGTCGTAGGTCTCCCAGCCCAGCACCAGGGAGTCGGGCTCCTGGTTGCGGAAGTTGCCATAGGGGAAGGTCTCGAGCCGGTGTCGCCGGCGCATCCGCTCGCGGATCGTGGGGAGGAAATGATCGCGGGCGTAATCATTGGCGGGGCTCGAGTTGGGATTCAGGCCGGGGGCCCAGGTGAGCACATAGCCGTAGTAACTGCCATTGGTCGTGTGCAGGTCGATGAAGAGATCTGGTTCCCAGGCGCTGATCAGCGCCAGTGAGGCGCGCGTCTCGGGCGCCTCCAGTTTCACGTAGTCGCGATTGAGGTTGAGGCCCTGGCCGTTGGTGCCCCGTCCCACACTCGAGGGACCATTCTGCCCCGGTCGGTTCCGGTCGCCGGAGGCGAACTGCTCGTTGCCGTCGATGTTGTAGATCGGGACGACCAGGACGATCACGCTGTCGAGCAACGATCGCAACGATCCGACGGTGAGCTCGCGCAGCAGCCGCTGAGCCGCCTCTTTGCCCTCGACCTCGCCCGCGTGGATGTTGCCCTGAACATAGATGATCGGCTTGCCGGAACGCTGGGCATCTGCGGGGCCGTCCACCATGGGCCGTGCGGCGAGAATCCAGGGAATACGCCGGCCCTCGGGACTGAACCCGACGGTGCCGATGCGGAGCGACGCCCCGGTGCGAGCGAGCGAATCGAGAAACCCTGTGACATCGGCGTAGGTGGACGTCTCGGCGCCGGCAGTGCGCTCGGGCCGGGTCTGCTGGGCGCGGAGGGAAGCGAATGGGATGAACGAGGTCAGCAGGAGCAGACTGCCGATGCCGCTGCGGGAACTGGTCATGAATCCGCCTGGTGGTCAGTGACTACATGTTGGAGGTGACGCAACGCACACTGGTGCGGGGAAGGCGCAGTTCGTGCTAATCAAGCAGGGAAGGATCAGCGCCGGGATGGCGTCATGATCGGGTCAGTCACTTGTGGAGCCAAGAATATGTCCGAAAACGCGCGGGAACCGGGGCGTCGCACATCGTTCCCAGTGCTGGACCGGCTCGGGGAGTTGTGCACCACAGGGCGGGATAGCGCAGCCTACCTCTGGCAGGTGCCGCACGATGCCGGGATGCGGGAGCAGATCAGCAAGAAACTGGTCGAAATCCGGGCAGAGTGCGGGCGGCAGAACCGGCGCGAGATGGTCCGGATTGTCGACGAGCTGGAGACTGCGATGGAAGCTTCGGTGAGCCCACAGCAGGTGGAGATCCTGCAGGATGGCTTCGACCGGCTGGCGAAACTGTGGCAATGCGCCAAATCGGGGCTGATGTAGGCGGGCTCGTGTTGGGGGCGGGGCTAAGCCCCGCCCCTACGACCAGCCCCTACGATCCGCTTCTACTCCGCTGGCCGCGCAGGGACACGCTCCACCACTGTCGGGGCAACCGGCGCACCATCAAACAGCCGCTCCTGGCCGCCGACCACAACCTGCTCCCCCGCCTCAACGCCGGTCCGCACTTCCACGAATCCGGGCGAGCGCACCCCGGGCGTCACCGGCCGGCGCACAGCCTTTCCGTCCAGCACCACCCACACGAACGTCGAGCCCTGCAGCGGGACGAGGGCATCCTCGGGAATTACCACCGCGCGCGGCCGCACGTCGGTAGCGAGCTTCGCCTCAGCAAACATGCCGGCGTGAAGCTGACGGCGGCCGTTCGGCACGACCGCTTTCATCAGGATCGTGCGGCCGGGGAGCTGCACGACAGGATCCACGAAGTCCACCGTCCCGGCGAACTCCTGACCGGCAATCGACGCGACCCGGAAGCGCACCACCTGCCCGCGGGTGAGGCGGCTGGCGAATCGTTCGGGCACGGTGAAGCTGACGCGCTGCGGATTGACGGTCTGCACCGTCATCAACCGGCTGCCGGTGGTGACGTAGTCGCCCAGACTCACAAACCGCTGGCCGACCACGCCGGCGAAGGGCGCGCGTACCGTGGTCCGCGCCAGCCGGAGCGAGTAGAGATCGAGGTCCGCCTGGGTGCTCCGCGCCATCGCCTCGGCCCGCTCGAGATCCGCGCTGCTGCCGGCGCGTTCTGCCAGCAGGTCCTTGGCCCGCGCCAGCGCCTGACGGGCGAGATCCCGCTCCGCCTCCGCCCGCGCCACCTGCACCTTCAGCTCCTGATCGTCGATCCGGAGCAGTGCATCGCCGGCCGCCACCTCCGCTCCCTCCGTGACTGACAGCTCTACAACGCGACCTTCGATCTCCGGCTTGAGCTCGATGGCCTGCACCGCCTCGATCTGACCGGTCGCGTCCAGCGCATCGACCACCGTGTCCGCCCGTGCCACGGCCACCTCGACCGCGCTCGGCGGCATCTCGCCGCCAGCACCGGGAGCGCCACCAGCCGGATCGGCGCTCTTGCCCTTGCATCCCGCCAGGAGGAGGGCGCCGCAGATCAGCGTCCGGAAGAGCATCACGAGGGACCTCCCGAAGAATTGAAGCGAGTACCGAGTATGGCCTCCAGCCGTGCCAATGCGAGACGCGCCGTGAA
>JANMYS010000149.1:0-10202 GCA_031382385.1 Gemmatimonadota bacterium
CGGCGGACGCCTGTCGCCGCGGCGGTTACGCGCTGGAGCTGGCCGAGATATTCCTCGATGCGGGTGAAGTCCTTGAAGGGAAGTCCGGTGCCAATCAGGGCATGGGCCGGGTCGGTTATGGGCGACACCTGCACCCGCGCACCACCCTCCCAGGTACCGCCACCGCTCGTGGCGGTTGTCAGCCGGTCGAGTGGCACGTGGAGTACCGCACCGGCCTGTAGCACGCCATCGACCGCTGCGGCAATCGACACCGCGAACGCCGGAAAGCCGTGCAGGAAATTGGTGGTCCCATCCAGCGGATCCACGATCCACACCAGTCCGTCGTGCACCAACTCGGGCGCGAGTTCCTCGCCGATGATGCGCGCCGCCGGTGTCGCCGTCATGAGGATGCCCGTGATCAGCCGCTCGGCGTGTGCATCAACCTCGGTGGCCCAATCGGCCTTGCCCTTGGAGGCCCAGGCGGCTGGGCCGGGCCTTGCCACCCCCCGCAGGTAGATCCCCGCCTGAGTCGCTGCCTGCACCGCAATGTTCAGTAAGTCGTTGGCCGACGGCATCTTGCAATGTCCCCTTGGGCTGGATAGCTTGCCGCATGCCACGCATCTTCTCCGGTGTCCAGCCCTCCGGCGAGCTTCATATCGGCAACTGGCTCGGCGCGGTCCAGAACTGGGTCCGGCTGCAGCAATCGTATGAGTGTCTCTACTGCGTTGTCGATCTCCACGCGATCACCGCCCGGTACGATGCCGCCACGCTCGCCCGCCGAACCTGGGAGATGGCTGTGGGCTTGCTCGCGTCGGGGGTGGATCCGGAGCGCGTCACGCTCTTCGTCCAGTCCCACGTGCCGGAGCACTCCGAACTGCAGTGGCTGTTCAATACCGTGACGCCGATCGGCGAGTTGGAGCGGATGACCCAGTTCAAAGATAAGTCGGCCCGGGTCGACAGTATCCCCGCCGGGCTGCTCACCTACCCGATCCTGATGGCGGCGGACATCCTGCTCTATCGCGCCGATCTGGTGCCGGTGGGCGAGGATCAGGTCCAGCACCTCGAGCTCACCCGCGAGATCTGCCGCAAGTGGAACGCGGAGTTTGGCGGGGGAACGGAGTATTTCCCTGAGCCGAAACCGCTGCTCACGGAGGCCAAGCGCATCATCGGTCTCGACGGGCAGGCCAAGATGTCGAAGAGCCTGGGCAACACGATCGGAATTCTCGATCCCCCCGCCGAGGTGTGGAACAAGCTTCGGCCGGCCAGGACTGATCCGGCACGGGTGCGCAAGCAGGATCCGGGCAACCCCGACATCTGCAACATCTACGCGCTGCACAAGCACTTCTCGCCGCCGGAGACGGTCGCGCTCGTGGCGACGAACTGCCGCAGCGCCGGCTGGGGGTGTCTCGACTGCAAGAAGGTGCTGGCGGAGCATATCGACCTGGCCCTCGCTCCGATCCGGGCTCGCGCCGCCGAGCTGCAGGCCCGTCCGGAGACGGTCATCGAGATCCTCGGCGATGGAGCCCAGCGGGCCCGGCGCATCGCCGGGGAAACGATGCGCGAGGTGCGTGACCGGATGGGATTCCTCTCCGCCGATGCGTCCAGTTTCCGTTCGCTGCCCCCAACGCCGGCGACGGCCTGACTCCCATGGAGAAGATCATCAAGGCGGCGGTCGAACGCGGTGCCTCCGACCTGCACATCAAGGCCGGCGATGTCTTCCGTGCGCGGATCAACGGCAAGCTCGTCCCGTTGACCAAGCAGCGGCTGACGCCGGACCAGACCCGGGCGATCGCGCTCAAGCTGCTGCCGAACGAGGAGGAGCGGGCCCGGATAGACCTGCTCAAGGACTTCGATTGCTCGTGGGGGATGGCCGGAGTGGGGCGGTTCCGGGTGAATCTGCTGCGGCAGCGCTCGTCCTTCATGATCGTGATGCGGGTCATCCCCTTCACGGTGCCCAGTATCGAGGATCTGATTCTCCCGCCGGTCGTGGCCCAGCTGGCGGAATTGGAGCAGGGGCTCGTGCTCGTGGCGGGGGTATCCGGCAGCGGCAAGAGTTCCACCGTCGCCGCCATGCTCAATCACATCAACCAGAACCTGCATCGCCATATCGTGACGGTGGAGAACCCGATCGAATTTCTGCACCGCGACGTGAAATGCTCCGTGACCCAGCGGGAGGTGGGGGTGGATACCGAGAGCTTCGCGATCGGGCTGCAGGCGGCGCTGCGGCAGGACCCGGATGTCATCGTCATCGGCGAGATCGCCGACAACGAGACCCTCGACACCGCCATCAAGGCCGCCGAACGCGGTCACCTGGTGATCTCCACCCTGACCACGCCCGACGTGGTCACGTCGGTCGCGCGGCTGCACGCCATGTTTCCCGGTGCCGAGCGCGAGATCGGCCGGATCCGGCTCTCCGAGGTGCTCCGCGGCCTGGTGGCCCAGCGGCTGCTGCCGCGGCAGGACGACGGCACCCGGATTGCCCTGGTGGAAGCCCTCACCGCGACGCCGGTCACCCGGAGCATCCTGCGGGACGCCGACCGTCGCGACGACCTCCGCGCCGCGATTGCCGCCGGACGCGAGTACTGCATGCAGACCTTCGAGCAGCACGCCCGTGAACTGCTCTCGGAAGAACTGATCAGCGCCGAGACCGCGGCCGCCATCACCGATCCTGGCGCGGCCGCGCCGGGTGGCAGCTGACCGCATCGGCCTGGCTGGCGGAGTTGTGCCGCCTTCCGCGTGAGGCCGGGACGCCCGGCGCCGCGGCCGCCCGCGTCGTCCTGACCGCGCACCTCCAATCCCTTGGCTACACCGTCCGCGAGCAGCGATTCCCCTTCCAGCCCGCCGCCCTCAACGCCTTTCCACTGCTTGGTGCGGGACTCGGGTGGCTGACGCTCCTGCTGCTGCCGCTGCTTGCCTTCCCCCTGGTCCCCCGCGCCACGGCACTGATCATCTGGCTCGGCGGCGCGACCGCGCTGGTGCTGCTCGCCTGGGGCATAGGGACTGGCGTCCACGTGGCCGGGGCGGAACGGCGCGAGGATGCCAACCTCATCGCCACACGGGGTGCCGCACCGGTGCGCCGCTGGATTGTGGCCCATCTGGACACCAAGGCCCAGGGGCATTCCATGGCCGGGCGATTGGTCGCGGTGTGGGTATTGGTCCTGGCGGCGCTGGTGATCAGCGGGGCGACGGCGTGGCGTGCCATGAGCGGGCGTCCGCTTCCCCCGACGCCACTCGCCACACTCGCCGGGTTGAGCCTGGCGGCGGGGGCGCTGGCCGCCCGCGGGCGTCTCCGCGGCCTGTCCCCAGGTGCCGGCGACAACACCAGCGGGGTGGTCGCCGCTCTGGTTGCGGCCGAGGGGGGGCTCCTCGACGACACCGGCCTTCTGTTCACCGGCGCCGAGGAATTCGGGCTGGTCGGGGCTCGGGCCTTTGTCGCCGACCAGGGAAGCCTCAGCGGCATGGAGATCATCAATCTCGACACCCTGACGGATGAGGGCCCGCTCTACGTTGTCGCGCACAATGGGGCGGGCCTGGCGCTGGCCCGTGCCCTGGCGCCCTCCCTGGCCGGCGTCGCCCCCAGGATCGTTGTCAGGCACCTCCCGCTCGGCATCCTGACCGACAGTCTCCCGCTGGCGCGGGCCGGGGGCAGGGCGGTCACCCTCAGCCGGCTTGACTGGGGGGTGCTCCGGAGGCTTCACACGGCTGGGGATACGCCGGCTCAGCTCTCCCTCGGCACCGTCGAATCGGTGGGCCGCTGGCTAGGGAGCTACTGCAACAGGGAGTGATGGGGACGGGGATTCTGGCGGGCACGTGCTCGGCGGGCTGGGCCCGGCGCCCCCGCCCCGGCTGCATCAATCCGCGTTGACTTTCGCACGGCCGCGCCTACTTTTCACCAGAGGATGCACCGGAGCCCCACGGGGGCTCCGGTCTTTTTTTGGGTGGGGAGGAGGGCCGTTGCATCGGTCCCGAGCCCATTCGCCGAACCGCCGAGTCCTGAAAGCGGAGTCTCATGTTCAATCCGAAGACCCACTGCGTCGTCGTCGTTGGCGCTCAATGGGGCGACGAAGGGAAGGGCAAGCTGGTCGATGTGCTGGCCGAGCGCGCCGATCTCGTGGTGCGCTACCAGGGCGGGGCCAACGCCGGCCATACCGTCTGCATCGGTGACGCCCAGTTCATCCTGCATCAGATTCCGTCCGGCATCCTGCACGATCGCTGTTGCTGCATCGTTGGGAATGGTGTGGTGCTGGATCCGGAGACGTTCTTCCTGGAGCTCGACGGGCTCACCGCGCGTGGTATCTCCACCACGGGCCGAATCTTTCTCTCCGACCGGGCCCACCTGGTCCTGCCGTACCACAAGCTGCTCGACCAGGCCCACGAGCGCAGCCAGAAGATCGGCACGACGGGGCGGGGAATCGGCCCGACGTATGAAGACAAGTACGGCCGGCGCGGTGTCCGGGTCGCCGACCTGCGCCACCTCGAGAATGCCCGTGCCATCCTGAGCGAGCGGGTAGCCCGCGCCAACCAGCTGCTGTCCATGATGGGCAGCAAGGAACTGGCTTCCGAGCCGCAGCACCACGAACTGCTGGACCGGCTTGCTCCTCGACTGCTGCCGCTGGCCGCGGACACCGGCCTGCTGGTGTATCGGGCGCTGCAGGAGGGCAAGCGTGTGCTGCTCGAAGGGGCGCAGGGTGCGCTGCTCGATGTCGACCACGGTACCTATCCCTTTGTCACCTCGTCCAACACGACGGCGGGGGGCGCCGCGGTCGGAGCCGGGATCGGCCCGACCGCCATCGATGAAGTCCTCGGCGTGGTGAAGGCGTATACCACTCGGGTCGGCAATGGCCCGCTTCCGACCCAGGCGGTAGCCGGTGTGGAGGAGCATCTGCGCCAGCTCGGCGGGGAATTCGGCGCCACGACCGGTCGCCCGCGGCGGTGCGGCTGGTTCGACGCGACGGTGGTACGCTACTCGGTGCGGGTGAACGGCCTCACCGGCCTCGCGGTGACCAAGCTGGATGTGCTCGACACCTTCGCCGAGATTCCGGTGGGCACCGATTACCTGCTGGATGGGGAGCCCTGCCTCGAGATGCCTGCGGATGTCCACACCCTGGAGCGGGTGGTGCCGCGCTACGAGACGCTGCCGGGCTGGCGCAAGCCGATTACCGGCGCGCGCCGGCTGGCCGACCTGCCGCCCGAGGCGCGGGCCTATCTCGATCGGTTGCAGGACCTCTCCGGCGCTCCGATCCGCTACGTGAGCGTCGGTACCAGGCGGGATCAGATCATCGAGGTATGACCGTCGCAACCTCGATCCTCGTCATCGGCGCCGGGCCCTGCGGCCTGGCGGTGGGCATCGCCGCCCAGCAGGCGGGACTCTCGTGCATCCTGCTCGACCGCCGCACCGTGGTCTCCACCATCGAACGCTACCCGCTCAACATGACCTTTTTCTCGACGCCCGAGCGGATCGAGATCGGTGGCGTGCCCTTCATCACCAGCAGCGAGAAGCCGACCCGGCGCGATGGCCTGCTCTACTACCGGCGGGTGGCGGAGCATTTCGGGCTCGATGCGCGCCCCGGGGAGGAGGTCACCAGCATCGCCAGGATGGGGGACGGTTTCCGGGTCGAGGTGCGGCGGCGGCACGATACGACGACCTACGAGGCCGCCAACGTCGTGGTGGCCACCGGGTACTACGATTGGCCCAATCTGCTCGGTATTCCGGGTGAGGAGCTGCCCCATGTGGCCCACTACTTCTCCGAGGGGCATCGGCACTGGCGTCAGGATGTCGTGATCATCGGGGCGGGCAACAGTGCGGTGGATGCGGCGCTGGAGTGCTGGCGTGCCGGCGCCAGGGTGCGGTTGGTGCATCTGGGCGAGGGGTTCGACCGGACCGTCAAGCCCTGGGTGTTGCCGGACATCACCAATCGGGTCAGGGAGGAGAGCATCCTGACCTCCTGGCAGTCACGCGTCACTCGGATCACACCCGAAGCGGTGGAGGTGCGCTCCGAGGTGACGGGCAGGACCGAGCGTTTCCCCGCCGATCATATCCTCGCCATGACCGGCTATCACGCCGATACCAGCCTGCTGGAGCGTCTGGGCGTGCCGGTGGATCAGGAGACGGGGATCGCGGCACACGATGAGGCCACGATGATGACACCGGTGATTGGCTGCTATCTGGCCGGTGTGATGGCAAGCGGGAAGGATGCCAACCGGCTGTTCATCGAGAATGCACGGGGGCATGGGGAGTTGATCGTGGCGGATGTGGTGCGGCGGAGGGAAGGCGATAGGCGATAGGCGCGAGTCGCGAGGCGCGAGGCGCGAGGCGCGAGGAATACGGTTCAACAAGTCAAAGCCGGGAAAGTTCCATGGGGAACTCTCCCGGCTCTTGTGTTACTCCCTATCCCGTACTCCTTACTCCCGACCCCTTACTGATTCGCCGCGTACCACGCCGCCACGTTGAAGCCGACCGGGTCGATTTCATAATAGCGGTTTTTCGAATACCGGCCGGTCGTGGGGTAGAAGGGCGGCGGATTGCGGATGCCGCAGCTATCCCAGGTATCCTGCTCCGCCCAGCCGCTGTTGCCGCTGAAGGTGCCGGAGACGCCCTGCTGAATGGTGCCCCCGACGATGGACTTGCAGCCGCGGCTCTTGAGGCCGCAATTCTCCGGCGCCGTGACTGCGGGGTCACCGGTGATCGTCTCGCCCTGGAAATTGCCCAGCGTGAGCATGAAGGCGTGCCAGGTCTCGGACGGGGTATCATCGTAGCGCACCGTCCAGACATTCTTGTTGCGGAACGGCGTGTTCACGCTGTTGTTCTCGATCACGGCGTCTTTGGCGGTGATCAAGCCCAGGATGTCGTTGCAGTTCGGGCTGCTGGGAGGTGTGACATAGGTGATATCATCGGCCAGCACGATGTTGCCGGTGGCCACCACGGTGACACGGCCGCGCAGCTGGCCGCTGACGGCCACGCTGCCGGTCACGAAGACCACGCCCTGGAAGTTGATGTTCTGGGCCCGGCTCAGTGGCCAGAAGGTCAGCGCCAGGGCGCTGGAGCTGGCCACGCTCGCGTGCCGGGGATTCTGACCACCGGTGTTGGTGTTGAAGAAGTTGACCAGCGCGGCCGGGGCAACTCCACCATAACCGGGCCAGGTCTGCCAGGTGCCGTACTGATTCCCGGTGATCCACTGCCCCACGCCGGCGGCGTTGGGATACAGTCGACGGTCGCCACCCAGGAAGCACTGACGCGAGCCGCTGTTCAGCATGTTGCGGGTTTCGGCGACTCGCGCGACCGACTTGGCAGCGCCGAGGCCGGCGATCGGAAGGTAGGTCGCGGTCAACATCAGGCTGTCGGCCCGGGCCCAGTTGCCCGGAGCGGCGACGCCGGTGAGCGAGCCGCCGCAGTTCGGTGAGATAAGATTGGGGTCGCTGGCCAGGCTCGTGATGAGGTTACCGGCCCCGACTCCACCGGCGGCAGTGACCGCGGGCGCAATCGTGGTTGCCCATCGGCGGGCGGTGACGTAATTCCGGCGGTCGGTCTGCTGGGCCGCCGTGCCGCCGGTCGCAGCCTTCCACACCCGGAAGTAGCCTTCGTCGGAGCCGGTGAACTGGCCGTCATTGTTGAGATCCAGGATGACGAACTCGATCCGGGTATCGGGGTCGGTAGCTGTCAGCGTTGCCCAGCCCGTGATGTTCAGGTTACCCGCAGTCGCGTAGGTCTGCATCGCGTTGAGGGTCGTGATTGTGGGGAAGGTGATTGGCGCGACCCCGGTGGTGACACCGCCATTCCAATTGCCGCTCGCCTGGTTGGTGATGGCCCCGACCGTCGTCACCACGCCATTGAAGGTGGCGCCTGGCGCGCCAGTCTGCAGCGCCATGCCCTGGTTGGAGTGCACCGGACCGTTGGCCACCTCGGTATTACCCCAGGCGCAGCAGCTCCAGGTATTGAAGAAGCGGGCAAAGCGGCTGAACGGATCCTGCCGGAGCTGCATCCGGCGCACCACGACCGCGCCGCGCGGAGTGCGCACTTCGGAGATGATGCTGGCAAAGTTGCCAAACTGCCCGGTGGTGTCGCCGTTCTCCCCGACGTAAGTCGAACGGGTGAAGCCCGGAATCACGGCGCCATTGGCGTCCCGCACCGTGGCATTCAGCTCGAGGGTGTCGAATCCGGAGCCCGCCGGCACGATGTTGGGGGTGCCATTGAGCGTGTCGCGTCCCTTCTCCAGTCCGGCATCGGCGGCCATCGTCATGATCGCTTCCGAAGAATGAAAGCGCGAGATGAGGTTGGCATTGCTCATCATGAGGATCATGCCGACCGCCATTCCTGCCACCATCAGGGCGAGCAGTACGGTGAGCAGGAGCGCGATCCCGCGCTCGTTACGCAGGCGGGTGAAAGGCATCGAGGCCTCCAGCGGGGAACGGGGTGTGGTCATGGTTGGAGCCGGGTCGCGGCGCTTGTCACGAGGGGAGATTCCGCCGGCGAGCAATCGAGTGCCGCGACCGCAAAGACGTAGGTTGAATCATCCATCAGTGTCAGCGACATGCTGTACGGCGAGAACCCCGGTGCCTGAGTGGTGAGTGGTGTCCAGGTCAGCACCGACTGCAAGCGGTAGTACAGGTTGTACTGGCTGATGTCGCGCTCGCCGCCAAGCTCATCGGGTGTCGTGCTCCAGCTGAGCTTGACGCCGCCCGATCCCTGGCCAACGGTGTCGGTGGCGAGCACGCCGCTGGGCGACAGGGGTATGTCGCCACAGGTGGTGATGGGTGCCAGTCCGTTATTGGGGATCTGGAACATCGTGGAGACTCTCCGGCTGGTGGAGTCCGCCGTCTGATCGCCGTTGGTGACCACCAGATTGAGCCGGACGGTCCGGATGCTGTCGGCCAGCAGCGTGGCGCCACCGATCAGCTGATTGCGGACCGGAATGCGCGCCGCCGCCAGCTGCTTGTAGGTGGTCAGCCCCAGGGCGGTGGTGCTGTCCCACCAGTACTCAAAGAAAGGGCGTCCGGGGTAGGCGCGGATGTTCCGGGCGATCAACTCGCTCCGGGTCGCGTTGATCCGCTGCAGCATCACGAAATCGCTGGCGTCCGCGGTGGAGGAGTCGGGGCGAAAATAGATCGAGATGGTCTCCGCACGGCTCGGCGTCGCCCCACCCCAGAAGTAGTTGGCGACCGGGTAGGTGATGGTCGGTGTGACGTTGGGGAGCGTGATGGGTGAGGCGGTGGTCATGCCCAGTTCCGCCGCCGCGGGAATATCGGGATTGATGTAGACCGCCACGCCGTCGGGGAGTCGCGAAGCGTAGTTGCCGTTGAAGGTGAAGACGTCGTTGCCGGCGTAGACCAGCATCGGCTGGCCGGTGCCGATGCCCCCGCCCAGCGTCCGGACCAGCCGCTCCATGCTGGAGACGGTGTAGCGCAGGTTCTGGGTGAGCTCCATCCGGTTGCCCCCGCGGGCAAAGTTCCGGCTCTGCGAGCGCATGAGCGACACCGCCGCTCCCATCACCACACTGAGGATGACGATCGCGATCATCATTTCGATGAGCGAGAAGCCCGACTCGCCCTGGCGCCTGGAGTGTCTGGTCATGGGGCAGCCACCACTACGGTAAGGTTGATTGGGGTACCCATCGTGGGCTCGGTCACGGTCACCGTCACGGTGGTGTAGTCCGCCCTCGGCGCGTTGCGGGTGGTGCGAACCACCCGGGTGGTCCGCTGCATCCTCGGGTAGCCGGGAAACCCGGTGGTGTTCGCATTGTTGAACGTGGCTACCAGGGTCGGGTAGGAGACCGTGGTGTTCCGGGCGCGGACCAGCTCGATCTGCTCCGAGGCCACCGCCGTGCCAATGGTCCGCACCGTGGAAGTTCCGACCGCGTGCAGGAAGTTGCCGACGAAGCGGCCCAGGCTCATGGCGACGACGGTCAGGATCACCATCGCCACGAGCAACTCGATCAGCGTGAAGCCCTTGCGGTTCATCAGTTCCCCCTCACCCACGAAGTGGTGGCGTACGAATACCAGATGACCCGGCCGCTGGAGCGGATCATTTCGCCCGCCCGGACACTGTTGGTGGTGCCCTGGGCGATACTCTTGACGGTGTTCAGATAGAACCCGCCGCTCTCGCTCACCGTCCCATCGCGCCGGAACACCACGAGGGGGAGCCCTGCCTGGGTCTGGGTGAAATTGAAGGTGAGCGGCCCACTCACCCCGTCGGTGTAGGTGATGGCCGGAGCGCCACCGCGCCCGAA
>JANMYS010000169.1:0-4570 GCA_031382385.1 Gemmatimonadota bacterium
TGGCCGGGAGCGCGGCGGGCGGGAACACCGATTGGGGTGTGGCCGGCCTGCGGCTCTTCGGGCTCTACAATTTCAACACTGAAGGCCCACTGCTCCCCGCGCTCGCTGCGCGCGCCGATCTCCTGTTGCCGGTCGGCTCACTCGGCGGGGATGCCACCCGGGTGAGCCTGAAGGCGATCGCGACCCGCTCGTGGGGTCGGACCCGGTTTCACGTCAACGCCGCATGGACTTTCGGCGACGAGACGGCGCTGGGCGCGGTCGAGCCGGGCAGCCGGTGGAGTTACAGCCTGGCCGTGGACCGGACGCTGTTTCGCCAGAGCACGCTGCTGGTGGGTGAGGTCGTCGTGCTGCGCCCCGTCCGGGGTGCGCCGGTCGAGGTCAATGCTGCGATCGGTGCCAGGTATCAGTGGACCACGACGACGGTCTTCGATCTGGGGCTGCGGCGGCGGCTCCGCCAGGCCGTCGGGCCGGACATCGCGGTCACCGCCGGATTCTCGCATGCGTTCGCATTGCCGTGGCTGATGCCACGGGGTGCGGGCCGCTGACGGAGGACTCGCTCATCATGAATCGCACCCACGTCGCGCTGATTCTTGGCTGCCTTGCGGCCCTCCCTGGCTCGCTGGCGGCGCAGGACCAGCGGAACGAGCAGTTCTACTATCCCGGCAGCTTCAACTGGCAGTTTCTGTCGAAGTATCCCGAAGGCGGCCGGCTGTTCAACGCCTTTGACTACGGGCATGCGGTGTTGTACGAAAAGCTCTACACCCGGCCGCGGGACCTGGTGGGAGAGCTGGAGACCCGCCAGTACAACTACCTGACGACAGACCTGTTGGTGCGCCCGCCACGGTTTGCGGTCGCGGAGGAGTCGATTGAACCGGCGTACGCCAAGCTGGCCTGGCGCGCCAAGATGATGTTCGACTGGGCCCATGTGCTGCACCGCCAGGTGTACGACGTGTATGCTGACGAGCGATTGACGCGGGTCGAGCAGGATGCCCGGATCGAGCAGTTGACGGATTACTACCTCTCCAATCACCGGCTGGCCTTTCCGGCGACGCCGAAGTCGATGTCGCTGATGGACGACCAGTACTACAGCCAGGTCTTCCGGCGGGAGTACCCCAAGTTCAACGGGCTTATCTGGGCCTACCATTGGCTGCAGGTAGGGCTCTACGAACCGCTCATCCTCGGCACAACGCCCGGAGAGAAGAAGGCTGGAGTCCAGACAACGATCGCCCGGTTCTGGGCCATGCTCAAGGAGCCACCCGCGCGCTTCCCCAAGGTCATGCCGATGACGCCGGTCATCGCTCCGCTGTTCACTGCGGCGCACCCGCGGGCGGCGATCATCTTCGACAACCTGCACATGACCCACGACATCATCTCCGACATTCTCGCCTCGGATACCGTGCCCGCGGGCCGGAAGCGGGCGGTGATCTACGCCGCGCTCGATGAAATGCAGGACACTACCCGGAACGTGATGTCGCAGGAGGAGTGGCAGAACATGGGTGAGATGATGGGCGGTATTGGGATCATGGGCGGGCCGGCAACCGGACTGCTCCCCGAAGTGCCGACATTCGGTGCAACGGCGCCGGCGATGGGTGGCATGGCCGGCATGGAGCATGGCGCAACCGGCCACGACATGAGCGGCATGGCGATGCCCGCCATGATGGGGGATTCCGCAATGCAGGCCCATCAGCAGATGATGCTGGAGATGCATCGCCGGATGATGGCCGATCCGGTCATGCACCAGCGGATGATGGCAGACACGGCGATGAGCCGGATCATGCATGAACTGATGCCAGGCATGTCGATGCCGCAGGATACGACGCACCACTGAGCAGCTTACTCCGGCCGGGAGATCCTCGATGGACCTGTTTCCGCAGCACAGCTGGCACCCAATGGTGATCCACTTTCCACTGGTCGCCCTGCTGCTGGCGGTTTCCCTCGACGCCTTTGGCGCGTGGTCCCGGTCCGCACGCTGGCGGGAAACCGCGACGCTGCTCTGGTGGGTCGGTGTCCTCGGAGCTGTTGCCGCGGTCGTCACCGGTCTCATCGCCTATTCCCGGGTGGAGCACTCCGATCTGGGGCATGTCGAGATGACGCTGCATCGCAATCTGGCGCTCGCCGTGGTGGCGAGTCTGTTCGGCGTGGCGATCTGGCGGTGGCGCCACCCCCTGTCGCGGGGTGCCGCGTTCGCTGGCGTCATCGGCGCCTTCGGCCTGCTCGGCCTCGGCTACCTCGGCGGTGACCTCGTGTTTCGTCATGGCATCGGGATTCCGACCGAAACGGTCGAGCAGGTGATGATGGAACGCAGTGGAAAGGCGCACGGACACGCAGCCGAATCAGCGCTGCCAGCGGATCAGGGTGAGGGGGAGCTACACCGGCATCCGTGACGGCTGTGGTTTCGCCGGTCGGATCCGCCAGCTGTTGCCGGTTGACCGCGCATGCCTGCAGCCCGTAGTTTCGCGCCTCTCTTTCCTCACGAGTTCGACATGCCCTTCAAAGTTCCGCGACCGTGCCGAGCGCTGCTCGCGCTGACCTGGATCATCTCGTCGCCGACGTGGGCCGAGGCCCAGACCTCAGCGGACTCGGCCGCTGTCGCCGCCACCGCGCGTCGGTTTCATCAGGCACTCGTCCAGGGTGACAGCGCCGCTGTGCTCGCCCTCCTCGCCCCCGATGTGACGATCATGGAGGCGGGCGACATCGAGTCGCGCGAGGAATACCGGCAACATCACCTGCCGGCTGATATTGCTTTTGTGCAGGCCGTGCCGTCGGTGACCGGCCCGCTCTCGGTCGTCATGCACGGGGAGGTCGCCTGGGTGAAATCGACCAGCCGGGCCACCGGCACCTTCAAGGGGCGTAAGGTCGACAGCCGGGGGGCAGAACTCCTGATCCTGAGCCGCAGCGCCGGGGGCTGGCAGATCCGGGCCATTCACTGGTCTTCACGCTGACGCGGCAAGGGGACTGAGTCAGGGGCGATCTAGGAACGGGGCGCGCCGTCGAGGGGCGCGACCGGCGGATCATCCCGTCGTGGCCCACGCAGTGTAGACCAGCCGGCGACGCTGGCCACGATCACATTCGCCGTGATGATCGGGCGGGCACTGATCGCCACCCCATAGCTCATCCAGACCACCGCGGACAGGGCCTGCACCCGGCGCAGCGTGAGCTGGTTGCGGCAGAAATAGGAGCCGACCGTCATCGCGGTGGCGACCCATCCGATCCACTGGACCATGTCAGCGGTCATCTGGTCCCACCCCGGCGGTCTCGCGGATCGTCACGGAATCGGTGCGGACCTTGTCCCACTCCTGCAGGACCAGTCCGTGGCGCTCGAAGAGCGCCCGGATCGCGGTCGACTCCCAGCCAACGATCTCCTCGAGGATGGGTACCAGCACGCCCAGTGCGTTGTCGCCCAGGACGGTCCGCCTGGCAATGGGGGTGAGGTACTTGTTCTCTGAGACGGCGATCGTGAGGCCCTCCAGCCGGTTCACATGCAGCATGACGTGGATGTCGGAACTGCCATCGCCGATGTAGACGACATGGTCGCGGCCGATCGGCAGGCTGCGCCGCAGCTCCTCCAGCACCGCCACCTTGCCGTAGCCCGCAGGGACCCGCACGATCGACGCGATCTCACCCGTCGCCGGATCGTACCGGAAGCGCGTGCCGAAGATCCGTTCCGGCGGCACGATTCCCTCCAGCGCCGACTGAATGACCTCCTCCGGCGCCGCCGAGAGGACGCAGAAGGCGAAGCGGTATCCGTCGAGGTTGCCGAGCAGATGGGAGAGGAGGGCGATGTTGCGGCGCAACCGGATGCGCTTGCCCACCGCGACGAGATGGTGCCGCCGCACCTGGCGAAATTCCGGATCGTGCTGCAGGAGGTAGGCCAGCTCCGCGCCCTGCTGCACGAGGTGGATCTGGGACAACCCCGCGATCCGCCCCTCGAAGTCGTGGATCCCGAGCATCTCGCTCAGCACATGGCCGGAATCGTTGAAGCTCAGCGTCTGGTCGAAATCACTCGCCAGCAGGTAATCCTTCATAGCATCTGCCTCGGGGCTGAAGCGCTCGCATGACCACCCCGAAACCTAGTGCCGTGTGTGCGGGGGCGAACAGGTGGCTCGGTAACAGCGCCTGACAATTTTGTCCCTCGGGAGGCGGGGCGGTGTGCTTGGCGTCACACCGTCTGTATTGGGCGGGACGGCGGATGCACCAGCAGCGGTGTGCCGCGGATCCCAATCCTAACGATCCGGCAGGACCGGCAGCACCAGGCGCGAGGGATGATCCGGCCCCGAGAGAATCATAAGGTGCGCCGGCCGCAGCTCGGCGGATTCCGTCTCCAGTGCGCCGGTCTGCAGGTTGCGGCTGAACGCCGGCATGAAGCTCGTCATCACGACAATCCGCAGCCGGTGGCCCCGCTGAAAGAGGTTGCCGGTCATCAGATTGTCGAGCACGACACGGCGCGTTCCGGGGGCAAGGTGACGGCGTCGGCCCCCGGAAGCATAACTCAGCCGCTGTACGTCGAGTCCGGCGCTCATCACGTTCCAGGCCGTGCCGTCCGGTGCCACGTCGAGCACCTTCACCCAGA
>JANMYS010000025.1:0-25559 GCA_031382385.1 Gemmatimonadota bacterium
CTCTTGACAATCGCTTCGCTGTGTCATACTGTATCGCAACACTGATACACTTACCGGGCGCTGTCTGTCACGACGGCGGGGGACTGAGATGTTCGAGCAGATCGATCCACGCAGTGCGGTGCCGCTCTATGCCCAGATCGCCAGCCGGCTCAAGGTGGCGATCGCCTCGGGCGAGCTGCAGTCGGGCGCCGGGCTGCCATCGGTGCGGCAGCTCGCTGGCCAGCTCCGCATCAACCCTGCGACCGTGGCGCAGGCGTACCGTGACTTGGAAGGGGAGGGCTTTGTGGAGATGCGCCAGGGGGCAGGCACCTACGTGCGGGAAGTCACGCCGCCGCGCCGCGGGCGGGAGCGGGAAGCGGAGGCGCGCCGGATGGTGCGTCGCCTGCTCGCGGACGCCAGCAAGCTCGGCCTGAGCGGTGCCGAGATCCGGGATGCACTGGCTGCGGAACTGGATGGGGAGCGCTGAGATGACTCTCACCATTGAAACCCGCGACCTGACCTATCAGGCCGGCACGAGCTTCAGCCTGCAGGATGTCTCGCTGCATGTCCCGACCGGCGCGGTCTACGGCTTCCTCGGCCCCAACGGTTCGGGCAAGACCACGACCATCCGTCTGCTGCTGGGGTTGCTCCGCCCCCGCAGTGGCAGCATCGCGCTGCTGGGGCAGCCGGTGCCGAGTTGCCTGCCCCAGATCCTCGCACGCACCGGGTATGTCCCGGAGCGGCCCCATCTCTATCCGACGCTCACGGTGCAGGAGGCGCAGGCCTATCACGCGGCGTTCTACGCCAGCTGGGATGCACGGTTTGCCGCGGACCTGACCGAACGCCTTGGTCTGGATGGGGCCCGCGTCATCGGGCGGCTGTCGAAGGGAGAACTCGGCAAGCTGATGCTCCTGCTGGTGCTGGCCCAGTCGCCCTCGCTGCTGGTGCTGGACGAACCGACCGACGGGCTCGACCCGGTGGTACGCCGCGAGGTGCTCACCGCGCTGCTCGACTATGTCGCCGAGCACGAGGCGACGGTGTTCATCTCGTCGCACCTGGTGCATGAGCTGGAGCGGATCTGCGACTGGGTGGGCGTCATGGACCGGGGCCGCCTCGTCGCTGAGCTGCCGATGCAGAGTTTCAAGAGCGGAATCAAGCGGCTGCGGGTACGCGCCGGTCCCGTGGCGGCGGGCGACACCCCGTTCGTCATCCTCTCGCGCCAGCCGGACGATGGCGCCGGCGAGACCTGGGTGGTGCGCGGCTGGCAGTCGCCGATGACGCAGTACTTCGAAGGTGTCCGGGCCGAGCTGCGCGAGGTCGTGGACCTGGATCTGGAGGAGGGTTTCGTCGAACTCCTCCGCACCGCGCGCACGCCGCGCTGAAGGAGGAATCGTGTATCGCATGGTGCTCTTCACCCAATGGAAGTGGGGCCGGCTTGCGCTCGGGGCCACGGTGCTGGCGGCGTTCGCGCTGCCGCTGGTCGCGGCGCTGACCGCCGGCAGCGACACCGATCCTCGCCTGGCCCAGCACACGATCGAAACACTCGCGCTGCTCGGTCCGGTGTTCCCGCTGGTCGCCGCGCTTACCGCGCTCTTCGTGGCGGTCACCGCGTGGGGCGCCGATCACCAGGGCCGCCATGTCTACGCGCTGTCCATGCCGGTGACGCGGTCTCGTTTCGTCCTCCTCCGGCTCGGCGCGGCGCTGACACTCCTGCTGGTGCCGCTGGTCGCGTTCTGGGTGGGCGCTCTGGTGGCGGCCTCCGCGACGACGCTGCCACCCGGACTGCACACCTACCCGAACCTGCTCGCGCTCCGCTTTGCGCTCGCGGCCATTGTCGCCTTCGGCTTCTTCTTCGCCATTGCCTCCGCCACAGCCCGGACAGCGGGGTATGTGCTGGGCGGGCTGGTGGCGGTGCTGTTGCTGCAGCTGCTGCTCTACGCACTGGATTCGAAGATCAACCTCGTCGGCTGGCTGCTGCAGGGCCTGCTGGTCTGGCCTGGGCCATTCGATGTGTTCTCCGGTCGCTGGATGCTGATCGATGTCTGACCCGATTCGGAAGGCTGGTCTCGCGCTGCTGCTCTGCAGTCTCCTGCCGGCGACGGCCCATGGCCAGGACCGGGCGGCGCTGGAGACACGCGCGACGCTGCTCCGCCGCGACGTGGTCGCACTCAAGCGGCGAGTGGACGGCCGCGACAGCTTGAACCGTGCGACACTCGGCTGGGACAGTCTCCAGATCGGCTCGCTCGAACTGCACTTCGCCGCGCGGGACTTGCCGCTGGTGCGGGCGGCCGCGGTGCGGGCGCTGGACAGCATCGCCCCGCTGCTGGGCGCGCCGGGTGCACGGCGGCTGCAAATCAAGATTTACCCCACTACCCGGACTCCGCGAACGAACGCGGCGCCAGATTCCGGTTGGCATGTGGACCGCCTCCTTTCCCCACGGCCAGGGACGCCGGTCACCACCAGCTTCGTCGAGCGGGCGGACAGCGTGGCGGGACTCGCCGCGGCCATCGCGCGGATCGCCCCGGAGGCGCTCTGGGCCCAGGCCGACACGTCACTGCTGGCATGGCTCAACCTGCCGCCGCAGCTGCAGGCCGATTCGGCCGCGTTGCAGGCGGCGTATGTTGCGCTGGCGACGCGGCCCGAGCGCGTGGCGCGCCGTTGCTTCGCCGAGGAGCTGGCCGCGTGCAGTGCCGCGCTGGGCCTTTTGCCGCTAGGCACCGACCTCCACACCTGGTACGATGCGGCTGAGATGCGGGCGCTGGTCAAGGCGGTCACCGGCGGCGGCCAGCAGGCCCGATGGCCCGTCGAGATCCGTGAGTGCGTGATGAGTCAGGATCCCGCGACCTGTGACCGTCTGCTCGCGCTGCAGAACCCTCTCTCCTTGCCCACACCGCTAGGCGGCGCTGCCCGCGGCACTCTTGTGGCGCTCGCCCTGCAAGGCGGTGGTCCCGGTGCGATGGATCGGCTGCTGGCAACTCCCACCGCGCCACTCACCACACGGCTCGCGTCGGCCGCGGCACAGCCCTACGACTCGCTTCTCTCCCATTGGCGTGCGGCGGTGGGTCGGGCTCGACCGGAACCGGTCGGGCCGGGTGTCGCTCCCACGATCACGGCGTTCGGCTGGACGGCACTCCTGCTCGGATTGGCACTCGGTGGCACCCGCTGGAGGGACCGATGATCCGGCGCTGGCTCCTCGGCCTGCTGCTTGCCGCGGCGTGCCTGACGGTGCTCGTGCTGCCGCCGCGGAGCGAAGGCCTGCGGGATTTCACGATCGGCTCATGGTGGCGTGACGAGTACGGCCGGTGGCCCTATCCTGCGGATGGGGAACCCCGTGACGGCGATCGTATCCGGCTTCAGCGGCTGCAGCGGGTGCTGCAGCGGACCGAGGCCCAACTGGGCCGGATCATGCTGCAGGACAGTGTCCGGCGGCTGATTGCTCGCGGGGGATGGGCACCGACAACCCGAACAATCCTGGTGACGGAAGCGGCGGTGCCGCGGGCGGCGTCGGAGCGTGCCCGTCTTGCGTTGCGCCAGGCCGAGGAGGAGCTGGGTCGGCTGTCGGTGCAGTCGGGGATCCGCATCCTGCTGCTGCTGCGTACCGATGCCAACGTGCAGCCGAACTGGAACAGCACCTTCCTGCTCCAGCCCGCTGCACTCGAGGGGAAGACCTGCGCCGTGGTGCTGACGCTGTCGCCCACCATGCAGGTGCCTGAGCTGACCCTCCTCACGCGGGTGCTGGGGCCGTGCGTCTATCAGGCCGCCTTTGGTATTCCCGGGGTGCCGCTCCAGCAGTGGCTGGCGGCCCGAGGATTTGCCCCGGCCGCCGACTGGAGCTGGAGTCAGCCCGACTTTCCCGCAGGACGCACTGCGCCGCTCGATCTCAGCTGGTGGCGTTCGCCGTATCTGCAGATTGCCAGCGGTGATGAGGACGGCTGGAGTGGCTGGAACTGGAGTGTGCCGGAGGTGGCGTGCCGTCTCGGTGACTTCGATGCCTGTACCCGCCACCTCGCTCCGCCGGACTGGTCGTTTCCCCAAGGGGAAGCCGCCGGTGTGCTCGAGCTCTCGGGCGTCAGCTATTTCTGGCGGTGGCGGGAAGACTGGGACCTGTTCGCGGGGGACCTGCTCCGTGGGGTCGGCCCTGACAAGTTCGGTGAACTCTGGCGCTCCTCCGCGCCGCTCGACTCCAGCTTTGTCGCCGCGACCGGTGGCAGTCTGGCGGCGTGGGATCGACGCTGGCTGGTCGCGCGGCGCGGCCCGACGCTGAGCGGGCCGGTCGTCCGGCCCGCGACGACGATCGTCTGGCTGCTGCTGTCGACCGGCGCTGTGTCAGGCGCTGCGGTATGGGCTCGGCGACGGACGGCGGGGTAGCGACGGGCGTCCCCGCGGAGCCGAGGCGCTAGCTCGCCAGCTCCATCGCCAGCCGCCGCGAAAACACCAGTCGCAGTCGCGCGACTTCCGCGGCGACCTGCTCCACCAGCTCCGCCGCCCCTTCGACCGACCCCCGGCGCCCCAGTCGCTCCAGCTGTTCGCAGTAACCGGCCAGGCGCACCGCGCCGAGGTTGCCGCCGCCACCTTTCATGGCGTGGGCGGCCCGGGCAAGGCGACCCGGGTCGGCCTGGGTAACGCCCTCCTGCATCGCGCCCATCCGTGTCGCCGACTCACCGAAGAAGAGCCGCACCAGTTCCTGTACCAGCGCCGCCCCTTCCTCGCCGGAGAACTCCACGATCTCGGCGAGGATCGAATCATCGATGCCGTCGTTGGCGGTGCCACCCGCGAATGCCGTTTCTGTGGTTTCCTCCGTCGCGGGCGGTGGTGGCGGCGGCGGGGGCGCAGCCGAGGCTGGGGGTATGAGTGTGGGTACGGGCACGGGCGCCGTTGCCGGTGCGGCTGCGGTGATGGGAGCGGCTGCCGCTGGGGGCGGGCACACCGGGGCTTCGGCCGGGTCGCCCTTCGCCACCAGCCAGCGATCGAGGGCAGCGACGAGCGCCGCGCCGCGTACCGGCTTGGCGACATAGTCATCCATCCCGGCGGCGAGGCAGCGCTCGCGGTCGCCCGCCATCGCGTTGGCGGTCATGGCGATGATCGGCGTATGCCGGGTGGTGCCCTCGAGCTTCCGAATTTCCGTCACCGCCTGGTAGCCATCCATCTCGGGCATCTGGCAGTCCATCAGGATTACATCGTACGGCAGGTCGCGTGCGGCCTGCACCGCTTCGAGCCCGTTGCCGACCACGTCGATCCGGTGGCCCAGCTTCTCCAGCATGCGCACGGCGACTTTCTGGTTGACCGGATTGTCCTCCGCGAGCAGGATGCGCGCCTTGAGGACTGGTCTGGCGTCGCCGGTCGTACGCCCCCGCGCCTCCTGCTCCGCGTCCTGGCCGGAAGGCGGGAATCCGAGCGCGACCCGCACCGCATCATGCAGTTGCTGGTGCCGCACCGGCTTGGTCACGACGCCGGCGACGCCGGCCTCGCGGGCCGCCTGCTGGACTTCCCGGCGGGTCAGATCGGCGAGCAACAGGATGCGGGTACTCGCCATTTCATTGCTCTCGCTCACGGCCCGTGCCAGCTCCAGGCCGTCGGTTTCGCCGAGCGCGGTGTCGAAGATGGCGATCCGGAAGGGCCGACCGGCGTCCGCCGCACCGCCCAGGAGATTGAATCCCTCCGCCGGATCGCCGGTCCCGGTGACCTCGAGGCCCCAGGCGTCGAGGTGGTCGACGACGGCGGCGAGAATCGTCGGCTGGGTCTCCACCACGAGCGCGCGTTTTCCAGCGAGTTCGGGGTCGGGAATGAGGGCGGCGCTGGTTTCCACACTGCCGGCGGCGAGCGGCACCGTGAACCAGAAGGTGCTGCCAGCGCCGAGCGTGCTTTCGACGCCAATCGTCCCGCCCATCAATTCCACGATCTGACGGCAGATCGCCAGTCCGAGCCCGGTCCCGCCGTAGCGCCGTGTGGTGGAGCTGTCGGCCTGCGAGAACGGCTGGAAGAGCCGGCCCTGCTGCTCCGGTGTCAGCCCGATCCCGGAATCCGTGACTTCCCATCGCACCAGCCGGCCAGCCGCCGGGTGGTCCACCATGAGCGTGTGAATGGCGACGGCGCCGTGCTCGGTGAACTTGAGGGCGTTTCCGACCAGGTTGGTCAGCACCTGCCGCACCCGGGCCGGGTCGCCCCGGACCGTATCGGGGACGGTGCGCTCCACCCGGGCCGCGAGCTCGAGGCCGCGGGCGCTCGCCGTCTCGGCCAGCAGGTCGAGGGTGTCCTCCAGCAGCTCACGCAGCGAGAAGTCGACCGCCTCGAGTGCCAGCCGTCCTGCCTCGACCTTGGAGAAATCGAGGATGTCGTTGATGATGGTGAGCAGCGCCTCGCCTGAGGCCCGCACCGTCTCGACGTAGCCCCGTTGCTCAGTGGACAGCGGCGTATCGAGCAGCAGCCCCGTCATTCCGATGACGCCGTTCATCGGGGTGCGTATCTCGTGGCTCATCATCGCGAAGAACGCCGACTTCATCCGGACCGCCTCCAGCGCCGCGTCCCGCGCGGTGGCGAGTTCTTCGGTCTGCCCCGCCAGCTGTTCCGCCTGCTCCTGCACCCGCTGGCGCGCATCCTCCACGTCGAGGGAGTACCGGAACAGCTCCGCATCGGCCCGCTTGCGGTCGCTGACATCGGAGAGGGTACCGACGAAGCCCGTGGCGCGCCCGCCCTGGTCCACCACCGCCCGCGCGGTCGCCCCGAGCCAGCGAAAGCCCCCCTCGGCGAGCGGGATGCGGAACTCCGCCACGAATGGCCTCCGGTCCATCGCCGCCGCCTGCCACTCGGCCCGCACGCCCTGCTGATCTTCCGGTTCGATCGCCGCGAGCCAGCCGGCGCCACGGGCGCGCTCGAGGTCGAGGCCGGTCAGTGCGCACCAGTGGGCGTTCACATAGCGGCAGCAGCCGGTTTCGTCGGTTTCAAAGATGCCGATCGGCGCATCGGCAAGGATCTGGGCAAGCCGCGCCTCCTCCGTTCCCGAGACCGGGGCCGGGGGCTGTTCGCGGCGTGGGGTCCACTGTGTCGGGGCCGGCCCGTTCATGTGGGCTGGCTCAGCGCGGCGCGGACTTTCCCCAGAGACGGCGGGGGCCACTGGCCGGGCTCACCAGCCCCTCCCGAGCGAGGAGACGCTTCGCCGTACGCCGCTGCGCCTCGTCGGACGGGCAGGGCCGCGCGTGTATGAGTCGACCTCTGGGTGGAGGGGGCCATGGAGGCATCATCGGCCGGCTCCCCTCATGGCTCAAGGGGGGAGCCGGAACCTTTCCTTGTATCCGGTCCGTCCTGCCGGTCAGATTCCGGGGAACCAGGGGCTTGCCGGGTGGAATGCCGTTCCAACCCTGCTCTCCCCGGCGATGTCCAACCCGGCGCATGATCACCACTTCCATTGGGTACCGGACCCTGCACACGACCGACGCACCAGCCCCGGATGCTGACGCCGTGGACGCGGCACTCGCCGCGAGTGGTGACGCGCATGCCTTCGAGCGGCTGTACCGGCGGCATGTGAACCGGATCCACACCCTCGTCCGGCGCATGCTGGGGGAGGAGAACGACGATGTGACCCAGGAAGTCCTGGTCCGGGCCTGGCAGAAGCTGCACACCTTTCGGGGCGAATCGGCGTTCGGGACCTGGCTCCACCGGGTGGGGGTCAACGTCATCCTCAACCGGCGCTCCGAACGGAGCCGCTTCCGGCAGCGGTTTCTGGAGGAGCCGGCGGCGGGACTGGACGCCCCGGCATGCAGCACCAGTCCGGCGGTGGGGCTCGACTTCGAAACCGCCATCGCGCGCCTGCCGGCCGGGGCGCGAAAGATCTTCGTCCTGCACGATGTCGAAGGCTATCGTCACGAGGAGATCGCCGGGCTGTTAGGCATCAGTCCCGGCACCTCCAAGTCGCAGCTCCACTACGCCCGCATGGCGCTGCGGCGCACCCTGGGATGACTCCGATGCCGCATCCATCATCCGAACAGCTCTCCGACTATCTCGATGACGAGCTCGCTCCGGCAGCCCGCGCGGAGGTGCACGCCCACCTCGCCAGCTGCACCGACTGCGCGGCGCTTCTGGCCGAGCTGCGGCGGGTGATCAGCCGGGCGCAGGCGCTGGACGACTCCCCCCCGCAGGCGGATCTCTGGCCCGGCGTCGCGGCCGCCATCGGGGGGACGCCGGGTCGGCGCCGGCCGTCGTTCTCCTGGCCCCAGTTGATCGCTGCGGGACTCGCTCTCGTGGTGCTGTCGGGCGGGGCGGTGGCCCTGCTGCTGAACGGCGGCGCGTCGTTCGCCGGGGTGGGGCGTCGCTCGACCACCCAGTCCCCCGGCGCCTCGACCGTGGTCCCCGCGGCTGCCTCGTCCGAGGCCGGCCGTGGTTACGACGCCGCGATCCGGGAGCTCGAAGCGGAACTCGTGGCGGGGCAGGGCCGGCTCGACAGCACCACGGTGCGGGTCGTCACCCAGAAGCTCCAGTTGATTGATCGTGCCATCGCGGAGGCCGAGCGCGCACTCGCGACCGACTCCGCCAGTACATATCTCCATAGCCATCTGGCCCAGACCCGGCTGCGCAAGCTCGATCTGTTGCGCCAGGCCGCCGCGCTCACCCGCGCGGTCAGCTGAGCCCCAAGGAACCCCATGCTGTTGACCTTGCTTGCCACCGCCGTCCTGATTCAGGGCACCGACACGACGATTGCGGTCCGTCCCGGGACTCGACTCGAGCTGTCCAGCTTCCAGGGCGGCATCACCGTGACCACCTGGAATCGGGCGGCGGTGCGCATCGTGGCGGATCATGACGACGACACCCGAATCGATGCCGACCAGAGCGGTGGCACGCTGAGCGTGCACGGCCGGGCGCGCTACGGTCCGGCGGAAGTCACCTGGCGCCTCACCGTCCCGGCCGAAATGGCGCTGCAGCTTCGCAGCCAGAGCGGCGATGTGCGGGTAGAGGGTACGCGCGGCAGCGTTGCGATCGAGACGGTGGAGGGGGGAATCGAGGTGCGCGGCGGCACCGGGTTCATCTCGCTCAAGTCGGTCGAGGGCAATCTCCTGCTGGCGGACGCCACCGGCCGCCTCAACCTCTCCACGGTGGATGGCTCGATCACGGTGCGGGGCGCGAGCGGTGACCTCCGCGCCAATGCGGTGGACGGCGCGATCCTGATGGACGCCATCGAGTCGGACAACGTCGACGCAAGTACCGTCGACGGCGATATCCGGCTGGGCGGCACCATCAACAGTGGCGGCGAGTATCACCTTTCGTCGCACAATGGCGACGTCACGGTGGTCGCGCCGGCCATCAACGCCCGGGTGAGCGTCTCGACCTGGGAGGGGGAGTTCGAGTCCGACTTCCCGGTCACCATCGACGGCATCACGAGCCACGCACGGATGACCTTCACGATGGGCACGGGCTCGGCCCGGCTGGAGCTCGAGTCGTTCGATGGCACCGTCGCCCTGCGCCGGAGCGGTGCGCGTGGCACGCGCACCCCCGACGCTCCCGAATCGCCCACCCGTCCCTGACCTCCGGAGAGCATCATGCGTTCATCTGCGTTCGTCCTCCTGGCTCTGCCCCTCGCCGCTCTGTCGCCACTGGCGGCGCAAGACTTCCGCTGGCACGCACCGCTGGCCAGTGGCAAGACGCTGGAAGTCCGCGGCATCAACGGCACGATTCACGCGACCCGCGCCACCGGCGGCGAGGCCGAGGTCACGGCGAGCAAGCATGCCAGGCGCGGCGACCCGACTGTGGTGGAGATCAAGGTGGTCGAGCACGGCAACGGCGTGACGATCTGCGCGCTCTACCCCTCGCGCCGGGCCACACGTCAGCAGAGCTGCGAAGAGGGGAGCAATTTTCAGGGTGAGATGAAGGAGAACGACACTGAGGTGGAGTTCGAGGTGCGGGTGCCGGCGGGGGTGCGGTTTGTCGGCGCCAACGTCAACGGTGACATCGAAGGGGAGGAATTGCCGGGCGACGCGATTCTGACCACGGTCAACGGCGGCATCGAGGTCACCGGCGCCGGGACCGCCAGAGCCACCACCGTCAACGGGTCCATCAAGGCGCGGATGGGCCGGGCCGACTGGACCGGGACGCTCCGGCTCACCACCGTCAACGGCGGGATCAGGGTCGCCCTCCCGGCGCAGGCGGCGTTCACCGTCGAGGCCTCGACCGTCAACGGTTCAGTCGAGAGCGAATTTCCCATCACGGTGCAGGGGAAGATGCGGCCGAATTCACTGCGCGGTACCGTCGGCGACGGCGGACGGGGACTGGACCTGACCACCGTCAATGGCAGCATCGAAATCGTGAAGGGCAACAGATAGCGCGCGGCCGGCGCGGCGGGCGCCGTCGTGCATCACCGGCTGATGGTGCGCCGCCCCCGCCAGAACGCGAACATCGGCACGCCCAGCAGCAGAATCCCGCTGCCGAGCAGTGCATTGAAGGGATTCGAACGCACCGAACCCGCCATGACATACAGGCACGCCACGATGAACAGCACTGCTGGCCACGGCCAGAACGGTACCCGGAAGGCCCCAGCCGGGTCGATGACTCCCGCGCGCTGATCCCGCTGTCGCAGGACGAAGAGCGAGACCACCGCCAGCCCGAAGAAGATCCAGTCGCAGAAGACGACGTAGTCGAGCAGCGCCCCGTACGTGCCGGTGAGCAGCAGGAGCACCGCCCACCCGCCATGCGCGAGGATGGCCGTGCCCGGCGTGCGGAACTGCGGGGTGAGCCGCGCAAAGGCGGGAAAGAAGAGGCCATCGGCCGCCATGGTCTGGTATACGCGTGGTGAAACCATGATGACGAGGTTCAGGAACCCGAACGTCGAAGCCGAAATGCCAAGTGCGATCAGCGTGGCGCCGGTGTCGCCCAGCAGCGCTCGCATGGCATCCGCGGCAGGTGCCGTGCTCGTGGCCAGCCCCGTGACACCCAGCGTCCGGAGATAGGTGAGGTTGGCCAGCACATACACCAGCACCACGATGCCCACGCCCAGCAGCAGCGCCCGCGGCAGATTTCGCTCGGCGTCGACCAGTTCCTCGGAGATGAAGTTGGTCTGCTGCCATCCGCCATACGCGAAGAGCACCGGCACAAGCGCCGCCGCCATCGCGAGGAACGGGTTCGCCGCGGGCGGGTTCGCGGCCGCGGCCGGGGCGGCAACTCCCGTCGCCGTCAATCCCACCACGATCAGGAACCCTAGCGCCGCCAGCTTGAGCACGGTGAAGATGTTGGTGGTGATCGCCCCGGGACGGATGCCGATGTAGTTGATCGCGGTCAGCAGCAGAATGGCCCCGGCGGCCAACGGCAACGCCCAGCGAGCGCCGAGACCCAGGAGTGGCAGCGTGTAGTTGGCGAAAGTGACCGCGACGGCGGCGGTGGCACCGGTCGCGATGACGAGCAGCAGCGACCAGGCATAGAGAAAGGCCGGCAGCGCCCCGAGCGCTTCACGGATGTAGACGTACCCGCCGCCCGCCTTCGGCCGGCGCTGGCCCAGTTCCCCGAAGCAGAAGGCCCCGGCCACCGCGATGACGCCGCCCAGCACCCAGGCGCCAAGGGTCATGGCCGTCGTGTGCACCCGTGCGGCGACAATGGCGGGATTGTTGAAGATGCCGGAGCCGATGATCCCTCCGACCACCGCCATGGTTCCGGAGAAGAGGCCGAGCGTCCTGCGGTAGGTGACGGTCATGGGGAGGGAACGTACAGCAGCCGCCAGCGATCAGCCATCAGCCGTCAGCCGCCTGTTCCCTACTCGCTACTCCCAACCCTCTGTGCTTCACTCTTCACTGCCGGCGCCATCACCCCGTCCGTCGCCGGGCGGCGCAGCAGCCGGCGGACTCGCACAGCGACCTCGCGAGCGGAGAACGGCTTGAGGACATACTCGTCGGCGCCGAGTTCAAAGGCCCGCACGATGGTGTCTTCGTCGCCCATCCCCGAGAGCACCAGGATGGGCAGATGGCGGACGAGGGGGTGTTCACGGATCCCCTGAATGAGTCCGAGGCCGTCGAGCTCGGGCATCTCGATATCGGTGATGATCAGGGCCGCCCCGCTCTCCGGAATGGCGGCGAGCGCGGCCTTGCCGTTGGGATAGGCAGAGACCGTGAAGCCCTCTCGCTGGAGACAACGCTGCAGCAGCACCGTGACGCTCGGATCGTCCTCCGCGAGGAGGATGCGTCGAGCCGGTACGGCCGTGGTGTCGTCGCCGTGCACGACGCGGGTCCGGCCAGCGGCCTTGGCGAGATAGCAGAGCCGGTCCGCCTGGGCGAGCGCGTCATTGATTGACCCACCCGCCTCCAGCTCGGTGACGCCGGCGGAGAACGTGAGCACCAGCGGTTCGATGTGGCCCTGGCGAAAATTGACCGTCCGGAGCGTTTCGAGGGCCGACTCCAGCGCGAGGCTTGCTTCCGCGGGGGTACGCCGGGCGAACACCACGACGAAGTCCGATCCGTCCCAGCGGGCGAGGCAATCGGCCTGGCTGAGCAGCATGGAGAGTCGGACGCCCGCTCGGCGCAGGATCCCGTCGGCGTAGGTCCGGCCCCAGGTCTCGCGCACCCAGAGGAAGTGGTCGAAGTCGAGCACAGCGATACTGATCGGCACATCGCCCGGGTGACCGGCCCGGAGCGTGGCGCAGGCTTCGAGGAAGGCGGCGCGGTTGGGAAGGCCGGTGACCGGGTCTCTCCGGGATTGGGCCTGGTGCTGGCTGAAGCGCTCGAGCCGTCGGCTGACGGCCTGCACCAGGCTGTCCAGGTCGACCGGTTTCTCGAAGTAGGCGTCGGCGCCGAGCGCGATGCAGTCCGCGCGGGCCTGCGGTCCCACCCGGGCGGAGGCCACGAACACCGGCAGAGTGCTGGTGGTGGGTTGGGAGCGAAGCTGCTCCAGCAGCTGTCGGCCGTCGCCATCGGGCAGCAGGAGGTCGAGGAGGACGAGGTCCCAGCTGCCACTGCCGAGGTGATGCTGCGCCGAGGCGACTGTGGGGGCGACCGTCACAGTGTGCCCGGCCTCGCCGAGGACAGCGGCGAAGAGGTGTGCGAGATCAGCGTCGTCCTCGATCAGGAGGAGTCGCCCGGTCGTGCGGTGGCGGGAGGTCAGCCGTGAGGACGGTCCAGCGGTGCCCGTAGTCATCGTACTTGAGTATCGGCGATCGTCCTTCCGGGGATGAGTCCGACGTTTCAACTGCGAAATGGCTTGTCTGCCGACGATTATTCTGGTTATTATTGAATTGACCGAACAATCGTTGCCCCATGCCGGGGAGGTGCCTGATGATTGACCCCACCGACCTCGCCATCCTCCGGCGGCTGCAGGCCAACGCCCGCATCTCGAACGCCGATATCGCCCGTCAGCTCGACATGGCCCCGTCGGCGATCCTCGACCGGATCCGCAAGCTGGAGCAGCGGGGCGTCATCACCGGATACCTGACCCGCATCGCTCCGGCCGCTGTCGGCCTCGGCCTCACCGCCTTCGTCTTTGTCCGCACCGAGGAGCGGGTCGGCGCCGGGACGATCGGCGCCGCGCTGTCCCGGATCCCTGAGGTGCAGGAAGTCCATCATGTCGCGGGGGAGGACTGCTATCTCCTCAAGGTCCGCGTCCCCGACACCGAGGCCCTGAGCCAGCTGCTGCGGGATCGGTTCGGCCGGCTCAAGGGGGTCCAGAGCACCCGTACGACCGTGGTCCTGAGCACGACCAAGGAAAGTCCACTCCTGCCACTGCCGGCTGAGCTGGAGGCGGGCCATGACGCCTGAGGCCACTGCCCGGCACCGCACCCGGATGCTGCTCGCCTTTGCGACGATCTACCTGATCTGGGGGTCGACCTACCTCGCGATCATCTACGCGATCCGCAGCATCCCGCCGTTCGTCATGGCAGCAGGCCGTTTCCTGCTGGCCGGCGCCGGCATGTACCTGTATGCCCGCGCCACCGGCGCGCCCCGGCCTACCCGGTCGCAGTGGGGCTGGGCGGTACTGCTCGGCGCTCTCTTCTTCCTGTTCGGCAACGGGTTGGTGGTCTATGCCGAACAGTTCATGGCCTCCGGACTTACGGCGCTCCTGATCGCCATGGTCTCGGCCTGGACGGCGCTGTTCGAATGGATGCGCCCGGGTGGGTCGCGGCCCACCGTCGCTGTTCTTGGTGGCATCGTCCTTGGGTTTCTCGGTCTGGCACTGCTGGTGGCGCCGGGCCGGCTGGGAGGGGCCCACGTTCCTCCGCTCGGGGCCGCCCTGGTGGTGTGCTCCTCCATTGGCTGGGCGCTCGCTTCGGTGCTGACCCGGACGGGGGACCTGCCGAAGAACATTGCGCTCGCCTCCGGCATGCAGATGCTGACCGGTGGCCTCTGGCTCACGCTCGCGAGCCTCGTCACTGGCGACTGGCGTGCCTTCTCCGCGGCTGCGCTGACGACCGAGTCGGTGCTTGCATTCCTCTACCTGGTGGTCTTCGGCTCGCTGCTCGCCTTCACCTGCTTTGCCTGGCTGCTGACGGTGACCACGCCCAGCAAGGTGGCCACCGCCGGCTATGTGAACCCCATGGTGGCGGTGCTGCTTGGCTGGGCCGTGCTCGGCGAGACGCTCAACACTCGGTCCATCGTCGCCTCGGTGATCATCGTCGTGTCGGTGGTGCTGATCATCCGTGGTAAGGCGCGGGCGGGGTTGTCGGTGTCACAGGTGAGTCACACCCGTCCTGGGGGCGCAGCACGCGTTGACTCTGGATAGGGCGCCCGCCTATTCTTGGCCATGCCCACGCGCCACTGTCCCATCCGGATCGCGCTCACCAATTCGAATACGAATTGGGGACTCATCGGACGCGAGGGGCGCGGCTAGCATTGGATATTCATCTTTCCAGACGGCCCGCTCCCATCCGGAGCGGGCCGTCTGATTTTCCGGAGGTCCCAGACCGATGACGACGTCCCTGTCGGATGTTGCGAGCGATTCCCCGTCCGTGCCGGATGAGTCCGCCGGCGGGGCTGAACTCTCGACCCTGTTCGACCTGAGCCAGGTCCTCTCCGGCGCGCCGGCGCTGGGACTGGGACTGGAAGGCGCGCTCACGATCCTGGCTCGTCACCCCGGGGCAACCCGGAGCGCCGTCACCCTGATCGACGCGGAGACGAGCGAGCTCTACATCGAAGCCTCCACCGGCCTCACGCCGGTGGGACAGCGGGTGCGCTATCAGCTGGGCGAAGGCGTGACTGGCCACGTTGTCCAGACCGGTGAAGCGATGATCGTCCCCGATGTCGGCGCCGAGCCGCGATTTCTCCATCGCAGCGCCCGCCGCCCGACAGGCACCGCCGGTACGGTCAGCTTCCTCTGCGTGCCGATCCTGCTGGATCACCGGCCGGTGGGGGCGCTCTCGATTGACCTGCCGTTCGAGCGGGGCCGGGATTTCTCCCACCTGTCGAAATACCTTCACGTCGTTACCTCGTTGATCGCGCTGGCCCTTCGCACCCAGCGGCCGATCGACGCCGAGCGGCGCCACCTGCGGGAGGAGAACAGCGATCTGCGGGAGCAGCTGCGGGAGAAGTACGATTTCGGGCACCTGGTCGGGACCAGCAGCCCGATGCGGGAGATCTTTCGCCAGGTGGCGCAGGTCGCGCCGACCGCGACCAGCGTCCTCATCCGGGGCGAATCCGGCACCGGCAAGGAGCTGATCGCCAGCGCCATCCACTTCAACTCGATGCGCGCCACTGGCCCGTTCATCAAGGTGAATTGTGCTGCCCTGCCCGAGACGCTGATGGAGTCGGAGCTGTTCGGCCACGAGCGGGGTGCCTTCACCGGCGCGCTGGCCCGGAAGAAGGGGAAGTTCGAAATCGCCCATGGCGGGACGCTCTTCCTCGACGAGATCGGGGAACTCTCGTTGCCGACCCAGGCCAAGCTGCTGCGGGCGCTGCAGGAGCGGGAGTTCGAACGGGTGGGCGGCAACGAAACGGTGCGGGTGGATGTCCGCGTCATCGCCGCGACAAACAAGAACCTGGAGCAGGCCATCCTCGGCCGCACCTTCCGGGACGACCTCTACTACCGGCTGAACGTGTACCCCGTCTTCCTGCCGCCGCTGCGGGAACGGAAGCCGGACATCCTGCTGCTCGCCGACCACTTCCTGGAGAAGTACGCCAAGGTGAGCGGCAAACGGATTCGCCGGATCACGACGCCGGCCATCGACCTCCTGATGCGGTATCACTGGCCCGGCAATGTGCGCGAGCTGGAGAATATCATCGAACGGGCGGTCGTGGTCTGCGCCGGAGACGCGATTCATGGGCGCCACCTGCCGCCGACGCTGCAGGCCCCGGATGCGGAGGCGGCCGCGCCCGGCTCGCTGGTGGTTCAAGTGGCGCAGCTCGAGCGCGACCTGATCCAGGACGCGCTCAAGGCCACGCGCGGCAGCGTGGCGCGCGCGGCGCAGCGGCTGGGCACCACGGAGCGCATTTTTCGCTACAAACTGCGGAAGCACGGCGTGGACCCACGACGCTTCTTCTGACATTTCTGTCCGTGGCCGAAAGACCCCGGACAGGATTGTAGTGATTGCTGGCCCGTCCGGTGGCACCTCGCGGTGCCGCCGGGCGGGTCAAGGTGTTACCGGGCCGCCGGTTGCCCCTCTTCCCGCGGTGGCATGCGCTCACTGGCACGCGACTTGTCTTAGTAGCGATCAACCCCAACGGAAGATCGTTATGCGTCGTTCGTTCTTGCTGCTCGCCCTCCCCCTGCTGGCCACCCCCGTGGCGGCGCAGGTCGCCCTCCCCCTGCGCACCGTCGCGCTCAGCCGCGATCCGGGCCGGTCCGGTGTGCTCTCCGCGGCCTATCGCCTCCGACTGCAGAGCGAGTGGCCGCAGCTGGCCAGTGCGACGAATCCGGGTTGCATCAACGGTGGCCATGAGCAGCTCAGCGGGCGCCTGGTGAGGACAGGCACGGGCAGCTACGACGGCGAGCTGGAGCGCCGAACAACGATCCTCTTCTGCGGCGTTCATGGGCAGGTGCGGGAGGCCTGCCGGCTGACACTGACGTCGGCCGGGGCGGTGACCGCCCGCGGGGATGCTCTGGTGAGTGGCGCAGTCGCGTGGCTGCGACTGCGGTGGGCCGCGCTGCCGGACAGCGGAGTGACGGAACTGTCGGGCGACTGCCCCCCGGAATTCGCTGGAAAGGTTCAGCAGATGTACCTGGCCGTGGTGCATGGTCTCGAGTTGCCCCTCCCGGGTCCCGGTGAGGCCATGCGGCGGGTGATGTTGGAGGATTACGGGTGGCTGGCCGAGATTCAGCGGGAAGATTCCTGACATGAAGCGAGCCGCACCCTGGGCCGGGCTGTTCAGCCCACCCGCGCGCAGGCGCAAGCATCGGCACCGGCGTGCTGATGCCCGTCTGCCGCGGTCGTCCCAGGTCTGGTGGCCGGCCAGGAAGGGCCGCTAGACCGGCGGTCGGCCCCACCTCGCTAATCCCCAATCTGCTGATCTCCCGGGAACGGGCCGACCGGCGGGCGGCCGCTACCCGCTGACGCCCCCGCCTACCACCGTCTTCTCGACCCCGCCGAGCTCTCCGCACCAGGCGATTGACCGCCGTTCCCGTCGCAGCAATCTTCCGCTCGGTCAGTCCCCTCTCGGAGTGGTCCCCCATGCTCTCCCCCCGGATCCTTGCCGTGCTCGCGGTGGCCGCCTTCACCGTCGAGCCGCCGCCTGCGTTGCAGGTCCTCGCTTCGAGTCCGAGTGGTGAAGGCTCCGCCACGGCGCCGATTCAGGTGACGTTCGACCGTCCGGTCGCGGGCTCGCTCGATCGCAGTATCGATCCGGCGGGGATCTTCCGCATCGTGCCGTCGGTGCCCGGCAAGGTGGAATGGCGCGATCCCGTCACGCTGCGGTTTCGGCCGTCGCGTCCGCTCGCCGCCGGGCAGAGTTACACCGTCACGATCGCCAACAGCTTCACGGCGATGGACGGCAGCCGGCTAACCACTCCCTTCAGTTACAGCTTCAGCGTGGCGGGGCCGACGCTGCTCACCGGACTCCCGGCGAACGAGAACGAACAACCCCGCTTCCTGCAGTCCGACGCGACCTTCGATCTCCTCTACAGTTCGGCTGTCGAGAAGAGCGACTGGAAATCGCTGGCCTATCTCGATCTGGCGGAGTCGTGTGGTCGGCCCGCCCGGGTGGCGCTGAAGGTCGTCGGGCAGCGCCCGATCGGTGAGAACGACCCCTGGCAATACGGCCAGGCGGGCGGGTACGACCGCGACCGCGACGCCGACAGCCTGCGTCGGGTGCTGACGCTGGCCCCGGAGAAGCCGTTGCCGCTCAACTGTCACGGCGCGCTCGTCGCCCTGACCGTAGTTGATCGGGAGAATACCAAACCTTTCGTGCGCTGGGGCTTTGATACCTACGGCCCGTTCCGGTTCGAATCCGCGGCCTGCAGCGGTGAAGGCAACTGTCCCACCGGTGGCGTGCAGCTCAGCTTCACCACGCCGGTGAAGGGTGCGGAGATCCAGCGACATCTCACCCTCCTGCCGGCGACGGAATTCACCGTGCCGGACACGACCGAAGAGTCCAATAGCTGGTACCTCGAAACCCAGCTGACGCCGCACACGGCGTATGCCGCCATCGCCGATACCGCTCTGCGCGACATCTTCGGCCAGCAGCTGCAGGGCAACAATGCCGCGGGGTTCCGCACGACTGGTTATGCCTCACTGGTGGAGCACGAATACGGCCGGATGACGATCGAGCGTGCCGCCTTCCGGACCCTCGCGGTCAAGCATGTGAACGTGGATACGCTCACCGTCACGATCGCCCCGGTGCCGGACCGGCTCATCCCCGCGGCGCTGCAATACAGCCGGTGGAATCAGGACGACAGCGCGCTCGCGCTGATTACGAAGCTTGGCGTCACTCGCAAGGTGGCGGTGAGCGGGGCCCGGGACCGGGTGCGGCTCTACGGAGCGAAGCTCCCGCTCTACAACGCGCAGCGCGCGGGCAGCCCGGTGCTGCAGTTTGTCCGGGTGACGAGTCCATCGCTGTCACAGGAATGGCAGGCCAACCAGCCGTGGGCGATCGTCCAGGTGACCGACCTCGCCGTGCACGGCAAGATCGGGATCGGCGATGGTGTCGTCTGGGTGACGGGCGTCAACGACGGGAAGCCCCGGGCCGGTGCGCTGGTGACGCTGTATGACATGGAGGGCAACGTGCGTGCGCGCGGACGGACCGACGCACAGGGACTCGTCTCACTCACCGGCTTCCGGCCGGACACCAGCTCCGGGTATTCCCACAACGGTCTCGAGGGCTATCTCATTGCCGCCCTGGGCAATGACCGCGCCCTGACCAGTATCAGCGAGTACGACGCCGACCTGAGCCCCTGGCGCTTCAATGCGCGGTCGGCCTACGGCAGTGATCGCTTTCCCCTGGCGGCCGCGGTCTTCACCGAGCGCGGCATCTACCGGCCGGGTGAGCCACTCTATGCCAAGGCGATCGTCCGGAGCGGCACGCTGGGCACCCTGACGATACCGGCCCGTGGCGACAGCCTCAAATGGATCTTCGCCGGTCGCGACGGTGGCTCGCTCAAGGAGACCACCGTCGCCCTCTCCAGCTTTGGCACGTCGGACCAGCGCTTCACCCTGCCGGCCGATCTCCCGCTGGGCAGTTACGACGTCCGGCTGCAGCAGCGGCGCAATGCCGCGTGGATCGATGTCGCCCAGACCTCCTATCACGTCGCCGAATACCGGCCACCCGAATTCCTGGTGCAGGCCAGCACCGACAGCGGAACGCGCTTTCCCGGCGATTCGATCACCGCCCGCGTCGAGGCACGCTACCTCTTCGGCGCGCCGATGGCGCGCGCCGAGGTCACCTGGATTGCGCGGCAGACCAGCCTGGACTTCTGGTCGCTCGACATTCCCGGGACCGAGGGCTTCTACCTCGGCGAGAACGGGTGGTGGTGGGAGGAGGAGCGGGGCGGCAATGAGACTCAGGTGCTCGGCCAGGGCAGCGACACCCTCGACGCGCAGGGGCGAATCACGCTGCGCTCGGCGCTGGTGGCGCCAGTGAAGGGCCGGCCCGCGCGCGCGACGATCGAGGCCGGCGTGATCGATGTCAATCGCCAGGTGGCGGGAGCCTCCGCGTCAGTGATCGTGCATCCCGCTTCCTTTTACCTAGGAGGCAAACCCCAGGGGGAATCGTATTTCTGGACCGCCGGCAAGGCGGCGTCGGTCGGGATCATCGCGGTGCGCCCCGATGGCCGGCGCGTGGCCGGAGTGAAGGTGCGCGGAACAATCGTGCGGAAAGAGTGGCACCGGGTGCACCGCTCGCGGGGCGGCTACAGCGAGGTGTACGGCGAGTGGGTCTCGGACACCGTCGGCCGGTGCGATGTGGTGAGCGGCGCGACGCCTGTCGACTGTCGTTTCACACCGCCCTCCGGCGGGACCTATAACCTGACCTTCACCGCTGCAGACGAGGCCGGCCGGCTCGCCAGCACCAGTCTCAGCCGGTGGGCGACCGGCAGCGACTGGGTTCCCTGGAACGATGAGAGCCAGTTCAAGATGGACCTCATTCCCGATCGCAGCCGATACAGCGTGGGCGACACCGCCACGGTGCTGGTGGCGTCGCCGTTCACCGACGCCGAGGCGTGGATCACGATCGAGCGGGAGGGGTTGATCGAGCAGCGCCGGATGCGTCTGACCTCCGGTTCCACGACGCTCAAGTTTCCGGTGAAGGAATCGTGGGCGCCGAATGTCTTCGTCTCGGTGATGGTCACCCGTGGCCGGAGCGCCCCGCCCGGCGCCCTCGACGATCCAGGCCGTCCGACGATCCGTGTGGGGTACACCGAGCTCCGGGTGACGCCGGAGGTGAAGCGGCTCACCGTGACGGTGGATCCGCAGCTCCGGGAGTATCGTCCCGGCGACACCGCGCAGGTCCGCGTGGCGCTGACCGATGTCACCGGCAAGGCGCAGCGCGGCGAGGTGACGTTGTGGGCGGTGGACGAAGGGGTACTGGCGCTGACCGGCTACCAGACGCCCGATCCCATCGACCTGCTCTATGCGCCCCGCGGCCTCGGCCTCAGGCTCGCCAGCAACCTGACCACGGTCGCGCCGCAGGTGCCCGAGGGAGAGAAGGGTGCCCGCGCGCCCGGGGGTGGTGGCGGCCGGGGCGACAGCGATATCCTGCGCTCCCGCTTCAAGACAACGGCCTTCTTCCTCGGCAGCGTGGTCACGGACTCGAACGGTGTCGCCACCGCCAGAGCCAAGCTGCCCGACAACCTCACCACCTTCCGCGTCATGGCGGTGGCAGTGACGGCCAACGACCGCTATGGGAAGGGCCAGTCGCCGATGCTGGTGACGCGGCCGCTCGTCGCGCGTCCCGCACTCCCGCGGTTCCTGCGCCAGGGCGACAGCTTTCGCGCGGGTGTGGTGGTCAACCAGCGCGCGGGTGGCACGCCGGAAGTGCAGGTGCAGGCGGAGGCCACCGGCAGCCACCTCACCAGTGTCGCACTGCAGAAGGCGACACTCGAAGCCGGCCGTGGGCGGGAAGTCCGGTTCGACTTCCGCCAGCCGGGCAATGGACCGCTGGGTCAGGCCGACAGCGCCACCTTCCGGTTCCGGGTGAGTGGCGCCGGAGATGCCGACGCGGTGCAGTCGCGCCTCGCGATCAAGCCGGCGTACCGGCCGCGGGCGTGGACGGTGTCCGGGGTGCTGACGGATACCGCGACCGCGGACATGCTGTTGCCGGACGGGCTCGACCCCGAGCGCTCGCGCCTGGTGCTCACCTCGGGCAGCTCTCCGCTGAGCTACATCAAGGGCCTCGCCTGGCAACTCCGGGTCTACCCCTACTACTGCACCGAGCAGGCGTCCAGTGCGGTGCTGCCGATCATCGCCTTATTTCAGGCCCAGAAGGGCCTCAAGGGGGTGACGCTGCTCCCCGGCAACCCGAAACGGGAGATCGAGACGGCGGTCGGGCTGCTGACGCGGAGGCAACGGCCCGACGGCGGGATCGGCTACTGGGACAGTAACGACTGGACCACGCCGTGGCTCTCGGCCTACGCCGGTCACGCCCTGCTCGAAGCGAAGTCCGCCGGGATCGTGGTGAGTGACTCGGTCCTCGCGCATCTCGCCGAGTATCTGCGGACCCAGCTCAACAATCCGGCGCCGATCCGCGCCCCGGTGGCGCAGTGGTACGAGAGCGTGGAGGGCCGGCTGGCCGATCAGGTCGCGGCCGCCGACTTCCTGAGCCGCTATGGCAAGCCGGAGATCGCGGCAGAGAACGAATTGTTGCGGAACGCTGCCCAGCTCGCGTGGGAGGATCGGGTGCGGCTGGCCGAGGTGCTGGCGCGGCGCAAGGCGTTCCGCGCTGCGCGGACCCTGCTGCAGCCGGCGTGGAACTCGGTGACGGTGGAGGGCCGGCGTGCGACGATGCCGGAGGTGGCGCTGCACCGGACCCACTACTTCGAATCGCGGGTGCGCCCCATCGCCCGCCTGCTCAGCGCCACGCTCGCAGTCGACTCGGCGAATACACTGATTGGTCCGCTGGTGGAGACCCTCGTGCAGCAGGGGCGCGCCGGTGTGCTCTCGCCGTGGAACACGCAGGACTATGCCGCGGCGGTCACCGCCCTCACGGCGTTCGACAAGCGGATGCGCGCTGGCGCGGGTCGGGCTTTCACGGTGCAGAGCGGTGGGCGGACGCTGTTCACTGTGCCGGAAGCGCCCGCGCTGACGGCGCGGCTGACAATCCGGGATTCAAGTACTGCACTCAGCGGGTTGCTCACCAAGGCGAGTGATGGCCGGACCCGGCTGCGGCTGACGCTCGCGGCGGACGGCACCGGCGCGCTGATCTACTACTACCTCACCGTCAGCGAAGTCCCGCTGCAGCGCCCGGTCAATCCCGAGGACCAGGGCATCCGGGTCGAGCGGTGGTACGAGCGGTACGACAAGGAGTCCCCGATTGTCAGCATCGCCGAAGGAGAGCTGGTGCGCGTCCGCCTTCGGGTGACGGTGCCGGTGGATCGCGAGTTCGTGGTCATTGACGACGCGCTTCCTGCTGGCCTGGAAGCGGTGGACCTGAGCCTGCGCACGGCAAGCCTGGTCCCCGGTCCTGGCCGGGATCAGGTGCAGAGTTTTCTCACCCCTGAATCGGCGGAGTCGGAGGTGTCGGGCGGGGCGGGTGACAGGTGGTACTACGGCCGGTGGGACAGCGGCTGGTGGACGCCGTTCGATCACAAGGAGATCCGCGACGATCGGGTGGTGTATTCCGCGACGGTGCTGTGGCAGGGGACCTACTCCATGACCTACCTCGCGCGCGCGACGACGCCCGGTGTGTTCATCCGGCCTCCGGCCCACGCGGAGGAGATGTACAACCCGGCGGTGTATGGGCGGAGTGACGGCGGGGTGTTTACGGTGGAGCGGCGGTAGGCGGTAGGCGGTGGGCGGTAGGCGGTAGGCGATAGGCGGTAGGGAGTGGGGAGTAGCAGACTAGTCGCCGGGGGCCAATGGCCAACGGCCAACGGCTAACGGCCATGCAACGCTTCGTCCGCTGGACCCTGAGCTGCATCGCGACATTCATCATCGCGGTCACGACCTGGATCGCGTGGCCACTCTCCGAGGGGCTGCTCGCCCCGGCGCGGGCCCAGAGTCTCACGCTGACCGACCGGCATGGCGTGCCGCTTCGCCGTACCCGCGCTGACGATGGCAGCCTGACCCGATGGGTCCCGCTTGCCACGGTTGATCCCGACCTTCCCCGTGCCTTCGTCGCGGTGGAAGACCGGCGTTTCTATCAGCATCACGGCATCGATCTGCGCGCGGTGGCTCGCGCGGTGCGCGACAACCTCGCCGCGCGCCGGGTCATTTCCGGCGCCTCGACGATCACGATGCAGCTCGCCCGGCTGGTCCACCCGGTCGGCCGCGGCTGGAATGACAAGCTGGTGCAATCGCTCTGGGCGCTGCGCCTCGAAGCGCATCTCTCCAAGTCCGTCATCCTCGAGCAGTACCTCAATCGTGTTCCGCTGGGGCAGGGCGCCATCGGGGTCGGCGCGGCCATGCAACTGTACTTTGGCGCATCAGCTGAACAGGCCAGTCTGGGGCAGGCGGCGTTGCTTGCCGCGCTCGCGCGGGCGCCGTCGAGCCAGAATCCGCTGGTGGATCCGTCGCGTGCCCGGATCCGCCGATCGGTTGGTCTCGCGGCGCTGCACACGCAGGGCTACGCCACCGAGGACGAGGTGCTGCGGGCCGGGCTCGAGCCCCTCGTGGCGGCGGGCGCGGGTCGTCCCTTCCTCGCGCCCCACTTCACCAGTCGCCTGTTGCAGGAGGCGGAGCAGGGCGGGCGCCTACTCAGCGGCACCTGGCGCACGTCACTCGATCTCGATCTGCAGACTGAGCTGGAGGGCGAAGTTCGCCAGACCGTCGAGCTGCTGGCGGACCGCGGTGGCAGGCAGGCGGCGGTCGTGGTGCTGGATAATCGTTCGGGCGAGATTGTGGCCTGGGTCGGATCACCCGATTTCTGGGCCGATACTGCCGGTCAGGTCGACATGGTGATCAGCCCGCGGCAACCGGGTTCCGCGCTCAAGCCGTTTCTCTACGCCATGAGCTTCGATCGCGGCATCACCGCCGCGACCGTGCTCGCCGATGTCGCGAAAACCTACCAGACCGCGGGCGGACCGTATCACCCGCGCAACTACGACCGGGAGTATCACGGCCCGGTCCGGGCGCGCGAGGCGCTGGCGAGCAGTTACAACGTCCCCGCCGTCGAGCTGGCCGACCGGATCGGGTATGCCTCGCTGCTGCGCGGCCTGCAGCAGGCGGGTTTCACATCGCTCTCACGGCCACCGGAGTTTTACGGGCTGGGACTGGCGCTCGGCAATGGCGATGTGACGCTGCTCGAGCTGGCGAACGGGTATCGCACGCTGGCGCGGGGTGGCGAATGGAGTCGGACGCAGTGGTTCGCCTCCGACCGGACTGCCGGAACGCGCCGCCGCGTCGTCTCGCCCCGCGCCGCCGCGCTGGTGCTCGATATTCTCGCCGATCCGGTCGCACGTATTCCCGCGTTCGGGGCGAGTACCCCGTTTGACTGGCCGTTCCGTGCCGCTGCCAAGACCGGTACCAGTCGGCACTTTACCGACAACTGGGCGGCGGCCACGACGGCCAACTTTACGGTGGCCGTCTGGGTGGGCAATTTCAGCGGCCAGCCGATGCAGGGGGTCAGTGGCATCACCGGCGCCGGGCCGCTGCTGCATCGGGCGGTGCTGCTGACCGGCAACCGGTATCCGCCCGGTGACCTGGTACACCCCGCGGATCTGGGTCTCACGCCGGTGACGATCTGCCGGCTCTCCGGGCTTCGGGCGACGGCACAGTGCCCTGGTGTCACCGAATACTTTCTCCCCGGTACCGAGCCAGCGCGCCACTGTAATTGGCATGTCGATGGTGGCATCCATCTGCCGGTGGAGTTCGCGGAATGGGCCGGCACCCGGGGGACTACCGCAGCCGGTTCACATGGTCCAGCATTCGCGGTCGTCGGAAGTGAAACCGCGTCGACGCCAGCCACCGCTGCCGGTCATCGCACCGCCGATGCGCCAAGTCGCCTGACGATTGTCTCTCCGGTTGATGGCGACCGCTACCAGATCCCACCGGGCGTGGCAGCGCGCTACGCCACGATCGCCCTCCGGGCGGCAGGCGCCCCGGC
>JANMYS010000044.1:0-16743 GCA_031382385.1 Gemmatimonadota bacterium
GGCGATACGATCGTCCTGGGCGCGGCGCAGCAGATCGAGGTTGCCGGTCGCGAACGCAAGGACCATCGCTCCGACCTGGGCCGCCTGGTGCATCGCGACGTCGCGCGGCACCTCGCGCGGCAGGACCGCGCGCCCCTCCACGGTGCGGAGCCGCTGGCCGGGGTGCGCGAGCACAATGTGGAGGCCCGCGGGAATCGGCAGCCGCAGGTAGTCGTAGGCACGGGCATCGCGGATGAGGACGATGCCGCCGATCAGCGAAGGCAGGATGTTGTCGAGGTGCCATCCCGCGACACAGGCCTCGGCGGCCAGCGCGCACTCCAGCAACTGCTGTTCCGTGAGGTGGAGGGCGAACAGCGCATTGGTCGCCACGGCCCCGGCGACCGCCGACGCCGCACTTCCCCCCTGCCCGCCGGAGAGCGGAAGCCCCTTGATCACCCGCAGGGCCACGCCGACACCGGTTATGCCCGCCAGCCGGAGCGCGGCCTGCGCCGCGAGGGCCGCCGTGTTCGCGCCCGCCTCGGTGGGAAGATCGGGGTGGCCAGCATCAAGCACGACCACCCCTGGCTCCGCGGTCCGTTCCGCCTCGACCACGTCGCCGGGCCCATTCAGCGCCAGCCCCATGATATCGAGACCCACGCCGATGTTGCCGACCGACCCCGGCGCAAAGGCGCGGATGCGGAGAACTGTCACTGGGACTCCATGAGAAAAGAGCGTTCGGCGTTCAGCCGTCAGCCATCAGCCATCAGCCGTCAGCCGTCAGCCAACGGCCATTGGCCGTTAGCCGTTAGCCGTTAGCAATATCCCGTGCGGTGCAAACTTCGATCCGCCTAGCGCCTAGCGCCTGCTCCCTGCCACCTACTTCCGCGCCACCGCCAGGATGTCATTCAGTACCCCCGCCGCCGTCACCAGCGGCCCCGCGCCGGGTCCGCGGACCACCAGCGGATGCTCCCGGTACCGCGCGGTGGTGAACACGATCTGGTTGTCGGTTCCGCGCAGCGACGCGAAGGGACTGTTGAGGTTCACGGCCGAGAGCCCGACCCGTAACCGGCGCGGTGTAACGGTGGCGATGTAGCGCAGGACCTGTCCCTTGCTCTGCGCCGCGCGCACCCGCTCGCTCCACTCGCTGTCGAAGCTCGCCAGCCGGCCGAGGTACTGCTTCAGCGGGAGACTGCGCGCCGCCGGGGGGACCAGCGATTCCGTCACGACCGCGGCCGGCTCGCCCCGGAAGCCCATCAGTCGGCCGAGAATGAGCGCCTTGCGGGCGACATCCGCCCCCGACAGGTCCTCACGCGGGTCGGGTTCGGTGTACCCCGCGTCGATGGCGGCCTGCAGCGCGCGGGAGAACTTCTGGCCGCGCTCCAGCTCCGACAGCAGGAAGCCGAGCGTGCCGGAGACACATCCTTCGATGGAGCGCACCTCGTCGCCGGTCTCGACCAGCTTGGCGAAGGTGTCCATCACCGGGAGGCCGGCACCGACCGTCGCCTCATAGCGCAGGCGGCGGCCGTGCGTCGCCGCCAGTGAGAGCAACCCTTCGGCTTCCGCTGCCGGTCCCGCCAATGGCTTCTTGTTGGCCAGGACGACGTCCATGCCGTGGGTCAGCGCCGCTCGCACGACCGCCGTGGTATCGTCGGCGGTGACGTCCACCAGCACCGGGTGGGAGAGGGCGTGCCGCAGGGTCCGCCGGATCGCTTCCTCCGCCGTGTCGGCCCGGCCGCCGTCCATGTGCCGTAGCGAGTGGCCCTTGGCCTTTTCCCGCGCGATCGTCGCCAGCCGATGGGGGGAGAGCCCCTCCGGATCGAAGACCACCCCGCTGCGGTCGGCGACACCCACGATCCGGACCTTGGTGCCGTGCGACGGCAGCTCGGCCACCAGGTCCCCCAGGCTGCGGCCGATCCGGCCAAACCCGAGCAGGAAGAGATCCAGCCGGTCCCGCGGGGCGACCGAGCCGCCACCGACCTTGCCTAACTGGAAGGCGGCGTGAATCGCGCGCTGAGCCTCGCCCGCCTGTGCCTCATCGACCACCGCGGAGATGTTGAGCTCCGAGGAGCCCTGCGCGATGGCGATCACGTTGATGCCCGCCTGCGAGAGCGCATGGAAGGTGCGGTGGGCCACCCCCGGCGTCCCCGCCATGCCCAGGCCGACCACCGCGACCGTCGCGACGCCATCGCGGATCGTGACGCCGTCGATGTCGCGGTGCAGGATCTCCTGGCTGAACGCCCCTCGCAGGCACTGCTGCGCCCGGATCGCGCTGGCGGCGGGTACGCAGAAGCAGATCGAGTGCTCGCTGGAAGCCTGCGAGATCAGTGAGACGGAGATGCCTTCGTGCTGCAGCGCGGCGAAGGTACGCGCCGCGACGCCTGGCACGCCGAGCATCCCGTTGCCCTCGACCGTGACCAGCGCCTGGCCCGGTGCGGCGGAGAGGGCTTTGACCGGCACGTCGAGTCCGGTCTCCCGCTCCGACACCTCGGTTCCGGGCGCGCCGGGCTCACCGAAGGGGCGGACGAAGACCGGGATCTTCCGGCCCAGGATCGGCACCAGTGCCCGCGGATGCAGCACCTTGGCGCCGTAATAGGCCAGCTCCGCCGCCTCGCGCACGTTGAGTTGCGGCAGCACCCGGGCGTCCGGCACCACCCGCGGGTCGGCGGTCAGCAGCCCCGGCACATCCTTCCACAGGCTGATCCGGCTCGCCCCCAGGGCGCGTCCCACCAGCGCTGCCGTCAGATCGGTGCCACCGCGCCCCAGCGTGGTGACTTCGCCGGACGGCGCCGTCCCGATGAAGCCGGTGAGGACCGGGGTGATCCCGCGCTTGAGCAGGGCGCCGAGGGTCTGGCGCAGGGCGGCATCGGTGCGGGCCAGATCGGGCGACGCGTTGCCGAACCCGGCATCCGTCAGCACCACCCCGGCCGCATCGATGTACTCGGCTTTGACGCCCCCGGCGATCAGCGAGGTGGCCACCAGGCGGGCCGAGAGCCGCTCCCCTCGGGCGACAAGGAAGTCACTGGTGCGTGGCGTCAGCTCGCGGAGAATACTCAGGCCCCGCGCCAGACTCTCGAGTTCATCCACCTGCGCGTTGATGAACGCGAGCAGCTCCTGCCGCTCGCGGCCGGCGGGGATCAGGGTGCGTGCTGCCGCCTGGTGCCGGGCCCGGAGCGTCGCCGCCGCCGTCAGCGCCGGGACCAGTTCGCCGGCCTGGGCGCGGGTCGCGACCTCCAGCAACAGGTCGGTGACGCCGGCCATGGCGGAGAGGACGATCACTCGGGGACCGGGCAGGCCGCGGATGATGGCGACGGCGTGCCGGACGGCGGTCGGGTCCGCCAGCGAGGCGCCGCCGAACTTGTGGACTTCCAGGGGGGATGGAGTGCGGGTCATAGGCCGGAAAGAATACATCGCAGGGGCGTCAGCCGTCAGCCGTCAGCCGTCAGCCAATGGCCGTAGGCCGTCGGCCGTTAGCCGTTGGCATCCAGAGTTGTCATCCTGAAGGAGCGTAGCGACTGAAGGATCTCTTGCGGTCGAAGGAGAGACCTGGCCACGGCTCCGGGGCAAAGAGATCCTTCGCCCTGCGGGCTCAGGATGACAGCAACTGCATTCGCCCGTCCGCCCAATCGCCCTATCGCCCTATCGCCCAATCGCCCAACCGCCTAATCGCCCAACCGCCTAATCGCCTAATCGCCCAATCGCCTAATCGCCTAATCGCCCAATCGCCTAATCGCCCAACCGCCTGTTCCCTGTCCCGACTTCTCCCTACTTTCCACCATGCTCACCCTCCTCAAGCTGCTCCAGTCGCTGTTCCGGACGCTCCACTCCGAGGGCACCCCCGGGCAGGTGGCGGCCGGCATGATGCTCGGCGCCGGCATCGGGCTCACCCCACTCATGAACGCGCACAACCTGGTGCTCTTCGCCGCCATCGTGCTGCTCAACGTCTCCTTCGGGGGCGGCATGCTTGGTCTGGCGCTCTTCACCCCCGTCGGCTTCCTGCTCGACCCGCTGTTCGATCGGGTCGGCCTGCTGTTGCTGGAGATCCCCGGGCTCCGCGGTCTCTGGACCGACTGGTACAACATTCCGCTGCTGCCCTATACCGGATTCAACAACAGCGTTGTGCTCGGCAGCTTCGCGGTGTGGCTGGTGTGCGCGGTGCCGATCTACGTCGCGGCCCGCTTGGCGGTGGGGCACTACCGGGCGACCTATGGCCACCGGGTGCTCAACTCCCGGTTCATGCGCGGCCTCAAGGCCTCGAAGGTGTACAACGTCTATAGCTGGTTCGAGCCGCAATGAGCCCGCGATTCAAGCTGTTCCGTTGGCGCGCCATCGGGCCACTGTTGCTGGTCGCGGTGCTGCTGGTCGTGCTCTGGCTCCTCCTCGCCGACCAGGTCGCCCGCTACGAGGCGGCCACCGCCCTCGAGGAAACCCTCGGGACGCAGGTCGACCTTGCCAGTCTCAGGCTCCGCGAAGCCGAAGCCGCGGTCGATCTCACCGGACTGGCCATCGCTGACCCGCGCGATCCCCGGCGCAACCTGCTCGAGGCCGGCGCCATCACGATCGACCTCGACCCGGTCCCGCTGGCCGAGAAGAAGATCGTGGTCGACCGGCTGACACTGTCGGGCCTCAAGTTCCTGACTACCCGCGCTACCCCGGCACATCCGGCGGACCCGAACAGCCCCGCCGCCCGGCTGCTCCGCAGCACCGAGCAGTGGGCCCGGGAGAAATTCCAGTTTCCCACCCTCGCCCTCGGGCGGATCGATACGGTGAAGAGCCTGGTGCTTCACCCCGACCACCTCGGGACCGTGAAGGCGGCGGCGGCGCTGGTCGTGACTGCGGATTCCACCCGGGCCGCCTTCGATTCCTCGCTCCAGCAGCTCGCGCTCAAGCCGCTGGTGGACTCCACCTCCGCTCTTGTCACCCGCCTCGCGCAGACCGATCCAAAGAAGCTCGGGCTCGCCGAGGCGGCGACTGCACTGAAAGACGTGAGGCAGGCCCTCGACCGGGTGAAGCAGGCGAAGGCCCGTGTCGCCTCGCTGGAACAGAGCGCAAAGGCCTCGTTCGGGCTGCTGCAGCAGGGACTGGCCGGGGTCGATGCCGCCCGGCAGCGGGACTACGCGCTCGCGAAATCCCTGCTCGAGCTTCCCAGTTTCGACGGGCCGAACATCGGCGGTGCGCTCTTCGGACAGCAGAGTACCGATTACTTCCAGCAGGCGCTGTTCTACGCCAAGCTCATCGAACGGTATGTGCCGCCGGGCCTGCAGCCGTGGAATCGACCCGGCCCGGTGCGTGCTCGCCGCGCCGGGACCACGGTCGAGTTTCCCAGAATGAAGGAGTATCCCCGGTTCCTGCTACGTCAGGGTGATGTCGATGTGACGGCGGGCGGGGCCGGCTTGAAGCTTTCGCTGGCCGGCATCACCTCGCAGCCCGCGCTCTACGGCCGCCCCGCGCTGCTCAGTGCCACCGGGACGCTCGGCGGCGACCACCCCATCCGGCTCACCGTCTCCGGACTCTCCCGGCACTTCGGTGCGTCGCCCATGGACTCGGTGGTGGCCGAGGTGACCGGCGTGCCGCTCCCCGCGATTGGCTTTCCCGGGCTGCCCATCTCTGTCACCCCGGGCCGGAGCACCGTTCGGTTCGCCTTCTCGCTCGGGGCAGGGGATCGCCTGACCGGGACGTGGGAGGTGGATGCTCCTGCGGCGAGCTGGCAGGGCGACTCGACCCGACTCGCCGCGGCCTCGCTGGTCGAATCCACCGTCTGGCGGGTGGTCTCCGGCCTGACACAGCTCCGGATCCGGGCCGATCTCGGCGGCACGGTCGGCAGCCCGACGATCTCGGTGCGTTCCAACCTCGATGAAGCCATCGCTGACCGGCTGCGGGGGCTGTTGGGCGAGGAACTCGCCAAGGCGGAGCAGAAGGCCCGCGCGGCGGTCGATCAGATCGTGGATGGGCAGGTAGCGTCACTCAAGGCCCGGGTCACCGCGCTCGAGAGCCAGGCGCTGCAGCAGCTGCCGCTCCAGCAGTCCCAGCTCGACGACATCCAGCGCCTGCTGGACCTGCAGCTCAAGCGTTTCGGCAGCCGTGCCACCGGTGCGCTGCCGCTGCCCAAGCTATGACCCTTCCAGTTGCGGTTGGCCTCGTGCTGCTCGGCCTCGGCTTGCTCGCCGGCGGCGGCGAGGCGCTGGTCCGGGGTGCCGTCGCGATCGCCCGCCACGCCGGAGTCACCCCTGCCGTCATCGGGCTCACCGTCGTCGCGGTCGGTACCTCGCTCCCTGAGCTCGTTGTGAGCGTGCTGGCGGCCCTGCGGGGCCAGAGCGACCTGGCAGTGGGCAATGTCGTCGGCTCCAACATCCTCAACCTCACGGGCATCCTCGGTGTGTCGGCGCTGGTCGCCGCGTTGCCGGTCCAGCGCGCCGCCATCCGACTCGAGTGGCCCATGGTCGTCTTTGCAAGTGCCCTCACGCTGCTGCTCGCCAGCGATGGACGCATCGACGGCACCGATGCCGCGGTGATGCTCGGCACCATCACCGGTTTCACCTGGTGGATGGTTGGCCACGCCCGGCGTGAGTTCGCTGCTGACACGACTGTGCACGTGCCGAGTGGAATCGGGGTGAGGGCCGCTGTGGTCTTCGTGGTGGTCGGTGTGGTCATGCTGGTCGTCGGGGCGCGGTTCCTCGTCTCCGGGGCAGTCAGTCTGGCCCGGCTGGCGGGCTGGAGCGAGCGGGTCATCGGCCTCACCGTCGTGGCGATCGGTACCTCCACTCCGGAGCTTGCCACCTCGGTGATCGCGGCGCGCCGAGGGCGGACCGACATGGCGATTTCCAATCTGCTGGGCTCGAACACCTTCAACCTGCTGGGCATTCTCGGCGCCGCCGGCGTGCTGCATCCGGTTGCGGTCTCCGCTGGCCTGCTGCGGAGCGACATGGTCTGGATGCTGCTCACGGCAGGGCTGCTTCTGCCCCTGCTCGCCACGGGGCAGCGGGTCTCCCGTCGGGAAGGTGGGCTTCTCGTCGCCGTCTATCTTGCTTACCTCATATTGCTGCTGCGCTGACCTCGTCCCCGCGACCGCCCCGATTTTCTAAAGATTTGCACATGCCCGTCCCCCCTCGCGCTTCACACCGATTTGAATAGATTCGCACACCTTGTCCAGCCACCGAGAGATCTGATGCGCATCGGAGTGCCGAAGGAAATGTCCCCGCGCGAGCGGCGGGTGGCGCTAGTGCCGGAGTCGTGCAAGAAACTGATCCAGGCGGGGTATGAGGTGTCGGTGGAATCCGGCGCCGGCGTGGCGGCGGGATTCGCCGATGCCGCCTATCGAGATCTCGGCGTGACGCTGGTCGATGATCCGGTGGCGCTCTTTGCCTCCGCCGACCTCCTCCTCAAGGTCAATCCGCCCGCTCCCGCGATCTCCGGTCGCGACGAGGTGGGGTGGCTCCGGCCCGGGGCGCTTTACGTCGGTTCGCTGATGCCGCTCAGGAACCTCGACGTGGTCCAGGCGCTCGCGGCGCGCAAGGTCACCGCGTTCTCGACCGACGCGATTCCGCGCACGACCCGCGCCCAGTCGATGGACACCCTCTCCTCGATGGCAAACATCGCGGGGTACAAGGGCGTCCTCCTCGCGGCTGCGGAGCTGAACCGCTACTTCCCGATGCTGATGACCGCCGCCGGCATGGTGTTCCCGGCCAAGGTGTTCGTCATTGGCGCGGCGGTGGCCGGTCTGCAGGCCATTGCCACCGCCCGGCGGCTCGGCGCCAATGTGCTGGCGACCGACGTCCGACCCGAGGTCAAGGAGCAGATCGAGAGCGTCGGCGCCAAGTATGTCGGCATCGAACTCAAGGACAGCGCGGTCGCCGGGGGCGGCTACGCCAAGGAACTGTCCGCGGAAGACCAGCAGCGGCAACGGCAGCTCCTCGTGGAACAGTGCGCCCAGTCGGATGTGGTGATCACGACCGCCCTCATCGGTGGCATCTTCGCCCCGCGGCTCATCACCGCGGAGATGGTGCACAGCATGAAGCCCGGCTCGATCATCGTCGACCTCGCCGCCGATGGCGGCGGCAACTGCGAACTCTCGGTGCCCGGCGAGACGGTCCAGGTCGGCGGGGTCACCATCATGGCTCCGCTCAACCTGGCCGCCTCCGTTCCGGCCCACGCCAGCCTCCTTTTCTCCCGCAACCTCACTGCCTTCGTGCTGGCCTTCACGAAAGACAAGGCGTTCGTGGTGGATTTTGCCGACGACATCCAGCAGGGCGCAGTGATCACCTACGATGGCAGCGTGAAGCACGGGCGCACGCTCGACGCGCTGCAGAAGGCGGGGAAATGACCTCCACGGACCGCGACCGGCGTCTTGCCGGATCGGGAAGGAACGACACGATGGTGCGACGCCGACAGCTGGCCGCCCTGCTCCCGCTTGCCCTGCTGGTGACGTCGATCGCCGTGGCCCAGGAGCCCGTGGTGGACGCCGCGCATGCCCCCGGAGCGGCCGCCGTCGCGGTGGATATCTGGCCGCTGATCTACGTCTTCGTCCTGTCGAGCTTCATCGGACTCGGAGTGATCCAGCGGGTCTCGCGGCTGCTGCACACCCCGCTGATGTCGATCACCAACGCCATTTCGGCGATCGCGGTCGTCGGGGCCATCCTCGTGACCGGCGGTGACTACCCGGTCCACATCCGCCTGATGGGCGCGGTCGCCCTGTTCGCCTCGATGACCAACATCGTCAGCGGCTTTCTCATCACCAACCGCATGCTGAAGATGTTCAAGTCGGATGAAAAGCCGGCTGCCGGAGGCCGGCCATGATCTTCGGCATCGTGCAGGCCGCATACGTGCTCGCCACCGGGCTGTTCATCCTCGCCCTGCACTGGATGAACGATCCGAAAACGGCGCGGAAGGGCGTCATCTCCGGCGTGGCCGGCATGAGCCTCGCCGTTATCGCGACCTGGGCCCAGCCCGGCGTCGGTCACCACCTCTGGATCGTGCTCGCGATTGCCGCCGGTGTCATCGTAGGCGTGCCGCTGGCGCGGGTGCCGCTCACCGCCGTACCGCAGCGGACCGCGCTTTCCCATGCCTTCGGCGGGTTCGCCGCGGGGGTGGTCGGCACTGCGAAGTACTACCTGTGGGTGTCGGAGGGACCGGAGTACCTCACCACCTTCCGCATGGTGGCGATCCTGCTGGAGATCATGCTCGGCTACCTGACCTTCACCGGAAGCCTCATGGCGGCCGGCAAGCTGCAGGAGGTCAAGTGGATCCCGCAGCGCCCGGTCACCTATCCACTCCAGAACGCGACCAATCTCGCGCTGATGGGGATCGCGGTGGCCATCGGAGTCGCGCTCACGCTCCATCCCACTGCGCCGTGGGCGCCGATGCTCTTTCCGGTCGTGATCGGCCTGGCGCTGCTGTTCGGTGTCCTCCTGATCATCCCGATCGGTGGCGCCGACATGCCGACGGTGATCGCCATCCTCAATGCCTACGCCGGCCTCGCCGCCGTCGCGATGGGGTTCGTATTGGACAACAAGCTGCTGATCACCGCGGGGGCGCTCGACGGCTCCAGCGGGCTCATTCTGGCCATCATCATGTGCAAGGCGATGAACCGCTCGTTCAGCAACGTGCTGTTCGGGGCGTTCGGCCAGGTCCAGCAGGCCAAGGCGGGTGGGGAACAGAAGCAGTACAAGTCGGAGACGTTCGAGGGGGCGGCCCAGGTGCTCGAGCAGGCCAGTCTGGTGGTGATCGTCCCGGGCTACGGGATGGCGGTGGCCCAGGCCCAGCACAAGGTGCGGGAACTCTACGACCAGCTCAAGAAGCGCGGTATCACCGTGAAGTTCGCCATTCACCCGGTGGCCGGGCGGATGCCGGGACACATGAACGTCCTCCTGGCCGAGGCGGACATCCCGTACACCGACCTGATCGAGATGGACGAGATCAACCCGGACATGCCGCAGTGCGACGTCTGTCTGGTGGTGGGCGCCAACGACGTCGTGAATCCCGCCGCACGCTCGGACAAGTCCAGCCCGATCTACGGCATGCCGATCATCAACGCCGACAAGGCGCGAACAATTTTTGCCATCAAGCGCAGCAAGAACCCCGGCTTCGCCGGCATCGACAACGAACTCTACTTCTCCGACCGGACCTGGATGCTCTTCGGCGATGCCAAGAACGTCATCGGTGAACTGGTGAAGCAGTTTGCCACCGGAAGCGGCATGCACTGACAGCAGAACGGGCGGCCGGGGTCATTCCCCCGTCCGCCCGATTCCCCTACCCGCCGATCCGTCCGTAGCTTCTGCAGCAGCCGAGTTACGGCCTCGCGCCCCCCATCTTCATTTCCGTAAAGCCGGCTGGTACCGCGAACAGGCTGGCATCCAGGCTCTTCGCTTCAATCGTCTTTGCCAGCAGCATCACCTTGGCCGTTCCCCCCTCGAGCCGGGACATCCGCAGCGGGAAGAACCCGTCTTTGTACAGCTTGGCGTATTCCGGATTGCTCCCCACCTTCGCCAGGTTCCCAAGTGGTCCACCGCCCCCCATTGGGCTGTGCCCCATCATGAAGAACCCCATGCCCTTGGCGACACACATCTCCATCGTTTCCGGCTTCCCCGCCGCTTCGGCGTAACGGTAGACCTCGCAGGTGCGACCGGCAATCGTCTCGGTCTTCCCCGTCGCGGTCAGCTTCGGAGGCGTCTTGTCCTCCTCGCTCGGCATCCCCGCCATGCCCTTCAGGTCCATCTTCATGTACATCCTCTGCTGCGGCATCAGCATCGTGATCGTGCCTCCGGTGTGATCCATCAGCATGACCCCCTCACGACCGGCCTGGTTCATTTCCATCCGGACCAGGGACCCCTTGTACATCTGGGTCATGGTGCCGTTGTCGCCCGAAGTCTGCCAGGTCACTACACCCTCGAATCCCTGGGCCGCGAGCGGCGCGGCTATGCCTGCCACAACTCCGGCCAGGCCCATCAGTGTGTGGATTCGCATATCGATCATCTCCCGTGACTGGAAAGTCGTTCAGGCCCCGCGGGGGCCGGTCCACCGTTGATCCCCGATTTCGCTGTGCTGTTCGATCTCGTCCTGGGCGACACGGTAGTTCGCCAGCCAGGCTTCCTGCCACGCCGCGGGGATGTTGGCCCGGAACCAGGGCGCGGTGAGGATCTCGCCTCCACTACCCTCATGCACCGCCTCGACGTGGCCGAGGAAGTGAGTGGCGTACCCCGCGTCCATGGTGTTGATCACCCGGAGCTCGAAGGCCGCGAACCGATCGCCCAGGACCGGCAGTCCGGTAGATCCCGTGAGGTGGGGAATCTCCGCCAGCTTGTCCTTGGTACGCCCGCTGACGAAGCCCAGCTGGTGCACCAGGTCCATCTGGCCTCGGTGCAGCAGATGAATGCACAGCCTGCCGCTGTCCCAGATGAGGCCGTGACTGAAGTGCCACTTGTGGATGTAGACCGACAGGCGGGGAACTTTGGGGGAAATCGAGGCCCGGACGGCGCTGTCCGAGATCATCCCGTTGGTGCGGTCGCGATAGCGCGACGTGATCGCCACCAGCGGGGAGGCGAATTGACGCAGCAGCTCGTAACCGGCATCGGTTTGCATCGCATAAAACTAATCGCCCTCGCGCCGGTGATTCCATCCCCTGGGCAGTGCAACGGGAGCCCGGCGGGGCGTCCCCGAACTGGAATTGGCATGAAACGGCGGATCGGTTCCGGGCATCATTGTCGGACTGGGTACTTCTGGGGGATTCCAGGGCTGAAGGCAGGGAGGGTGGGGGGTCAGGGTCGGTGCCGGCCTGTGTTCGGTTGCCGTAAGGCAAGCTATTATGGGTCAGCGGGTTAAGGTCACATTTTGTTTTCCGGCACCTTTCCCTTATATTGGCGAGTTGTCGTCGTTCCAAGGTGTTTTGGTCTTCTTTTCAGCCCAAGGAGGGGCGCTCGTGACGATGCAGCCTCGCCGCAAGCGGCGCACAGTACGGCCGGCCCAGATTGCCAAGGCCGTTGATGAGGGCCGGGAGAGCCTCGACTTATACCTCGACGAGATTAGCAAGGTCCCGCTGCTCTCGCGCGATGAGGAGATGGAGTTGGCGCGCAAGGCCTTTCGTGGCAATGTGATAGCCCAGGAGCGGCTGGCCCGCCACAACGTCCGCTTCGTGGTTTCCGTCGCCAAGAAGTTCCAAAACCGTGGTGTCCCGCTGGTGGACCTGATCGGTGAGGGAAACCTCGGCCTCATGACCGCTGCGCGGAAGTTCGATCCCGACCGCGGCGTGAAGTTCATCTCCTACGCCGTGTGGTGGATCCGTCAGGCGGTTCAGGCTGCGATCGCCCGTCACGGCCGCCCGGTCCGGGTTCCGCTGAACCGGACGGCGGATCTGAGCCGTCTTGGCCGCACCACGACCCTGCTCAAGGACCGGCTGGGCCGCATGCCCACCACCGAGGAACTGGCCCGTGCCACCGGCCTGACGGTGGAAGCGGTCCGGAGTCTCGGGGCGCTCAACACCGAGGCGGTGCGGCTCGATCACCCCACCCGTGACGGGGATTCGAGCGAGCGGATCGAACGGTTCAGCGCGCTGGACGCGGAGGGCACCGATGCTCCCGCCATGGCGAACAGCCAGACGTCCGACATCGAAGCGGCCCTCGCGACATTGCCGCCGCGGGACGCCAAGGTGCTCCGGCTCTACTTCGGGCTCGAGGACGGCAACAGCCGGACCCTCGAGGAGATCGGCCGCATGATGGGTGTCACCCGTGAGCGGATCCGCCAGTTACGGGACCGGGCCCTCACCCGTCTTCGCGAGGGCGAGCAGGGGAACAAGCTCAAGGATCTGGTCGCCTAGTCGGTCGGACGCTCGGCGGGTCAGGCGGTCAGTCGAGATTCAAGTCAAAGGCCAGCCATCAGTGATGATGACTGGCCTCTGTCGCACTGTCCATTCCACTCAACCGCCTAATCGCTCTACGCCTCACCCTTCGCAAACATCCGCAGAACCCGCTGCAGGATTCCGCCGTGGCGATAGTAGTCCAGTTCGACCGCCGAATTGAGTCGTACGACGGCCGGGAAGGTGGTGACTTTCCCGTCGGCGGCCGTTGCGGTCACTGTCACCCGACCTGCCGGAGTCAGGCCCACCGCGATCCCTGAGATGGCGATCGTCTCCCGGCCGGTGAGTCCCAGCGACTGGCGCGTGGTTCCCTGCTCGTAGGCCAGCGGCAGCACACCCATCCCCACCAGGTTGCTGCGGTGGATCCGTTCGTAGCTCTCCGCAATGACGGCCTTCACGCCCTGCAGCGCCGGCCCCTTGGCGGCCCAGTCGCGGCTGGAGCCGGTGCCGTATTCCTTGCCCGTCAGAATCACCAGCGGCGTACCCTCGGCCTTGTATTTCATGGCCGCATCGAAGATCGACATGACTTCGTTGCTGGGGACATGGACCGTCCAGTTGCCTTCCTTCTCCGGCACGAGTGCGTTCTTGATTCGCACATTGCCGAACGTGCCACGCATCATCACGTCGTGATGCCCGCGCCGCGCCCCGAAGGTGTTCCAGTCAACCTGGGCGATGCCATGCTCGAGCAGGTACCGGGCGGCGGGCCCGTTCTTCGGGATCGCGCCGGCGGGAGAGATATGGTCGGTCGTGACTGAATCTCCCAGCACGGCAAGCACGCGGGCCCCGGTGATATCCTGCATCGGCCCCGGTTCGGCGCCGAGATTCTGGAAGAACGGGGGCTCGGCGACGTAGGTGCTGGCAGGATCCCAGGTGTAGCGGCTTCCGGTCGGCACCGGAAGCGCCTGCCAGTCGGCGTCGCCGTCGAAGACGGCGGCGTAACGCTCGCGGAAGAGCTCGGGTTTGAGGGAGCGCGCCATCGCATCGGCGATCTCCCTGGGGCTGGGCCAGATGTCGCGCAGGAAGACCGGCTTCCCGTCCGTGCCGGTTCCCAGCGGTTCGGTTTCGAGATCGATGTCGACGCGGCCGGCGAGGGCAAAGGCGACGACCAGGACCGGGGAGGCGAGGTAGTTGGCCCTGACCTGCGGGTGGACCCGGGCCTCGAAGTTCCGGTTGCCCGAGAGCACGGCCGCCGCCACGAGGGCATGATCCTCGATCGCCTTGCTGATCGGTTCCGGCAGCGGTCCGCTGTTGCCGATACAGGTGGTACAGCCATACCCGACCACGTTGAACCGGAGCTGGTCGAGGTAGGGCAGCAGCCCGGCGGCCTTGAGGTATTCCGTGACCACCCGCGACCCGGGCGCCATGCTGGTCTTGACCCACGGCCTGGAACGGAGCCCCTTCTCGACCGCCTTTCTGGCCAGCAGCCCGGCACCGATCATCACCGAGGGATTCGAGGTATTGGTGCAGCTGGTGATGGCCGCGATGACCACGGATCCGTCGCGCAGCTCGCAGGCCTCTCCGTTGAGCACCGTTGTGATTGTCTGTGGACCGGCCAGCGTCGCGGTACCGGTGGAGCCGCCCTCATTGGTCCAGCGGGCCAGGGTGGCCTCGGCCTGCTCACGGCGTTCGACCGGGACCGCTGGTGTCATGAGTTCGGGCAGCGAAGTCTGGAAATTCCGCTTGAGGCTCTTGAGCGGCACGAGGTCCTGGGGACGCTTGGGCCCGGCCAGGCTGGGCACGACGGTCGACAGCTCCAGCGTGACGCTGCTGGTGTACTCCGGATCCGGGGTCTGGTCGGTGCGGAACAACCCCTGTTCCTTGAAGTAGCGTTCCGCCCGCTCCACCACGGCCGCGTCGCGGCCAGTGCGCTGCAGGTACCGGATCGTCTCGGCGTCGACCGGGAAATAGCCCATTGTTGCTCCGTATTCCGGAGCCATATTGGCAATCGTTGCCCGATCGGCGAGCGAGAGGCTGGACAGTCCGGGGCCGTAGAATTCGACGAACTTGTCGACCACGCCCTTCTTCCGCAGGATCTGGGTTGCGGTGAGGACCAGGTCGGTGGCGGTGGTGCCGAGCGGCAGCTCGCCGACCAGCTTCATCCCGATGACCTCGGGGATCAGCATGAAGTACGGCTGCCCCAGCATGACCGCCTCCGCCTCGATGCCACCCACGCCCCAGCCCAGCACGCCGAGGCCGTTGATCATCGTGGTATGCGAGTCGGTCCCGACCACGGTGTCGGGGTAGGCGGTGAGTTCGCCGTGCTGCTCGCGCAACTGGACCAGCGGGGCGAGGTTCTCGAGGTTCACCTGGTGAACGATGCCGGTGCCAGGCGGGACCACCCGGAAGTTGCGGAAGGCGCGCTGGGCGAACTTGAGCAGCTGGTACCGCTCGCGGTTGCGGCTGAATTCGAGATCGACATTGCGCCGCTCCGCGTCGGCGGAGCCGTAGTAGTCAACCTGTACCGAATGATCGATCACCAGGTCGCAGGGGACGATCGGGTTGATCCGGTCGGGATCGCCCTGCATCCGGGCCATCGCGTCGCGCATGGCGGCGAGGTCCACCACGCAGGGCACGCCGGTAAAGTCCTGCAGCACGACGCGGGCGGGCATGAACGGGACCTCGCCCTGACCTCCTCCGGCGGCGGACCAGCGGGCCAGCTGCGAGACGTGCTCTTCCGTGACCATCCCCCGCCCGGCGAACCGCAGGGTATTTTCCAGCAGCACCCGGATCGAGAACGGCAGCCGATCCATCCGACCCACACCCTTGCGCTCAAGCTCCGGAAGGCGGAAGATCGTGGCGGGCCCGGTGCCCAGGGCGAGGGTGCCGCGGACACCGAAGGGGTTGGGCTGGTTCATGGTCATGGCCTGATCCGAGTTCGGATGGTCTGGGGGTAAACAAGTATAAATTGCAGCGCTCCCTTCTAGCCACTTTGGCGGTGCGGTCCCGCATGATGAAAGCCCCCGTAGTGCCCTACGCCATCACGCGGAGGGATGACGGGATCCTGATCGAATGGACGCCCGAGAGTCACGTCGGCCTGTTCCCAGCCCGCGCGCTCCGTCTGGCCTGCCCCTGCGCGGGGTGTGTGGAGGAGATGAGCGGGCGTCCGCTGCTCGACCCCGCCAGCGTCCCTCCCGATATCAGTCCGTTGCGGCTTTCGCTCGTCGGTGCCTACGGGCTCAAGGTGCATTGGAGTGACGGGCACAACACCGGGATCTACACCTACGACCGGCTGCTCGCGCTGTGTCCCTGTCCCGCCTGCTCGCCGGCGCCGGGATGATCGCTGGCGGACGCACCTTCTGGTCGTGGATCTGGGTGGCCATCTTGGCACTCGGGGTCCTGGGCTTCGTGCCGGCGATTCAGTGGGGGCGCACGACCCAGTGGCGCAATCTCGATGAAGTGCTGCGCGGGGCGGGCACGCTCTCGGTCTCCATCGGGATGCTGATCCTCCTGCAGACCCAGTTGAATTCGCTCGGACTGGGGCTGCTGGTGCTGGCGCTCATCCTGTTCATCGCCGCATTCCTCGCCGGCAAACGGGCGGAACAGCCCCCGGGCGAGGATCGCTGATCCGTCAGGTCCGCCCCCACCGCCCGTGCCCTCCACTCTGTGATTCGCTCGCTCCGCCGGTACGCTCTGCTTCTCTGCCCTCCTGGCCACGATTAGGTTCCGACCTCCTGTAGCCGGTCGGTTTCCGTGCGGCGTTTCGTCGTCCTCACCCTGCTCCTCGTCCCGTCACTGCTCTGCGCCCAGCTCGAGCCGCCCTCCACCGGGGGTCTGGTCGGGCTGGATCAGTCGCTGCGCCTGGTCGGGCATGCTCGGCGGGTCCTGATGATCGCCGCGCATCCCGATGACGAGGACACGGAATTGCTGACGGTCCTGGTCCGTGGCGAGGGAGCCACGGCGGCCTACCTGTCGCTCAATCGGGG
>JANMYS010000048.1:0-38992 GCA_031382385.1 Gemmatimonadota bacterium
ATAGTGCGAATCCCGCCAGTGCGCCGGGTCCTGCGCCTGACCGCGCCATTCATCCGCGATGCCGACGCCGCCGGTGAACCCGATGCGTCCATCAACGACCAGCAGCTTGCGGTGCGTGCGGTTGTTGAGTCGATCGAGCGCGTACCAGCGGATGGGATGGAACTTCTCCACCTCCACTCCAGCCGCTTTCATCTCGTCGATCAGGTGGCCATCCATCTTGCCGGCGCCGAGCCAGTCGAGCATGAGATGGACCCGGACTCCGGCCCGGGCGCGCTCCGCCAGGGCGGAGGCAAACTCCCGGCCGACATCTCCTGACCAGTAGATGTAGGTCTCGAAGGTGATCGTCTCCCGCGCGCCGCGAATCGCCGAGAGCATGGCCGCGAAGATCGCATCGCCGTTGTGCAGCGCCGTGACCTGGTTGCCATCGATCAGCGCCGGTCCGAGGAGGGAGCCGAGCACCCGGCCGAACTGCGGCTGGCCGGGGTCATATGCGTGATCGATCGGCAGCACGATCTTCTTTTCGCTGGACTGCAGATTGACCAGGATGACCAGCGCGATCAGGACCACCAGCGCGCCACCGAGGCTCAGCAGAATTGTCACGGCGTTCGCCCCCCGGCTGGACAGCGGTGAACGATCAATGGCACGGAACGACGCTTCCGCCGCCCCTCCCGCGGAGACCCGCCAAGCCGCCGCGGCCAGGCGCAGCCCGGGCCGCGGTGCAGCACCGGGCGACTCAGCGGAACAGGTCGAAATGACCCAGCAGCCACCAGAGTACCAGAAAGATGAGAATGGTGCTGATGCAGCCGCCGCCCAGCTTCTTTGCGCCCCACCCCGCGGCGAGCCCGCGCAGGACTTTGCTCATGCAGCTTCCTCCATATTGTGCGACATGTCATTCTCCCGTGAGTGAGCCCGGTGAAGCCGTGGTGGAGCTCGGTTGCAGTGCGGCGGCTAGCCGTGCTGCTTCGCATGCGCCCGAGGCGCGACGCTGCCGGCGGCCAGGGTAACCGGCGCATCCGGAGTGGCCGGCGTCGACACAACGACACCCGGAGGGCTCACCAGCCATCCGCCCAGCCAGGCCGTGATGCCGGCCAGAAGGAGTGCGAGCAACGAAAGGACCAGCGCCGCCGTTGGCGGGATCTGCGGGTCCGGGCGTCGCAGGAGCCAGCTGAGGATGAAGAGCGCGACCACCACCATGTTCCGTGTGCCGATCAGCCGGGTGCGACGGTTTGCCCGAACGGACTGAGGAATCGCAAGCCAGTCGATGAATTCGAGCGGTGCGACGAGAAGCGCCGCCAGCGCCCCTCCGCCCATCAGGCGAAAAGCCAACTGAGCCCAGGACGCATCCCTGGTCGCGAGGAAGAGAAGATCGGCCCCGGCAGACGCCACGAGCAGCCCCAGCGGCAGGAGCACCGGCAACTGATGGAGCGAATATCCGCGGATGCGAACCCGAGTCTTCATGACCTGCTCCAGTGGATGCTGCGCGCACCTGAAGTGCGCGGTCCGGCACAACAACAGAGCGGGCGTGGCGCAGGCTTGTCAGCCTGAACACCACGCCCGCATCCCACGGAACGATCTTCCGTCTGACCGGACAGAAAGGTGCGCCCGCGCACCCTCCGCTCCTGCAACTGCCAGATTGTATCCCGACACCCACGGCAGCGCAAGGCAGCGACGTCCGTCCGCCCGGCGTCACACGTGCTGCAGCAACAACTCCAGCTGGTGTCGCAGCTCGCCGAGGCTCTTCGACTTGAACGCGCTTTTGGTCTCTTCCAGCACCCGTACCGTCTCCTGGACTGCCGCCTGCAGCTGCGCGCCGCGCGGGCAATTCATCAGCTGGCAGGGGGTGGTGTTCACCGGCTGATTGTTGAGCGCCCGGCCAAGCTGCTCGATGTCCGTCAGCGAGCCCATGACGTTGCGCAGTGTCAGCGCCAGAAAGACGTCGATCGGGTTGCCGGCGGCCGAGGCACGCGGGTCGGTCAGGTGGCTGAACTCCTCACGCCATCCCTTGAGCCGCTGTTCGGTCTGCTGCATCGTCTTGTACACGCGGAAGCGTGACACCGCCGCCCGGGCCTTGGTGAGCAGCAGCGGGAAGTCCACCGGCTTGGTAAGGTACGCCGCAACCGGCAGCTCGATGCATGCCACCGCCGACCGGACGGAGGGATAGCCGGTCAGGATGATGACGGGGAGGCTGTCGCCCCGTTCGGCGACCTGGCGCACGACGTTGAGGTCGGCGTTGCCCGGCATTTCGAGGTCGGTGATGAGCAGGTCGAAGGTGTGATCGGTCAGGAGCGCCAGCGCCGCCGGAGCATCCGGCGCCGTCTCGCACTCAAAGCCCTCGCGCCGCAGCAGGTCCGCCGTCGCGTTGAGAAAGGTGGGCTCGTCGTCCGCGAGGAGAATGCGTCCAGTGTCATTCATGCGCCCGCTCCCCGCGCGGTGCCATGCAGCGGCAGGGTGACGATGAACTCGGCGCCGCCGCCCGCGGCGGTCTCGATCCTGATCGCCCCCCCCGCCGCAGTGACGGTGCGATTTACCAAGGCGAGGCCCAGTCCCATTCCGCTTGTCTTCATGCTCTTCTCCTTTGTGCTGAAGAACGCTTCGAACACCTGTTCCCGCATGGCCTCGGGAATGCCCGGCCCCTGGTCGCGCACGATCAGCTCCAGCGCGGTGGTGCTCGCCGTCGCGATCACCAGCACCCTCCCGCCCGGAGGAGAGACGTCGATCGCATTCTGGACCAGGTTATAGACGATCTGCCGCAGCATCGCCGCCGGCACCGGCACCGCGCTTGGCACACGCACGAGGTCGGTCTCGATCGTCACGCTGTTCGCCCGGTTGACCTGGTTGAGAAATGCCACCGCATCGTTCACGACCAGCTGCACCGATGAGACGCCGATCGGATCACGCTCCGGGCGGTAGGTCTCGTACAGCTGGCGCGTCACCCTGGAGATGCGCTCGATCTCGCGCTCGATCGCGCCCACGTAGACAAAGTGGGGATGATCCCGCGGAATCGCATCCTTGATCAGGAGGAACGCGCTCTGGATCCCGGCGAGCGGGTTGTTGATCTCATGCGCGACCCGGGCCACCACCCGGCCCATCGTGGTCAGGGTGTCGACCTCCTGCAGCGCTATCGCCGTCCGCCGGCGCTCGGTGATGTCCCGGCCCTCCAGCAGGAGCTGGCTGGATTCGGACCCGACATCGGACACCGGCTTGAGCGAAAGTTCCAGGACCATCGGTGGGTGGCCGGGACGGCGGATCTCCTGCTCCCACGCCTCGGTTGCGCCCGACATGGCGGAGGCATAGGACGCCCGCAGGGTCTGCTGTGCCGCCGGATTGTCGCGCCACCAGAGCGTGTCCCAGCAGGGCTGGCCCACGACGGCGTCGCCCGGTGTGCTGGCATGGGCCAGGGCAATCCGGTTCACTTCCAGTACCGTGCCGTCGCGGTTGAGCAGGATCTGAAACTGGAAGCTGCTGTCGAACACCGCCCGCAGCAGCTGCTCGCTTTGCTCCCGCGCCCGGGCCGTGGCACGGGCCACCGTGACATCGGCGGTGATGCCCAGCACGCGGCTGGGAGTGCCCTCCAGCGTCCGGTCCACCACCCGGCCCCGGTCCACCAGGGTGTGCCAACTCCCGTCGCCCGCCAGGACACGGTATTCGGTCTCGTAGCTCTCGCGCTCACCCTGGAGGTGACGTGACAGCGCGAGGTCCACCGCGGCGCCATCCTCGGGATGAATGAGCGCGGCCCACCCCCGGAAGTCCGGCGGCACGGTTTCCGGCGCATAGTTCAGGTGACGCCAGAGCTCCGGGCTGCGCACTGTCTGCCCCGTCCGCACATCCAACTCCCACACACCGTCGGTGGCGCGATCCAGCGCCTGCGAAAGGCGGGCCCGTGCTCGTGCGCGCGCACCTTCCCACGCCGAGCGGCCGAACTGCATCGTGAGCGGAAGCAGGAGCGTGACGATGAGCCCCATGAACAGCACGGTGCCCGGCAGACCGCTCTCACTCGTGACACGACTCCGCCCCGGCACGGCAGTCACCTTCAGCCCCAGGGCTTCGAGAGGCAATGCGTCTTCCGCAGCGCGCTGAATCGGGGACTCGGCTGGGGCGCTCAGGCTGTCCAGTGCGCCAGCTGGCCCTGTGAGGCGCAGGTGGAACGGATTCAGGGAATCACTGCGCGTCGCCAGGAAGAGCGCCGACGAGCGCATCACCCCGGCCACGGCGCCACGACAGCCGTCGGCGCACACCGGGACGAAGACGACGAACCGGCTCGCTGCGGAATCCAGCGGCAGGTAGACGGTGGTTTCGGGCTGGGAGGGTACCGTGGCCAGGTAGGAGAGCCAGCGGTTGGTGACCGGCTCGGCATCTGCCGTCGGCGGCACCAACACCAGCGGGGTGCCGTCCACCGCGATACGGAATACGGACTCGAGGCCCACAATGTCGCGCTGCAGCGATGTGAGGAACCCCTCCTGCCGTTCCAGTGACACACCCGAGGCCGCCTGCTCGGCGGCCCGCCGCAGTGCGCCGGCCGCCGCGGCGATTCCCCGGCTCAGCAGCCGCTCCTCCGCTCCGGCCGCCAGCCGCTCAACCTCGAGCGCTTCTGTTCGCTCGCGCACAGCGAGCGCGCTCCACAGCGACATGACGATGAGCAGACTGAAGAGGCCCGTGGCGGCCGGCAGCCACTCTGGTGGCTCGAGCTCTTTCATCCCACTGGCCCACACCAGCGCGACGAAGCAGACCCCGAGCAACAATGACAGGACGACCAGCTGAAGGGAGCTGCCCGGCGCCGTGCCGATACGCTCGAAGCCGATGAGGCCTATGGACTGCGCGAATACAATCGTGATCGCCAACGCGATCAGTGCGACCCCGGCCAGACCCAGCGTGACCTTCTCCACCTCGGGTCGCGTCTGGACCACGCCGCCCAGCAGGCCCACGGCGGCCGTGGCCACCAGGATGGCGGAGGGCAGCGGAAGACTGCTCATCAGTAACGCCTGCCGCGCGGCGATGCCGAGCAGGGCGAGCACGCTGATGATGAGGGCGAGCGACGCGCCGAGCAGGGTCGGAGGAACCTTGCCCTGAATCCTGCCCCGGAGCGCGACGCCCAGCGCGATCACGCAGACTGCGCCGCCGGGAGCCATGCCACTCCAGCCGGAGACCGGGGTGATCAGCCATTCCACATCCGTCGCCCATCCCAGCAGAGCCAGGAGCCCACTCAGGATAAAGAGGTAGCTGAGGACCCGACAGGCGAGGAGCAACCGTCGCTGCGCTTCACTGACGCGCCACGGAGCCGCAAGGAGCGAAAATGGCATGCATCACCGGTAAACGAACGAAGGCGCGAGCGTCCGCGGCTATGGTGCCTCGGCAGCGCGCACCTTCGACTTGCAGAGCTGGTCTCCGCCCGCCAAGGAACGTGTGTTCGTGGTATGGGATCGGTTCCGGGCTTACGATACGCCTGCGGTGCGACGTGCGCAAGCGGCGGCGGCGCACTTGCAGCGTGACCCGGGCTCATGCTGACACGCTGGAGCCGGACACATTCAGGGTCCGGATTGACTGGCCCTTGGCCAGCCCTTGCGGAAACGGTGACATCGGTAGCATACTGTGCATGACAGATCTGGCAGCAACTACTTGCGCCATGATCAACCTGACACGCAAGGACATGGGCCTTGTGGGTGCGGGCGCAATCCGGGGAAACCTGGGTTTGCGCCCGTTTCGCGTCTCGGGGCGTTCTTCGGTGACCCCCTCCGGCAGCTGTCGCCGGGTTGACTGGCGGGGACGGCCCCGGGAGTAACCGGGAGCCCGTACACCAGGAGATTCCGTTGATTGGGAAGGTGGTCGCGATGACATCTCGTGCTCACGCACTCCGGGCAGGCCCGTCGGTCACCGTCGGTTCAGCAACACTTCGTTCGGGTTCGTGGTCTGTCGCACCCGAATCGAAGTTCAGGCAGGAGGGTTCCATCATGGCTCGGCAACTCGGCACGACCGTACTCGCAGCCCGCGCAATTCCGGCGACCCCATCCGTACGCGGAGGCGGGGCCGCGCTCTCACTCAAGCTCGTCCGTCCCGACGCCGATCATCGCGCCCCGAAAAAGCGGCCAGCGGGCAAGGCGAGCGACCCACGGGACATTGCCACGAGTGCGGCGCCGGCTCCCATTTCGCTGGTGCTCATCGACGACAACCGGCTGCTGCGCGAGGGCATCGCGGCGCTGATCCACGGCCAGCCGGGATTCAAGGTGCTGGCGGCCACGGCGGATATCGATGAGGCGCTCAACAAGGTGCGGGAGGCCAGGCCGGATGTCGTGCTCCTGGATTTCGGGCTGGGGAATCACGACAGTCTGAGCCTGACAACGATGGTCCGCAGCGAGGTTCCTTCGGCCCGAATAATCGTCATGGGCCTCATGCCGGCGCAGCAGGATGTTGCCAACTACGTGCGGGCGGGGGCGTCCGGCTTCATCATGAAAGACGCCTCGTTCGAGGATTTCTTCGCGACCATCCGCGCCGTGGCTGGCGGCGCCGAGGTCTTGCCCCAGGCGCTCACCAACTCGCTCTTCACCCAGATCGCCCAGCAGGCAGTCGCGGGTAGCAAGGCCCGGGTGCTCGAGGCGGTGCGCCTGACCGCCCGGGAGCGCCAGGTAATTGACCTCCTCGGTGAGGGATTGAGCAACAAGGAGATCTCGACGCGAATGAACATCGCCATCCATACGGTCAAGAGTCACGTGCACAACGTCCTGGAGAAGCTGGCGCTGCACAGCCGTCTTGAGGTGGCCGCCTTCACCCACGCCGAAGGTGCATCACGTGCCCCGTACCGGTAGCCTAAGGCTGGCAGCTGGGGATGGCGACCTGATGCTTTCGAGCTCCATCATTTTTCGCTCTTTCGAGCGATTGCCGCCCCGGTCCTGCAGGACGACATTGGTTTCCCACGCTGGATGCGGCACCCGCTCAACCCGGGAGGGCAGGCCAGACGGCCTGTCCTCCTCCTTTCTTCCGGCGGGACCCGTGGAACGCAGACGCTCGGAAGTGATGATCGCCACTGGACGGACGGGCAGAGGGCACTGAATCGGGTCGGTTGCTCGGGAGCGCTGTTCTCCAACGATCCCAGGAGCCTCATCCCTCGGATCTAGCTCAAAATCCACTCACTTGAGCGATAGGAACTCCCCGGCGGTTCGAATAGCGTAGTGCGGCAGCAGATGTGGCAGGTCGGGTTTCATGTTCCACGTCCGGCTCGAGGGGCAGATGACCGCTTCGTTAGCGTACAACCCAGAGCGCATGACCGGCTACTGCCACGACCAGCTGGCCGCGGCCTTCGACCGGGTGCGCGATGCGCAGGACTGGAAGGCGCCGATCCGGGCGGTGATTCCGGCAGCGGAACGTCCCCTGGTGGCGCAGGCCGTGTACTGGTTCACCGATACCATCCCTGAGTTCGTCCCGACGCAGGCCGGAGCGGATCGACTCGAGGTCCGGGCATTGGGTTATCGACTCGGGCCGGCTGGGGTGCGGTGATGGACGATTGCGAAAACGCACATGGCCGGACAACTGGGGCGTGGAAGGCACCGGCGGACTGGACGGTCCTGGCGCCTGGGGTGGCCGGTCCGCTGCTTCCACTGCTCGAAAGTTGGGCCCCGATCGGGCCACGCATTCCCCTTGGTCCAGCCGCTCCTGCGCGCCATTGCCACACCTGCGGCGGTGCCATCGAGCCCGACCCATGGGGATTCAACGGCCCGATCATCGGTCGCTAGCGGGGAAGGCTTCGACCTCGCTGTTCCAGCTGGAATCATGGACTGGCCTGGGCCAGTCCGCCTTGTCGGCGAAGTACGGACTTCGTCAGGCGAAGGCGCAGCGCCCTCCCGCACTTGGGGGGCGGCTGCGCCTTTTCCACTGTGCATCGGGACGGAGCGGAGAGGGGAATGACCAAGAGCAATTTCGCGCCTGGAGCCCGAGTGGCATGACCACCGTCAAGTACAAGGGATTCGCCATTCTGGCGCAGCCCTACCAGCTCCACGAGTCGAAGCGGTGGACCGTGGATCTCGAGATCTGGCGTCATGGCCGGAAGCAGCAATTCAGCCTGGACGACAGCTACCGGACGGAGCAGGAGGCCGATGCGCGATGCGCCGGTGTGGGCCAGCGCATCATCGACGGCAAGGTGCTGGGGTATTCGGTGAATCATCTGCGGGTGCGCAAGTCGAACTCCCTGCGCTGGGTCATTGTCGCGGGAGTGGTGATCCTCGGCCTGAGCGCGTTCGTGGGATCGGTGGAGTGGCCGTGGGTGTGGGACTGGTCGATATGGGGGGACTGGATCTAGCAAGGAGGCCGCGGATGACTACTACAATCGTGCGCATGACAAGTGGTCGGAGCTGGTCTGTTCGAGGCGGCGCGGCGAGCCGGTTCAGCGGTCTCCTGCTCGCGTCAGCGCTGGCCGCGGCCGGCTGTGCCAAGGGCGAGACCCAGGTCGGGTCCACCGCCGCGGCCACGACGACCGGCGCCGACGCGACCAGCGATGACCACTCGCCCGGCAGCGTCGCGGAGGGGCAGCGGATTTTCCGCTTCGATACCTTTGGCGACGAGCAGTTCTGGACCGATACGCTGCGCCTCAACGAGGTGATCGAGACGGCGGTCGACCCGACCACGGCACTCAAGGTCGGTCTCAAGGTGGACGCCGATGTCCTTCCACCCGGCATTCTGCAGAAGGTCGATCTCACGAGCCCCGCCACGACCGTCGCGTTGCTCAAGATGAACGCGATCGTGGGTGTGCAGGCCGAGGTCGACGGCCAGAATCACATCACCCGGCTCGGAATCACCTGCGCGCTCTGCCACTCCACCGTCGACAATTCCGTCATGCCCGGCATCGGTCACCGGAAGGATGGCTGGCCGAACCGTGACCTGAATGTTGGCGCGATCATCGCCCTCTCAGCCACACTCCCGGCCGACGTGAAGGCGGTCTACAACTCCTGGGGCCCCGGGATGTACGACCCGCGCTACAATATCGATGGCAAGAGCACCCCGCTCGTGCTACCTCCCGCCTATGGACTTGCGGACGTCAAGAACGAGACCTACACGGCGGAAGGGCCGATTTCGTACTGGAATGCCTACGTCGCGGTCACCCAGATGCATGGTCGTGGGAATTTTTCCGATCCCAGGCTCGGCATCGATATCCGGCAGACGCCCGATATGGTGGGACCGAAGCTGGCCGCGCTGCGCGCCTACCAGCACAGCATCCCGGCACCACCGGCGCCCGACGGCAGCTTCGACGCCGCCATGGCGGAACGCGGGGGCGCGGTCTTCAAGCGCGACTGCGCCAGTTGTCATGTAGGCACGACCGGGACCGACAATAACGCCGGAACGATGCATGCGCCGGCCGAGACCGGCATGGATGGGGCGTATGCCGCACGCACGGCGAGCAAGGCTTATCGGACGACGCCGCTCCGCGCACTGTGGCAGCACCCGCCCTACTTCCACGATGGCAGCGCAAAGTCACTCGTCGCTGTCGTCGCGCACTACGACCGGGTCCGTCACCTCAAACTGACCGCGCAGCAGCAGCGCGAGCTGGTCGAATACCTGAAGTCGCAGTAGCGGACGAGGCGCCGGGCAGGTGGAGACGTCGGAGGTGTGCCAGCACGCCGCCGCAACCCGGACGCGGCACGTAAACCTGAAGAAACAACTGGAGGGCGAAATGCCCCGATATCTGATCGACATCTGGGTCGGCAGCGGCGAACAGCGCTGGAACACCCAGTCAATCACCGTGATGGCCCGATCGCTTGAAGAAGCCCGGGGTATCGTTGCCGAGAGCCTCTACCTGACTCCCGCACACTGGCAGGGCGATGATCCGCCGCTGGAGCTGGTAGGCATGCTGACCGGCCAGGAGCAGGAGGAGACGGATCGCCTCCGGCTGCCTCGGTTGGTGAGTCGAGAGGTACGGCGCCCATCCGGCGCGAAGACGACCGAGACCTTGACGACCGTTGTTGCCTGAAAGAAGCATCCACTCGACTCCGGATGCCATGATGAATCACGCATCTGGATGGATGGGCGGAGGAATGTGGTTGTGGACCGTGATCGGCGTTCTGCTGGTGGTCCTGCTCGTCATTGCGATCGGGAAGCTGTCCAGGAAATAGTGGAATGGTCCCTTGGATCTAGTCCACAATCCGCTCCTGTGAGGGATATCGCTCCACGGGGCTGACCGATAGAATGTGGAGATGGCAGGACCCGCCCGCGCAGCTCCGGGGCATGGGAGCTACCCGGGTCGGATCGCGGACGGAGCGGTGTGAACAACGGCTTGGCTCGCGCATCGGTGCGCGGCGAGTGCCACAATCAATTCGAGATCAAAATGCTGCGCGGTGCGGCAAGCTTGGTGGTCGGGAGTCGTCCCGAAAGCCAGAGCACGGAGGGAACCCCGGTCGGGGATCCCACGTGCTTTTTGTGTTGGTGGGGTCGGGCAATATCACTCTGGAGGAACACATCATGTTTTTCGCTCTGGCAGTCGTTCTGGTCGTGGCCTGGCTCCTTGGCTTCAGTGTCTTTCATGTCGCCGGATCGCTGATCCACCTGCTCCTGCTGCTCGCGCTGATCTCCATCGTCTGGCACCTGATGAGCGGTCGTCGCACCACCATCTGAGCCGCTGGTGAGCTCGTGAACACCTGCCCTCGCTGGTCCTCCCCGGCGGTCGTCGATAGACGCTGGGTGATGGGCCGCAGGGGCACAAACATCACTTCGGCCGTTCGCGGCCGGTGCACCACATAGATGCATTACCAGGCGGTCCCGGGGCCGCCACCCAGGAGCCAGGATCATGACAAACGATGGTGCTCACCTCTTTCGAATGAAGTCGAACTGCGTCGTTTCCGGAGTGCCGTGGTGGCATGAGGGTGGGGTCTACAGTGGCCACAACGGTTCGGGTTCGGTGGGAACCGTGCGGCTCATGGCCCCCGACGGGAACGATTCCCTTGAAGTGCTGCGCGGTTCCGTGGTCAGGCTGGACGAGTTCGCGACTCGGCAGTAACGACACCGCGGCATGATGATTCTCCAACCAGGCAGGAACAGATGCGCAAGGTCCTATTGATGTCGTGTACGGCCGCCGCCTTCATTGCGGCCTGCCACAGCAGTCCGCCCGCCGAGACGCCGGCGCCCCAGCCGAGCGAGGCCGAGGTCGCGATGCACCGTCACATGCAGGATTCGCTGGATGCCGTGGCTCGCGCCACCGCCGACTCGATCGAGCAGGCCCGCCTGCTCGCGGTCGCCGAGCGGGCGCGCGCCGACTCCATCGAACAGGCGCGGCTGGCAGCCGCAACCGCGGCCCGCCTGGCCGCCGACCAGAGCACCGCGTTGCGCCAGGAGCTCGGGGTGATGGTCCACTTTGACGTCGCCCAGTCCCAGCTCCTGCCCGATGGCCGCGCCGCCCTCGATCGCAAGATCGCCATCCTCAACGCCAATCCCGCGGTGCGGCTGCGGATCACCGGCGCCACCGATGAACGCGGGTCGGACCGCTACAACACGGCACTCGGCGAGCGTCGCGCTGCATCGGTGAAGCGGTATCTCATGGACCAGGGTATCGACGTGGCCCGTCTGGACGGCGTATCCACCGGCGAATCCTCACCGATCGCCACCGGCAGCGATGAGGCGGCGTGGGCCCAGAACCGCCGTGCCGAGTTTGCAATCGTCAGTGGCGATACCCCGCTGGCAATGAACTAGAAGGAGAATCACCATGATGCAGCTACCAGCGCCTCGGGGCGGTTCCACCGCCGGGAAGCCGTCGCTCCGGGTTCCGATCATCGCCCTGGGCTCCGGTGACCGGCGTGAGCCAGGCCGGGACGGGAGTCGCGGCTGCACCAGGGCCGACTTGAGGGCGAAGGCGGAGACCCGGGCATTCCTGCTGCTGCTGGACCAGGTGGGATCGTTCAGGTGATGATCAATGCGCTGGTCGGCTACCTGGGCCTGGCTGTGCTCGGCTGGGTCCTGGTGGCCATCAGTCGTACCGGGCGGAGAGATGTATGGTGAGCTGGCGCAGGCGTACCGCCACCGGCGGCCCCCCGAACGATCCTCTGTTGGGGGGTTTTCGTGTGGTCTGTGCCTGGTGCAGGCGGGAGCTGAAAGCTGGTGGACCCGGTGCACCGACCTCACACGGCTCCTGTCCGGCATGCTCCGCGCGACTACTCGGCGAGAACGAGGGGTAAGGGCCGGTGCTGAGGCACCGGCCACCGCAGGCCAATCTGTTCTGCCGTATGTGAAGCGCCTACCCATCTTCCGCTACTCCACCCTCCGCGCTGGCCTCCCTGGATGAAGCGCGGCATCGCTGCGGCCTTTGACATAGGCGTAGATGGTGTCGATCTGCGCCGGAGTGAGTCCCAGCGCGCACCAGGCTGGCATTCCTTTCTCCGGCCGCCCACTGCACACGGTCTGAAGGAAGATCTCCTCGTTGGGGATTGCGCCATCTGGCTTCAGTGAGAGAATCAGGTGAGGCGCGAGCAGTGTGCCTGTCACATCCTCGCCGTGGCACCGGGAGCAGTTGAGGTTGTAGTACTTCCAGCCCTGGTAGGTGCGCGCATCCACGGTGTCGAGTGGGGCAGTGTGGTACGCATCCCGGAGCGGGGGAATGACGATTGTGCTGTCTTCCGCTGCGGGGGTCGTGGGGACCGGAGGCGGGGGAGTCCCGGAGGTGTCGCGCGGAGACCTCCGGTGCACGCTCCGGGCTGGGGCGGTGACGATGGCGCTGTCCCTGGCTACGGGGGTCGCTGGGACCGCCGGCCGTGCTGAGTCGGGCTGCGGCCGCTCTGCTGCCGGTGCGTCCTGCGACGGCTGCTTCCGGCCACACGATGCCAGCAAAACCGCCGCGGTGATCAGCACACCGTGAGTGCGTCGAGTCATTGCACTGGCCTCCTGCCCGGGCCTCGGCGGCGTGCCGGGGGCCGGGTGTGGGTGCGAACCAAGCCCGCCAACTCGGTGATGGCACCCGAGAGGCGGCGCCACGCGTTTCTGCTACTGACGCTTTGCCACTTCGGCGCGATACGCCTCGCTGGCGTAGATCGCGACCTCGATCCGCCGGTTCTGCTGCTGCCCCAGTTCCGTGTCATTCGACGCAACCGGCTCGGTCTCGCCCATACCACGCGTCCCGATCCGGCTGCGGGCCACTCCCTGCGCGACCAGGTAGTTGGCTGCGGCCGCGGCCCGGCGCTCCGAGAGTGACTGGTTGTAGGTGGCCGCGCCGACCTGGTCGGTGTGCCCCACGACCAGCAGGTCGGACCCAGGGTACTTGTGGAGACTGGCCGCAAGGGCGCGCAGGTTCGACCCGGCCGCCGGCAGAACGACATCGGAGTCGAAATCATAGAGCAGCCCGGAGGCAAAGGTCACGGCGATGCCCTCACCGACCCGCTCCACCGTGGCCCCGGGGATATTCTGCTTCAGCTCCTTCGCCTGCTTGTCCATCTCGTGGCCGATGACAGCGCCGACGATGCCGCCGGCCGCCGCGCCGATGATGGCCCCCGCCGCAGTGGAGCCGGCAGCACGCCCGATCAGGCCGCCAACGACCGCACCACCGGCGCCGCCGACGATGGCCCCGGTCTGCGACTTGGTCGCACAGCTGTTGAGGGAGAAGATGAGGGTCGTGCCGAGCATCAGGCTGGCACCGAAGCGACGCACGCTGCTTGTCATGGGATTCTCCGCGAAATGTATGTGCTACCGAACAGGTGACAGCAGGCAATCCTCGGTGAGTACCGCCCGCTCATGCTGAATCGATCCGTCATAGACTCCCCAAGTGGCAGGAGGTCCATCCAGCCGCGGCCGACACCTTCGGCTTCCTTCCCCGTTTCCCTGCATCCTCTCCGGGGAAGGCCCCGCCACCTACCGACCGGGGAGGCCGGATGGGCGACGGGAGATCGAGCGGTCGCGAGGGTAGGGGCGATCCGCCCGGGCCTTTTCTTCTGATCCCGACTTCAGTTTCAGGTGTAGCGCGTGACACCATCACAAAACACAAAAGGCGCAGCAGATCTCGGTTGGGAGAGTCTGCGAGCGCCTTCGACTTGCGGGTCATTGCCCGCCCGTCAAGGGTGGCTCCGGTCCAGGAGCCGCTGTATGCTGCAACTCGGAACCTAGGGATGCGGGACACTCGGCGCAAGAGCCAGAGTCATCGAGTTCGCCCGGTGCCATGCAATGTGCCGGCCGGCTCATCGAAGTGCACACCGCTCCGCGAATCACGAACGGTCAGTGTGATTCCAGCATCCGTTCGACCAGATTGATGTCGAAGGGTTTGGTCAGGTGCGCGTCGAAGCCGTCCGCGAGCGCCCGGAGGCGATCGCTCTCCTCCCGATTCCCGGTCATCGCGATGAGCAGCACCGATTGTCCCAGTGCCGCGCGCACCTGGCGTGCGACCTCGCAGCCGTCCATCCCGGGCAGGGTGATGTCGATGATCGCGACGTCGGGCTCTTCGGCGAGGATGAGCGCCAGTCCTTCGATCCCATCGCGTGCTTCCTTCACCTGGTGCCCGTTCTGCTGCAGAAGAATGCGAAAGGTCTCGCGCAGCAGGTCGTGGTCCTCGATCAGCACAATGCGGCGCGCGCGCACTGCGGTTGCGGCGCCATCCTGACGCGCGTCCTCCGCGACGGCGCTGGCGTCCGCGAGACGAAGTGGCGCAGCGAAATCGGTGCCGAGCCCGATACAGTCCAGGTACGTCGACAGGACCCCCACCCACTTGCGCGAGGCGGCGGTGTCGGCGTTCCCGGCCTCCTGCTCGAGGGCGGTCCCGAGGTCGGTGATGGTCTGGAATCCGAAGCCGGCCCCGGCGCCCTTCATCTGGTGCCCCAGCCGTTTCACGGTCGCAAAGTCACCGTCCGTCAGCGCACTCAGCATCGTGCTGACATCCTGCCGGCGATCCTGCAGAAACGCGGGGACCCGTGAAGCGATCGCTCCGGCCAGCGGGGCAATCGCGTCCTGCTTTTGGCCGTCCCCGTTCGACGACCGCGGCGTGACGACCCACCGGTCCCTGATCGCCCGGAGGAGCACCTCCTGTTTGATCGGCTTGGTGAGGAACGCGGTGCACCCCGCGGCCAGACACTTCTCCCGATCCCCCTTCAGGGCGGAGGCGGTCAGCGCGATGATGGGCGTGGGCGACCGGCCGTTGGCCTTTTCCCACGCCCGGATCTTCCGGGTCGCGGTCAATCCATCCATCACCGGCATCTGCCGGTCCATCAACACCAGATCGTACTCTCCAGCCGTGAACATGTCACAGGCGATCGCCCCGGTCTCGGCGATGTCCACCCGATAGGGAGTGTTCTCCAGGTAGGCCACGATAATCGTGCTGTTATCGGCGGAATCTTCCACCAGGAGAATCTGCAGGGCCGGCAGCGGCGCCCCGGCATCCATGTCGGACAGCACGGCGGTGAGCTGTGTGCCCCCGGTCCAGTTCTCGAACGGCACGGCGATCCCAAAGACGCTGCCCTGGTTGATCGTGCTCTCGGCCCAGATGCGCCCTCCCATCAACTCCACCAGGCGCTTGGAGATCGTGAGCCCCAGCCCTGAGCCCCCGAATTTCCTCGTGGTGGATGAGTCGGCCTGAGTGAAGCGCTCGAATACCCTGCCCAGTTGCGCCTTTGGAATGCCGATGCCGGTGTCCGTTACCGTAAACCGCAACGCCGTCGGGACGGAGGAGCTCGCGTCCAGCGCCACGCGCAGGGACACCTCGCCGCGTTCCGTGAACTTGATCGCATTGCCGAGCAGGTTGAGCAGCACCTGCCGCAGCCGGGTCGGATCGCCCACCAGGTCGGTGGGGACGTCCGGCGCGCTCTCGCACACCAGGGTCAGTCCCTTCTCCTGGGCCCGGATCGCCACGATCTCCATGACCTTGTCGAGCAGGTCGCTCAACGCAAATGCGGTGTGTTCCAGCTCGAGCTGCGAGGCTTCGACCTTGGACAGGTCGAGAATGTCGTTGACGAGGTTCAGCAGGTTGTCGCCGGCGCGGCGAAAGATCTGCACATACTTGAGCTGCTCCGGGGAGAGCGGGGTCTTCACCAGCAGGTCGGCGATCCCCATGATGGCATTCATCGGCGTCCGGATCTCGTGGCTCATGCTCGCCAGGAACTCCGACTTGGTCCGGCTGGCGCTCTCGGCCGCGGCCTTGGCCAGCTGCAGTTCCACCTCGACCCGCCTGCGCTCGGTGACATCGCGCGCGGCGGCAAAGACGCCCTGCAGCGTGCGGTCCCGGTCATAGAAGGTGGTCGCGTTGTAGGACACCACGGTCTTCGTCCCGTCGCGGGCGCGTGCCGTCAGCTCGAAGTCGGTGACCTTCTTCTCGCTCAGCACGAGCCGGATCGCGGCCTCGGCGCGGTCCGGATCGGTGAAGTAGCCCTTGAACGGCGCCCCGATGAGTTCATCGCGAGTGCAGCCGGTGAGCGCCTCCATCTGCTTGTTGACGTCGGTGATGATCCCGCCAGGATCGGTGGTCATGAGGGCGTCGATGTTGGATTCGATCAGCGAACGGGTGTAGAACTGCTGATCGCGCAGCCGCTGATCGAGCTTCTTCTGCTCGCCCTCGACCAGCTTCCGCGCCGTGTTGTCGGTGCCGATCAGCAGATAGCCAATGACCGTCTCCCGGATGTCGCGCAGCGCCGTCACCGACACCACCGCCGGGAAGCGCGAACCGTCCTTCCGGATATAGGTGAGTTCGTAGATGTCCTCGATCCCGCGCGCGGCCTTGAACGCCAGCGCCTCGAAGCCCGGCGTGATCGGCGTGCCGAGCTCGACGCTCAGCGCCTTGGCCCGGGCGATCACCTCTTCGGGATCGGAAATGTCGGCTGGTGTGATCTTGTTCATCACCTCAGCAGCGGTATACCCCAGCATCCGCTCGGCGCCGACGTTGAAGATCTGAATGACGCCTTGCGCGTCGGTGGCGATACTCGAGAAGTTGGCGCTGTTGAAGATCGCGTTCTGCAGCGACTCGCCCTTCAGCAGCGCCACTTCCGCCTGTCTGCGAACGGTGATGTCGCGCAACAGGGCGGTGAAATAGGAGCGGCCGGCCAGCTCCATCTCGCTCACCGCGATCTCGATCGGAAATAGGCTCCCGTCCTTGCGCCGGCCCATCACCTCGCGTCCCCTACCGCTGGCGCGTTCCTCCTCGCTCGGCTTGTAGTACTCGAGGCCATTGGCGGCGGACGTACGATTCAGTGCGGGTACCAGCAGGCTGACGTTCTTGCCGATGAGCTCGGTGGCGGTGTAGCCGAACATGCGCTCCGCGGCCGGGTTCACGGTCGCGAGCATCCCGCCGGCTGCTTCCAGCGTGATGATGCCGTCCGCCACCGTACCGAGTATCGTCTCGATCAGCGCCGTTTTGTCGTGCAGGGTCTGCTCCAACTGGTAATCCCTGGTCACGTCGCGGAACACCAGGACGGCGCCGATCACCTCACCGTCGCGATCACGGATCGGGGCGCAACTGTCGGCGATATCGCACTCGCTGCCATCGCGGGCAATCAGCACCGTGTGATTGGCGAGCCCCTGTATCGTGCCCTGCGCCAGGGTCTTCGCTACCGGAATGGTCGCGGGTTGACGGGTGTCCTTGCTGATGATGTGAAATATCTCGTCGACCGGGCGCCCCTTGGCCTCCGCCATGGTCCAGCCGGTGAGCTTTTCGGCCACGAGATTCAGCAGCGATACGCGCGACTCGGCATCCGTGGCGATCACGGCATCGCCGATGGAGCTGAGCGTCACGGCAAGCCTGCCCTCGCTGGCCGACAGGGTGCGGTTGGCCTGCTGCAACTGCGCCGTCGTCTCCTCCTGCAGCGTGAGCAGCTGCCGCGTGTCGAGATGGACCGCGTTCGCGAGCAGCTGTCGTGATCGTTGGTGGATCAGATAGGCGAATGCGACGGCGTACAGCAACGCCAGCAGGCTGGCGGCGACAATGACGGCGAAAAGGCGGCGCAGCTCCGACCTGTAATCGGAACTGTGTCGGGTCAGCTCGGCTTCCTGCAACGTGACAAAGCCCTGTACTGCGACCCGAATCGAATCCATCAGCTGTCTGCCCTGACCGCTGCGGATGATCGCTTCTGCGCCGGATACGTCGCCGCGGCGGCGCATCTCGATGACACGCGTCGTCAGCGCCAGTTTGGCGTCAATCAGTGGAGCCAGCGTGTTCAGGTGCGCCGTGGAGGCGCTGTCCACGCGTTGGCGGCGCAAGGTGGTCAGCCGCGCCGGGATGCCGTCCCGCGCCACCAGATACGGTTCCAGAAAGTTCTCGTCACCGGTCAGTACAAAGCCGCGCGAACTGGTCTCGACATCCTTCATCGAGGACAGCAATTCTTTCGCGTCGCTCAATATCGTGAATGCCTGCCCCTGGATCGCGGTGGCTTCTTCGACTCTGCTGAAGGACCAGAACAGCCCGGCCAGCCCCAGTACTACAAGCAGGATCGCTCCTGTGAGTGCCGCCGCCGCTCGCTTGGTAATCGTCATGAAGGATCTGCTTTCCCACCCGGGCAAGGCTCGTTGCTGTCCGATATCCGCGCTACCATCATCCACCATGCGGGCCCGATCGCCGCAGAGCGCCTGCACTCACCATCCGTCGTCATCACGCCGACGGCCAAACCGCCCGGCTTCCGCCCGGCGTCCCCTGTCGTGATCGTCGCGCTGTGCGCCGGCCGTCTCGCACGCTGGTGGCTCCGGTCGCCGCGGCTCGGCTCCGGACTGCATAGGGAAGCAGGACTGGGGAGGCGGGGGTGGCAGACTCGCCCGAAGGTGGCGGGCCAGGCGCATATCAAGTTAGTGGATGGTGCTTCACGAAAGGGCAATGCCAAGCCGGTTCTCGGGTCCAGTCCCCTATCCATCCAACGAGCGATATCGCTCAGGTGGCGCCGGTGCTACCATCCGTGGCTGGCCTCGACAATCAGTCGATGCGGGGTCGGCGCGAACTGGATGGCCCACCGAGCGAGCCTGTGAGGCTGCAAGGTGTGCGGTCGAGAAGGGCAGTGTGGTTGATGTGGCAGGTACCTTGACGGTCGAGCCGTGGGCTCGTCAGTCGAAGGCGCGACGGGGATCAGGAGGACCGATCCCGCGCGCCTTTTCTGTATTTTCGGCGGAATACTCCGCCTTCAGTGGAAGTGAAGGAAGCGCACCATGATAAGACTGCGGAAGTACTCAAATCGGGGAACGGCGTTGAGGGCGTTGTTGCTGGTCGCCTTCGTGGCTGGATGTGGCGACAGCAACTCACCTACCCCGAACCTCTCCCCGACTACGCCGGGCGCTGGCCTGGGCGCCGACGGTGTCACCGGGCGTGGTCCAGCGCCGGTCCTGCTTGGGGCGGCTGGTACCTACGTGATTCTGGCCAAGACCGGCATCTCCACCGTACCGACCTCAGCGATTACCGGCAATATCGGAGTGAGTCCGGCCGCCGCGAGTTACATCACTGGATTTGCACTGATCCTCCCCGCAGGTGGGGCATTCTCGAAATCGTCTCAGGTGACCGGAAACGTCTACGCCGCCGACTATGCGAGTCCAACGCCGGCGAACCTGACCGCGGCGATCGGCGCCATGCAGACCGCGTACACCAATGCTGCCGGACGACCGAACCCCGATCACACCGAACTGGCCAGTGGCAATATTGGCGGGCTGACCCTGCCCGCCGGTCTCTACAAATGGTCGAACACGGTGACCATCCGGAGGAATGTGACCCTCCGCGGCGGGGCGAATGACGTCTGGATTTTCCAGATCGCCGGGGGTGTCACCCAGGCCTCCGCCACGAAGGTCATTCTGAGCGGTGGGGCGCTGGCAAAGAATGTGTTCTGGCAGGTCGCCGGTGTTGTGGCCATTGGAACGACCGCGCACATGGAGGGCGAGATTCTGGCGAAGACCGCCATCACGCTGAACACTGGCGCTTCGACAAACGGTAGCCTGTATGCCCAGACTGCGGTCACGCTGGCGAAAAGCACCGTCAACAAGTAGTAGCTGAAGGCGTGAATCAGTACCAGCAGGCCGTCGCGAGGCGGCCTGTTGCATTTCCCGGGGAGCGCCATGATCGAGGGTTGAAAGGCGCCCGCTCACGGCCTTACTGCACGATGAGCGTGTCCGGCCCCAGCAGTTTGTTGACGTGGCAGCCACCCGGCACGTCAATGAGATAATCCGCCGTGGCGCTCGGGCCCCCGGCACGCCGGGCGTCCACCCGTACGCTATCACCTGCCGGCAGAAGCTTCGAGCGGGCCCCATCGTCCATGATGACGTATGTGCCTGGCGTGAAAAGCGCCAGCGTGGTGGGCAGGAGTATCTCCCCGGTACGAACCAGGGTCGATGTGACGACGGCATCGACCACGGGAACCCCTGCTCCGTCCACCACGATAGTAGTAACGGTCACGAATTGCTCGGTACAGAAAGAGTCTCTGGTAGCGTCACAGCTCCCCAGCGAACCAAGCGCCAGCAGGATGAGTCCTGTCGGACGGACCAGCGACTGGATGTTCATAGGATCCCACCTCCCTGATCTTCACTTACCGCTTCTCGGAATCTACCCTCCGGTCGTCTTCCGCACGGCAGCGATGACCGCATGCCCAGCATGGAAGACCGGCGACAGCGGGTGCTTCATCTGGCCGAGATCACCCTCGGCCGCTTCGGCGGTCAGGGTGCCATCAAAGGTGCGAAGGTAGAAACGCACTCGGCCCACTTCCGGGGGCGGTGTCGAGGGCGCCACGGAAAACCTGGCGACGTGCGCTTCGGCGGCGGCGAAGAAGGGCGGCAGAGTCGCCCGCACCGATTCATGTGCGCCCGCCCCGATTACCCCCCCTCCAGTGCTGAGGTACAGGCTCGTTGTGCCATCGGTGATTGAGAACAGCGAGGCAACGGCCTGGGGATAACCCGTTTCCATGAGAATGGCCCAGACGCGAGGATGCTCAGCCGTTGGCATCAATCCGAGTGCCTCGGTGGTGAGTGAAAGCGCCTGATCCCGCAGGCCACGCACTGCGCTTGCTGGGTCGGGCTTGGGCTTCCGGCGAAACCACATGCAGGTCCTCTTGGGTATGCGATGGAGGAATCAGTCGCAAGCGCAAACGGCGGCGAATCGTCGGGTGCCCATCGAGTGGATGCCGGAATGACTGGTGGCGCGCTCCCGGAGGCGGGTCCAGTAGGGTTCGAGCAGCGCTCTGGGCCCGATAACGCGCCACGACGCGTTGTAGCCGAGGCCATCCAGACTGAGATCGAGCAGAACATCGCCCAGGAGGAGATCCCGGCCTTCGTAGGTACCAAGGGGCTGCCGCAAATCGAGCGCGTCCGCCCGTGCCTCGGGAGTGAGAAATGAGGCGTCAAACGCGATCCCGACGGTTTCCTTCTCCCCCCACAGGAAGCGTTCGGCGACGTTGACGGTGTCGAGAATTTGCATGCCGTCCTGCGCATGGACGGCACGGGGAACGATACAAATCAGCAGGAGAGCGCAACGAAGCCAGGTCATCATGGTCGCCGTTGGTTGGGAGGAGTCGGGTCTGCGTCCCGGGTAAACTGCGGCGGCCTGGCTGTAGACGCCAGTTCTCTCACAGTCGGTCGGCCGGGCCTTGGCTGGTGTCAGGTGGCCAACACCACGCCGCGGCTAGTCGGCAATACCGACCGTGGCCCTGAGATACCGGGTATCAGTCAGCTGGTCCAGCATGAAGGCAGCGACATCCGCTCGCGCAATCCGGACGGTCCAGAGCCAGTGCCCGACGTTCGGGCCTTGGCGGTAATGGCCGCGGCGTGGCCCATTGGTGAGCGCTTGAGTAACGAGTTCTCGGCCGGTTCCTCCCGTCGCCCTGATGACAAGCAGGCTCATGAGCGCAAAACCATGTGACGGATTGCGGCCGCATTACCTCTGCGCCTGGGCTGGTCAGGTCGCACGAGCCGAGACGACCAGCGCCCGCATGGGTAGCTGAAACGGGGCACTGCCGCCCTCCGCCGCCAGGGCCGCCGCGACGGCGTGAATGATCTCCTCCGGTGAGGCGGTCGCCCGCTCCATGATATCCAGCAGGATCGGATTCCCCGTCACGAGGCCACGCGCCGCGTCGTGGGACGAGGGGCTCCGGGCCTCCAAAGCCACCCGCTCGCATGACACCGCTTCAAAGCCGGCCGCCTGGAGGAGGCCGCGGATGTTCGTCTCGTCATGGAAACCGAACGGCACTTCATAGAACGTTGGCGGATCGCTCGTGAAATAGCGGGCGATGGTGTCCCGCGCTATCAGGCACAAGGGGTTTTCGGCCAGCGAGAGCCAGACGCTGAAGATGAACTGCCCCCGGGGCCGCAGCACCCGGCGGACCTCGCCGAAGGCGCGGCTCTTGTCGGGCACGAACATCACCCCGAACTGACACGCGACCGCGTCGAAAGCCGCCGCGGGAAACGGCAGCGACTGCGCGTCCGCTGTCTGCCAGGTGATCCTGGCGTCGGGCACTTCCGCGCGTGCTTGCGCCAGCATTGGCTCGTTGAGGTCCGTCGCCGTGAGGCTGACCGAGACGGGCAACGCGCGCCGAAGCCGCCCCGTCAGGATACCCGTACCACAGGCGAGTTCGAGGACCGCCGCGCTGGGCGGGACGGTCAGACGTGCAATGAGGTCGTCGGCATACGGCGCGAAGAGCATCGGGCCGAGAAAGCGGTCGTAGGCCGCGGGAATGGAGCCGGTGAACTGCGCGTTGCGATCGGTCATGGGCCTGACGTTGGATGGTCGGGGTTTATCGGGCGGCGGCGCGTGGCTGGCTGCCAGCGCGCTCCTAGATCAACTCATACGCGACGAGCGCGCTGATAATGACCATGCCGGCCAATCCCAGTAGAAAGAGGCCATCAGCAAAGCGTTCAAGCCAGTGCCAGGCGGTCTCGCTCGCCGTTCGCAACGCAAGGTAGGCGAACAGGCAGGCGAAAAGGAAGACGATGGCGTCAATGGCAATGAGGTTGTCTGCGATACTTGCGACCTCCCCTGGGCGGGAGAACAGCCGGAAGAGACCGACCACGGTCAGGCACACACCGACGAGGCCGGCGGAGACGGAAAAGATATGGCCGCTGAGGTCCCGTTCCCGGGCGGTGGGTGCGGTCGGCCTGGGTATCGGAGGCAGTTCTGCGGTCATGGACGTGAGACCGGGGAGAGAAGAATTCCGCGGGGCGACAACCACCCGCGCCTGGCTTGCGTGGCGCTTCCCGGAACAGTGCCCGGACGCGCCGACAAGCGCAATCGCCTGCAGGCTGGCGGCAGCCGTGCCACCACTGGCGTTTCAGGTGGTGAAACGCTGGTCGGCTATCATGGCGTACCTGCCGCACCTACCGTGGTTCCGGCATGGACTCGCAGCCTGGTACCTCGTCGAGCCGGGAATAGATCCTCAGGCCGTGGGTGCGGGCCACGGACACCATCAGGTCGGCGCCCTGCGATGCGCCACCAACTCGCAGCACCGCATCGCAGTGCGGAAGCAACCGCTCCGCGACCGGATGGAACACTTCGTTGAAGGGTGCATCCCCAACTGATCGGCGCGCTGAGTCATGGAGCTCCTTGAGGATCGTGCCAGGCTGCCGTGGACTGTTGCATCGACTGTTCGGAGTGCGTCTGTCGGGTCAGTGCGGACCTGAGGGGACACTGTCGAGCTGGCTGAAGAGCTGCGTGCGTCCATCTCCTTCGACCGGTACCTGGGCCAGTGGCACGTATTCCTTTCCGTCGAATACGGCGGTGGAGTAGAGGCCGGACCCCGCACTCATGTTCCACCAGGACTGAATCACCGGCCAGCCATTGATCCGCCGCCCGCGCACGTAGAGGCGGCTCCCGCCAACGTATCCCAGCGCATGCAGCGTCGCGCCGTCAATGACGGCGAATGTGCAGTTTCCAGTCGCACCGCACAGCCTCGGCGCGGAGCGGAGGATGAAATCGGGCTGTCCGTCTCCATTGAGGTCTGCGCGCACTCCGGTCACCGTGTCGCCCGGCTCATACTCGAGATCGAAATCGTCGGGAGAGAGTGTGGCGGGGAGGTGCACGGCACTGACAGTTCCCGACCCGAGGGACCAGTCACCCGGAGCCGGCGATTGGCCAACGGCCACCGGGGAGAACAGCAGCCCAATGAGTGGGCTCAGGGTCATATTGCGACGCAGGAGTACCTCCGAAGTAGCGCATTACCGCGGCGCCCGGCGCCGTCAGCCTCGGTCGGTGAAGTCGAGCGGCTCGCTCCGGAGGTCGCCACTCCGTCTGCCGGTCAGGGGCCGGCGCCGGTCAGGGCTCGTTCCTTCAACTTCTCGTGAGACGCGTTGTCCCCGGCGGCGCGCAACGAACGTCTCGAGTGCTTCCACGCCGAGCAGGACGGCGAGCGTGACGAGCGTGATGACGATCGCGGCGGCGAAGTCGCCCATTCCAATGAGGCAGCCGATCGCGGCCAGCACCCAGATCACCGCCGCCGTCGTGACGCCGAGGAGGCGGCCTTCCCGGGTCAGGATGACTCCCGCACCGAGGAAACCGATGCCGGTGACGACCTGGCCGAGCACGCGTGTCGGGTCGCTCCGCTCCGGCGCTGCCGAAGCCCCCAGCGCCACAAACAGCGCGGTCCCCAGGCAGATCAGGATGCTGGTGCGGACACCGGCGGCCTTGCCACGGAGCTGGCGCTCGAGGCCGATGACGCCGCCACAGAGCAACGCCGTCCCCAGGTGGAGCCAGAACAGCGTCGTTTGCGGCGAAAGGGAATCAGGCGGCACGGTACGCACCTCTCTGCAGGGAATCGGTGAATTGCTGCCTAGCACCGGGCGAAGGAATCACGCCGACGGCGCCACGGTTGGTGCCTGCGTCTGTCAGCCGGTGTTGCTGCCGGCCTCGTCGCGCGAGAGACTCCATGTGAGCAGGACGGCGCCGATGGTGATGCCCATGTCGCCCACATTGAAGATCCAGAAGCGTGATGTCCCGACGCCCAGGTCGATGAAGTCCACGACGCCGCGGGGGCCACGCACGCGGTCCCACAGGTTCCCCGCCGCTCCGGCCCAGATGAGCCCGAGGGCGACGAGCCGGAGGGTCGCACCCGGGGCGGTCCGCCGGTACCACTCCAGCAGGCCCACCAGCGACAGACAGCTCACAGCCGCGAGAATGGGTCGAGACAGCGGCCCCAGACTCAGGTTCATCGCGGCCGCTTTGTTGTAGGTCAGGGTGAACCTGAGGAAGTCACCCAGGACAGGATGGGGGACATGGGCCGGGGTCAGCTCGCGGACGGCCACGGCCTTGGTGGTGCAGTCGGCGAGAAGGACCGTCAGGGCAACGGGCCAGAAAGCACGGGCCTTCGATGACAGTGGCATGGTGGATGTCGGCCGTCGGGGTCCGGCTGCTGGTATCCTGGCTAACGCCGCCGCATGGTCCGGGTGGCGCGGCTCAGGGAAATGGGCGCACCGTCAAGCTGGGGCGAATTCCTTCCGGGGGCAAGGCTGTGGCCGCGCCACGGCGGTGGTCCGAGCATCGGTCAGGTGGCAATCGCGTAGACACTCGTCACCAGACCGCTGGGGTAGTGCGTCGTTCCCATGTGGCGAAGCACGACGTCGTGGGGCAGGGGCCCGAACAGCGGTATCCCGCTCCCGATCAGCCGGGGAACTCGGGTGATGGTCATCGTCTGAATGAGGCCGGCCCGCAGGAACTGCTGAACCACGACCCCACCATCAATGTAGAGATGGCGAAACCCGCGGGCCTCGAGCGTCGCGGCGATCTCTGCCGGTGGTCCTGACAGGCATTCCAGCAGTGCCTCGGCAGGTGGCGGGAACGCCAGCGGACGGTGCGTGAGCACGAAGACCGGCTTGGGCCCATAAGGCCATCCACCGAAGCTCATCACGGTCTCGAATGTATTGCGGCCGATGACCAGGGCATCGACTGAGGCGAGGAAGGCGTTGTAGCCATGGTCCTCCCCGCCGCCCACGGGGAGCCAGTCAATGTCCCCGTTGATGCGAGCAATGAACCCGTCAACGCTGGTCCCGACGAATACCGAAGCCCTGAGCATGGCGCGTTCCCGAAAGGATGTAGGTCGAGGGGCCTCGCCCTGTGGGGAGACCGGTCACTCGGTGTATGCCATCGCAGCCAGCGCATCGCGCTCGCGATGCGTCACGGAACAGTACCCGGTCTCCCATGCCTTTTCTCCTGGATCTGCCGCTCAAGTCGAGTCCCAGCCGGGATTCAGCAGTGAGTTGTGGCACTGGGGACACGCCAGGTACATGCGCCGCGACTCCGTGTGATGCGCCACGAAGCGGTGCTGACAAGTCGGGCACTGGACCCGGTGCGGAGGCCACAACTCCGCCACCGCCACCTCGATGGCGCGTACCGCCTGGGGAACAGGACAGGCGAACAGGTCCGCATCGGGGGCAGCCCGGGAGGAAGCCAGGGTAGTCTGCAGTCGAGACAGGAGTGGGGCCGTGTCCGGGACCTCGCGCTGAAACACGATGACCTGAGGTCGGTCGCCGAAAGTGCCGTCCGGAGTCACCGGCTGCGCGATGACCACGGGCTGGTCGGTGGCGGCCACGCGCAGGAGATCACTTCCGGGGTACGCCAGAATCGAGACATACGGCATGGGGGCTATCCTCCAGGACGGCTGCGTGCTCGGCGAAGCTGCTCCAGGGGCTCGACGGTGGGTTCCGGGATCGGACGGCGGGTAGCGCTACCCGCGGAACTGCTGGCTAACGTCAGCGCACCTCTGCTGGGGAACGGAGTAGGATGGTGCACTGTCCTCAAAAGTGGGTCAGATGACAGCGCGGAGCAAGCGCTGGTCATGTCCCGCCCGGCCGATTGGGTTGCGCATCTGGCAGCACGTTGTCACGGGGGCTGGCACCGGCGGCTTTCCATCGGACATGAAGGGTCTTGCGGCATCTGGCATGGACGAGGCCGTCGCGGTCCGCGAGCTCCACGTCGAAGTGGCACTCGCTCTTGCCCTGGGCCATCGCGCTCGAGCGCAATTCGCTGATCCGGGACGCTGTGAGCTGGAAGGTGGCCCAGAGGGTCGACCGCGCCGGCTTGAGGAAGTGTATCGTCGCCGCCTTGTCCCACACGACGAACTCCGGTCCCAGGGTATGCATGAGCATGAGCATGTACACCGGATCAATGGCTCCATAGAGGCTGCCGCCGAAGATGGTGCCGACGATGTTCCTGGTTCGCCAGGAGAGCGGGAGGCGTACGCGGACCTCGGTCCAGTCATGGGCGATGTACTCGAGGCGACCCCCGGTGCCCCGGTAGGCTGGCGCCCAGTTGATGTACCAGCGGGTGCATCGTGTGGTCCAGGACTCAGGCATGGGCCGCGACAGGGATCACTGCAGTGGACCGCGAACCGGCCGCCGCCGACGCGGCGATGACCTCTTCGGTTTCGAGGAAATAGTACGGTTCGGCCAGGCTGCGCATGTGCACGTGAACGGCGGCGCCATGTGACGCCGCGACACGGAACACCTCGACAATCTCCCATGGTGTCGCGCCCGGCGTGAACTCGATCAGCATCCCCGCCGCGACGGCGCCACGCCGAAATCCACGATCCATCCCCGCCACGATCGCCGTCAATTCTGCCTCCGTGCTGGCGCGCGACTTCGCCGGACCCACCGGCGTCTCCCCCCCGGAGTCACCCATCACCTGCATCCGCACCTGATCGTGCCCGACACTGACGCCGTGATTGATGAGCGCTCTGCCCGCGCGCTCGTCGTACCAGCGATCAACCTCCACCGTGCCACCCTCGAGTTCGAGCGCTGTCGTCGTACCATCGAGCACCTCGACCCGATACCCCGCCGTGTCCTGGGCGTGCTGGTGAAGATCATTGAACCCCGGCGCCACCACCATCCCGCGCGCGTCCAGGGTGTCCCGACCCTGCAGGGCCTCCTCGGTGACCGCGCGAATCGCTTCGCCCGTAATGCCGATGCTGCGTTCCGCATCGAGGCCGGTGGCCGGATCCATCACATGGCCATTGAGAATCACCATGTCGTAGAGCGGCGCTGCCTGGCTCGGCGGCGAGCTGCTGCACGAACAGAACATCACCAGGAACCCGATGGGCATGAGGCGGCGCACGATCCTTGTGGTGCCAGGGGAACGGTACATGGCCCGTGCGGTACAGTGTGTAAGGGTCATTCTGGTGTTCTCGTTGTCGCCTCACCCGGCGCGCGCGCCAGCACAAACCAGACGCGGGAATGCGAACGATGCACCCTAGATGCCAGGCACTGCAGGAGGGCTGAATCGAATCCTCTGGCCTCGTCTCCGAAGCGGTCGAGAAACCGGGGCATCATGAAACCAAGCCGGGTCCTCCACGCCTCGAGGACCTCCGGGGAGCCGGGGCCGGCAAAGCTGAACTCATCGTCGCTGAGTCTCCGGTCGACGTCGATCTGCCAGCCGTGCTCGGCCAGCACCCCGGTCACATGATCGTGAGAACGGAACCGGTAGACTTCCTGGTCGAGCGACATGGCATAGTACTGTTCGACGACGGCGCGCCATCGTGAAGCGAGAGGCTCATGATAGAAGACGTCGTCGACTTCCGTGATCGCCAGCCAACCTCCCGGCCTCAGGGAACTATCGACCGAACGAAGCAGTACATCGAATCGCGGGAAGTAGGCGGTCGTGAAGCTGATCCACACACCGTCGTACTTGCCGTCGTCGTTGGCTGGATTGGTGATGTTGTCACATCGGAAGCGGGCATCTGGAATCCCGCGAGACACGGCGTGAGCGATGACGTCCTGGTTGGCATCGACACCGTGTACTCGCGCTCCCAGCCGCGCCAAGTCACGAGCCTGGTCCCCGATCCCGCAACCCAGATCGAGTATCTCGGCCCCCGAGAGATCGCCCAGGGCGTGGTAGATGGTGGACCAGCGCCGCCAGACATACTGATCAGCGTAGATCTGCGCTAGCGACATCGTGGTCTGTCCCCAGAAGCCCTTACCGCTGCCGACCACGAATGGAAGCACGACCGAGTGGTCCCCGCCACCGGTTCAGCTCCGGCCTGGCAAACGGCCACCCGTCACCTGCGAGCTGCCGCGCAGCGGACACTGTTCGCCCGGTTGGGTCCTGGAGCAAAGCGGTGAGCCCTAGGGCAATCTCCGCTTGAGCGCGCTGGCCGGCCGAGCGCCACGTGCGAGGAGCCACGCTGTCAATGCCGGCGCCTTCGCGCCCTCGGCGGCATCGAGCGGGGTCGCATCTTCCCAATCCGGAACCCAATTCACATCCGCCCCGCGATCCAGCAGGTACGCTGCCGCAGTCTGTTGGCCGCCATGACACGCCCACCAGAAGGCGTGGTTGATGTCGGCCTCGGTCGGGGCGGTGTTCGTGCGCGCAAAGCTCTCCTCGAGGCGATCCTGCAGACCCATGGTGGCCGCGTCGCGCAGGGTCGTGCGGGCGCCACGGGCGACCAGACGCTGGGCCGCGGCCCATTGGCGGAATCCGGTCGCATCAGCCAGCGGTGGGCCCCCACCCAGAACAGCTCCGGAGGCCTCGATGTCGGCCCCCGCGTCGAGCAGCGCATCAAGGACCGCGACATCGTTACTGCTGGCCGCCCAATGCAGGGGGGTTTCCGCGTGCGGACCGGTAAATGGGGCGTTCACGTCGGCCCCGGCCGCTGCCAGGATGCCCACGATCGCCGCGCCGTTAGGATAGTGGCCGGGCCAGTCGGTGGCCACGTGCAGCAGGGTGCGGGTCATCCCGCCGGGCGATGCGTCTGCAATGCGGGCAGTCGCCAGGTCCGGATGGTCGCGTAAGAGCTGCTGAAGGGCCACGAGATCCCCTGTTTGGATCGCGTGAACGGCGTCCTGGGCGAGCGGAGTCGCGGGAGAAAGGCAAACCATGACTGAGATCCGGTGGAAAGGCCACGAGCCTGGCAGTCAGTGCCTGAGCGGCAGGCGCTGGCCAGACCCTCCGAATTGTACGTTCCCTGGTACGAGGCCGCAACGCGGCGCCACACACTGTCCGGCGAGCCAGCGCTCGCCGGCTCGTGGCGCCAGTTAGGCCTCAGATGCGGCGTCCCCGGGTGGAGGAGCGGAGCGCGCCATGGAGGTGTCGATGATCGACCAGGTGCTTGTGCCGCTGCCTGAGATGTGAGCTATGCCGCGGGCGGAGGGAGCAGCCCTGAGTGCATCGGACAGACCGAAGGGTCCCGCCGCAGGGTCGTGCTGAGGCCCACTGCTCTGGTCATTGGCCGGGGGGCGGTTGCCACAGTTCTACCTTGTTTCCTTCTGGATCGATGACCCAGGCAAACTTCCCGTACTCGGAGTCGTCGATCTTCTCCAGGACGCTGCAGCCTTCTTCGCGCAGGACTTTGACCAGGGCGTGGAGATCCTCAACCCGGTAGTTGACCATGAAGGGTGCACTGCTGGGTGCAAACTGTTCACCGTGTGCCGAAAAGATGGACCAGGCGGTTGTTCCGGCCACCGGTTTGCCGTCACCATCGGTCCAGTCGAAAGCTGCCCCACCCCATTCCTGGACATCGATGCCAAGGTGCCGTTTGTACCACGCCTGGAGTGCCGGAGCATCCTTGGCTTTGAAGAAGATGCCGCCAATGCCAGTGACTCGCTTCATGGAACCCCCGAAGTCGGGCGGTGGTGAGAGAGCATCTGTGTACTGCAGCCTGACAGTCTGCGCCTGAGCTGCAGGCGCAGTCCAGCAGTTGCCAATTCTACGTTCCCTGGTGCAACCCCGCAACGCGACGACGCCGGAGGCTTGGCGAGCCAACGCCGGGCTGCTCCAGACAGCTGTTAGGCGGCGCGGTGGCCGGCCGGGGAAACTTTGCCTTAGGGGGCAGCGTATTGCGCAAAACCGTTCTGGAGATGCCATGAGTGGCCGTTGCCTGGTTCTGATCTGCCTTATCGTGGCAAGCGCCCGGGAAGCGGCCGCCCAGGTTGAGGTGGTAGGCCCGAGTTTCGCCGCCTTGTCCGTGCCGGACTTGAACGCGAGCGTACGGTGGTACCGCACGGCCTTCGGGCTCAACGTCATCTTCGAAGGCGGTTCTCCTGATTCAGCCACCAAAGTGGTGCTTCTGGCAGGGACCGGCGTGCGGGTTGAACTGGTCTGGCATCAGAATGCAAAATCGCTGGCGTCATATGCCGGGGAACCGACCCAGCCAGACATGGTGTTTGGGGCCCCCAAGATCGGCTTCTTCGTTCGAGACATGGACAGTGCTATCGCTGTGCTCCGCGGGCAGGGAGCCACTATCGAGGGGACGTGGCTGGTTCGGCCGGCTCACGTCTCTCCCGACGATACACTGTGGACGAGGAACATTCTGGTACGGGACAACAGCGGCACCTACGTCCAGCTCTTCGAGCGCAGGCGTTGAAGACGCAAGCCTACTGACCGTGCGGCCGAACACCCGCGCATCGCCCGCATGTCGCGATGTGGCAGGGGTACCTGTCAACCAGAGTGAACCGACTGCCCGCCCGACCGGAGGCGCAGGTCGCGTACCGGCTGGTGCTTGCGCTGGTCAGGCCGCGGAAGGATCAGGGTCAGGAGTCCGCACCCGGAGCAGAATGATTCCAAGCCCGATCATCCAGAGGGGTAGGAGGTAGTTGTTGATCGCTGCCACGGGTGCGACCACTGGAGTGAGATTCCGGAACATCCCAATCCACCCCATTGCGCCGGTAAGCAACCCGATCACCGCCACCCATTTGGAGGTCGTACCGGACCGAAGCAGCGCCCAGGCGGACAGGACGAAGAAGGTGCTGAAGCAGAGCTCGCCGAGAAATTCGCCGAGGTAGTTGCCCAAATAGATGTTGAGACCGTCAAAGATCGCCGACAGCATCGGCTGCTGTGCCGGATCGCCGGCGACGTACAGCTCTGCCAGACGCCAGTGAATCGTGGGCCACCGCATCAGTCCGAGCATCATGCTGATGGCGCTGAGCAGGCTGCAGTGAAGTGCCATGAGCATGGCACCGGGGTGTGACCGCCGGAGGGCGAGGTAGGTTCCGACACCGGCCGGCACCCAGAGGAGGGGGAGGAAGCCATAAAGCGCCCAGGCGGCTCGCCCCGCTTGCCCCGTCGCCAGCAAGGCCGGCAGCACCGTGCTGGCGGGGCCATCCAGGATGGCTGGATAGTCGAACCGGGCAGCGAGATACGCGAAGACCGACATGAAGCCGACGGCCGCCAGAATGAGGGCGACGCCCCCGATGCGAACGGTGACAGGAATTTTCACAATCCGCCCGGGTGGTGGTAAACCCAACAACTTGTGCCCGACTGCTGGCGCCGGCACCCATCCGGACAAGCTGCCATTCTTGTCATGAGGCGGGAACGGAGGAGAGGGTGGGCTGGTTAGGCAATCGACGCAAGAGCTAACCCGATGCCGAGGATTGCGGCGAGCGAGAGCATGACCGCCAGCCCGGTGTACAGGCGACGAAGGGCATGATACTTCGTCTCGATGAGTGACCGGAGGACGATGCACGCCTGGGTGAGTTCCCCACTCAGTTCCTCCCCGCTGATGGTGCTCCAGGAATCGTGAAGGACCGCAAGACGCGCGTGATCAACTCCGGCAGGCATCAGGGTTTGGAGCACTCGCAGTGGTTTGGCGCCGTGGTCGTCAGAGGGCGCCGCGGACAGGCTCGCCAGGTCTGCCGGCGAATGGCCCGGCCGGAGCGACCGAACCGCGGCGAGGAGGATTGTAACGGCAAGTACGCCATAGACCGCCGCGAGCACGCGTGTCGCAACGAGGGTGGAGGAACTCAATGGGAAAAGGATGTCGGCACGGGTGAGAAGTATCGCCGCGAACGCATTGACCGTCGTGAAAATAACGAGGGCGTAGCGCACGCTCTGATCCATCCATTCCAGTTGGCGCCGCTCGAAACTCAGCACATCCCATTGATTGCGAATGCGTTCGCGAATGGGGAGGGGCTGACTGGCTTCGGCGAGACGTTCGCGTTCCCGCTTGGTGTGCTTCTCGTCGGCCATGGGCTCTCCAGCAAGTGTGCAGGCAGGGACCGTGAGGGTGGTCCGCAGGAACCCCGCGATGCTCCGACTGAGTCACCCAGTCGGCACGGCGCGGAGGCGGCATCCGGTGGACTAACGACAGCGTAGAAGCTGCAGGATCCGGCTGACTGCTGCAAGCGCCCTACCCAGCCTATGGCCGGGCCCTTGGCGGCTGCATGCACCCGTGAGGCCGCCGGGCGAGCAGATCACGGCAGGTCACGGTCGGTTCTTGAGATTGTCGGCAAGAAGAAAGACAACGCCGATAGCAACCCAAAACAGGGCCTTCAGCCAATTGCGGGTTTGGAAGGCCTCTAGCGTTGCAACGCCGAAGAACAACAGGAAGATCGTGACATTGGTGCCAAGACGTGGGGTTGGCATGGTGCCTCCTCAAAGGCGAGCAGTGCCGTACTCCAGCATGCGACGACACCCGACTCCGCCGTGGTGGTAACGTAACACCCGAGCGTCAGTTAACGCATGCCCTGAACATGGTGAATCACTCTTTGACAGCATCGTAGTAGTGATTCTGGCCCTCATCCTCATACTGGGCCACCAACGAGAGGTGGCTGTCCGCGAGCACGGCGCCATACTCACCTGCCCCCAAGGAGTGAGAGGGGCGGCCCGTCGAGAGGTCCGCCCACGTGCAGAGTTGCGCGGGAGCCGTGAACAGGAAGCGGGCACCCGGCCTCAGCGCGGCGGCGATCCGGGGAATAGTCATTCGCTGCGTATCGGGTGACAGCAGAAACAGCAGGCCCCAGGCCAGCGCGCCATCGAACAGGCGGCCAAAGAACCTGGTGTCCTCCACCGCCTCGCAGGCGACCCGGGCGGCTGGAAAGCGCTGCTGATAGGCCAGAACCATACTGGGAGCCGCATCGACGGCGTGGACGGCGAACTCGGCCCGGTTCAGCACCGCTGAACGCAGGGATCCAGGTCCGCACCCAAGATCCAGCACAGCACTCCCCGCTGGCAGGAGCGAGGCCCAGGAGTTCACGGTGGCGACGCCGATGCTGGAATCGAAAAAGTGGTGTGCCACAACCTCCCAGCCATTTGAACGATCGGGGGTCGAAGATGCGTCTCTGGACACCATCTGCTCACTCCCATCTTTCGAGCGCGTCGCGCCGAGAATGAGATGCATCCGCCCGCCGATGCCCGGGTAGATCCGGTGCCCGAGCGAGTCGGCGCAGTGTTCCTCCAGCCTCATCCTGACCCGGCTGGCAAACGGTTCGTGGCGGTGGAGCGGTGCAACCGCCATCGCTCCGATACAATACATACACCGCCGCACATTTCCCCCTCAGGAGCACCGGCATGATGCCTTCCCTCTTGATCGCCGCGGCGGCCGTCCTCATCGCGCAGGCGCCGGCCTCGGCCCAGACCGCGGCAACGAAGCCAGCGCGTGAGACGGTCGCGATCATCAATACCGCGACGCCCAGGATCCTCAAGGCCTATGTGGACTCGGCGTTTGGGGGGGCGATGCTGGACACGCCACCCGACGCCTATGTCAACATCTTTCTCGGCCTGCGGCAGCGCTCCGGCGGACTCGAGTGGGTCAGTGTGAAGGAAGAATCCGCCTACCGGGCAGTCATCCGCCTGACGCGCATACTCACCGGCGAGACGAACGAATTGCAGGTGAGTGTCGAAGAACGCTCACCGCACCGGGTGACCAGGCTAGACCTGCGCCCGCCGCTGGGCGCCGCCGCTCGCGTGGCAAGCGACGCCGAGCTGGCGGACGCGCTCCGGCAATACGTCAGCGCGCTTGCGCGCGCCGACGCCTTTTCGGGCTCCGTGTTGCTCGCGAAGGACGGCAAGGTGCTGTATTCGGGGGCGTTCGGGAGCGCCAACAAGGACTTCGGCGCGCCGAACACAATCGAGACGAAGTTCAACCTCGGTTCGATGAACAAGATGTTCACGTCCGTCATCATCGCACAGCTGGTGGAGCAGGGATCGCTCTCGTACGACGACCCGCTTTCCAGGTTCCTGCCGGACTTCCCGAATGCTGCCGCGGCACGGAAGGTGAAGATCCGGCACCTGCTCACGCACACGAGCGGGTTGGGGAGCTATTTCAACGACGAGTTCTTCAGGTCATCACGTGAGCGCTTTCGAAGCGTCGACGACATGATGCAACTCGCGAAAGGCGACTCGCTGGCGTTCGAGCCGGGTACGCGCTGGTCGTACAGCAACACAGGCATGCTGGTGCTGGGCAAGGTGATCGAGGTGGTCACGAAGCAGGATTACTTCGATTACGTGCGGGAACACATCTCGAAGCCGGCCGGCATGACGAGGAGCGATGCCTATGAGCTCGACGGCGTCAACGACAACCTCGCCGTCGGGTACGAGAAGGAATACGCGGACGACGGCACGACGCGCTACCGCAACAACATCTTCATGCACGTGATGCGTGGGGGACCCGCCGGTGGTGGCTACTCGACCGCGCCTGACCTGCTGCGTTTTGCGGAAGCGCTCACGTCCGGGACACTTGTCACGCCCGCAACATACGAGCTGATGACGACGCCCAAACCCCATGTCAGCTCTCCCCGGTACGGCTATGGATTCCAGCTGGAGCCGCAACTGGGGATCGTGGGGCACGGCGGCGGCTTCCCTGGCATCAGTTCCAACCTCGACATCTTCAAGGACACTGGCTATGTCGCGGTGGTGCTGGCGAACTACGGCGACGCGGGTCAGACCGTGGTGGAAAAGATCCGTTCGCTGGTCCGTGCTCGCACGACGCCGACTGCCCCGTAGTGCCGACCCATGGGCTACGGCGACAAATCGTCACACCCAGCCGTCTGGGAGTACCCGGCGCCGCCCCTTGGCGGACATGGCGCAGGCAGTCCGCGAGGAAAGGTCATACCTCCTCCGCCGAGTTCGCGCACGAGGCGATCGCACTTGCATTCTCTTCCCGGTAGCGGCTTTCAGGGTATCGCCCGACACAAACACGAGTGGGTTCTGCATTGCGATCGCCACCAGGTTCGCATGTCACCTGGCGGCCGCGCATCATCTGCGTGGGGCGGCGCAGCACACGGAACTGTCCGCCAACATGGGCCACATTCCGGCCCAAAGCAAAGCCGTGGCCGCGCCACGTCTGGTGCATGCGCTCGTTCGATGGCGCTGGTGGAGAATACCAGTCTACTCGACTGTGAAACTCGCCTGCATCCCCATTGCAATGTGGGGTGGGAGCGAGTCGGCATCGCGGAACTGACAAATCATCACATACGTGCGACCCGCGAGGAGGTCAGTCTGTAGGGCGCCGATGCTCGTTTGCAGGGGATCAACAATGAGGATACCCACTACACCATCGGTGACCTCCGCGGGATTTCGTCCTTCGGATAAGCGCGCCATGACCGAGTCCGCCGTCATGCCCACTCGAAGCCGCCCCAAAGCCATCTCGTGGGGCACTTTGCCATCGTTTACGAACCGGATCGTGGCCGGTCCGGCCTGGACCTTCGTAGGCACGGCGAAAGCGTAGTCCGTGCCGACGATTTGCAGCTCGCGTGGCGGAGTCGCCCGACAGGATAGTGTGCCGAGGCACATCGCAACAGCGGCGATTGCCGAGTACTTGTGGTCGTAGATCGGGGACACGGAACACCGAGGCATGGCGGCTGTCCAGGACAAAGAAGGGAAGTGCGACACCGGGAGATCTGAAGCCATCCGGCGCCGGCGCATCACCTGCGTGGCGCGGCTGCAAAGAGAGGACTATCCGCCAAAGTGGACCATTCGCCTGCGCAGAGCAAGGCATCGGCAGCGCCACGTCTGGCGCATGCGCCGGCCGGATGGCACGCTACCAGCCATGGTCACGGCCGCTCACTCGGCGATCGACCCCGGGCTGGCCGGACGAGGAGGAAGTGCCTTGGAGCGGTCACTTGTCGCCGGCGTGCGCGAGGGCAGAGCGTGTCTGGCAGCCAACAATTGCCGGGGCCTCATGAACGAGCTTGTCGTTCTCGAGAGCCTCCACCATAAACAGGGCGAAGTCCACGCGGCGTGTGATGTTGCTCTCGAGAATGGGGTCGCCCACGTGCCGGCTCCACACAGGAAGGCCTTGGCTCTCGCCCTCCTCGAGGTCGCTCCCGCGTACGACGGTCCACCGCGTGTCGCTTGCAAACACCCGCCGGCACGCCTCCACTTGATCGTCGAGCTCGGCGAAATGAGCGAGACGCGCGAGCGGGCCAAAGACCTTCACCATCGCCTTGAGTTTCCAGGAGTACACGTCCAGGCCATCGCGCGTGATGTGCCACCCGCACGAGAAGACGAGGCGTGCGCCCGGACGCGCGTAGTCGAGAACCGCCTGAGCCGTCCCCGACGCGTATTGGTGGACCCCCCACGGGACGAGCACGACAAGCCCGCCGTCGCACCCCGCTACCGCGCGCTTGATGACCTCGCGGTCGTTCGTCGCTCCTGGAATGATACTGATGCGGTCCTTGAAGGCGCTCAGTTTCTCCACGCTGCGCTCGCGACAGACGCCAACGACCTCATAGCCGCGAACCAGCGCGTGCTGGATCATGTCCTGCCCGAGTTTCCCAGAGGCCCCGACGATGCAAAGCTTCATTACGTGCGCCCGTCAGTTGGAGCTTCGTGTCGGTCTAGTGAGGGAACCAGCCAGCCTCCGCACTCGCTTCGTGCCATCTACCGACCCTGTGCTTCAGCGGCGTGGCCCGCGTGGCGAACTCGTAACGCAGTCGCGACGCAACAATGCAGCGGGCCACGGCCGCTGCAAGCACGAGTCAGGCGACGGCGCGGTGCGAACGGGCGATGTGATGTGTCTGTGTGTCAGACGGTCAGCGTGACGACGCGTTTGCCGAAAGCTTCGCCTCTCAGCAAGCCAACGAAGGCCGCCGGGGCACGTTCCAAGCCGGCGATCATTTCCTCGCGATATTTGACTGTTCCTGCTTTGACCCACTCGCCCATCTGCTTCGCGAACGCGGGATACAGGTGACCAAAGTCGTCGAAGACGATGAAACCGCGCACTGTCATCCGATTGCGAAGGATCATGCCAATCAACAGGGTCATCCGGTCTGGGCCGTCTGGCAGCGCGTTGGCGTTGTATTGCGAGATCAGGCCGCAAACCGGTATGCGGGCTTTCGCATTTAGCAGCGGAAGAACCGCATCGAACACCGCGCCGCCGACATTCTCGAAATAGATGTCAATGCCGTCAGGCACCGCCGCTTTCAGCGCGCTTGGGAACCCGTCTGCCTTGTAATCAATGCAGGCATCGAATCCCAGAGTGTCGACCACATGGGTGCACTTCTCGGCACTTCCCGCGATCCCGACGACATGCAGCCCGAGGACCTTGCCAATCTGACCCACGGTGGCGCCCACCGGGCCGCTGGCTCCGGCAACGACCAGCGTCTCGCCCTTTTGTGGCTGGCCGATCTGGGTCAGGCCCGCCCAGGCGGTCAGGCCCGGCATCCCAAGCACACCCAGCGCCCAGGACGGATTGTCAGGCGACTTTCCCATATTGATCACGCCGGTGCCATCGGACAGCGCATAATCCTGCCACCCGCCGAACGCCTGCACCCAGTCGCCTGCCGCGAAGCCGCCCACGTCGGATGACACAACCTGTGCGACGGTCCCGCCAACCATGACGGCGCCGAGCTCGACCGGAGCGGCATAGGACGGCGCATCGCTCATCCGGCCACGCATGTAGGGGTCCAGCGAAAGATATTCGTTGCGCAGCAGCATCTGACCCTTGCCGGGGGCCGGCACGTCTTCCGTTTCAAGCCGAAGGGTGTTGTCGTCTGGCTCGCCTTTTGGGCGCTCGGCCAGCACGATCTTGCGGTTCCTTGAATTCGATTGCGCCATCGGCCGACTCCTCTTGCGACTTTGCTGCGGATGTGATCGGAGGGCGAGCAGTGGTTTCCACTCTACACACCACCCCGATGCGAAGGATCAGGCGTAGGCGCCCGCCCTCTCGTCAGTCATCTATCAGTAGTTTGCGTAACACGCGCCGACGGCAGAAAGGGAAGCGATGGACACAGCAAGAACGGCATTGCTGCTTGTTGGGGCCTAACGCCAGCGCATATGCTGCAGGGGCCGGCAGGATGGAGTTCGCAGTGAAGCCAGGCTGGCGCCGGACCCTGCCAGCTTCATGCGGTTGTTAGCCCGCGCGGAGGTACAGTCTAAATACATAGGTGACAGAACAGTCCAAGGACATGGGTGACACTCCCACCAGCTTTCGGGCTCCCAAGGAGGGGTCCGATGCCATGGCAGGAGGAGTCCACA
>JANMYS010000059.1:0-1902 GCA_031382385.1 Gemmatimonadota bacterium
CCCCGATGAGCGCGAGGCGATGATCCGGGCGCTGGACTACATGGGCCTGACCGCGGGCGCTGCTCTCGCCGGGCTGCCCATCGACCGGGTCTTCATCGGCAGCTGTACCAATGGGCGGATCGACGACCTCCGCGAGGCGGCACAGGTGGTCCGCGGCCGCAGCGTCGCGCCGGGGGTTCGCGCAATGATCGTCCCCGGTTCGATGCCGGTGAAGGCTCAGGCCGAACGGGAGGGGCTCGATCTGGTCTTCCTGGAGGCCGGGTTCGAGTGGCGCAACGCCGGCTGCTCCATGTGCCTGGGCATGAACCCCGACATTCTGGCGAGCGGGGAGCGTTGTGCGGCGACGTCGAACCGGAACTTCGAGGGCCGGCAGGGCAAGGGCGGTCGCACCCACCTGATGAGCCCCGCGATGGCGGCGGCGGCGGCGGTGACGGGGTGTCTGGTGGATGTGCGGGAACTGGGGGTGTCTGATGAGCCGTTGGCCGGTAGCCGTTAGCCGTTGGTGGAACAGACGCACGCTGGCATTGGAAGGGTACGCGAGCCATTCCTTGAACCCTGTTGGCCAATGGCCAGCGGCTAACGGCCAACGGCCCCTGCTCCCAACCCCATGACCCCCTTCACCACCCACACCGGCATCGTCGCTCCGCTCCCGTGGGCCAATGTCGACACCGACCAGATCATCCCCAAGCAGTTCCTGAAACGGGTGGAACGCGCCGGATTCGGCGGGGCGCTGTTTCACGACTGGCGCTACCTGCCGGACGGGACACCGACTCCGGCCTTCGTGCTGAACCAGCCGCGGGCCGCAGCTGCCAGCATCCTGCTGGCCGGCGCCAATTTCGGCTGTGGTTCCTCGCGCGAGCACGCGCCGTGGGCGCTGGGCGAGTTCGGCTTCCGGGCCATCATCGCGGAATCGTTCGCCGACATCTTCTTCAGCAACTGCTGCCAGAACGGAATCCTCCCGGTCCGGCTCACGGCGGCCGAGATCACGGAGCTGTTTCGCCGGGCTGACCTGGGCCCGGCGCCATTCCGGCTGACGGTCGACCTGACTTCATGTGAGGTCACTGACGAGGCGGGGTTCCGCGCCGGCTTCACCCTCGAGGCCTACCGCCGCGAATCGTTGCTCCAGGGCCTGGATGAGATCGGGCGGACCCTGCTGCTGCACCAGGAGATCACGGCCTACGAGCGGCGGCGCGACGCCCTCCGCTCCCGGATCGAGGCATGAGCCCTCGGCACATCGTGGTGCTGCCGGGCGACGGGATCGGCCCGGAGGTGGTTACCGCGGCGCTGCGGGTCCTCGCCGCGGCCAGTGAGATGTTCGGGCTCGAACTGCAGCTGGAACACGGCCTGATCGGCGCCGCCGCGGTGCACGCCACCGGGGATCCTCTCCCCCCGGCGACCCGGGCCGCCGTCCAGCGAGCGGATGCCGTCCTGCTCGGCGCGGTTGGTGATCCCAGTCTCGATGCCGCCCCGCGCCACCAGAAGCCCGAGACCGGGTTGCTGGCCCTCCGAAAGCTGCTGGGCGTCTACGCCAACCTGCGCCCGGTCATGATTCATCCGCCGCTCCGGAATCGTTCCCCGCTCCGGCCGGAACTGCTGGAGCACACCGACTTGCTGATCGTGCGGGAGCTGACCGGCGGTCTCTATTACGGCGAGCCCCGTGGCAATGACGGGGTGAACGCGGTCAATACCCTGCGGTATTCCCGGGTGGAGGTCGAACGGGTGGCACGGGTGGCCTTCGCCTCCGCACGCGGCCGGCGGAAGCGGCTGCTGTCGGTGGACAAGGCGAATGTGCTGGAAACGAGCCAGCTCTGGCGGACGGTGGTAACGGAGATGGCGCCGGCCTATCCCGATGTGACACTGGAGCACATCTACGTCGATTTCGCGGCGATGCGGCTGGTCAGC
>JANMYS010000042.1:0-18102 GCA_031382385.1 Gemmatimonadota bacterium
CCGAAGTCGTTGCGGACCCCAGGCAAGCCCCCGCTTACGCCGCCACCCACTACGGCCCACTCATGGGCGCGGGGCCCCAATCTGCCACCCCCGCTTCCTTTTTTTATGCAGGTCATCCTGCTCGGAACGGCGGCAGGTGGCGGGTTCCCCCAGTGGAACTGCTGGTGTCCCCCCTGTCGCGTCGCCCGCTCCAACCCCGAGCGGGCGCATCCACGGACCCAGTCGTCCGCCGCGATCAGCAGGGACGGCCACCGGTGGTTTCTGCTCAACGCCTCCCCCGATGTCCGCGAGCAGCTGGGCCGCCTCACCCCGCAGGCCCCCTCCGGCATGCGCCATGTTCCAGTCGAGGGCATCGTGCTCACCGATGCGGAGCTGGACCATACGCTCGGCATTGCGCTTCTCCGGGAGGGGCGCCATCTCCAGCTCTACGCGACGGCCGCGGTTCGCGCAGTGCTGGCGGAGGATTCCCGGATCCTGCCGGTGACGAGCGCCTTCGCCCAGGTCGAGACGACCGACCTCGCGCTCGATGCCGAGGTCCCGTTGCGGTATCGGGACGGCAGCACGAGCGGCCTGACCGTGACGGCTGTCGCGGTGCCCGGCGACCCGCCGCGCTTCGCCCGGCGGGAGGTAACCGGTCACACCGTGGGATTGCTCATCCGGGAAGCGGCCACTGGCGCAACTCTGGCGTTTGTACCCGGGTGCGGCGCCCTCGATGCCGCGCTGCTCGTGCGGCTCGGGCAAGCCGGCCTGATCCTGTTCGACGGGACCTTCTGGACCGACGACGAGATGATCCGCCTCGGCCTGAGTGAACGCACCGCTCGGCAGATGGACCACCTGCCGCAGAGCGGAACCGACGGAAGTCTGGCGCTGCTGGGTCGGCTCAATGGACCGCGCATGGTGTATACCCATATCAACAACTCCAACCCGATGCTCATCGAGGATTCGGCGGAGCGGCGCGAGGTGCAGGCCGCCGGGATCGAGATCGGTGACGACGGGATGACCTTTACCCTGCCTTAGGAGAATGACGCCATGCGGTACCGTTCGCCCACTGTCGTGCTCGCGCTGTCTCTGATCACGAGTGCGACCCCGATGATGTGCCTGGCCCAGGAAACCTCCCGCCCCGCGCTGGAGCGGCCCGACGCGCGGGCGCTGCTGCTGCCCATGGCGATGTACAACGAACAGGCGAACCTGTTGGAGGCCACGGACACGGTCAAGGCATTCATCGCCAGTGACGTACTGCAGACCAAGCTCGGGGAACTCCTGGGGGCCCGGCTGGTGGATTCGGCCACGGCCAGTCGCGTGCTGGCGCTGCCGGCCGTGCTCGCGATCACCGGCGGCAAACCGTGCAACGTCATCGTCGCCTGCGCCCGCGCTGCCGCACACGAAGCGGGCGCCCGCTGGGTGGTGATGGGCAAGGTGAGCAAGACCAGCAACCTGATCTGGTTGTTCACCGGCCAGCTCATTCACGTCGAGACCGGCGACATGATCCTGGACGACTCGACGGAGCTCAAGGGCGATCCGGATAACATGGTCCGGGTCGGGTCGCGCATCTTTGCCGAACGGGTGGCCCGCGCCATCCGGCTGGGCGGAGTCGCCACCAATTATCCCGACCCGAGCGGGCCGCCGCCCACCCGCTGACTCACCCGGCGCCGGCCCGTGATCCGGGCCGACGGTCTGGAGACTGCGCAATGACCTCGATCCTGCAGGCGTCCGAGCTGGCGACGCCCCCGACCCCGCCGATCCCGGTGCTCACCGCTCCGCTGACGCCGGCAGAGCTGGAACATGCCCTGCGGAATTTCCATGGCTCCTACTACATCGAGCATCCCTTCCACCAGCTGATGTACGCCGGCCGCCTTACCCGGCGGCAGTTCCAGGGCTGGGCCGCCAACCGGCTGGCCTATCAGCGGGTCGTCCCGCGGAAGGATGCCGCGATCCTGATGAACTGCCCGGATGCCGCTGTGCGCCGGGTCTGGATCGAGCGCATCATCGATCACGACGGCACCCAGCCCGGCCAGGGGGGCATCGAACTCTGGATCCGGCTCGGCGTGCACCTCGGTGTCCCGCGCGAGGAAATGGAAGATGAGCGCCACGTGCTGCCGGCGGTGCGGCTGATCTGCGAGTCCTACATCACCTTCTGCCGGCAGAAGCCGTGGGTGCAGGCCTGTGCCTCATCGCTCACTGAACTCTTTGCGCCGAAGATCCACGCGCAGCGGATCGAGTCGTTCCCGATCCATTATCCCTGGATCCCGCCGGAGGCGATGGACTACTTCCGGAGCCGCCTGGTACAGGCGCCGCGAGACGTCAGGCACGGCCTTGCGATCGTGCAACAGCATTGCACCACGGTGGAGACCCAGCGGATGGCCTTCGAGGCCCTCGCCTTCAAGCTGCAGATGCTCTGGGCGATGATCGATACCATTCATAACGCCTACAGGGAGCCATCAGCCATCAGCCATCAGCGGCTGAAGGCTGACGGCTGACGGCTGACACCTCACCCATGCCACTCTCCCCCACCGCTCGTCCCAGGCTCTGGCGCCTCGCCCGCATCGGCTTTGACCGGGTGCGGCAACGACCGGTCCTGCTCTACCCTGAGGGAGCGATGTTCATCAACGACACCGGCAAGGCGATCCTTGAGCTGTGCGACGGGAGCCGTACCCTCGCCCAGATCAGCGCCGAGTTGAGTACCCGCTACGCTTCGGACGTGACGGTCGACGTCATGGAGTACCTGAGCACCATGTTTGACCGCGACCTCGTTACGGTCGCGGACCACTAGACGCCCGGCGGCTCCCATGCCCCTCAATCAGCCTACGACACTCCTGGCGGAGCTGACCTATCGCTGCCCGCTGCACTGTCCCTATTGCTCCAATCCGCTGCAGATGACCCGCGCGGATGCGGAACTCTCCACCGACGACTGGAAGCGGGTCTTCACCCAGGCCCGCAACCTCGGCGTGCTGCAGCTCGGCCTCTCCGGCGGCGAGCCGCTGGTGCGGAAGGACCTGGAGGAGCTGGTCGCCCATGCGCGCGAGGAAGGGCTCTACACCACGCTGGTGACCTCCGCGCTCGGCCTCACCCGGCAGCGCGCCGAGCGGCTCAAGGCCGCGGGGATCGATCACATTCAGATTTCGTTCCAGGATACCGATGTTGCCAATGCGGAGCGAATCGCTGGCGTGCGATCGGTGAAGCAGAAGCTGGAGGGGGCGGCGCTGGTGAAATCGCTCGATCTCGCCTTCTCGGTCAACGTCGTGCTGCACCGGGGCAACCTGGACCGGCTGGCAGAGATCATCGAGATGGCGGCAGAGCTGGGAGCCGACCGGCTCGAGCTGGCCAACACCCAGTACTACGGCTGGGCCTCGAAGAACCGCCACATGCTCATGCCCACGCGGGAGCAGGTGGAGCGCTCGCGGCCGATCGCCGAAGCGGCGATCAGGCGCTTCAAGGGGAAGATGCAGATCCTCTACGTGCTGCCCGACTATTACGAGCAGTACCCCAAGCCCTGCTATGGTGGCTGGGGAAACGTCTACATCCTGGTGACCCCGGAGGGGCGCGCACTGCCCTGCCACGGCGCGACCCAGATTCCCCACCTGCAGTTCGTCAACGTGCGGGACCATGCGCTCGAGTGGATCTGGACCCAGTCGCCGATCTTCAGCGCCTTCCGGGGCAACGAGTGGATGCAGGAGCCCTGCCGCAGCTGCCCGCGCAAGGAGCTGGACTTTGGCGGCTGCCGCTGTCAGGCCTTTGCCCTCACCGGCGATGCCACCAACACCGACCCCGTCTGTTCACTCAGTCCCCGGCACGACATCATCACCGGCGCGCTGACCGAAACGACGGCGCCGCTGGAGTATGTCTATCGCGAGGTCGCGGCCGCCGATTCGGTCTGATCGGTCCATCGGGTGCTTGCCGACTGGTGGGCGGCCCGGCTCAACCGCAGCCACCCCCCATCCGCTCCACCGTCACCTGTTGCACGATCCGGGTGCGGAACGGTGACTGGACCACACCACCGCGGGGCACGCTCACCTCCACCGTGATGGTCCGCTCCCAGCGTACCAGGCCCAGTTCCGCCGACCAGAAGATGGTCCCCGTTTCATCCTCGACCCGGGTCGCGCGGACCTCGCTCGAGTCCGGCAGCAACCGGAGTTCATTGCGTGCCGTCCGCCGGATCAGCCGGTAGCGCTCCACCCGTCGTCCCCCCTGACGCTCGTCGGAGAGGCGGGTAAGAATGAGTCCAACGCCGTCCTTCCACCCCGTTCCCGGGGTGAGCGCCACCTGCGGCAGCGGCGGAAGCAGCTCCTCCAGTGCCCCGCTCACCTCCGCGACCTGCGCAATATCATCCGGGATGAATGGCCGGTCGGTGACGGTGAGCCCGCCCTGCCGCGTGAGGAGTCCGGTGAAGCGTCCGCCGATCACGCCATCGGTCTCCGGCGCCAGTCGCTCGCCGTTCCCTTCGCGCCAGACAGCAAGCGTATCGAACCAGGCTTCGAGCGCGATCAGGGTATCTCTGGAGGTCGCCCGCAGGCGGATCACTCCGTCACGACCGCTCGTCTCGCGGGAGCGCTCCCGGACGCCCTCGAGCCGGATGTCGGAACTCAGCGTCTGGCGGTAGGCCGCGCAGTCAAGCTGGGCGGGATGGTATGCAGGTGGGGCGGGGGTCTGGGCGAACCCGGCGCCGACCAGCAGCGGCGCCAGAAGCCAGCGGGATCCGCACGGCAGGATCAATGACCGCGACGGAAGAACCGCCAGGCGACGAATCCGACCAGGATCAGGAGCAGGACGACAGTGCGCCACCGGCCTCTCGGTGGCCGCTTGCGTCCCTTGCTTTCTGGCATGAGAATCGGAATATCTACCTCCGAGATTGTTCGTGTCCTGATGTGTCCTTCCTCCATCCCTCACCGCTCTCCCCTCAGGACCTAGCCATTATGCCATCATTTGCGACCTTCCGCCACGCCGCCACGGCCACCCTCCTTGCGGGCCTCTGCGTCACGCTGCACTCCGGCGGTGCGATGGCCCAGGCCCCGCCGGAGCGGATCCTCATCCATGCCGGCCGGCTGATTGACGGGCAGGGGGCCCAGCCCCGTCCCGACCAGGGCATCCTCCTCGAAGGGGAGCGTATCCTCCGCGTCGGGCCCTGGGCGGAGCTGCAGGCGGCGGCCGGCTCGGCGCGCGTCATCGACCTGAGCATGCGCACCGTGCTGCCCGGGCTCATCGACAACCACGTCCACATCCTGCTGCAGGGCGACATCACCGCCGAGGACTACGACAATCAGCTGCTCAAGGAATCGATTCCCTATCGCACCATCCGGGCCACCGTCGCGGTGAAGACCGCGCTCATGAATGGCTTCACGACCATGCGCGACCTCGAGACCGAGGGCGCCATGTACGCCGATGTCGACATCAGGAATGCGATCAATCGGGGCATCATCCCCGGGCCCCGGATGTTCGTCTCCACCCGCGCGTTCAGCGCCACTGGCATGTACCCGCTCAGCGGCTATTCCTGGGAGCTGCGCGTTCCCGAGGGGGTCCAGATCGTGGACGGGACCGACAATATCCGCCGCGCGGTCCGGGAGCAGGTCAAATACGGCGCTGACTGGATCAAGGTCTATGTCGACCGGCGCTACCATGTCGGTGACGATGGCCGGCTCCACAGCTGGGTCAACTACACCGACGAGGAACTCAAGGCCTTCGCCGACGAGGCCCACCGACTGGGGCGCAAGATCGCGGGCCACGCAATCGGCTGGGACGGCATCGACGCAGCGCTCCGCGCCGGATTCAACACCGTCGAACATGGCGACGGCCTCACGCCCGACCTGATCGAGCGCATGGTGAAGCAGAAGGTGTACTGGTGCCCCACGATCTTTGTTGGAGCCTACGTCGCCGAGGGGCGCGGTGGCATCTGGCCGAAAATGGTGGAGTTCGAGCGGGTGGCGTTCGGCGAGGCGGTGAAGCGGGGGCTCCTGCCCTACATCTCGTACGGTACCGATGCGGGGGGCTATGCCTGGACCGAAAACCAGGCCAAGGAACTGGACTACATGGTCCGCTACGGGATGACGCCGATGCAGGCGATCCAGTCGGCCACCAGCGTGGCGGCCCGGCTGCTCGACATGGCCGACCAGATCGGCATGATCGCCCCGGGACGCTTTGCCGACATCATCGCCACGACCGGCGATCCGCTGGCCGACATCACCGAACTGCAGCGGGTCGGGTTCGTGATGAAGGGAGGGGTCGTCTACAAGCAGTAGGTGACAGGGGCCGCGCAGTAGGGGCCGCCTACATGCGGCCCCAACGTGCGGCCCCTAATCCGCCCCCATGAACGGGTACCGGTAGTCCGTCGGCGAGACCAGTGTCTCCTTGATGCTGCGGGGCGAGACCCAGCGCATCAGGTTGAGCACCGAGCCCGCCTTGTCGTTCGTTCCGCTAGCGCGCGCGCCACCGAACGGCTGCTGCCCCACCACCGCACCGGTCGGCTTGTCGTTCACGTAGAAGTTGCCGGCCGCGTGCCGCAGCGCCACCGTCGCCTCGGCCACCGCCCGCCGGTCGCGGGCAAAGACGGCCCCGGTCAGCGCATATGGCGAGGTCGAGTCCACCAGCGCGAGCGTCTCGGTCCAGCGGGCATCGGGGTAGACGTGCAGCGTCAGCACCGGGCCGAACAGCTCATCGCACATCGTCCGGTACCGCGGATCCTCCGCCTGCAGCAGCGTCGGCTCCACATAGAATCCCGTCTCGGCATTCCCCTTCCCGCCAGCCAGCACCGTTACCCCGGCGTCGGTCCTGGCGCGCGCGAGATACCCGGTGATCCGATCATAGGCCCGCTGGTCGATCACCGCGCCCATGAAGTTGCGGAAGTCGCTGATGTCGCCCATCCGGATCTCCGCCATCATGGCGAGCACCCGCTCCTTGACCCGCGGCCAGAGGCTGGCCGGGACATACGCCCGCGAGGCCGCGCTGCACTTCTGCCCCTGGTACTCGAAGGCGCCGCGCACCAGCGCCACCGCCAGCGCGTCCGGGTCCGCGCTCGGGTGCGCCAGGACGAAGTCCTTCCCTCCGGTCTCGCCCACGATGCGCGGATAAGTGCGGTAGGTGCCCAGGTGCTCGCCGATCTGGCGCCAGAGCATCTGGAAGACGGTGGTCGAGCCGGTGAAGTGAATCCCGGCGAAGTCGGGGTCCGCCAGCAGCAGATTGCTGACCTGTGTCGAATCCCCCGGCAGGAAATTGATGACCCCCGGCGGCAGCCCCGCCGCCTCGAGCACCCGCATGACGTAGTAGTTGCTGAGCAGCGCGGTATGCGAGGGCTTCCACTGGACGACATTCCCCATGAGCGCCGGCGCGGTGGGGAGGTTTCCGCCAATCGCCGTGAAGTTGAAGGGCGTCACGGCGTAGACGAATCCTTCGAGCGACCGATGCTCCATCCGGTTCCAGATTCCCGGTGAGGAGCTCGGCTGCTCCCGGTACAGCTGCTCCGCGAAATGCACGTTGAACCGCCAGAAGTCGATCAGCTCGCAGGCACTGTCGATCTCGGCCTGAAACGCCGTCTTGCTCTGTCCCAGCATCGTGGCCGCGTTCACTTTCGCGCGCCACGGGCCGGCCAGCAGGTCCGCCGCCTTGAGGAAGACGGCCGAGCGGTCCGCAAAGGACATCGCCGACCACTCCCGCCACGCCGTCCGGCCACTCTCCAGCGAGAGCGCGATCGTGGCCGCATCGGCCAGGTGAGCCCGGGCCAGCACCCGATGATGATCGTGCGGGCTCACCACGTCGATCAGCTTGCCGGTGCGGATCTCCTTCCCGCCCACGATGACCGGGATCTCGATCGTCTCCTCGCGCATCGTCGCCAGGGCGGCCTTGAGCGTGGCCCGTTCTGGCGAGCCCGGCGCGTAGCCGAGGATCGGATCGTTGTACGGCTGGGGAAGATTCGGGACACCGTTCATGCGGACCGCCGGAAGAAGAGGCGGGAGAGATTAGCCGGAGGAACGCATGACGGGCAAGGGCGACGGCCTAGGGGGAGGGGAGCTTGCCTTCTTTCGCCACCAGCCCGGGCCAGTTCGCTTCGGCCTGGGACAGATACGTCGCCTGGTCCTGATTGAACTTCCGCTGCACACCAGCATCGTAGTTGAGGATCAGCCGGCCGTTGATGATCTGCCAGGTGCTGATCTGCACCGGCGCGGCATGGTTCTGCGAGGCGCCGTAGGCACAAAAACCACCGAAGCCTGGTACGAACTTGTCCGGTTCTGCCAGAAACGCCGCCCGATGTTCCGCCGTCGCGAAATAGTAGGTGGCGCCACCATGCCTCACGGACTGCGCCGGAACACCCCGCACCGCCGCGCTGTCGGTGAAGAACGCCACCGCGTCATACCCCTGGAGCGCGACTCCCTGCCGGCTCACGTTGACCAGCACCTTGCCGTCCGGCGCCTGGGCCGCCGTCGGCGCGGCGACCAGCAGAAGCAGCATGATTGAACCCCTCAGCCCACGCAGACCGCTCATGACTTCCCCCGTGCTCGTGTGGCCAGCCGTCATGCCGAGTGCCGACGGCGGTATCCGGGGGGTGAAACGACAGCGGGAGCTGGCGGGTTCCCTAGCCGGCTGCCGCGCCCGCCCGGAGGCCGGGAAGGAGCTGCACCGCACTGGGTTGGACCGACACCGTCCACTGGCGGTCGTAGTAGACGCAGAGCTTTTCATGCACCAGGCGGGATACCTCAATCTCCAGATCGTAGCCCCGCGCCTGCGGCGGCCCATCACCATCGGCGCGGAATTGCAGCGCCACCATTGAGCCCATATCGACCTCCCCGACCACCGCTCCGCTGATCAGGTTGACCCGGCGCTCGGGCACCGGGCCGCCCCGGTCCTTCCGCATCAGTCGCACATGCTCCGGCCGGACGAAGAACGCCACCCGGCTCCCCGCCGCGGGCAGGTCGGGACGCTCGGGCCAGTTCGCCGCCACCATGGTGTGCCCGCGCCAGTCGAGCCGGACAAACTCCGCCGTCGACTCGAGGACGGTGCCTTCCAGCACATTGCGGATCCCCAGCGCGCTGGCCACCTCCGGCGACGCGGGCCGGCCCAGCACGTCGCTCTTGCGTCCGGCCTGCACCACGCGCCCCCGATCGTACACCACGATCTGGTCCGCGAGCTGGCACGCCTCGGCGAGGTCGTGGGTCACGACGATCGCCGTTTTGCCGAAACCGCGAAGCGTCGCCTGCAGATCGTCCCGCAGGCTCCGGCGGAGCGGACTGTCCAGCGCCGAGAGCGGCTCGTCGAGCAGCAGCAGGTCGGGGTCGAGCGCCAGCGCCCGGCCCAGCGCCACCCGCTGCTGCTGCCCGCCGGAGAGCTGGGCCGGCCGCAACTGGGCGACCGCGGTCAGGCCCAGCCGTTCGAGCATTTCCTCGGTGCGCCGTCGCCGGACCTCACCCGCCACCCGATCCAGCCCGAAGGCGATGTTCTCCATGACCGTGAGATGGGGAAAGAGCGCGAAGCCCTGGAAGACCACGCCGAGGTTCCGGTCGCGGACGGGACGATTCACCCCGGCCACCGAATCGAAGAGCGACCGGCCCCGCACCACGATCCGCCCGCTGTCCGGCCGGATGAGTCCCGCGAGGCACTGCAGCGTGAGCGTCTTCCCCGCGCCGGAGGGGCCGAACAGCGCCACCACGCCGTCGCCCACCTGCCAGCGGACATCGAGGGTGAAGCCGGGAAATACCTTGAGCAGCTCGACGGACAGCATCTAGAGCCGCGCCCCCGAGCCGCGCCGGGCCAGCAAGAGCAGGAGCGCGACGATGACGAGCGTCAGCAGCGACAGGGCATTCGCCTCGGCCATCCGGTTGGCCTGGACGTAGTCGTAGATCGCCAGCGGCACCGTCTGGGTCCGGCCGGGAATATTACCGGCGACCATCAGCGTGATGCCGAACTCGCCGACCGCGCGACAGAAGGCCAGCGCGGTGCCGGCCGCGAGACCGCGCCAGGCCAGCGGCAGCGTCACCGCACAGAAGACGCTCCACTCCGAGCGACCCAGGGTCCGGGCTGCGTCCTCGAGCCGGGGATCGACCAGCTCGAAGCCGGCCTGCGCCGCCCGCACAAACAGGCCGAATGAACCAACCCACGCGGCGAGGACCGCGCCGCGCCAGGTAAACGCCAGCTCCAGCCCGAGCCCGTCGAAGAAGTGGCCGACCGGGGCGGAACGGTTCACCAGCACGAGGAGGTAGTAGCCGAGCACCGTCGGCGGCAGCACCAGTGGGAGGAGAACCAGGCCCTCGATGAACGCCTGGCCGCGGAAGCGGTGCCGGCCGAGCAGCCAGGCCAGCGGCGTCCCAGTCAGGATGGCGAGCAGCGTGGCGAGGCTCGCCACCCGCGCGCTCATGAGGATGGGAGCGGAGTCCATCGGTGTCACGGGCTCGCCGGTCGGGAAAAGCCGTAGCGCTGCATGACCGCCCAACCCTCGGCACCGGTCACGAACGCCAGAAACCTCCGTGCGAGCTCCAGCTGCGCCGTGCGCCGGACGATGCCTGCGGTCTGCAGGATCGGATCGTACAGCGAAGGGTCGACTGGGATGGCGACCAGCGCAGGATCGCCCGCCAGCGATCGGGCGATGATCCCCGCCTCGACCGCGCCGGTAGTGACGAACTGCACCGCCTGACGGACGTTCTCACCCAGGACCACCTTGGGCTCCACGGAATCCCAGATTCCCGCGCGCCGCATCGCCTCCTCTGCCGCCCGGCCGTATGGAGCGTGCGCCGGATTGGCGATGGCAATCCGTTTGACACCGCTGCCGGCCAAATCAGCCAGAGTGCGCAGTCTCATTCCCGAACCACGGCGGGTCACCAGCGAGAGGTATCCCAGTGCGTACACCTGATGACTCCCCGGGTAGAGCACCTCCCGCTCGGCCAGCTGCTCCACGTAACGCTGATCGGCCGAAAAGAAGATGTCCGCGGGCGCTCCGCGTTCGATCTGGGTGGCCAGTGCGCCGCTCGACCCGAAGACAAGGATGACCTGCTGTCCGGTCGCCCGCTCAAACGCCGGCGCGATCTCACCGAATGGCAGTTGGAGGTCCGAGGCGGCGAAGACCGTGAGAGTGTCCTGGACGATTGCAGGGGGAAGGAGCAGGGAAGCGACGGCAAGAACAGCGGGCAGCACGATCATCGCTCCAATCCGATCATGACTTCGGTTCACCTAGGCACGCCGCGCACCTCACCGCCGACCGGAAGGCGGCTCGACTCGACGGGCCCGTCGGTCATGATCGACGCGAGCAGGTGGGCAGGGGAAACGTAGGTTATTCCGGGACAGGTAAAGCGCAAGGAGGAGGGGGGCGCTGACGCGACGGCGCCGCCCCGCCTAGCGCCCGAGGAAAGCGCGAACGGCCTCGAAGAGTTGCTCCGGGGTGACCGGTTTGGCGAGCAGCGCCCGGGCGCCAAGACTGGTCGCCTGCTCGGGAATCACTTCGCTGGTGTCGGCAGTGACCACGACGACCGGGATGGCGCTGGTCCTGGCCTGATCGCGCAGTCGCCGAAGGAGCTGAGGACCACCCCCGGCGGGCATGTGCCAATCCACCAGGATCGCCGCCGGCAGCTGGCGCTGCGCCACGAGGAATCCCTGAATCGCATCGAAGGCGGCGACCGTCTCGATGCCGTGACTCTGCAGCACCGCCCCGATGAAGCGGACCATGTCGGCATCGTCGTCCACCACGAGCACCAGCGGCCCCGCCGGCCGCGGTGCATGCGGACTCAGCGCGCGCTGGGTTCCTGTCCCGGCGAGCTGGTACTTCAGCTGGATGATGTCACGCGAGGCGTCAGGCACTTCCACTCCGGGACCGGGGCTGGAGCCCGCCGCCGGCGGACCCTCCTGCTCTATCTCGGACTGTCGGCGTCGGTCCCACCAGGCTTGAGCAGGCGGGGCCCTGCAGCGGCACGGAGCGTGGCGGCAGCTCCGCCACACGCATATCCCGTCGTTGATTTCCCGTTTTCGGGGTGGGTGCCATCACTGTAACTCTATGCCATTTATAACGTTACGGCTGACATTTCCTGTCAACCCCCGAACGCCAAGCTGGCCTCTGGTGAGCGGGGGGGCTGGACAGAGGGTGGGGGGGAAGAGCTAGACTGGCAGTGCGGCTCCCGCCTCGTGCGGGTGGCGTGTTTGAATTCTCCGACCACCCGGAGAGTCCGATCTCGCGGCTGACTGCACCCTTGAGCTGCGACCCCTACAGGCGGGGGGGGCGAGGTGACCCTGGGGAGCGGGAACTGAGACGAGTCAACGTACCCATGCGTTGCTCCAACAGGACCGCTCGAACGGGCACCAGAGCGAGACCCGCACCACAATGAAAAGAGGAGTTTGTGAAAGTCCTGGTCCTGGGCGTGGGCGCCGTGGGGACGGTGTCCGCCCTCAAGTTTTCGCAGGACGCGATGGTCGAGCAACTCGTCATCGCCGACGCTCTGCCCGGTCGGGCGCAGGAACTGGCCGATCGCATCGGGCGCCCGCACGTTCGGGCGCTCACGCTGGATGCGGGCAACCGGGCTACCCTGGCCCAGGCGCTCCGCGACACCGGCACCACCATTCTGCTCAACGCCGCGCTTCCCGCGACCAACCTGATCGTCATGCGCGCCTGCCTTGACGCCGGTTGCGACTACATCGACATGGCTTCCGGTGGGGCGGAGAACGACGGCACTCCGAAGCTGCCCGACCAGTTCGCCCTCGACGCGGAGTTCAAGGCCGCAGGCCGCCTCGCCCTGCTCGGCATGGGCGCCGATCCGGGCACAAGCAACGTCTATGCGGCCTACGCCGCGAAGCACCTGCTCGATGAGGTCACCGAACTGCGCGTGCGCGACGGCGACAACTCCGCCTGCGATGGCCACAACGGGTTCCTCGCCGCCTTCAGTCCATGGGTCCTGATCGACGAGTGCACCTCCGGCGCCATCTCCTGGCGGGACGGCGCCTACCAGCTCGAAGAAGCCCTCAGCGGGTTCGAGCCCTTCGATTTCCCGGAGTTGGGTGTGCTGAACACCTACTACGTGGATCACGAGGAAGCCCGGACGCTGCCGATGTTCTTCCCCGGGCTGAAGGTCGCCGACTTCAAGCTGTGCATGGATGACACCACCTGGCGGACGCTCCGGGTGCTCAAGGACCTCGGCCTCTCGCGGAAGGACCTCGTCCGCGTCGGCAACGTCGAACTGGCACCGCGGGATTTAGTGGTCTCCCTGCTGCCGGAACCGAAGAATCTGGCCGGACGGATGCGGGGCAAGACCTGCGTCGGCACGCTGGCCCGCGGCATCCGCGACGGGGTGGAGCGCGCGTTCTACATCTACAACGTCTCGAGCCACGAACAGGCGTGGCGCGAGCTCGGAGTCCAGGCCACGGCCTATCAGACCGGTGTCCCGCCGGTCGTCGCAGCGAAGCTCCTGGCCAGCGGTGAATGGAGCGGGACCGGCGTGATGTCGCCCGAGCAGTTCGACCCCGATCCGTTCATGGCCCTGCTGGATGCCTCCGGGATGCCGTGGCACATTCGGGATGAGCAGACCGGTATCATCGACCCGGAGTACATCTGGATCGAGGAGCCGCTCGCGGCATAGACGGGACGACCGGATTCTGCCGATACACCACCGGGGCGATCCATCGGATCGCCCCGGTGGTGTATCGGGGTAGCGCGGCTTCCCGGCGATTCGGGGCACCCGATCAGAACCGGAGGTTGACTCCCATCATGCCGGGGCCGAGCAGAAAATGCGGCCCCGTGATGCCCAGAACCCGCCAGTGTCCATTCATCAGCTTGGCACTGGTGACCCCCAACACGGCGCCGGCGAGAACATCACTCAACCAGTGCCGATTGTCGTTGACGCGGGACCATGCCGTCATCGTGGCCGCGCCATACAGCGCGATGCTCGCCGGGGTGGAATGCAGTTCGTCACTCACTCCCGTTGCCAGCGCGAAGGCCATCGTGGTGTGACCCGACGGCCAACCGTACTGACCGGAGAAGAAACGGATCTCGTACGGCCCCGAGCCGCCGTTGGGCCGACGCCGGCCCACCACCGCCTTGAGCAGGGAGGATGTCGTGCCGGCCACCAGAAGGCCGGCGGTGATCCGACCACCGGATCGAACGATGCGCGAGTCGCCGGCGATCAGCCCGGCCGCGATCGTGCCGAGGCCCACGACCGCGTACACCTCCGGCTGACCAATGCGCCGAAACGCCTTGGCGATATCGTCCTTCCCCGCGCTCCGGTGGCTCTGCGTCTCGTCCCTGACCGTCCGGTCCAGCAGGGTGGACGCGCCGAAGACGCCAACGGCCGCCACGGCGTGGTACCAGTGGACGGAGGTGCGATGCATCGGAGCCACTGAATCGTGCGGCTGCTGAGCAGCGAGGGAAAAGGGCGACCCCACGCCGAGCAGGAATGCGAGCTTGCAGTTGCGCATCATGCCGTCAAATTAGTAGGTTCGGGTACAGGAGGATGACTGATCCATGATTCGACGCCGCTCGCTGCTCTCGTTCGCCCTGATGGTGCTCGCCCTCGGTGCCTGCCGGGACTACAATTATACCCGGCACGTCTCCGATCAGGGCGGGCTGGTGCCTGCCGACCAGTACGCCCGCTATGGCCGGGAGCAGGCGATCACCGTCGCAATCGGCCGGGAGTTCGCCCGCCCGTACAACTCCGGTGCGGAGGCGCAGGCCGAGGTCGCCATGAATTACGCCCGCACTCGCTTCGGTGCCGACATCACCGAGCTGACCGCCGACCCCCAGGGCAACCGGGTGGTCGTGACCTTCAAGAGCGGCTGGCGGACGTCCATCGTCCCGATCGCGGATGGCAAGACGGGCGACGAGACCAAGATTCCGTCCTGACCCGACGGGGGTCGGGATTGGCGCCGGGCCCCCTGTCTTCCCCCCTCGTCGTTCCCTGACACCGATCGCTGTTTCCCTCAGGTGAGATTTTCGGCTCGCCGCGCCGGCACTGCCGGTCGGCGAGCTTCGGCCCGGGTCCCACCCCGGGGCCACTGACCCAGTCGTCAGGAGGTTTGCGTGCCCTCCCGCCCCACTCCGCCCCCCGGCGAGCTGCTGTACCTCCTCGCCGGAGACCCCGAGGAATTCGCCAGCGCCTGCACCGACCTGCTCCCCGCCGACATCGCGGAGGCGCTGAACGATCTGCCGGTAGATGCCGCCGCTCGGGTCGTCGCGGCGGTACCGTTCGGGCTCGCGGTGCAGGTGCTCGACGAGCCCTCGCTCGAGTCGCGCGACGGCATTGTCAGCCTGCTGCCCGACGACGTCGCTATCCCGCTGATCCAGGCCATGTCGGCCGACCAGCAGGTGCGCCTGTTCCGCGACCTCAAGGAGAGTGACCGGGCCCGGCTGCTGCACGTGCTGGACGCGCCGACCCGCGACCAGCTCAAGCGGCTGATGAGCTACCCGCCGCAGAGCGCCGGCGGCCTGATGACCACCGAGTTTGTCAGTGTACCTGCCGAGTGGACGGCGCTGCAGGTGCGCCTGCACGTGGCCCGGGAGGGCAGTGAGAAGGAAACGGTCTACGCCATCTACGTCCTCGACGGCCGGCAGCGGCTCGAGCGGGTCGTCTCGCTGCGCGAAGTGGTGATCGCCAGCTCCGACCAGGTAGTGGAGACGATCGGCGATGGCCGGAAGCCCGTGACCGTCAGTCCCCTGGTCGATCGCGAGGACGTCGCCCGGCTCATCTCGAAGTACAACCTGCTCGCCATCCCCGTGGTGGATGACGGCGGGCACATCCTCGGCATCGTCACCGTCGACGACGTGATCGACGCCATGATCAGCGAGCAGACCGAGGATGTGCAGAAGATGGGCGGCATGGCGGCCATGGAAGAGTCGTACATGGAGACCAGCCTGCCGACGATGATCCGCAAGCGGGCGGGCTGGCTCTCGGCGCTCTTCCTGGGCGAGATGCTCACCGCCACCGCGATGGGGCATTTCGAACAGGAGATCAATCGCGCCGTGGTGCTGGCGCTGTTCATCCCGCTCATCATCAGCTCCGGTGGCAACTCCGGCGGCCAGGCCACCAGCCTGATCATCCGTGCTCTGGCGCTGAAAGAGGTGTCGCTGGGCGACTGGTGGCGCGTGGCGGTGCGGGAGGTGCCGGCAGGACTGGCCCTCGGCCTCATCCTGGGCACCCTGGGATTCATCCGGATCGTGCTCTGGCAGTCCTTCGGCTGGTACGACTACGGCGAGTACCACACGCTCGTCGCGCTGACGGTGGCGCTCTCGCTGGTGGGGGTCGTGTTGTTCGGCTCGCTGGCCGGCTCGATGCTGCCCTTCCTCCTCCGCCGGCTGGGCTTCGACCCGGCGAGCGCCTCGGCGCCGTTCGTCGCGACACTGGTCGACGTGACCGGGCTGGTGATCTACTTCAGCGTGGGGTACCTGGTCCTGCGGGGGACGCTGCTCTAGGGGTGGTGGCGGGCGTCCCTGCCCGGCGACACCAAAGTCCGGCCCTGACCTCTCGCCGCACCCTCACCCCCTGCCATCCTCTCCGTGACCCGGGAGAGGGGGACAGTGGGTGGGGCTGACGGCGCGGGCGATACAGGCGGATACTGTCACCGCACCACCACCGACTGCTCCCGCACGATACCGCCGCTGGGCGTCCGCAGCGCGGCATCTACCGAGTCGGGATCCCAGATCACCATGGCGACCAGGTCGCCGGAGGCCTCGAAGCTCTGCAGATCCTGCGGCGCCAGAAATCGCTGCTTGGTCGCCCGGTTCTGGCTGTCGGCAAGGTAGGGATGATTGTGGAAGGTCCCCACGTAGCGCATGAGGCCGGAGCAGTCGCCGGTCACCGCCAGCATGAGCCGCTTCATGTTCGCTGCCGGCTTCCAGTCATCCACCACCAGCGTGTCGCCCCGCACCTCGCCCAGCAGGCAACCCAGGTATTCCCGCTGGGTGGGGCGGACCGTGCCCAGGTTGCGTTCCATCCAGTTGAGGTCGGCCAGCTCGTTCCAGTGCTCGTTGGCCTGGGCGAAGATCCGGTTCATCGAGTCGAGAACTGATCGGGCGAGCACGATCGTCGCGAGACTATCGGCCGTACCGCCGCCCATGACAGGCCGCGCAGCGCCCGGGAAGGCGGTGACCGCAACTCCGGTGAGCAGAAGCAGGAGGCGCATGCGGCATGATAGCCCTATTCGGCTGGTTTGACACTTCCGGCTCTGCCGATACGTTCAACATCTCGTTCCCTGACCGCCGGCCCCTTTCGCCTCCGAGTGCGACATGACTTCGACCCCTGTCGACCGCCCGCCGTCTGTCTGGGAAGACCTGCTGGAGGTGAGCTTCTCCCCGCGCGCGGTGTTCGAACGGCGCCGGGAGACCGTTGCCTTCGGGATTGCCATGGTGATCCTGACCGTCATCACGGCGGCGGTCTACTTCGCCACGAAATCGGGACTCGACCCGGTGCTCGACCTGATGGTGAAGCAGCAGATGGCGGAGATCCTGCGGAAGAACCCACAGATGACGGCGGAGCAGTTGGCCGGGGCCGCCGGCATGATGCGGGGCACGACGGCTGCCGGCATGATCCTCTTCCCCATCTTGATGCCGCTGGTGGCCGGAGTGCTGCTGTGGGTGGTCGGCAAGTTCTTCGAAAGCAAGGCGGAGTTCGGTGCCGCGATCATGGTGGCCACCTACAGCTACGTGGCCCGATTCCTGGGGTTCGTAGTCTCGAGCCTGCTGGCGGTCGTACTGCCCGAAGACCAGATCAAGAGCTTTTTCAGCATCTCAATGAGTCTGGCACGCTTTCTCGACCCCGACACGACCTCGATGGGGGTGCTCGGCGCCGCCGCGCGAATCGACGTCTTCCTGCTCTGGCAGACGGTCATCATTGGCATCGGCATGGCGGTCATGGGACGGATCGGGACGGGGCGAGGGATGGTCATCGCGTTCACCGTCTGGGCGCTGGGTTTCGTCTCTCTCATTCCGGCCCTGATCAGCTGACAGCGGGCCCCGGATCGAACGCGGGGAATCGCTGCCGGGGGTCGGGCGGTGGGTGGGAATCGAATAGCCGAGTCGCAGATGCGGCCGCAGATGTCGGACGACGCCCGACGACGCCCGACGACGCCCGACGACGCCCGACGACGCCCGACGACGCCCGACGACGCCCGACGACGCCCGACGACGCCCGACGACGCCCGACGACGCCCGACGACGCC
>JANMYS010000097.1:0-15395 GCA_031382385.1 Gemmatimonadota bacterium
AACGCCAAAGCGGCGGTCCAGCAGCCATCAGCCATTGGCCGCCAGCCATCAGCAGTGAAGGCAGATGTGTGACGGCTGAAAGCTGACGGCTGTCGGCTGACCCATGCTGATCGACACCCACTGCCATCTCGCCGCTGACGCCTTTGCGGCCGATCTGGACGCGGTGCTCGAGCGGGCCTGGGCGGCGGGCGTCGGGCACCTGGTCGTGATCGGTGAGCAGCCCGAGACCGCCGAACGGGCGGTCGCCCTGGCCGGCCGGGATTCCCGGATCTCGGCGACGGCGGGACTCCACCCGCACGAGGCTTCCCGCTGGACGGCGGAGCTCGCCGAGTGGCTGCGGCAGCAGTTGGCGGATGAGCGGGTGGTTGCCGCCGGCGAGATGGGCCTCGACTACCACTACGACCACGCCCCTCGCGAGGTCCAGCGGGGGGTATTCGAGGCCCAACTCGCCCTGGCGGTCGGCGCCGGCAAGCCCGCGGTGATCCACGCCCGCGATGCCGACGCCGATGTCGCCGCCATCCTTCGTAACCAGCCGACCGCCTCCGTGATCCTCCACTCCTTCTCGAGTGGTCCCGACCTCTTGCGGACCGGCCTCGATCTCGGCCACTATCTGTCGTTCAGCGGGATGGTCACCTTCCGGAACTGGCGTCTGGACGAGGCCATCCGTGCCACGCCGACCGACCGGCTGCTGATCGAGACCGACGCCCCCTACCTGGCGCCGGTCCCCGAGCGGGGGAAGCGGAACGAGCCGGCCTTCGTCCGATTCACGGCGGAGCGAATCGCGCTGGTCCGCGGTGAGGCCCCCGAGTTGATCGCTGCCCAGACCACGGCGAACGCCCGCCGCCTGTTCGGCAAAAGATTGGATCACTGAGGGTCCGCGCTTCATGCGCGGTTCACACAGCAGTACCTATCATTGACGGCCAGCGGAGCCCGGAGCTCGCCCGGCCGTGCTCCCGTTCCCCAACCCTTTCCCCAGAGGGAAGCCAGCCGCCATGTCGACTGTTCCGTCAGATATCGAGATTGCCCAGGCTGCGACACTCCGGCCGATCGCGGAGGTTGCCGCGGAAGTCGGGCTCGGCCCCGATGACATCCTGCTGTACGGCCGGCACAAGGCCAAGATCACGCCGGAAGCGATCGCGGCCCGCAAGCCGAAGGGCCGCCTGGTCCTGGTGGCGGGGATCAATCCGACGCCGGCCGGCGAAGGGAAGTCCACCGTCACGATCGGCGTGGGGCAGGCGCTCCGGAAGCTCGGCAAGAAGGTCGTGATCTGCGTCCGGGAGCCGTCGCTGGGCCCGGTCTTCGGCGTGAAGGGCGGGGCGGCGGGCGGCGGATACGCCCAGGTGATCCCGATGGACGAGATCAACCTGCATTTCACCGGCGACTTCCACGCGATCACCTCGGCGCACAACCTGCTGTCCGCGATGCTGGACAACCACATCCATCATGGCAACGCGCTCGGCATCGACTCCCGCCGGATCACATGGCCCCGCACCATCGACATGAATGACCGGGCGCTGCGGTCGATCATCGTTGGCCTCGGCGGCCTGAACGGGGGTCCCTCGCGCGAGGAGCGGTTCGTCATCGTGCCGGGCAGCGAGATCATGGCGATTCTCTGCCTCGCCACTGACCTCACTGATCTCGAGGCCCGGCTCGGCCGCATCATCGTCGGGCTGACGCGCGACCGGAAGCCAATCCGCGCCGCCGACCTCAAGGCGAGCGGCGCGATGACGCTGCTGCTCAAGGACGCGATGCTGCCGAATCTGGTGCAGACGCTGGAAGGCGGGCCGGTGCTGGTGCACGGCGGGCCATTCGGAAACATCGCCCACGGCTGCAACTCCATCGTCGCAACGAAGCTGGGCCTCGCCCTCGGGGATATCGTCCTCACCGAGGCAGGCTTCGGCGCCGATCTCGGCGCGGAGAAGTTCTTCAACATCAAGTGCCGCTTTGGCGGCCTCAAGCCCGAAGCGGTGATCATCGTTGCCACCGTGCGGGCGCTCAAGATGCATGGTGGGGTCAAGAAGGACGCGCTGGGCACGCCGGACCTCGCGGCTTTGCAGCGCGGCATGGTGAATCTCGAGGCGCATGTCAGGAACGTGATGAAGTTCGGCGTCCCGGTCGTGGTCGCGATGAACCGGTTCCTGTCCGACACCAAGGAGGAACAGGACGCCGTGATTGCCGCCGCGAAGAGCTGGGGCGCCCGGGCTGCGCTGTCGGATGTGTGGGCCCGGGGCGGGGAGGGCGGACTCGAGGTGGGACGTGAGCTGCTGGCGGTGCTGGACGAAGGCAAGGCCGACTTCAAGCCGCTGTACGACGCCGCCCTGCCGATCAAGAAGAAGATCGAGATCATCGCCACCGAGATCTATGGCGCGGACGGCGTGAATTTCACCGCGACCGCCGAGAAGGCGATCGCCCAGTGCGAGGAGATGGGGATGGGCCAGACGCCGGTCTGCATGGCCAAGACCCAGTACTCCCTTAGCGACGATGCCACGAAGCTGGGTCGGCCGAAGGGGTTCCGGATCAACGTCCGCGACGTCTATCCTTCGGCCGGCGCCGGTTTCGTTGTCGCCCTCGCCGGCGAGATCATGACCATGCCCGGCCTGTCCAAGACGCCGAGCGCGGAGGCCATCCGGGTGCATGCCGATGGCCGCATCGAGGGGCTGTTCTAAGGGAGCGATCAGCCGTCAGCCGTCAGCCATCAGAGGTTCGATCTGACGGCGGGTGGCGGACACCGACTCACCACTCACCGACGGGATTTCCATGTCCATCACCATCGTGGCGACCGACCAGGCGCCCAAGGCCATCGGCCCCTACTGCCAGGCCACGATGGCCGGCGGCTTGATCTTCACCGCCGGCCAGATCGCACTCAATCCGGCGACGATGGAGGTGGTGAGCGGTGGCATCCGGGAACAGAGCGAGCGGGTGTTCCAGAACCTGCAGGCGGTGCTGAAGGCCGCCGGCAGCGACTTCAGCAAGGTGGTCAAGACGACGGTCTACCTCGTCGACATGGCCGACTTCACCTCGATGAACGAGATCTACGCGAAGTACTTCGGAGATCACAAGCCCGCCCGGTCGACGGTGGCGGTGGCCGGGCTGCCCCGCGGCGTGCGGGTAGAGATCGACGTCATCGCGACGGCGTGACCGGGCATCGGGGAGGGGGAGGTACTATCTTGCGCGTCCCTGCGCTCGTAGCCGAGGGCGCCCCATCGTTCCGCGCGGACCCACCTCGGAGTCCAGTTGCCCAAGCGTAATTTCGGTTTTGAGAAGCGTCAGAAGGAACTGGAGAAGCAGCGCAAGCGGGCGCAGAAACTCCTGCGCCGGACGGAGCGGGCGGCCGATGCCGCCGCCGAGCCGGAGCTGGACGCCGCCGCGAATGAGGGAGTGGACCCCGCACCGCAGGCGGATGGGCAGCCCACCGAGTGAGCCGACGCTGTTGCCCGCATGAGGCAGCAGCGCCGCGTCGTTGATGGGGGTGGATCGGGCCTGGTGGCTCGGCCGGTCTTCAAAACCGCGATGGAGGCGCCATCGGCGGCTCCGGTGGGTTCGATTCCCACACGCTCCCGCCATGTGCGTCCGGGGTATGTTGTGACAAGCCCGCGTTGCGCGCATGGCCATTCCTCAGTGCACCGGTCTTCGTGACGACCCTCCTGCTGGTCAATCCCGCTGCCGGGCGCGGTCGGGCCCTCGCCCTCGCGCCGCGCGCGGAGGCGGCAGCGCGCGCGGCATGGGGCGAGGTCGTCCGGCTCGACACCTCGGCTCCCGGTGCGGCGACGCCACTGGTCCGCGAGGCGGTCGAGGCGGGAGTCGCGCGCGTGCTGGTGGTGGGTGGTGACGGCACGCTGCACGAGGCCGCCAACGGACTCCTGGCCGCCATGGTGCGCGAGCGACCCCCGATCAGCATCGTGTCGAGCGGCACCGGAAACGACTATGCCAAGCTCGCCGGGACCTACCGCCTCACCCCGGAAGTGGCGATTGCGCGCCTGGCGCGCGGAACGGTGCACCACCACGACGTCGGCACCGCCTGGGGAGAGTTCTTCATCAACTCGGTGGGCATCGGGTTCGACGCGATCGTGGGCGGACGGGTCAACAGCCTGCAGCGTGGCAGCGGCTTGGCAGCCTACCTCGCCGCTGTCGGCTGGACCGTTTCGCGATTCAGTGGTTTCCCCGCGCAGGTCACCGGCGAAGACCGCGAGTTCGCCGACCGGCTGCTGCTGATCGAGGTGGGAATCGGGCCGTCAGTGGGTGGCGGATTCAAACTCACCCCCGGCGCCGTCGCCGATGACGGCCTCTTCGATGTCTGCGCCATCCGGTCGCTCTCTCGCGCTGGCATCATGCTCAAGGTGCCGCTGACGCTGTTCGGCTGGCACACCCGGCTCCGCGATGTCCGGATGTTCCGGACCAGGACGCTCACCGTAGCGTCGACGGATGGGCTGCCGCTGCAGGCCCAGTTCGACGGTGAGCTCCGCTCGACCGATCACCGTATGGAGATCCGCATGCTGCCCCGTGCTCTTCCGGTGCTGACCACGGGATGACCGCGCCCCGACGCGGCTTCGCCAGCGACAACAACGCTGGGGTGCATCCCGAGGTGCTCGCGGCCATCGCGCGGGTCAACCCGGGGCATGTCCGCGCGTACGGCCACGATGCCGTCACCGCGCAGGCCGAGGAGCTGTTCCGGGCCCACTTCGGCCCGGACACCCGCGCCTGGTTCGTCTTCAATGGCACGGCGGCGAATGTGCTCGGCATCGAGGCGACCGCGCGGCCGTACCAGGCGGTCATCTGTGCCGAGGGGGCGCACATTCAGGTGGATGAATGCGGCGCACCGGAGCGTTTCACCGGGTGCAAGCTGCTGACCTGCCGCGCACCGGACGGGAAACTGCGGCCCGAGGACCTTGAACGGCACCTGCAGGGGGTGGGCGACGAGCACCGGGTACAGCCCAGGCTCGTATCCATCAGCCAGTCGACCGAGCTGGGCACTGTCTACACCGCCGAGGAGATCGCGGCGCTGGCGACGTGGGCCCACGGGCACGGCCTCCTCCTGCATGTCGATGGCGCACGGCTGGCCAATGCAGCCGTCTCGCTTGGGGTGCCGTTCCGGAAGTTCACGACCGCCGCCGGTGTCGACATCGTCTCGTTCGGCGGCACAAAGAACGGGGCGATGGGCGTGGAGGCGGTCCTTTTCCTCAACGGATGCGACCCCTCCGACTTCCCCTTCATCCGCAAGCAGGGGATGCAGCTCGGCTCCAAGATGCGCTTTCTGTCGGCCCAGTTCCTGGCCCTGCTGGAGGGGGATCTCTGGCGCCGGAATGCGGAGCACGCCAATCGGATGGCGCGCCTCCTGGCCGAACGGGTGGGGCAGATTCCCGGTGTCACGATCACCCAGCGAGTCGAAGCGAATGGGGTGTTCGCGACGGTGCCAGCCGAACATATTCCCGCACTGCAGGAGCGGGCCTTCTTCTACGTGTGGGACCCGACTGTCGCCGAGGTGCGCTGGATGACTGCCTGGGATACGACCGAAGCGGATGTTGAACAGTTCGCCGCCGCCGTGCGCGAGATCGTCCGGTGAGGCGGACCCTCCTGCTGATCGCGCTGCTGGTGCCGGGGCCGGGGACGCTGCTCGCCCAGGACTCGACCGCCGCGATCGTGGATGACTCCCTCTGGGCCGAGCCCGATTCAGCGTTCACGCCCGACAACGTCGTCTTCGATTCCGCCGCGGCCGCTGCGGTGTCACGGCCCCCGGTGAGTCCGATGGGCGGGTTCTGGCGCTCCCTGCTCATTCCCGGCTGGGGTCAGGCCAAACTCAACCGGAAACTCACCGGGGCGCTGTTCCTCACCTGGGAAGGGGTGACGCTCGGCATGAGCATCAAGACCGCCCATGAGCTGAACTACCTCCGGCGCACCAAGTCGGGCAGTATCGCGGCGAAACGGCAGGAGAAGGAGGACTGGCTGGTCCTGCTGGGATTCAATCATCTCTTCGCCGGCATCGAGGCCTACGTCGCGGCGCACCTCTGGGACTTTCCCGAGGATCTGCAGGTGTCGGCGACACCGCTGCCGGGCGGCGGGTTTGGTGCGTCGGTGCGACTGCCGGTCCGATTCCGGTGAATCCGGCCCCGATCGGCATCTTCGATTCCGGCCTGGGCGGGCTCACCGTTGCGCGGGCCATCTACGAGCGCCTGCCGGGTGAGTCGACGATCTACTTCGGCGACACGGCGCGGGTTCCGTACGGACCCAAGAGCCCGGACACCGTGCGGCGCTATAGCCTCGAGATCCTCCACTGGCTGCTGGGGCAGGGGGTCAAGCTCGTCGTCATCGCCTGCAACACCAGTACGGCGCATGCGCTGGCCGCGCTGCGGGAGCAGTCCCCCGTGCCGGTGCTCGGCGTGATCGAGCCCGGTGCCCGGGCGGCGGAGGCGGCGACGCGGGGCGGCCCGATCGGCGTGATCGGCACGGCGGGCACGATTGCGAGCAACGCCTACCCGCGGGCCATTCACGCAATCCGTGCGGCGCTCCGAGTGGAGCAGGTCGCCTGCCCCCTCTTCGTACCGCTGGTGGAGGAGGGGTGGTTCGAGCACCCGGCCACGACGCTGGTGGCGGGGGAGTATCTCCGCCCGCTCATCGCTCAGCAGGTTGATGTGCTGGTCCTGGGCTGTACCCACTACCCCCTGCTCAAGCCGCTGCTGGGCCAGGTCATGGGCGACGGCGTCCGGCTGATCGATTCCGCCGACGAAACCGCCCGCGCCGTGGTGGCGACGCTGGCTGAGCAGCAGCTTGCCGCGCCGCCGGGCGGGCAGGTGACCCACCGGTTTGTCGTGAGCGATGATGCGCCGCGCTTCCAGCAGGTGGGCGCTCGGTTTATCGGTGAGCGGCTGAGCGGGGCGGAGGTGGTGGCGCTGGGGTGAGAAGAGCGGCCGTTAGCCGTTGGCCGTTGGCACAAGCATTCCCCCGTGGTAACTCCGCGCGCCCGTCCGCCCGTCCGCCCGTCCGCCCGCCTACTCCCCCAGACTCCCCCGCACGCTCGCGCAGTAGTCCTTGCCCGCCTCATCGACCCGAGCGGCCACCCGGTCACACAGGGCCGACCACTCCTCCAGGGACCTCCCCATCAATCGGTAGTAGTCCCGGGTCGTGTCCATCACTTCGTCGAACTGCGGCACGCCCCGGATGCCCCAGGTGTGTGGATCGGTGCTGTGCGAGTCGGTGAAGAATCCCATCAGCTGGTGTTCCAGCAGGTCGAGACCGACCGGATGACAGGCGCCGGCATCGCGCAGCGCCTGCGCGAACATGAGCTTCTTCTGGAAGCAGGTGCCGGTCTCCGGGGCGTCGGGATGGGCATAGCTCAGGTCGAACACCTTCTGCCAGGTTTCCAGACCGCCAGTGGTGTCGCCCAGCTTCACCTGGCACAGCGCGATGCTGAACCAGTCCTCCGGTACTTCGCTGCCGTTCGCGGCCATGGTGAACCACCCCAGCGCCTCGGCCCACTGTTCAGTGAAGTAGCACGCCAGGCCGGCGTACTTGCAAGCCGTCGTGTGGTATTCCGGCGGGAGGTCGGCGAGGCCGGCCATGAGCTGGTCGATGGCGGGCTGGTACGATCCTGCGCGGATCAGTTCGCGGGCTTCGGTCAGGACCGAAGCTCGGCTCATTGCGGCTTTTCCGGCAGGATCGCGGTGGCGGCCGCGAGTTCGGAGAGTACCTCAGTCACGCCACCCAAACCGCTGCGGACCCGGATGAGGCCGAGCCGCGCCGATTCGATTGCTTGCAAGAGCCGGGCACGCTCCTCGGCCACGCATCGGCGTGCGACATCGAGGTCGCGCAGCAATTCGGCCTGCTTGCTGCTCTCTTCAGTGCCGCCACCGGGCGTGCGGATCTCGGCGACCGAGGCTGCGAGCTCCCGTTCCCGGCGATCGAGCGCGTCGATGCGGTCGGCGAGGTGCTGCAGGTTCACCTTGAGCGTCGTGGCGGCACGGCGATGCTCGGGAGGCAGCGCTTCCACCAAAGTACGAGCGCTTGCCGACAGCGTCGCGCGTTGCCCTCCAGCCGGCGCACCGCCGGGGAGACGCCACGCTCCCAATCGAAAGAGCCAGGCGCCGACGGCTCCGCGCCACAGCCGGTGAAGCCGCTGGTCCATTCTGCCCCCGCCGGCCAGCGTGGCGATCACCATGACGAGTGTGGCCATGAGCGTGGTCACGGCGAAGAAGACCGCGACCACTCCGGGCAGCCCGAGACTGTAACCGCCGGTGGAGACCGGCGTGCGCTGCTTCAAGGCGAAGATCAGGAGGCTGGTGCCCACCAGAAATCCAGTGCCCAGCCCGAGCCACAGCCGTCGGCGGCGGGTTGAATATCCCGGATCGGCCCGTCGGGCCGCCAGGGTGGCGGCTCGCTCCGCGTCCAGCAGGTCGAGCGCGGTGCGGAGATCGGAAAACGTTATGGCGATGCGTGCCAGCTCACGCAGGCCGAGGGGGATCTGGGTCCACAGGGCGAAGATCGCGGCCGTGAACATCGCCGCGAAGACCATCTTGTCGAGCTGCGACATCTGGGAGCGGGAGAGGATCTGGAAGCTGACAAATGCGAGGATGAGGCCGTTGCGGAAGAATTGGTCCGCCCGGGACACCCACAGCCGGATGGCGGGAGGGACCTCGGCGCGGTGTACCTGCACCGCCTCAAGTGCCTCGCCCAGTGCCTCACCGGTAGGGAATCGATCTGCCGGGGCCTTGGCCAGGCAGCGATCTATCGACGCCGTCAGCGCGCCGGGAAGATCCGGGCGGCGATGGGCCACCGGCGGGGCGGGCTGGCTCAGATGCATGGCCATGACCGCCTGGGCGCTTGGGGCATCGAAGGGCAGGGTGCAGGTCAACGCATAGTACGCGGTGATACCGAGTGAATAGAGATCGCTCCGGCCATCCACCGTGTCACCCGCCGCCTGTTCCGGACTCATGTAGTGCGGCGTGCCGAGACTCTCGCCTACCTGGGTGAGTCCTGAGGCAGCCGCGGAGCGGGAGATGCCGAAGTCCATGACGAGGGCACGTCCGCTCCCGCGTTCCAGCAGGATGTTGTCCGGCTTGATATCCCGGTGGACGACACCCCGACCGTGCGCATAGCTCAGCGCCCACGCCACCTCACGCAGGAGCCGGACGGCGACCGTGGCCTCCAGTGGTCCCTGACGCCGCACCCGCTGGGTGAGGGTCTCGCCCTCCACGTAGCCCATGATGAAGTAGAGCAGCGCTGCCGACTCCTCCACGCCATGCACCGGTACGATGTTGGGGTGCGAGAACGAGGCGGCCGTCCGGGTCTCCTGGAGAAAGCGCGCCCGCAATTCGGGCCGCACCGCGAGTTCCGGTGGCAGGACCTTGATCGCGACGAGGCGATCCAGCTTGAGGTCGCGCGCCAGGAAGACCGCACCCATTCCCCCGCGACCGAGCTCGCGCTCAAGCGTGTAGTGGCCGGCGACGGCCGCGGTCAGTTCGCGGACGATCAGGTCATCGGTCGGCAGGGTCATGGGCGGAACTGGGCGAGCGAGGGGATCCCGTCAGCGACAATTGCATAGCGGTAGCCGTCGAACCAGGCGCCTGGATTCACGTAGAACCGCCCGGGCGACACCTCCTCCAGCGCCGCCCGGTGGGTGTGGCCCATCGCGAGCAGCGTCAGGTCCGGCTCCTCGCTCATGCGCCTGCGCGCCCAGGCCAGCTGGCGCGCCGCGCCCCCGGCGATCTCCGCCTCGGTCCGCTCGCGGTCGCCAAGTACGCCGCTGAATCGGTCGACCAGCCAGAGCCCGAGGTCGGGATGGAGACTGCCGAACAGCGCGATGGTTGCGGGATGACGGGTGATCCGGTGGAGCAGGCTGCCGGACCAGTGTCCCTCGACCAGCCCGTCGCCATGGACCACGAGACCCCGGCGGCCGTCGATCGTGAAGCGACCCTCGGCCGGGACGAACTCGATCTCCAGCTCATCCTGCCAGAAGGTGCCGCCCCAGCGATCGTGGTTGCCACCAGCCAGGAGGACCGGCACTCGGCGCTGCAGCTGGGCGAGCGCCGCCACCACGGCCACGCCGCGCCGGGGCACGGCGCGACTGTACGCGAACCAGAATTCCAGCAGGTCCCCGGTGATGAGGAGGCCATCGCCGAGGCTGGGGACGGTGTCGAGGAATGCAACGAAGGTGGCCGCGGCCTCCCTGGTGCCGCGGCCCAGGTGGGCATCACCGACGATGATCAGGCGCTGGCAGTTCACCGGGCGAAGATACGCCCCCCCGGTCGATTGGCGGAAGAGCGGTTGCCGCCGGACGGGATCGGGGACACTTTCCCTGCCGCAGTGCCGATCCGCTGGAGCCCGCCCCGCCACCCGTCCTCTCCGAGTCCCCTGTGCACCTGCCCCTGACCGAATCCGTCACCACCGTACGCGTCAATTACTCCGAGACCGACCAGATGGGCGTCGTGTACCATGCGCGGCACGTGGTCTGGCTGGACATCGCCCGGACCGAACATCTGCGTCAGGTGGGATTCAGCTATCGCGAGCTGGAGGCGGCCGGCATCCGCCTGGTTGTGACCGACTTGCGGCTCCGGTACCGTCAGGCTGCGCGCTACGACGATCTGATTCGCATCCGCTGCCGGGTGCGTGAGGTTGCCTCGCGCCGAGTGGACTTTGCCTATGACATTGAGCATGCCGAACAGGGCACCCGACTGGCGGATGCGGAGACCACGTTGATCTGCCTTGACCACCAGCATCGCCTGACCCGTATCCCTCCCGCCGTGATTGACGCGCTCCGTCCCGCCGCGGCGCGAGGTGGGTCGTGAGCCGCTCCGCCGTCTGGCTCGTCTGCGGGCTCGTTCTCGCCGGCGCGCCGGCGCTGCCGGCCCAGGGCGAGGGCAACGTCGAGGTGCTGGCCTCCGTCCTGGCCGTCGAGGACGCCCGCAATTTCGATGCGGCCGTACTGCAGCGTGCCCTCCTCGATCCTGACAGCGCCGTGCGCCGCACGGCGGCGATCGCCGTGGGGCGCATTCGGGATCCACGTGGTGTGCCGCTGCTCGTGCCGCTCCTCCTCGATTCCGATTCCACCGTGCAGGAGTCCGCGATCTTCGCCCTGGGCCTGCTGGGCGACAGCGGCATGGCGGCGGTCCTCATCCGCCGGGCCCGCGAGGGGACTCCGCTCTCGACTCCGGCCGCCCTCGAGCTGCTCACCGCCCTTGCCCGTCTCGGTGGGGCCGAAGCGGCAGCGACGCTGCGCGGCGTGATCGAAGGATCCGAGTGGCGCGGCCGTGAAGACCAACCGTACCTCGCGCAGCGCGCTGCCCTCGAATCGTGGCGGCTTGGCCCGCTTGCCCCAACCGCCGCCCTGCTCGGGATGGTGCAGGATTCGAAGGAGGACGCCCGGTTCGCGGCGGTGTATTCGCTGGGGCGCCTGCGGAGCAAGGCGGCGGCGGCGCGATTGCTGGATGCGCTGGCGGACCGCACCGCACCGGCGGTGCGTGCGGCAGCGGCTCGGGCGCTCAGCAAATCCTACGTCGACTCCTCGGGACTGATCGCCACCTCGGTGGCGGACGCGCTGGTGCGGCTGACGACCGACCAGGACGCGACCGTCCGGGTCCAGGCGCTCCGGTCATTGGGCACCTTCAGTGAGGCTCGGCTCGCTCGCCGCATCGTCCCGCTGCTCGAGGATGCCGTACCGAATGTGCAGGTCGAGGCGGCGCGGACGCTCGCCGAGCTTGGCGGGGCCGATGCCTCTGCAGCGCTGGTACGCGTCCTGACCGGCGGGAAGGGCAGTTTTGCGCGGCGCCGCGAGGCACTGCTCGGGCTCGCACGGGTGGACAGTGCCGCCTTTGCGACTCATAGCGGGCGCTGGACGTCAGGCGCCGACTGGCGGGAACGGGCCGCCGCGGCCGAAGGGTGGGCGCATGCTGCGCCGACGATGCTCACTCCGTTCCTGGCCGATCGGGATCCCCGGGTCATTGCCGCCGCGCTGCAGGCGTGGGGAGAGGCGGTGGCCGGGCCGGACGCGGCGCTGCTCGCGGCGTCGCGCCAGCTGCTGAGCCATGCCGACGCCGCCGTGCGCAGCGTGGCCGCCGATGGTGTGGCCCGTGCCGCGGATCGGACGGACCAGGCGGCGCTCCTCCGCGCTTTCCGCGCCGCCGCGACCGATTCCTTTCCCGAACCTGCGCTGTCGGCGCTGAACGCCCTCGCCGCCATCGCGCGGGCGTCCGGCCCGGTCGTCGAACAGGAGATGTTCTCCGGCCTGCCGGCGCCGGAGGATTACCTCCTGCGGCGCTGGGCGGAGGAGAATTGGTCCGCGCTGGCGCAGCACTGGGGCGCGGCGTTTCCGCTCAGCACCGGGACGACGATGGAAGACTACCGCGACATCGCGCGGCTCTTTCTCGTTGGGCAGGCGGAATCGCGGTACCCCCATGTGACCCTGCAGATCGAGCAGCTTGGCACCGTCGAGCTCGAGCTCTTCGGTCCCGACGCACCGCTCACGGTTGCCCATTTCCTGCGCCTGGTCGATCGGCGCTTCTTCGATGGCCAGCGGTTCCACCGCGTCGTGCCGGGCTTCGTGGTGCAGGCCAGCGATCCGCGAGGCGACGGCTTCGGAGGTTCCGGCACCGCCCTCCGCGGCGAGGTCAGCCGTCGTCGCTACAAGGCGTACACCCTCGGTGTGGCGGACTCGGGTCCCGACACCGGCGGCAGTCAGTGGTTCATCACGCTCAATCCGCAGCCGCACCTGGACGGCCGGTATACCGTCTTCGGTCAAGTGACCGATGGCGTACCGGTCCTGCTTCGCGTCACCCAGGGCGATCTCATCAGGTCCATCCACCGATGACGCGATCCCGGCCCGGCAGGGTGTTCTGGCTCTCGCTGGGAGCCGCCGCCGTCCTGCTCCTCGGCAGCAGCGCCCGGCTGCAGGGGCAGTTCTACCAGTTCAACGACAACAAGATCCAGTACCGGCAGCTCGACTGGCAGGTGCTCAAGGGCCCGCGGATCGATGTGTACTACTATCCGGCCGAGGCCGCGCTGGCGCCGGTCGCCCTGGCGTACGCGGAAGAATCCTACGACGCGCTGGCGCTCAAGTTCGGCCACACCGTCACCAGTCGCGTGCCGCTCATCATCTACGCTTCGCACGCCGATTTCGAGCAGACCAACATCCTCCCGTTCACCCCACCCGATGGTCTGCTCGGCGTCACCGACTTCCTCAAGCGGCGCGTGACGCTGCCGTTCCGCGGCAACTTCGCCGAATTTCGCCATACGCTGCGCCACGAAATGGTGCACGTCTTCCAGATCAGCCTGCTCTACGACCGATATGTGCGCTCACCGCGGTCGGCGCAGATCCCCTTCCCGCTCTGGTTTACCGAGGGACTGGCGGAATACTGGTCCGCCGGGGAGGACACGCGCGACGAGATGATCATGCGCGATCTCGTCCTGAGCGGCCGGCTGCCGTCGCTGCCGGAGCTCAGTTACATCGGCGGCGGCATCGTGTATCCGCTGGGTGGACGGATTCACCGGTGGCTGGCGCAGACTTACGGCGATTGGCGGATCGCCAGCCTGTACCACGAGATGTGGCGCTACGACACCTTCGAAGCAGCAATGCTGGCCACCTACGGCCGGAGCCTCGCGCAGCTCAACGAGGAGTTTCAGGTCGCCATGCGCCGCAGCTATTACGGGGTGGTGGAGGGCCGGGCGGCATTACCCGCTGTCGCCCGGCTGGTCGCGTCGGTGGCGATCAAGCCCACCTTCAGCCCAAACGACAGCACGGAGGGCGAGGTGATCTACGCCTCCGCTGCCAACGGCTACATCTCGCTGGTCAGTCGCCCGCTGGATGGCGGGCCGGCAGAGACGATCGTGCGCTCGGGGCGCGGCGCGACGTTCGAGAACCTGCATTCGTTCGATTCGCGGGTCGACGCCTCGCGCCCGGGTCTGCTCCTGTTCAGTAGCCGCTTTTCCGACCGGGATGCGCTGCTGATCTACGATCGGCGCCGGGGGAAGATCAGTGGTCGCTACCAGTTCCCGTCGCTGGTGTCGATCCAGTCGCCCGTCTGGGGGGCGGATGGCCGCTCGGTCATCTTCAGCGGCCTGGCGGAGAGCGGCATCTCCGACCTGTACCGCGTCAGGCTGCCCGACGGGAAACTCGAGCGGCTCACCAACGACACCTACCAGGACCTCGATCCGAGCCTGAGCCCTGATGGCACGCGCCTCGTCTTCGCATCGGATCGGACCGCCGGCGGCCTGGAGGATGCGGTCAACCTGTTCGTGATGGATCTGGCGACGGGCGCCATCCGCCAGCTGACCTCCGGCCCCTGGGTCGATGAGACGCCGCGCTGGCTCCCGTCGGATCGGATTCTCTTCAGCTCGGGGCGCGATGGCGTGCTCAATGCCTTCTCGGTGGATACCCTGGGGCAGGGCCGACGGGAGACCTCCGCCTGGACCGGCGCGTTCGACGCCGTCCCCGTCGATGGGCGGGATGCATTCCTCGTCGGCGGCTTCAACAATCTCTCGCTCGGTGTCTATCTCTATCCCGCGGACAGCGTGGCGCGGCAGGAGCAGTTCGCGCTGCCTGACGGCATTCCGCCGCACAGCGAATGGACCTGGCCGGCCGGTCAGGAGCAGGGGGATGTCGCCGTCGCGCCCAGCCGGCCCTACGACCGGAAGTACACCCTGGATTTTGCCACCGGGGAGTTTGCCTATGCGCCGAAGTTCGGGACGGGGCAGGGCGCAACAGTACTGGTGAGCGACCTGCTGAGCGACAACCTGTTCTACCTGAGTGTCTCGACCTATCAGGGCCGCAAGCTGCGCAATGTGTTCGAGAACATCAGCATGCTGGGGCTCTACCTCAACCAGACGCGCCGGGTCAACTGGGGCGTCGGAGCATTCCGCTTCAAGGGCAGTCAGTACGAAGGCGACTTCAATGTCGCCTACACCGAGAGCACCGTCGGCGCCTTCGGGCTGCTGCGCTATCCGCTGAACCGCTACGCTCGCATCGAGGCGCAGGCCCAGCTGGAACATTCCGACCGGTTCGACTTTCCGCCGCTGCCGGTCGACGAGCCGCGCCGGGTGGGCTGGATCGGGTCGCAGTTCCTCTCGTTCATTCACGACAACACGCTGTGGACGCAGACCGGTCCGATCGACGGGCACCACCTGCTGCTCACCGCCGGTATCTCAAGCGACTTCAACAACGCCCGGTTCGACAGTTACACCACCGCGATCGATGCCCGGCAGTATTTCCGCCTGGGCCGGAAGAGTGCCTTTGCGGTCCGGGGGCTTGGCTATTACAGCAGCGGCGACCGGCCCTCGCGGGTGAACATCGGCGGGACAGTCGGATTGCGAGGCTATCCCAACTATGGTTACATCCTCGGGTCCAAGGCCTGGCTGGGCAACGCCGAGCTGCGCTTTCCGCTGCTTGATTACTTTACGCTCGGCACCGCAATCGG
>JANMYS010000104.1:0-49360 GCA_031382385.1 Gemmatimonadota bacterium
CCCACCTGGCGCGCGCCGGCATTCCCGTCGTGCCGACGGCGAGCACCGGCGCCGAGATTGCCGAGCGCCCGGGGTCCTGGGTGGTCAAGCCGGACGATGGCGCTGGTTGCGAGGAAACGATCGTCCTCGAGAGCTGGCAGGCGGCGCGGGAGTCGCTGGCGACGAGACAAGCGGGCCAATTCATTGCCCAGCCCTGGATTGACGGCGACGCGCTGAGTCTCTCACTGCTCTGCAGCGATGGAACAGCACGGCTCCTGTCGGTCAATCGTCAGCGGATGGAGCGGGACGGCGGTCGCCTCCGTCTGGCCGGGTTGGAGGTCAATGCACTCCCCGATCACGACGGGCAGTTCCAGCGGCTGGCTCACCGCATCGCACGGGCGCTGCCATCCCTCTGGGGGTACGTCGGCGTTGATCTCATCCAGACCTCCGCCGGTCCGGTGATGCTGGAGGTCAATCCCCGTCTCACCACGTCGTACTGCGGACTCGGTCCGGCGCTCGGGATCAATGTCGCCCAGCTGGTACTGGACCTCCTCCATGCCGGCCCCGGAACGGAGCCCGCGATTGCGCCCCGGAGTGAGCCCGTCACGCTTCAACTGGAGGTAGTGGGTGATGGGTGAACCGGTGATCGGCTGGGACCTGGGCGGCGCCCACCTGAAGGCCGCGCGGCTCGACCCGCAGGGCCGCATCGGGCCGGTGGTCCAGGTGGCCTGCCCCCTCTGGCAGGGGATGGAGCAGCTGGAGGAGGCGCTGGGCGTCGTGCTGAGCGAGGTCGGCGCGGCCCGGAGGCACGCGGTCACCATGACCGGTGAAATGGTCGACCTCTTTCCCCATCGTGCTGCGGGGGTCACCCGCCTCGCCGCCGCCATGCATGACTGGTTGTCACCGGCCGAGCTCCGTTTCTATGCCGGCGCTGCCGGATTCCTTCCCGCCGATCAGGTCGCCGCACACACCGCTGAGCTCGCCTCGGCCAACTGGCTGGCCAGCGCGACCTGCGTGGCAGCGCATCGGCCGGACGCGCTGTTCGTCGATGTCGGGAGCACGACCGTCGATCTCGTCCCGATCGTGGCCGGTCGAGTAGTGGCTCGGGGGCGGAACGATTTCGCGCGGCTGGTCGCTGGGGAACTGCTCTACACCGGCGTGGTCCGCACCCCGCTCATGGCTCTCACGCCCGCGGTGCCGTTCGAGGGCGAATCGGTGCCGCTGATGGCCGAGTATTTCGCCACTACCGCCGATGTGTACCGGCTTGCGGAGCAGCTGCCGGAGGGAGCGGATCTGCACCCGGCTGCGGATGGCGGCGAAAAATCCGTTGCGGGAAGCGCGCAGCGTCTGGCGCGGATGATCGGCCGCGATGCCGATTCAGCCCCGCTGGACGCCTGGCGGGCACTCGCTGCCTGGTTCGTCGCGCTGCAATCGCGTCGGGTGGAGCAGGCGTGCGACCGATTGCGCGCCGCCCACGCCCTGTCGGACGCAACGCCCGTCGTGCTCGCTGGGGTCGGCCGCTTTCTCGCCCGGGATGTCGCTACCCGCCGCGGCTGGGCGTGTTGCGATTTTGCCGACCTTCTCACCGCCGAATCGGGCAGCGCCGAACGCGCCTCGGACTGCGCTCCCGCGGTGGCGGTTGCCTGGCTGCTGCACCGCACCTGAGCCGCGTCGTCCTCGGCGGTGCGTCGTCTCAGCCGATTCCGATCCGCTTTCGCGCCTCGTCCGGCGAGATCACCCGCAGGTAGTCCAGTGCGGTTCCACTCGACTCCCGCAGCCGCAGCGAGTCGACGATCGGCGCGCTTCGTCCCCCCAGCAGTCCATCCGCGATCAGTGCCGCCCCCTGCGCCCCCTGTTTGGCGACGGTGGCGAATCCTCTGAGGAGTCGAACCGGCGCGATCTCCGACAGCCGCGCGTCGAGCGTCGCCCGCACCGTTGCGTCCTCCGCGTGCCGGCCGGACAGCAGAATCTCCCGGGGCTGGGGCAGCGCCGCCGTCAGCGCCAGCACCGCCTTGTGCGCTCCTTCGGTGTAGGCCCGCAGGCCGACGTCCCCCGCATCTTCCAGCCCGCCACGGAACAGCATCTCCTTGCTCACATTGCCCGACAGGTAGGCCACCTCGCCATCCCACGCACCGGCCGCCCGCCACCCGATCGGACCGCTGCTCCCGCCGATGCCATCAATGATGGCGCCACGGTCCACGGCGAGCGCAGCGGTGAAAGCACCACCGAGTTCGAGCAGAATGAATGAGGTGTGCTCAGCCGAGCCGCCGAGTCGTTCGGCCTGGTCGTGGATGGCAAGCGCTGCGCTGGCGACCTTGTCGGCCGTCCCGATGTCCACGCGGTTGAGCTTGCGGTGGGCGGGAACGGTCGAGAGATGGATGACACCGGGGGTATAGACCAGCGGCAGTCCAGCGCTGGCGCAGAGCCGTGCCAGTCGTCTGAGACCACCGAGCCCGCCGCTCTCGCCGTCAGCGGCGAGGTAGGCCAGCCGCAGGTCGGACTCGGTGGCCTGCTCGCCGCGCACCAGCGGCAGGCCGTAGCCGGAGGGGCCGGCGATGAGGTCGGGCGGGCCGTTGGAAGTGAGGAGGGCGAGGAGCGCGGAGGGGTCCGCGAGGGCCTGCTGGGTCGGCAGGCTCTGGTCGAGCCAGACCACACCGTCCGCCAGGCCGCAGAGATCGAGCGAAACGGTACCGGGGTCGATGCCGATGACGCGAGTCATGCCGGGCCGATCTTCCGGGGCGGAAAATGATGGTGCGGCCGGGGTGCTCCCCGACCGCACCAGCCGATCACACCATCCCCCGCGCGATGTCAGCGATCGTCTCGGCGTCGAGCACGAGGTTGTTGGCCTCGAACAGCCGGGCGATGCAGCGCTTGTGGAGCTTGGTCTTGAAATTCCCGACGCCGAAGGCGCCGAAGACCTGCGCCCCGTGCCGGACGACGCCGGCGTCATCGAGCTCCACGCCCTCGATCCCCAGCGGGGACACCGCGTTGAGATCGACCGCCACCTTGATCCCCCGATCGGCCCAGGCGGCCTGGGGCACCATCATTACGCCAGCGGGTCCGGAGTTGAGCAGGATGTCCACGCCTTCAAGCAGTGGAGCAGCCTGGCTGGGGTCGCTCAGCGGCACCGAGTCCACCGGTACCTGGAACCGCTCACCGATACTCCGCCGGGCCTTCTCGCCCTGCTCCGGCTTCCGGGAGGTGATCACGACCGTCGCCCCGCCCAGCGCGAGCAGCCCCGCGGCGCGCTGACCCACCGGCCCGGTTCCCGCGACGACCAGCGCCCGCTTGCCCTTCACGTTGCCAAGGGCCTGCTCGATCTTCACCACCGCGGCGACGGCGGTCGTGTTGGAGCCGTTCGAGTCCAGCATCACCGACACGGTGAACGGCGCGAACATCGCGTCGACGGCCATGGCCAGGAGCTGCTCGCCCTGCGACATGTTGTTCCCGCCGATCCAGACCGCGCTGGACTTGAGGTGCTTCGGGGCGCGGGTGAACATCAGCCCATGCACCAGGTCGCGTACATCCTCAGGGACGACGCCGCCATAACTCATGATTTCATCGGCGCCGCCATCGTAGGCTACCACCTGGTCGAAGACGCTGGAGTGACGGGAGCTGTCCAACTGCAGAAGGAGCTTGCGCATTGTCGGGGTGGGGTCGGAGGAGGCTCGGGGGGAAAGCAACGAGGGGCGGGGGGTCTTCCCCGCCCCTCGGTGCACTATCAGCTGCGCTACCTCAGGCGTTATCGACGCCGGAGAACGGATGCCGCTCGGTCTTGGACCGGGTGAGCACCGAGTCCACGGTCGGCAGGCCCTTCAGCGCCCGCTCGAGGGCTTCCTTGGTCGCCTGGTAATTGAACTGGTAGATCTTCTTGTCGTCGGCCGCCTGCCAGTGAATGAACACGCCGACCATCACGCACCAGTCGTTGGCCTTGTCCTTCGGGATGATGCCCGAAGCCACGCTGTCGACCACGGCACGCGCGACGGCGGCCTGCGCCGGACCGAACATCTGCACCGCCTGCTTGGCACCCTTGATCGTCACCTTGTTGAACATGATGGTGTCGGGCTTGGCGGGCAGGTTCGGGGCAACGACGGCGAGCAGGGTGGTGAAGCCATCCTTGTTATTCGTCAGGGCATTGCAGAAGGCCGCACCGGCATGGCCGCTCTTGCTGCCAATGACCAGGTCGATATGGGCAATCTCGTTACCCTCGCCGACCAGCGACTCGCCCAGAAAGAAATCGGCTGCCATGCGTGCCTCCATCTATGGGAAATTAGGAAAGGATTTCAACTCACTGACGCCGCGCTCGGCGCATCAATCACTGTTTCAGCGGCGCTTAGTATGCTGGCGGCTCCGGAGACTGTCAAGGAGCGAGGAGTTTGTGTACGCATCTTTATACGAACGCCATCCAGCCGGGGTCCGCCTCCGCCCCGGCGACAGAGAGAAAGTGTCCGGACCGTCCCGCCAGGTGGACACTCCCAGTTCCATCGATTCCAGCTAAAGCGATGTGATACAGCTACTTGCGCTGCTGGCACGGGGTCTGCTTTACCCCGCCTCGTCCGTTCTGAACAAGTCATTGCCGACCAAGATTGCCTCGCCAGCGCTGCCTGCTCTTCGTAGAAGGTTGCGGCTAACAGGTGGCGACGGGCAGGAACAAACTGCAGGCCGTCGTAGTTCTACGGGTTCAGATGAGCAGTGCGTCACGCGCGACGATACCCGGCACCTCGGACATCCAATCTCCAGGTAGTGGCGTATCTGATCGGACGCAACAAAAAAATTGGCGCCGTCACCGGCGCCTCAACATATGGGATGAACCGACCCTTCCTTACGGCCTCTGCTGTACCAACCGGTTCATTCAGCAGGTCAGGGCTCCCCGCCCTGTCCCGAACAGCCCCGCGATAAGCGGGGTTGTTCGTTTGTCGTCCGTGCTCTACCGCTTTCCTACTTGAGTTCGACTTCGAGCCCTTCCACCGTCGTCCCGTCGGCGCTGGGCGCGATCGTGAATCGGAGCGGAGCCGCCGTCGCCTGGAGCAGCTCCAGGCACTTCGAGTCTACGGCAAGTTCCCATTCGCCCGGCCGGACCCCGATCGCGTAGAAGCTGCCGTCGCCAAAGGTGGTGACGATGCGCCGCTCGCCGCTCTTCTTGTGACTCAGCACCAGGCTGATGCCTCCCGTGCCGCGACCCCGCGTGGGCCACACCACCTGGCCCTCGATGACGCCGCCGGGCAGCACCGGAATGTCGAGCCGGCGGTAACGGTTGGGCGAGGGTTCCACCATGATCGCCGCGAACGCCGGGGCCCAGAGTGGCGAGGCGAGTGTGGCCGAGTCCACCGTCACCGCGGTCGGCTCGTAGGGGAGGACGTCCCACACATGGTAATCCCCGCTCGAGTCCGAAAAGGCAAACGTCGGTCCCACCACGACCCGAACGCCGGGCAGTGGCTGCTCATCCCGGTCGAACTTCCCGTTGCCATTCGCGTCGAGGAACACCCGTCCGGTCACCCCGCCACGAGCAAGACTGGGACTGCCCGAGAAGTCCACGCTGCTGCTGGCCGGGTTGTAGATCGCCGAGCCGGTGACGTACTGCGTGCCCATCGCCGGGGCGCCGCCACCCGCGGTGACGGTCGTGTACGACCGGACGCTGGGAAGCTCCGCGGCGACCAGAAGCGAGAAGCCGGTCCCCCGTCCGCCCTTGTACCAGGTGGCGCCCGCCTCGGCGCGGAGCCCGCGTGCGATGGGTCGGCTGACGAACGCCGATGCCGAAATCGGTCCCATGCCCCGGGCGATATCGAGCGAGGTCCGCGCCGTCATGGCACCGAAGAAGGGGCCCAGTTCGGGGTGGGAGAGTACGAAGCTGTTCAGGCTGAAGTAGGTCTGATCGAACGCCGGGCCACCGATCGTCGTCTGGTGTTCGAATCGGACCGAGGGGAGCAGGCGCACGTTGGCGACCTGCAGCGAGGTGCCAAGACGGCTGCTGGTGATGTCTCCGGAAGCCGCATGCACCCGGTCGAGGCTGGCCTCGATGTAGGTGCTGCCCAGCCGGCTGACGGGGCGGAACATCGCCGACAGCGTGAGCTGGTTCAGGCGGCCATCCGGCGTGAGGATCGGATTCTGGACCCCCCGGGCAAAACGGTGGGCTTCGGCCTGGAGCACCAGGTCGACGGACGGTTCGAATCGGACGGCGCCGCGCAGCACCGCGTTCCCCACCGCCTCGCCTTCAACCGCGATCGAGTTCGTGAGCGTACCGAGCAGGCCGACATAGGGATGACTGAGGTCCCCCTGGCCGCGGCGCCAGAACTGATCCACGCCGGCCCGGGCGGTCCAGCGGGTGGAAAGACCATAGCGCAGATCCACATTGCCCGAGGCCCGACAGCGCGTCGTCCGGCACTCACCGGCCGAGACACCATACTCGAGGCGGCCGGCCGGCAGCCCCTCGTTGCGCAGGCGATAGGTCTGGTTGAATTCGCGCACTTCCCCGAACGGACCGTAGGCGATGAAATCGACCGGGTTCTCTCCGTACTCGATCGGCACATCGAACGAGTACTGGCCCAGCGGATTCACCGAGTCGAAGCCGATGAGCCGCCCACCGCGATACGCCTCGACCGTCCAGCCGCTGCCGAGCTGACCCGAGAAGGGGATGTTGCCGAGGACGGATGGCCGGACGTAGGGGCTGTTCGAGAGCGCGAAGCCGCGCACCGTGCGGGCGCGCGGCCCGGTGCTGATCCCATCGCCGAGCTGCACCTGGGAGAGCCAGGGATTGTCGCGCCAGATGCCGGTCCACGAAGCCTCGGTCCGCGGCGCCTTGCCGGTGCCGTTCTGGCTCTGGATTCCCAGGGCGAGTGACCCGCCGAACAGGTCAAGGCCAAAGGTGGTTGCGTAGGCGCTGCCCTCGAGACCGTTCGTGGGAGTCAGCAGCGAGTAGTCGAGCACCAGGCCGTTGAGCCGCGACCGTTCCAGGCCCAGCCGCAGGCCGGTGTATTCCGCTGAGGAAGAGTGGCGCAGCTGCGCCTGAAGGAGCGCCTCCCGCCGAATGCGCCGGGCCACGGGGAGGTTGGCCGGCTCGATCACCGAAACCTGCAAGTCGGGCCAGCTGACATCCCACTCGAGGGAGAAGACCTTCGCCATCACTTTGGTGGCGAGGTAGATCTCGTTGTCGGTGGCGACGATCTCGTCGTCCGTGAGCGTCAGCTTCTGCTTGCCGATGCGCAGCGTGCGACGGGCGGGGTCGATGGTGAGCCGGACATTGCCGGGCTGGACGATCGCCTCGAGGCTCCCGTCCGGCAGCCGCGATGCACGGATCTCCGCAAGCTCGAAAAACGCTCCGAGCGGAATGAGCGCGTCATCTCCCGCCCGGTACGCCTCGACGGTGCGCGTGGCGATCCGGCCCAGCTGCAATTCAGTGAGCACCGGCTCGGCGCTGACCAGCTTGCCCTTCGGCCCGGCGAATCGCTGGGCCCGGAAGGGGGCAACCGAATCCGCCACCGTCCCGTTGCCCTGGGGAAGGGCGACGCTTGCGGGAGCGGCCGCGGCTGCGAGGCGCTCAACACCATCGCGAATCGTACCCAGCAGTCGACGCATGCCGACCACCAGCCCGGACGCCGTTGCGGCCGGAAGAACGCTGACGCTGTCTGTCGGCTGTGGGGTAACCCGACTTTCCGGGGCCGCCAGTTCGGTCCGGGCCTGCACCGTGCGGCGGGCAGGGGTTGTGATGGGAAGGCGCTGATTGATGGTGTGCGCGACTGGCGCCTTCCCGGCCGAGGCTGCAAGATCTGTCGTACCTGGCCGGGACCAGGGCTCGGAGAAGAGCGCGTCGCTCGCGAGCGGTCCGTGGGAGGGGGCCTCCTCCGCGAGGGCGAGTCCGGAGATCACGCGGCCAGGCACGGCTCGCTGCGAGGCCCTGCGCCCGTCGGCAAAATACGAGATCGACAGCAGGAGCAGCAGCAGGAGCCAGCGCCGCCGACTACGTCCCGCGCTGCTCACGGCAGCGTCACGGTGAGGGAGTCACGCACGACCGGTGCCCGAAGCACCTGCTCCGCGAGGAGGTCGGTGCGCTGGGTCGCGACCTCGAAATGCAGCGTGTAGCCTCCGGCCGGGGCGAGCGGCAGGGAAAAGACCGGCTCGGCGTCATAGTAGACGGCGACCGGCTGCTGGAACGTCGCAACGGTGGCACCGCGATCGTTCACCAGCGTACCCATCGCGGTGCCGAGGTAGGCGGCGCGGCCCTGGCGCTCCAGCCGGACCCGGACGCGCAGCGAATCGCCCTCTACCACGGTACGCAGGCCCGACAGGCTGACGCCGGTCTGCAACTGTCCCTTGCGGTAGATCAGCGGAATGATGGTCCGCACTTCGAGCGTGAGCCCGACTTCGATGCCGCTCGAGTCGGCGCCGCTCACCGGCAGGGCGCCCCCCTTGGCGCTGATCATGATCCGGGACCAGTACTCCCCGTCGGCCAGCCCCTGAGGCGGCCTGGCCAGGAGCCGGATCGTCTGGCGCTGCAGCGGCGGGATGGTCATCCGGCGGGGGAAGGCCTCGATCCACTCCGTCGCGGACGCCGTCGCGAGCTGGGTCGAGTCGGGGGTGTAGAGCATGAAGTGGCCGACCGAGTCGGTCACCGGATAGGCATAGAAGAGGCTGATCGCCACCTCGGCGGGTTCGGCGCCCGGATTGTAGAGCGTGATGGAGGCGCTCCGGGTCCGATGGTCGAGGTAGATGGCATGCGGTGCGACGATGACGCCCTGCGCGGCGACGGCGCGGGCAGATCCCGCGGCGAGGAGAGCAAGAGCGAAAAGGCAGCGCATGATCAGAAGAAGGTGCAGGTCAGCGTGATGGTGCCGCTGTAGGCCCCCGTCGCCTGACCGGCGGCGGGAGAGACGCGGCCACCGAGATTGATGAAGAAGTCCGCGCTGGTGACCAGATTGAAGGTCTGGGTGTTGTTGGGGTTGAAGGTGAGTGGATTGGAGATCGGTGCCGTTCCCTTGGCGACCGCGTCGGTTGCCCCGAAAGAGATGGGCAGGTTGGCGCCGCCGGCGACCCGTGCCAGCTGGGTCGGCAAGGTAAACCGCACCTGCACCTGGCGCCCGATGATGTGCCGAACGTAGAACCGTCCACTCCGGATCGGATCGTTCGGGGAGACCGACGACGGCACCCCGCGGATCACCGGCCCGAAATCCAGATTGCGGATGCCGGTAACCGTCGACTGCGCGGCGAGAGGCTGGACAGCCACGCACAGCGCGACGAAGGCAAGGGAGGTGAGGCATCGGGGCATGCGGCGATCCAGGGGGAGGCCTCACGGGCGTTGGACACGAGCAAGATAGCCGTGTCCAGAGCACCCGTGAGTCGCCCGGAAAGCCCTTGGAGCTGAGCTCAGAAGTAGGCAGCGGTCAGCGTGACCGTGCCATTGTACGTGCCGGCCGCCTGCGCTGCGCCGGGGGTCACCGTGCCGCCGACCCAGACGAAGAGCGCGCCGGCGCCGCTGAACGCGGTTGCGGTCGTGGCGGCCGACGGAGTGAAGACGGTGCAGCCAACCGTGGTGTTGGTGGCGTTGGTGCAGCCGGTCCAAGTCCCGATCGGCAGGTTGTTGACGCCGCTCGTCAGGTTGGTCGGGAGGGTGAACGAGACGTTGACGTTGGCGCTGGCCTGGCCGGTCAGGTCGAACCGACCACTAGTGGCCGCGGCGACAGCGATGGACTTGGCGACGCCGGGGAAGACATTCCCGAAGTCGAGGGTACGGGCGCCGGTGACGGTCATCGCCTGGAAGACAACTGCGGTGGCCGTGATGTTGGCGCTCTGGGCCTGGGCCGCGGAAGCGGCGAGGCTCAAGATTACGGCCAGGGTGGCCGATACTCGGGTGGTAGTGCGCATTGCCCTTTCCTCTCTGTAGTAAGTGAACTGGTCTCGTCGACTGGAAAACCCCGGGGAGTGCGACCTCCCTTGGAGAGGCGGAAGGGCAACCAGTGTGCCGGGTGTCGAACAGATCCATCAGGCACGTAGTAAGTGATTCACCGGAAATGACTTCACGGCGTCTATTTATTGTACACCGTTAGGTCATTTCCGCGCAGTGCCAGAGGCTCTTCACAGGGGCGTAAGTGGCCATGCGGCAAGGCATTCGGTCGGGATGCGGGGGAGGCCAGGGTGAGCGGCCTCACCTTGGCGCTCCGCGCCCGGCGTGCGAGCGATCGTGGGGCCTCCGCGACACCACCAGCTCCCCGTTGGGGGTGGTCACCACCCTTCTTCTGCTGACGCTTTTTGCGGTACCCGCGCGGGCTCAGGGCTCCTCGAGCCTCCGGGTCGTGGCGCAGGTGATCGCCACCGCGCCCAGCCGCGAAGCCCTTGTTGCCGCCCTGAACCCCGGTGCGGCGCAGGCCATCCCGCCCCTCGCCCAGATCCGTCGCCTCCTCGTGTTCGACATGCCGGCGCCCATCGGCGTCGCCCGCCGGCCCCGCACCATCGTCACGATCGACTTCCTCCGGAACTGAACACCGGCGCGCCCGGCACCGCGCGCTGCCTTGTCCAGCGGGGCTGTGGCGGCAGGATGTCCGGCGCCCGCCTATTTTGTCGCGGTGCATCCCTCTCGCAATCATCAGCTCCCGCTGGACCTCGACGCCTATCGCGGAGCGGACCATCCCCGCGGGCGGATCATCATCATCGCGCCGACCCGGGCCGCCTGCGAGACGATCGAACTCGCCCTCGGGCTGACCAACGTCGAGACCCTGCTGGAGCGCACCCATGGGGCCGACCTGCGGCGGCTGGCGGCCTCCGGACAGGGTTTCGGCATCGTCGCCGGCACCGGCACCGGCAAGACCCTCGGCATCCGCCCGATCGCGGAAACGATTCTCCAGGTCCCGCTCCGGGTTGGCGTCGTCAACCGCGAGCGCGAGGCGACCCCGGAGACCCCGTCCTGGAACGTCGTCATCGTCACCACCGGGATTGCGCGGCGCTGGTTCGAGGACGCGCTGATTTCCGGACGCGACACCCTTGTAGTCGACGAAATCCACCAGACCTCGGCCGAGCTGGAGCTGTGCCTTGCGTTAGGCAAGCGTGCGGGCTGCCGCTATATCTGGCTCTCCGCCACAGTCGATCCCTCCTTCTATGCCCGGTATCTGAACGCCGCCGAGGTGCTGGAGACGAGCGCCTTTGACCCCGCGCTCAAGGCCCGGGTCAAGGTGCTGCCGAAGACCGCCGCCGAGTTCCTCGACGACGATTTCATCCGTCATGTGATGAAGGAGAAGCGCGGGGTGGCGGTGTTCGTGCCCACCCGCGCCGAGGTAGAGCAGCTGGCCCGCGGGCTCGGAGAACGGTGGCCGAAGCTCAACGCCGCCTTCTACCACGGTGGCGAGCCGATTCGGGTGATCCGGCCCTTTCTGGACCGCGAGGCCCGGCGGCCGTTCCTGCTGGCGATGACCGCGGCGGGCCAGTCGGCGCTCAATATCCGGGGACTCGACACCGTCGTCATCTACGATGCGCGCTACGCCAACGTGGTCGATCGCGGCCGCAATGTCCTCCATCGGAAATATCTGGGCGCCAACGAGATCCTGCAGATGGCGGGACGGGTGCATGGGCGGGTCGCCTCGGGCGCGGTCTACATCCTCACCGATCGGGATCTCGTCTTTGAAAAGCTCCGGCCGACCCCACCGGAGTTCCAGCTCGCCGGCGACGCCGAGCGGGTGGCGATCACCTGCGCCGCCATCGGGGTGGACGCAAGCGAACTCGACCTGCCGGTCGCCCTCGATCGCACCGCGTATCGCCGTGCGCTGCAGCTGCTGACCGATCGGGGGCTGGTCGAGAACAACCGGCTGACCCGCTATGGCCGGGAAGTCGAAGGCATGCCGGTCGACCGGGCCTGGGGCGAACTGCTGGCCCACGCCGACACCGAACTCGCGCCGGTCGTCGCGGTCTGTTCCAACATCGACTCGCTCCACCGGATGACGCGCGAGGAGCGGAACCTCGAAGGGGTGCGGGTAGCGGGGAGCGATCACCTCACGGCATACAATCTCTTCGTTGAGGCGGTGAATCGGCACGGCCGCCTCGGCGAGGTGTACGGCCTGCCACGCCACCTCTTCGAGGAGGAGGCGCTGGCCGAGTGGGCCGAGCAGCGGGGCGTCCTGGTCAAGGCGATCGAAGACATCGCCCTGGGGACGGCATCGGTGTTCCGCGCGCTGGAACTGCCGTTGCCGGACAAGCTGCCCTATGCCAGCCACGCGGTACGCGATGCCTGGACCGAGCTCGTCGCGCGGATCATGCCGTTCGACCTCGTGCTCGATGAGCATACCGCCGATGGACAGGAGGCGCGGGTCTCGCGCAATTCGGTGGCGGGGACGTGGGGGGCGGTGGCGGGATCGCTGCGCTACTTCGCCGATCGCTTCGGGGTGCCCCGCGCCTCCATCGAAGGCACGACGCTCTCCTACGACCTGATCCGGCGTCACGCCCGGCGCGGTGCCGCCGAGGTGGAGATCGGCGGCTCGCGGAAGCATCCCAGTCTCGTGCTGCGCCAGCGACTCACCTACTTCGGGTTTGAGCTCGAGGCGATCGACGAGCGGCTCGATGACGAGGTACCGGCCGACCTGCACCCGGCGCTGCGCGAGGGACTGACCTCCGCGCTGCTCGGGGGAGAGACGCCGCATCCGCACCAGGGACGAGTGCGGCGTGGCGCCACCGACCTCGGTGAGCTGTGGCGCCGCTCGGGAGGAACGCTTGCGGTGGCAGAGCCGGCCGCGGTACGCGCGCGGATTCGGGCGCAACTCGAACTGGTGACCAGCTGGGAGGCGTTTCTGTCGACCAGTATCGTCCTGGATGCCGCGGCGATCGTGCCGGAGCAGGAGCGCAACCGGCTGCTCGCACTCCCCAGCAGTGTGCGGCTGCTCGGCGACACCGTGCCGCTCCACTATGAGGTTGGTCCGGCTGGCGGTATCGTGCGCCTGCAGCTGCGCGAGGGCCAGGCGCGGCGGCTCGCGCCGTCGGACCTGCCCCGGGTGGACCGGCCGCTCCATTTCGCGGTGGTGCGCGGCAACCGTTCCGCGCTGGAGGGCGATTCGCTCGACGCCGTGCGGGCGCGGCTGGATGAGGCGGGGGAAGAGGAGCGACGTTCACGCATGCGCGGCCCCCGCCGGCGCCGGCGGTAGGAGCCCGGGCGACAGCATGGTCCAGCTCTGTCTGGTGATGGTGCAGGTGCTTTTTGCCAGCCTGGCCGTCACCGGCCGGCTGGTGCTGCCCGTGGTGCCGGCCGGGTTGCTCGTGACAATACGGATCTTCGGTGCCGCCGGCGCGCTGGTGCTGCTCAACGCCGCCCGCGGGGGGCCGTGGATCCGCGACCAGCGCGACCTCCTGCGTGTCGCTGTCTCCGGCCTCCTCGGGGTCACCGCGAACCAGTCGCTCTATCTCTTCGGACTGGGGCACTCCACCGCCGTCAATGCGACGATCCTGGTCACCACGGCTCCGATCTTCACTGTCGTGGGCTCGCTGCTGCTCGGGCTGGAGCGTCCCTCGTTCTCCAAGCTCGGCGGCATCGCCCTCGCGGCCGCGGGGGCGGTCTATCTCATCGACCCCACTCGACTCAGCTTCGCACCCGGTGTCGCACTGGGCAACCTCCTCGTGCTTCTCGGGATGGTCTGTTATGCCGCGTATTTCCTCGTCTCCAAGCCGCTCCTCGCCCGCTACGACGCCATCACGGTGGGGACTTATGTCATGCTCTTCGCCGCGCTGGGCGTACTGCCGCTCGGGATCCCCGCGCTGTGGGGGATGAGACCGGAGGTGTTCCATGGGTCCATCGGCTGGCTGGTCGGCTACATCGTGGTGGGGCCGACGATCGGGGCCTACTTCCTCAATCTCTGGGCGCTGAAACGGGTCTCGTCGAATACGGTCGCGAGCTTCCTCTACCTGCAGCCGCTCCTGGCGGCCCTTGCCGCGCCGTTGATCCTGCCGGGGGAGCAGTTGACCGGCCGGACTCTGGTGGCGGGCTGCCTGATCTTCATCGGACTTGGCCTGGTCCTCTGGGCGGAGCGGGTCCAGCGCCGTGCTCTTCCCATGGAGGGGCTGAGCGCGGAATAGGGGGTGTCCATTCTCCCGGGGGGCCGGGCGTCACCGGGGGGTAAGGACACAGGCTGAAACCCCTGATCCCCCCCAACCGTAGACCGACCCATGCCGGATGCCCTCAACCCCCCATCGGTGTTTTCCCCCCTCGCCAAGGCCCTCCTGGATGGCTTCAGCGAGGGGGTCGTGGTCTTTGACCCCCAGGGCAAGGTGGTCTACGCCAATGCGCAGGCCCGGGAGGCGCTGGCCAGTCTGCTCGAACCCTCCGACGACGCTCAAAGTCTGATGCCCCGGCTGGCGGCCATGGGTGGCCGGCTCCGGCCCATCCGGGTGGGTTCGCTGGAACTGGGCGAGGCGATGTTCATTCCCGGACTCGAAGGACCAACGACGCTGGCCGACCGCGAACGTGATGCGATCGTCCGCTCGCTCGACTCGCACGGCTGGAAACTGGCCGAGACGGCCAAGCACCTCGGTATCAGCCGCACCACGCTGTGGCGCAGGCTCAAGGCCTACGGACTGCATCGTGACGGCCGCAGCCGGTGGGGTGGCACCAAGCCTGGCGTGGAGCAGTCGGCCTGACGTTCCGTGCCCGCACCGCATTCCTGACCGGCCCCGTGGCGCGCCACGGGGCCGGTGTCGTCCCGGGCCCAATCCCCTCATGTGACTCCGCATGCTCGCGCTCCTTCTGACACTCCAGCTGGCCCGGGCAACGAGCGACACGGCCGTCTTCGCCGATGCCCGTACCGCGGACCTGGTGGCCCGGGCGCAGGCGCGGCATCAGGCGGCGGACAGCGCGGTGCGGGACTACCAGGCGAAGATCCACTATCGACTGTCGTTCGGGCTGGGGCGGCGGCGCTGGGCCCTCGTGCCCCCGGCCGCGGTGGAGGAACAGGAGGGCCGAGTGCAGTGGTCGGCCCCGAACAACCTGCGGGTCGATATTGAGGGGCGCCGCAGCGAGGCGCGCTCACGCAATCTCCGGATCAACACGATCTTCGATGAGCCGTGGTTCGTGCCGCGGGGCCTGGGCGATTCGGTGCGGGTCTTCGGCAGTGACTTTCCCGCCCAGGCCTCGCTCCACCCGCTCGCGTCCGATGGGCCGGCATGGTACCGCTACGCCCTGGTGGACAGCCTGCGGGTGACCACGCAGGATGGCAGCTCGCTGCAGCTGTATCGGCTGAGTGTGGCTCCCCGCCGCAAGGGAGGGGCGCTGCTGGTGGGCGACCTCTGGCTCGATGCCGCAAGCGCGGAAGTCGCCCGGTTCTCGTTCCGGTTCGTCGGCAGGGAGCTGTGGGTCGGGCCGGATGGCGAAAGCCGGAGCGACAGCACCGACGCCCGGATGGCCAACAAGCTGATCAACCGGTTCCTGAGTCTGAGCTGCGACCTCGCCTACTCACTGCAGGAACGGCGTGACTGGATGCCGTACCGCCAGGTCGTCTCCGGCCGGGTGGAGCTGCCGCTGCTGGGTGGTCTCGTCATCCCCTTCGAGGCCACGACGGTGTTCGACGACTACACCATCAATACCGGCCAGGAGGTGCGTTTCGTCGTCGAGCTGCCGGAGGGGGTCACGGACCGGGACAGCCTCCAGACCCTGCTCGCGGCGCAGCGCGATTCGGCCCGCAAGGAGCGCCGCAGCCGCCGGAGGGAAGGGGAGGAGGCCGACTCCCTGCGTGACGCCGAGCCCAGCGACCGTGCGGGGCTGCTGGATGGCGGGCGGTTCGAGATTCACCGGGCGCCGAAGGATTCGCTCGAGGCCTACCGTGGGTGGGAGGAGCCGCTGGCGTTCATCCCCGATCCGGTGGAGTCGCGCCGGCTGCTGGACCTCAGTGCCGATCTCGAGCGCCGGGCAGCCGAGCTGCCGCGCGACGTGAGCGGCTATTCCCGTAACGGCTTCTGGTGGGAGCGCATTCCCGAGATGGTCCGCTACAACCGGGTTGCAGGCCAGTCGCTGGGGATGCGGCGCACCTTCGGCCTGACCAATGATGGCTTCACGATCCTCGACGCCGAAGCGCGTTTCGGCCTGTCGGACAGCAGGGTGACGGGCGCGCTGGCGGTGGTCCACGACGCTCCCTCGGGGCGGTGGACGCTCCGGGGCTTCCGTGAGCTGCGGACCCACGATCCCTTTGCCCGGACCAACACTTTCGGGACCAGCCTGAACGCCATGTTCGCCGGGCATGACGACGCGGATTATCTCCTCGGCCATGGCGCCGAGCTTTCCCGCGAGCAGACCGTCCTGCCCGGTGTCGAACTCACGACGACGGCACTGCTGGAGGATGCCACGAGCGTGCGCCGGGAGGCGCGGTCGTGGCTCAACGATGCGTTAGGCGGAACGGGCGACTTCCCGTCGAACCCTCCGGTCCGGGAGGGGACCTTCGGCGGCCTCGGCCTGCGGCTAAACGGCGGTGTGCTCGGCAATCGCTGGATGCTGGCGACCGATCTGCTGGGCGGTGCCGGTCGGACGACGGTGCGGGCTTACGGTCTGTGGCGTCCCCGGCTGTGGAACCGGCCGCGGCGGCCGCAGTTCGTGCTGCGGGGCGGAATCACCACCGCCAATCCGCTGCCCCAACAGGCCTTCCGGCTCGGCGGCAGCGGTACGGTGCGCGGCTTCGACTATGGGACGAGGAGCGGGCAGGCCGCCTGGTCGGTGCAGGCGGACTGGCCGCTCGCCCGCGGCGTGCTTCAGCCGGTCCTGTTCGCCGATGCGGGGCAGGCGGCCCGGGCCTCCGATCTGTTCGGTTCCCGCCTGCTGGCCGGTGGCGGGCTGGGGTTCGCCCTGCTCGGCGGCGTGCTGCGGTTCGACTTCAGTCATCCCATCACGACGGGCGGCAGCGGGCTCCGATTCGACGTGGGGGCGCGAGCGCTCTGGTAGCGGTGGTCGTCCACCGGACGGTTCGCCCTACCGCCCACCCCCCCGCCCTCCTAGGTTCCCGGTCGATGCTCTCGACCGCTTCCGGGATTCGCCTGCTCGCCCCCCTCATTGCGGGGATGTTCATGGCCTGCAGCGGGCCGGAAGGCGCTGCCCGGCTGGATGCGCGGTGGGTCGGCAGCGACACCGGGGCATTCGCCGGGACATCGAAGGTGACCTGGTGCGGGTCAATCCAGCGGCTGGAGATCACGGCGGTCGATGGCAACGATGCCGGTGTCGGCCTGGCCATCTATCCGGTGAAGGAGCTGCGGCCCGGTCGCTATGGAGCCTTCGATCCGGGCATCGACTCGGTTCGCCGGCCAGGTGTGGCGGCCGCGTCCCGCTTCTTCACTGAGCAGGCGGTCAAGGGATTCCAGTCGGATTCCGGAGAGCTCCAACTGGAGCGCGGCGGCACTGCGTTCAGCGCCCGCTTCGCATTCCGGATGCGATCGCTGGAAGGCAGAGACACGGTGCGCCTGACGGGGAGCTTTCGCGATGCAGTACCGGGGCCGTGCCCCGGCGACACCACCACGGCCGTGGCGCCGTGAGAGGCGGTTCATGACGTCGACCTACTACCGCAAGGGCTTCGGCCTCAAAGCGGTGATCGAGGGCCAGCTCACCTCCGACTACTCCAGCGCGGTGGTGGATGCCTTGCGCGCGGGCGGGTACGAACTCCGCGCCGGTGCGCTCCGCTTCCGGCTCGCGCGGGAGTTCGGGTTCTGCTACGGCGTCGATCGCGCGGTCGAATACGCCTATGAAACCCGCACCAAGTTTCCCGGCAAGCGGGTCTTTCTCGTCGGCGAGATCATCCACAATCCGCACGTGAACGCCAAGCTGGCCGCGATGGGCATCATCGAACTCGGCCACGGCCCCGACGGGAGGTTCGATTTTTCCGGGCTCACCGCCGAGGATGTCGTGATCCTGCCGGCGTTCGGGGTGACAGTGGCGGATTTCGACCGGCTCCGGGCCATCGGTTCGGTGCTGGTGGATACGACCTGCGGCTCGGTGCTGAACGTCTGGAAGCGGGTCGAGAGCTACGCCCGGGATGGGTTCACCGCGCTCATTCACGGCAAGTACTACCACGAGGAAACTCGTGCGACCGCAAGCCAGGTGACGAAGCACGCCAGTGGCCGCTTTCTGGTGGTGCTGGACATGGACCAGGCGCGGCTGGTCTGTGACTTCATCGAGGGGAATGGGGACGCGGCCGAGCTCGCTGCACGTTTTGCCGCCGCCATGTCGCCGGGGTTCGACTTCACCCGGGATCTCGAGCGGATCGGTGTCGCCAACCAGACCACGATGCTGTCGGGTGAGTCGATGGCGATCGCCCACGAGATCCGCAAGAGCTTCGCGCGACGTTACGGTGAGGACGCCGTTGCTGCCCACTTCCGCACCTTCGATACGATCTGCTCCGCGACGCAGGAACGGCAGGACGCCGTGATCCAGCTGCTCGAGCACCCGATGGACCTCATGATCGTGGTCGGCGGCTACAACTCGAGCAACACGACGCATCTCGCGGCGCTGTGCCGGGACCGGGGCGTGACCGCCTATCATATCGAGGACGCCTCGGCGGTAGACATCGAAACCGGGATGCTCCGACATCAGCCCAGGGTCAAAGCGCCCGAAGCGACGGTGAGTGGCTGGCTGGACAATGTGCGGACCATCGGGATCACCGCGGGCGCCTCGACGCCCAACAACAAGATCGGTGAGACGATCCTCCGGATCTGCGCGGTCGCCGGCGTCGAGCCGGAGCTGCCGCCCCCGACGTAGGGCGCCTCGGGCGCATGCGCAGGAGCGAAAGAGGGGAGCGGGCTGGTGGCCGCTCCCCTCTGTCGTGTGGACCCTGCCGCGAAATGGCGCAGCGATGCCACGGTGCCCGACACGGGGCAGCGGCCAAGTGCGGTGAATCATGGAGTTACCGATTCATCCTGCGTGGCCCTGATCCTGCCCTTCTGGCCTGGGGTGTCAGGGGCGGTGTACGGTCGCTCTTCGGGAGCGATGCTTCTAGCGGGCCCCGCCATCGGGTGATACGTTTGCGACCCTTTTTCCATGCCTTTCCCGGGCTGGTCTCATGCCGATTGCTCGATCCAGAAACAACGCGTACGATGTCGTCCACGCCGCGGTGCTGGCGATGCCGGACGTGACGCTGAAACGCATGTTCGGCGCCGATGCCTTCTTCACCCACGGCCGGATGTTCGCGTTCCTGTTCGAGGCGGCAATCGTGCTCAAGCTGCCCGAGAGCGATCGGCAGGACGTGCTCGATACCCGCGTCGGCCGCCCCTTCCTGACCAGCGAGCACGCGCCGTTCGGCCGCTGGGTGGAGGCGTCGATCCAGGGCAGTGAAGCAGCGTCGCGCGCCATCCGGCTGACCGCCGCTGCGCATGCACTGGCCCAGATGCCGGTCAACGATGGTCCCCGCAAGCGGCGGCTCGTCACCAAGCGTCGGCCGACGCGGAAAGCGGTGGGGTAGGACAGGACTTCAGTACCGCAGCAGCTCCCCCACCTCGCTGCCTGCTTCCGCCTCCCGTTCGATTCGATCCACCAGCTTGCGGAGTTGCACTTCCACACCGTCCTCCGCCGTTGGCAGCGCGATGATGCGTCGCAGCCCGCCCTGGGTCTCGAGCAGGCACTGAACCATCCGGTCCCTCCGGTACTCGAGATCCCCTTTCGCCGCCGCGTCCGCTGCCGTCTCAGGGTCCTGCTCCAGCAGTGCGAGTGCTTCGTCCAGCCGCGCCAGCTCCCGCGCACCACGGCACGCCAGCGGGAGAATCTCCCCGATCAGCTCCGCGCGGCTGTCGAGGATCCCGCTTCCGGCAAGATGCCGCACCAGGCGGACCAGGCCGCCGAACAACTCCCGGGCGGAGCCAGCCGGCAACTCCGCCGCCGTGGCCAGCACGTCCCGCTCCAGCTCGGGGCTGAGACGGGCTCCCCTCGGCTTCCGGTCGAGCAGAGGGAGACGACCAGCGCTCGCCGCGCCCGCCAGCAGCAGTGCTGCGAACACGGGGGAGCTCCAGAACAGCGCTGGATGTACCGCCCGGCCAGCCCACAGCCCGAGTCCCACCGCCAGCAGTGCGAGCGCCCAGAGTCCCAAGGGAATCATTCGCCACACCGAGCGCACCGGCACCGCACGCGCCGAGAGCCCGCGGGCCGCGAGCCGGTCCACCGCCGTCTCCGCCATGCCGTCGGGTACCCGCGCCAGCGGTTTCAGTCCGAGCACAACATCGCGATGACCGGCGCCGCGGGACCCCCCGAACCAGGCCAGGAGCTGCGCCAGCCGGTCATCCCTGTGCTGCGAGTCTCCGGGATCGAGGAAGATGAGTCCATCAGATCCCTGCTCCACGGTACCGCACCGCCGGCAGATGGTGAGCCCCTCGACGTCGATCGTACCGCAGACGAGGCAGCGGTCCTCCCAGGCCATGACCGGCAGCACGGCCTGCGCCGGATCACCGAGTGCATCCATGAAGCTGTCGGCTGTCGGGAAGCGATCGGCCGGATCGGCCTGAGTGGCCCGGGCGACCGCTGCGTCGAGCCAGTCAGGCACGGCGCGGTTCTCGGTTCGGGGGTGATAGCCGTCGTCGCTGGGTGGTGGCGGAAGATGGGGCGAGGGCTGCGAGGGCAATCGCCCGGTGAGGGCGTAATACAATGTGAGGCCCAGCGCGTAGGTGTCGGAGCGCGCATCGGCGCGCTGGCCGGCCATCAGCTCCGGGGCTGAATAGGCCAGCGTGCCCACCAGTCCACCGGTCTCGGTCATCGTGCCCTGGGAGAGGATGCGGGCCGAACCGAAGTCGGTGAGCAGGGCCGTCCCGGCCTGGTCGAGCAGAATGTTGCGAGGCTTCACATCACGATGGAGAACCCCTTCCCGGTGAGCGAGTGCGAGGGCCGAGGCGATGCTCTGGCCGAGGCTGGTGGCGGCGTCGGGAGCGAGCGGCCCGCGCGCTGCAACCCGGCGCTCCAGGTCTTCGCCCTGGACCAGCTGCATGACGATGAACTGCCATGGCCCTTCGGTCAGGTAATCGTACACCGGGACGATATGAGGATGTGCGAGTTTGCGGACCGCCAGCACCTCGCGGCGGAGTCGCTCTCGAGCCAGCTCCTGGGTCGCCGGCGGCGGTACCAGCAGCTTCACGGCGACATCGATACCGAGAGTCAGGTCGCGTGCCTGATACACCACCGAATGCCCGCCACGACCCAGTTCGGCACCGATCTGGTAGCGATCGGCGAGCCGTGTTCCCGGCGCGAAGTAGCTCACGACCCCGGCCGCTCCACCGCTTCGGTGACGCCGAGCTTCTGCAAGGTCTCGACGGCGCTCTGGTGCCAGCCATCATTTTCGTGGTAATACTTGAGAAACTCGGTGAGGTTCTTTCGCGCGGTTGCCGGCTGGCCCAGTGCGAACTCCGACATGCCGGCATGGTAGAGCGCCATGTAGTGGTTCGGCCAGTATTCAATTACCAGCTCCATGATCGGCCCCGCGGCTTTGTCATCGCCGGCGTCGGCGACGGGATGGGCCACGTCGAAGACCACTCCGGCCGCGCGATAGCGATCCTTGGCGGCGAGATTGTTGATCAGGAGCCGCGCCCGGTCCACCTTGCCGGCGAGAGCGAAGCAGGCGGCGGAGTAGGCCGTCCCCTCCAGTCCGTCGGGGGCAGGATCGCGCCGCTGGGCGAGGTCGACCTCGACCGGGTTGCAGAATGGATGGACCCGGGCGAACCACTCGCCGGGGTTGCCCGCCGGAAGCGGCGCCTGGGCGTGGGTCGGGGCGGCAATCCCCGTACGGCCGAACACGAGAAGTGCCCCAACGATCGCGACATACGCGATACCGATGAAATACAGGCGGCGATGCATCTCCCCCTCCATCAGGTCCAGGGTCTGCTGCAGGCTCCCTAACAGGAGCAAGCGGTGTTCCATCTGGACGCGGGGAGGGGCAAAACCGGCACGACGTCACGGCCGGGAACGGGGGCTGGGCCGGTTGTGGCGGCCGGTGCTGGGAATTGGTTCGCGGGGCGGGGCTTAGCCCCGCCCCTGCGGAATCGAACGCCGGTCCCGAAGCAGCCGCGCGATCCCCAGGATGGTGTGTGGCGCGCTCCCTTCCGCCCGGTTGTTCACCACGATATACGCCGGAATCTTGAGCAGTGCCGCCTGCTGGATCAGCGCGGCGGCATCCTGACGCAGCGCCGGATTCTCATCCTGAATCCGGTCATATGGGGCGAACGCATCCACCGCCTCGCTGTAGGTACGGCCCGGCCGGAGCAGTATGCGGGCGACGATGAACGGCGCGCTGATCGATCCCGGCAGCGCGAGCTGCTCTCCCAGCGACGGCATCCGGGTCCACGAATTGAAGACATGGCCGACGTTGTGCTCCCGCAGCACCGCGAAGTACGGCGGCACGAGGTAGTCGGCATTCCTGAGCTCGACCGCGTAGGGCAGCTCCCGCGGCAGCTGCGCGAAGAACTTGTCCAGCCGATCCGCGAAGGCCTGTCCGTGCAGACCGGCCTTCCGCCCGATCGTCTGGAACTCGAAGACCATCGGCCCCAGGTGATCGGCGAAGTGCGCCAGGTACGGGTCCAGCACCTCGCGCTGGAACAGCTCGGCGTTGAGAAAATCGGGATTCTCCTCGCCGCCGCTCGTCTTGTACCGCGCCGCCGGAAAGGTGTGGACCGTGATCCGGTCCCACACCTTGCTGACGCAACGGAAGCCGGGCGGGAGCGCGCGGGCATAGCTCTCGAGTGTGGCGGCGGAGGCAGGGGCGTAGAAGGTGGAGTCGATGCCGACGGTGCGGAACAGGGGGAAGGCGGCGTACTCCTCGAGCATGCGTGCCGCTGCCCCCGACTTGGGGTACTTCCGGTGATAGATGAGTCCCTGCCAGCCGGGATAGTTCCACGACGAGGTGCCGAATCGCGCGACCTCGGGCAGGCTGTGGGCCAGTGCGGTGAGTTCCTCGGCAGGGGGCAGCGGCTCCATGGCGGCGGAAACTAACCGTTGGGAAAGCCGCCCGCGATATCAGTTTCCGGTGATATGGTAGACGCTGCCTCCCTGCGTGAGGATATACACCTCGCCGGCGGCATCTTCACCAAAGCTGGTGATGTTGCCGCCCGGTGCAAGCGCCGGTTCATCGCGCTGATCGGTGGCCGCGCCCCCGGCAAACCGGAAGCTGCGCACCCAGCCGCCGCAGTAGTCGGCGTAGAGATACCGTCCCCGCAGACTGGTCGCGCTGCCGCGATAGACATACCCGCCGGTGACCGCGCAGCCCTGGCTGTGGTCGTAGTCGAGCTTCGGCAGGGTGAGCCCGGTCTGGTTGCAGTTCGCCGCGCCGTAGCAGCTGAAGCCTTCCATGGTCCGCCAGCCGTAGTTCTCTCCCCCGACGCTGCTGGCCAACTGAATATCGATCTCCTCGCGGGCGCCCTGGCCCACGTCGCCGATGTAGAGATCACCGGTCTGCCGGTCAAAACTCCAGCGCCACGGATTCCTGAGCCCGTAGTTCCACAATTCATGCCGGAACGACGGGTGGGTCGCGTAGGGATTGCTCGCCGGAATGGTGTAGGCCCCGCTGCCACTCACATCCAGCCGCAGCATCGATGCGAACAGGTCGGTGCGGTCCTGCCCGCTGTTGAGCGGATCGCCACCACCCCCGCCGTCGCCCATGCCATAGTAGAGGTAGCCATCAGGGCCGAACGCGATCATGCCGCCGTTGTGGTTGCTGTAGGGATCATCCAGCGTCAGCAGCCGCTGGCCCGAGGCCGCGTTGGCCAGGTCGGCGTTGCCGGACACGGTGTACCGCTCAATGACCGAGGTGCCGGCCGCCAGCGGACCGTGCTTGTTGGTGTAGCTCACGTAGAAGCGGCCGCTGGTGGCGTAGTCCGGCGCGAACGCCAGGCCGAGCAGCCCCTGCTCGCTGCCGGTCGAGATCGAGTCGCTGAGAGAAAGAAATGGGGCTGAAAGCAGCGTGCCGTTCTTGATGATGCGGATGGCGCCGCTTTGTTCCACGATGAAGAGCCGGGTCAGGTCGCCGGGAGGCGCGGTCAGCAGCACGGGGCTGCTCATCCCGCTGATCACCGGCGTCAGGCCGATGTTCGGCGTTGTTGACGTGACGACGAGCAGCAGCGTCGCCTGATTGGCGACGCCACCCAGGTCTGTGGCCTGCAGCGAGATCGTATGACTCCCGGCGGAGAGCGAATCCACCGTGAGCGAGGTGCCGGTGCCGAGCGCGCCGTCCAGTGAACTCGACCAAACGAGGGCGCCCCCGGTGAGTGAGCCATCCTCCGGATCATTCGCGCTGCCCTGCAGCACCACCGCTGTCCCGGTGGTGATGCTCGCACCGGGCGTGGGGCTGGTGATGGCGACGGTCGGCGGGTTGTTGCCCGGTGTGAACGGCGCCACCGTGATGGTGACGGTCGCGGTGGCGGTGACGCCGCGGGAATCGGTGGCCGTGGCGCTCAGACTGTGGCTGCCGGCGGAGAGGGTGGGGACGGTGAGCGAATCACCGGTGCCCAGCGCTCCATCCAGGCTGCTGGTCCAGTCGACGGCATTTCCGCCGAGCACGCCATCTTCGGGATCGGTGGCGCTGCTCCGCAGCACCACCACCGTGCTTTCGGCGATGCTCGCGCCGCCCCCGGGCGCCGTGATCGTGATGGCAGGGGGCCGGTTATCAGGGGCGGACGATTCGGCGCAGGCGACCACCGAAGCGAGCAGGGCCACCAGCATGGTTAGCGGGAGGCCAGAGTGACGATCATGCTGCATCAGATGCCGCTGGATGAGGAGGCGTTGAATACGCCCCAACATGGCGAGGGCGGCACGGTGGGGGAGGTGACCGTGGTCACTCCCCGCTGGTTACATGCTCCGGTGTGACATTTTCCCCGAAATGCCGGGCCAAAGCCGTTAGGTAGCTGTCCAACGTTCCGTGATAACCGATGACCGCACTGATGCTGCGGAAGATCGGGTTGCTGACCCAGCCCTGTTCGGTGATCGTGACGGTGGTGCCCGTCGGGGATGCCGTGATCTCGTGCAGCCAGTCGCCGCCGAAAGGGGAGCCGCCGGTGGTATCGATCGTGCTGCGGAGGAAGTTCGGCGGGCGCTCCTCGGTCAGGACGAAGGCGATCGGCCCCATTTTCATCGTCTCCTCCCACCGCTCATGGCCATCAATGTCGGTGAGCCGTTTCACCGATTTCACATCCGGCCACCAGTTGGCGGCATGTTCGTAGTCACGGATCACCGCCCAGACGGTATCGGGCGATTGCGTGAGCAGGATGCGGCTCGACGCCTGGTGCTCCCGCGGCAGAAATACCCCGACGATGGCCACGAGGATCACCAGCCCTGCCACTGCGCCGAGGATCATGAGCGCGATTTTCAAACGGGCCTCCGAGAAGTTGAAGTCAGCGCACCACAGCGGTGCGCCTGCCGCCCGCGGCGGCCCACCTACGGCCGCCGCGACCGCACCGGCGGCGCCGGCTCCGGTTGGAGTTCCACCGGGTGTTCCGCCAGCAGCCGGAGCGCCTCGGCTACCGCCCGCTCGAGCTGCGGATCGCGGCCCCGCGCGAGGAGCACCGGCGTCTGCTCGACCTCGATGTCCGGTGCCACGCCCACGTTCTCCACGTCCCACTTCCCGTCAACGTTGAAGAATCCGCCGCGCGGCGCGGTGATGAAGCCGCCATCGATGAGACTCGGCACATCCCAGATCCCCACCAGCCCGCCCCAGGTACGGGTGCCCACCAGCGGGCCGATCTTCATCTGCCGGAAGAGATACGGCAGCATGTCGCCGCCGGAGCCGGCGTACTCGTTGATCAGCATCACCTTGGGGCCGAAGATGCCGGTCAGCGGCTCGGTCCAGGGGCGGCGGTCGCCGACCGGATTGTTGAAGTAACCGCGGAGGTTCCGGTTGAGCAGGTCAACAAAATAGTCCGCGATGTACCCGCCATGGTTGAAACGCTCGTCGAGAATGACGCCATGCCGGTTCTGCTGCGAGAAATAGTAGCGATTGAAGTAGGTGTATCCGTCCACGTCGGTGTTCGGAATCCAGACGTAGGCCAGTCGGCGGCCGGAGAGCGAATCGACCAGCCGCCGGTTCCCCTCGACCCAGCCCTGGATCCGGAGCTCGGTCTCGTTGGCCGTCGGCACGACGGTCACAGTCCACGAGCCGTCGAGTGTCGGCTTGTCGTTGAGCCGGAGCACGGTCTGCCGGTCGACCGTGCCCTCGAAGATGCTGTACGGATTCTGTGGCGCCCGGAGTTCGACCCCGTTCACCGCCAGCAGGTAGTCGCCGACGCGAGCCTTCACGCCGGGCGACCGGAGCGGGGCACGGAGTCCGGGATTCCATTCCTCCCCGTCGTAGATCCGGGTGAGCCGGTAGCGCTCGTGATCCACGCCGAGATCGGCGCCGAGGAGGCCGACCTTGTCGGACTCGGTGGCGAGGATGTCGCCGCCGCCGGTGAAGCTGTGGCCGACGGAGAGCTCGCCGCCGAGCATGTCGAGGACATAGGTGAGATCGGCGCGATGGGCCACATCGTCGATCCACGGGCTGTACATGCTGTCCACCTTGTCCCAGTCGGCGCCGTGGTGATTCGGGACGTAGAAGAAGTCGCGCTCGAAGCGCCATGCCTCGTGGAAGATCTGGCGCCATTCGGCCCGGGGATCCACCCGCATCGGGAGCGCGACGCTGATCTTGCCGTCGCCCGGCTTGGGCGCCGCCTCGGTTCCGACGATGCCCCAGTCGTCATGTATCTGATACAGCAGTTTCTTGCCGTCGCGGCTCAGACTGAAGAGCGAGATCTCCGACAGGAACGGTTCTGCCTTCCGCTTCTTGAGATCGTAACGACTGAGTGCCGTGCCCGGCTGGTTTTCGACTGCTTCGGTCAGGAACAGGACACCGGCGGCGCCGGCCGCCAGACTGGTGTACGTCCGGACCGGCAGGCCGAGGTCGAGCACCCGCTGGTCGAGGCCGGCGAAGTCGATCCGCACCTTGAGCGTGTCGGCCACAGGCTTCGGCGCTGGTTCCGGCTTCTTGCCCTTCTTGGGTGGCGCGGTCTCCTTCGCCTTGGCGGAGTCGGCCTTGGCGCTCGAATCGGCCGCGCTCTCCTCGTCGCTCTCGGGGAGGAGCGGAGACGGAACGTCATTGGCCAGCACGGCGAGATAAACGGCCTGCCGGACCTTGCGATCGTAGGAGCTCAGGTCGAGCCAGCCGCTCGCCAGTCCGTAGTCGGTGGAAGCGAGGAAGTAGAGATACTTGCCGCTTGCATCCCACGCCGGACTGCCTGCATCGGAGAGCCCGTCGGTAAGCTGGCGTGCCTTCGACTCGGCGAGGGAGTAGACCATGATCGAGCGGAACTGCGTGGTGAGTCTCTTGCTGTAGGCAATCCAGCGCGAATCCGGCGACCAGACCGGCACCAGGGACCGTTCTGGGTGCGCGTAGGTGTCGCCGTCGGCACGGGTCACCTTGCCGGTTGCCACATCGGCGATCAGCAGGTTGCGGCCGGCATCGGTGAAGGCGAGGTACTTCCCGTCGGGCGACCAGGCCGGATCGTAGTAGTAAGTCGGATGCTCCAGCACGATCTCCCGCGGCGACTCCAGCGCATCCTGGCCCCCGATGAGCAGGCGGTACTCGCCTGACGCATCGGAGAACCACGCCACCTTCTTGCCGTCCGGCGACCAGACCGGCGCATGATCCGCCGCGCCCGGGCTCCGGGTGAGATTCCGGACATCCCCCTTCTCGGCGGGGACGGTGAAGATGTCGCCGCGCGCCTCGATCACCGCGCGGACCCCGGTGGGTGAGAGCGAGGCGGAGGCGGCATTCTTCGCGGCGTCCACCCAGCGCGGCTGGGCCCAGGGAAGTTCACCGCGAACCGTGACCGTGAGCTGGCGGTCCTGTCCCGATGCCGGATCGTAGAGATGCAGGTAGCCGGCCTGTTCGTAGAGCAGCACGCCGCCGCCGGCGGCGAGGGATTTGACGTCGTAGTCCTTGTAGTGGGTAATCTGCGTGACGGTGCTGCTCGCGAGATCGTAACGCCACACGTTGCCGGCCCAGTCCCGATCGGAGATGAAGTAGATCGAGGTCCCCAGCCACACCGGGTCGACATCCTTGCTCCCGGCCCAGGGCAGCTTCTGCACGCTCGAGTCGGCGAGGTTGAAGATCTGGACCGGCTGGTTCTGCCCGCCGCGGTAGCTGCGCCACTCGAGATCCCACTGCTGCACCCGCTCATACACCAGGCGGCGGCCATCCGGCGAAAACATCCCGTGGTTCGCTTCGGGGAGCGGGAGCGGCTGCTCGTAGCCGCCGCTCCGGGGCACGGTCCACAGCTGCACGCCATCCTTCCGCGGATTCTGCCGGTTGGTGGCGAAGACGACCGACCGGCCATCCGGCGTCCAGCCGCGCACGAGATCCGCACCGGGGTGCCACGTCAGTCGTTGCGGTCTCCCGCCCGCCGCCTCGACGACATAGCTGTCCCAGTTGCCGGCGTACTCTCCCGAGTACGCGACATACCGGCCATCCGGCGAGAAGTGCGGATTCGCCTCCATGCCCGGCGCGCTGGTGAGACGACGCGCATCGCCGCCCTCCCGGCTGGCGACCCAGATGTCGCCACCATAGCTGAAGGCGATCTCGCGATCGCTCACCGTCGGCTGGCGGAGGAGGCGGGTGCCCTGCGCGGTCAGACTGACGCTCGGCAGGAGCAGTGCGGCCACAACGAGAAACGCGGGCAGGCGACGGCGCATCGGACTCGGGTTGTTTGGGGTGGAAAGATCCTACACGTCGGACGATAGTCTCGCTACTCTCGGGTCAGCCGTCAGCTGGCAACCGTCAGCCGTCAGCCATCAGCCATCAGCCATCAGCCGTCAGCCATCAGCCGTCAGGCAATGGCCGTTGGCCGTTAGCAACCGCCAATGGCCTCCCTGCCACCTGCCACCTGCTACCTGCCACCTGCCACCTACTCCCTATTCCCTACCTTTTCCACCATCCGCTCCAGCCGATCCAGTTGCAGCACCGTCACGGTGATGGCGCCGAACTCCTGCTCCACCTTCCCCCGGAAGATGAAGGGCCCCTGGTCGAACAGCACATGTCCCCGCGCATGATAGACGGCGGGGAAGAGCACCGTCTCGATGAGGCCGTCGCCATCGTCGAAGGTGGCGAACTCCATCGGCTCTTCAGTAATGGTGTGGACCGGCTTGGCCGTCGTGAGCATCCCGGCACAGAGCACCGTGCGGCCGACATACTGCGGCAGGGTCGTGCTCTTAACGGCGCGGAAGCGCGAAAGTTCCTCCGCATAGAGCCGCATCGGGTGGATATCTGTGGTAAAGCCGAGCAGCTCGTACTCGGCGCGGCGGCGGCGGTCGGTGTCGTACTCTCTCAGCGGGGGCGGTGCCGAAGGGGAACGGGGAACAGGGAACAGGGAACGGGACGCGGCAGTGCTGGGCGTTTCCCGTTCCCCGTTCCCCTTTCCCCCTTCCCGTTGTTCTGCGTCCACTGCCCACAGCAGCATCGGCCGGGTCATGCCGCCGGCAATCGCATCACAGGCGCCGACCTGGATGAGCAATCGGAGGTCGTCGGTGCGGAGCGCGGTGCGGGTGCGGAAGTCGTCGAACGAATGAAACGGAGAACGGGGAACCGGGAACGGGGAACGGGCAACAGGTGCATTGTCCCGTTCTCCGTTCCCTGTTCCCTGTTCCCCCCGGGCGCAGGCAATCCTCTCGACGGTATCGTCCGACAGTCCCTTGATGAACTGGAATCCGATCCGCACCTTCCCGTCATGCCCCGTGGTGCGGAAGACACTGGCGTTCACATCCGGCGGCCGCACGGTGAGGCCCATCCGCATCGCCTCCGCCACATACGCAAACGGCCGATAGAACCCGCCGCCGTTGGCCAGCACCGCGGCCATGAACTCCGCCGGATAGTGGGCCCGCAGGTAGCAGGCATGCTGCGCCACCCGGATATAGGAGCAGGAGTGCCCCTTGCAGAAGCTGTAGCCGGCGAACGACAGCACCATCTCCCACACCTTGACCGCGACGTCCGGATCCCGCCCCAGCGCCGCCGCGCCGGCGAAGAACTCCCCGGCGTAGGCGGCGAGCTGCTTGGTCGGCCGCTTCTTGGAGAGCGCCTTGCGGAGGCCATCCCCGGTGGAGAGCGGCATACCGGCGAACGCGGCGCAGACATTGACGACATCCTCCTGGAACACCATCACCCCGAAGGTTTCCGCCAGCGTGTCGCGCAGGACCGGATGAAGCGGCGCGTACGGCGCACCATGCAGTCGCTCGAGATAGACCCGGATGTAGCGGTTGGAGGCGGGGCGGATGATGCTGGTATTGAGCACCAGCAGCTCGAAGGTGTCGGCAGTCGACTTGGCGCAGAGCATCCGCGAGGCGGGGCTCTCGGTGTAGAACACCCCCATCGTCTGCCCGGCGCGGAAGAGCGCGCGGGTCGGCTCGTCCTCCTCGGGGTCGCTGGTGGTGTAGTCGATCTGCCGGCCGGTACGGACCCGCACCGCCTCGATCGCATCGCGGATCACCGCCAGCGAGCGGTTCCCCAGCAGGTCGATCTTCACCAGCCCCGCATCCTCGGCGCCATCCTTCTCGAACTGGATGACCGGGACGGTGAGGTCGGGGTGGCCCTCGAGCTGCTTGGCCGCCCGCTCCAGCGGCACATAGTCGGTGAGTGCGCCGGGCACGATCACCACGCCACCGGGATGGAGCGAGAGATGCCGCGGCATGCCGATCAGCGGCTGCGCCAGCCGGGCGAGGTCCTGCCAGACCCGCGGCAGGTCGAGGCCCTGGAAGTTGGGATGCGTCGTCAGCAGCTCGGAGAGCGCGGTGTCGTCGCTGAACCAGGGGAAGCGGCGGGTGATCTCGCGGATCTCGCCCGGCGGGCGGCCGTGCACTTTCGCCACTTCGCGGAGCGCCCCCCGCACCCGGAAACAGTTGTGGTTGGCCACCATCGCCGCGCGGGGCCGGGGATAGGTGCGGAAGACGTAGGCCAGGATCTGGTCGCGCTCGTCCCACGGGAAGTCGAGGTCGATATCCGGCGGATCCTTCCGCTCGGGATTGAGAAACCGCTCGAACAGCAGGCCGGCGCCTAACGGATCGACGTGGGTGATGCCGAGGCAGTAGCTCACGATCGAATTGGCGACGGACCCGCGGCCGCAGTGGGTCGGGCCGTGCTGCACGATGTCGTGCACCACCAGGAAGTAGTCGGCGAAGCGCTTCTGCGCGATGATCGACAGCTCGTGCTCCAGCCGGTCCCGCGTCACCGGGGCGATCATCCCGTAGCGGCGCTCCGCGCCGGCGTAGGCCAGGGCGCGGAGCCGGGGCAGGGCGTCGGTATCGGCGCGCGGCGCGATGGTGCGCTGCCCCACGGGAATGCGGTATTCGCATCGTTCCGCCAGCTCGATACTCCGGGTGAGCGCGTCAGGGCAATCGGGGAAATGGCGGGCCAGGTCGGCGGCGGGGCGGAGCCAGGCATCGGTGGCGGCGGCGCGGGGCAGCGTAGGGGCCGCATATATGCGGCCCGTACGGTCGTCCCGCGCCGCCCCCATGGGGCCCGTACCAGCGTCCATCGTCGTGTTATGGTGGATCGCCACCCGCAGCCGGTGCAGCGCCGCCTCCTCCGGATGGGCGAACATCACCCCGCCGGTCACCACGGCGGGAACACCGAGGCGCTTTGCTGCCGCACCGATGGCATGGCGTTCCTTCCCCGGTCGGAGTTCGGCGTACAGCCCGTCCGGCCCGGAGAGCTGCACCAGTCGTTCGAGCAGCGCGATGTCGCGAGTGAGCACCAGCAGTCCGTCGCGGTCGGTGGCGAGCTGGGCAGAGAGGGGAACGGGGAACGGGGAACGGGAAAGGCAATCATCCCGAAGTTCGTCGGATGATTCCCGGTGAAGTCGCTGCTCCGGTTCCCCGTTCCCCGTTCCCCGTTCCCCGCTGTCCCCCCAGTGGATCGCCGTCACCGCCCGGCAGAGCGCCGCCCAGCCCTTTTCATTTGTGGCAAGGACCACCGCTTCCTGATCGCCTGACACCAGCTGCGCGCCGAGAATCGGGCGGATGCCACAGGTCAGTGCCGCCTGCTGAAAGTCGATGGCGCCGTAGACGCCGTTGGTGTCGGTGCAGGCCAGTGTGGTGTAGCCGCGCGCCGCCGCCGCCTCGACCAGCGTGGCGGGACTCGACACCCCCTGGCCGAATGAGAACCAGGAATGCACGTGGAGGTGGGTGAAGTCGGTCAGTGACACGCTAGATTCCCGCCATGGCTCAACTGCCCTTCCTGCTGGTCGACGCCTTCACCACCCGCTCCTACGCCGGCAACGGCTGCGCGGTGATCCTCGACGCCGGTGCGCTCACCGACGCGCAGATGCTGGACATTGCCCGCGAGATGAACCAGGCGGAGACCGCCTTCGTGCGCGAGATCCGGGGCCGCACCGTCGCGCTCCGCTATTTCACTCCGGCGGAAGAGATTCCCCTCGCCGGTCACCCCACGATCGCCACACTCCATGCGCTGCTTGCCACCGGGCGGCTGGGTGCCGATGGTGCAACCGAGTTCGACGTCGAGCTCACGGCGGGGCAGGTGCGCGTCACGCTGGATCGGCTGGCCGATGGCACCATGCGGCTCCACATGCGCCAGCGGCCGCCGCAGTTCCTCCGGCGCTACGCCGCCGAGGTTGTCGCGCCCGCCTTCGGTCTCACCACCGACGATCTCCATACCGATGCCCCGGTGCAGACGGTGAGCACCGGCACCCCGATGCTGATGGTGCCGCTCCGCACCCACGCCGCGCTCCGCCGCGCGGCGCTCGACGTCCCCCGTTTCCTTGCCCTCAAGGCCGACGGCGACTTTTTCAGCCCGCACCTCTTCTGCCTCGGCGGCGCGACAGCTGATGGCGACACCTTTGCCCGGCAATTCGGTGTCTTCCCCGATCTGCCCGAGGATGCCGCCACCGGTTCGGCGACCGGCAGCATGGCCGCCTTCCTCTGGCACTACGGACTCCTCCCCACGCCGCGCTTCGTGGCGGAGCAGGGCCACTGGATGCACCGACCCAGCCGCATCGAGGTCCAGATCGACGGACCGCGCGATGCGATCACCGCGGTGACCATCGCCGGCACCGCCGTCATCACCGCCGAAGGCATGCTGCGCCTGCCTTGATTCTCTTCGCCTGATCACGCGTCCACCCCCACTCGCTTCCTCTTATATGCGCGCCATCATCCACACCACTGCCGGCGGCCCCGAGGTTCTGCAACTCGGCGAGGCACCCACGCCGGTGCCCGGTCCCGAGCAGGTGCGGGTGCGGGTCGAGGCGGCGGGCCTCAATCGCGCCGACATCCTGCAGCGCCGCGGCCGCTATCCCGCGCCTCCCGGCTGGCCGGCCGACATTCCCGGCCTCGAGTACGCCGGCACCGTCGAACTGCTCGGAGCCGGCGTCACCCGCTGGCGGGCGGGCGACCGGGTCATGGGCCTCGTCGGCGGCGGTGCCCACGCCGAGTACGTCGTGGTGCACCAGGACGAGACGATGGCCATTCCCGCGGTGCTGGACTTTGCGCATGCCGCCGCGATTCCCGAGGCATTTCTCACGGCGTGGGATGCGCTCGTCATCCGCGGCAAGCTGCAGCGGGGCGAGCGGGTGCTGCTCCACGCTGTCGGCAGCGGCGTTGGCACCGCCGCGGTGCAGCTGGCCCGATGGCTCGGCGCCACCTCGATCGGCACCTCGCGTTCCGCCGACAAGCTGCGGCAGGCGGCATTGCTCGGGCTCGACGAATCGATCTATACGGGCGACCCCCACCCGGGTCCTGGTGAATCGACGCGTACGGGCGACCCGGGCCCCGGGGGATCGACACGGACGGGCGACCCGGTGGGTCGCCCCTACCCGACGGTCGACGTCATCATCGACGTGCTCGGCGGCCCCGCCTTCGCCGCCAATCTCGAGGCGCTCGCGCCGCGCGGCCGGCTTGTGCTGCTCGGTTTCCTCCAGGGTCCCAAGGTCGATGTCAGCCTCGAGCCCATCCTCCGCAAGCGGCTCGAAGTGATCGGCAGCGTCATGCGGACGCGCGCCCTCGCGGAGCGGATCCCGCTGGTGCGGGCGTTCACCGAACAGGTGCTGCCGGCGTTCACCGACGACGGTGGCCGCAGTCACGATGGGGCCGCGGGGGCCGCATTTATGCGGCCCCTCCTCCACCCCATCGTCGGCATCAGCTGCCCCATGGCCGACATCGTGTCGGCGCATGAGGCCATGGAGCAGGACACCAACTTCGGGAAGATCGTGCTGACCTGGTGAGAACTGCGGGGAACGGGACAAAGGGGGAACGGGGAACCGGAACGGCATTTATCGAGGCACACCTCGCGTGGCCCGAGCGATATTGCTTCTCCCGTTCCCCGTTCCCCGTTCCCCGTTCCCCGTTCCCCGTTCCCCGTTCCCCGTTTCCCGTTCCCCGTTCCCCGTTCCCCGTTTCCCGTTCCCCGTTCCCCGTTTCCCGTTCCCCGTTCCCCGTTCCCCGTTCCCCGTTTCCCGTTCCCCATTCCCCATCATCTCCCCACCCGCACCCCACCCTTCCCCCACCGCGACCGGATCCGATCGATGGCGCGCTGCAGCTGTGCCGGGGACTGGCTGTGTGCTGCCGCATGACCCGGGATCGCGGTCGACAACCGCCTATCGCCCATCGCCTCGCGCCCATCGCCTGCCGTTCCGCGCCTCGCGCCAGCCTCCGCCTCCACTCCGAACAGATCCATCTGGCACTCCGCCTCGAGGAACCGGTCGACCACAACGCCTAACGCGCGGACCGCCACGGTGCGGGTCTGCGCCAGGGCAAAGGCGCGGCGGGCCGCCTCCCACAGGTCGCAGTCGAGCGCGCCGGGCTGCACCACCACCTGCCGCTTCGATGTGGCGTAGTCGGTGTAGGCCAGGTGCACGGTGAGGCGGTGGGCCGTGAGGCCGCGCGCGCGGAGCCGGCTCCCCAGCCGTTCGGTGAGCTGACGCAGCACGGGGGAGAGCCGGCGCAGGTCGTTGGTGTCGTCCGCCAGCGTGTGCACCGCGCGGAACTCCGCCTTCACCGCCGGCGGCAGCACCGGGCGGCTGTCGATGCCCCGGGCCTGGTCGGCCAGCAGCCAGCCGGCCTTGCCGAAGACCGTGGCCAGTTCTGCCGGCTGGATGCGCTGGATCTCCCCGATCCGTTCCAGCTGGTAGTCGTCCAGCCGATCGCGCATCCGCTGGTCCAGGTCGGGGAGCAGGGCGACGGACTCCGGTGCCAGGAATCGCTCCTCACTTCCCGGCGGGACGTTGAGCAGCTCCTGACCGTCTGACCGCCTGACCGTCTGACCGGCGGTCCATCCCTTCGCCACCTCGCTTGCCGCCTCGCTCACCAGCTTGTTCTGCGCGATCCCCACCGCGAGTGGCAGCCGGAGCCGGTCGCCCGCTTCCCGCTGGATCCGCCACGCTACGTCGATCGCCGCGCCGAAGAGCCGTCCCGTGCCGGTGAGGTCGAGAAAGGCGTGGCCGTAGCCGCGCGGCTCGATGATCGGCGCATAGCGGGCCAGGATCTCGTGCAGCGCGCGCGAGGCGCGGGCATACAACTGCGGGTTAGGCGGCCGGATCAGCAGATCGGGACAGCGCTTCCGTGCCTGACGCACCGGCATCCCGCGGGTGATCCCGGCGATGCGTGCTTCCGCCGAGAGGGCGAGCACGGTGGCGCGATCGGCGCCGGGCGCCGCGACGATCAGCGGCCGCTCCCGCAGCGCCGGGGCGACCAGCCCTTCCACCGTGGTGCAGAAGGCGGGGGGGTCGATGAACAGGACGGAGCGGAGCACGGGGGAAAGGCGGGGAACGGGAGAAAAGCAGGGAACGGGGAACGGGAAAGGCCATTGTCGTGGGGTACAGCATGATCCCCCGCGATGTGCTTCTCCCGTTCCCCGTTCCCCGTTCCCCGTTCCCCTCTTTACATCTCGTCCGCCGTCGGCCCATACGTCTGCGGCACCGGCACATCGCAGAGCCGCAGGTAGACCGAGTACTGGCCGCGGTGGTGGGCGGTGTGGTTCAGCACCCAGGTGCGGATCACGCCGAGGCGGGGCAGGGTGAAGAGCGTCTCGCCGCCCATTTTGAGCGACCAGGGCACCATGAAATCCGCATCCTTGGCGGCGACGAGCGCCTCCCGGCCCGCCTTCACATGGGCGTCGAAGCTCGCCAGCATCTCATGCACCGTCGCGAAAACCGGCGCGACATACGCCGGTCCGTCCTTGGGGGCCACGTCGAACTCGGTGCCCATCATCGTGCCGGCGGTCCACGCCGGAATCTCCGCCAGGTGCCCGGCGAGCGCGCCCAGCGTCATCGACTTGGCGTGCGGCTTCCAGTCCTTCCGGGCCAGCGGGGTGCGCTCCAGGTGCGTGCGGGTGATGGCCATCTCATGGTCGTACTCGGGGAGCAGCGATGCGGCGATCGACATGGGGTGCTCGGGGAAAAGGGGGAACGGAAAATCGGGAACGGGGAACGGGGAACAGGGAACAGGGAACGGGGAACGGGGAACCGGAAAAGCTATCGCTAGAGTCGCAACTCGGCCTGCACGGACTCGTCCCGTTCCCCGTTCCCCGTTCCCCGGCTGGTGCGTCCCTCCAGCCGCGCCCGCTGCTTCCGGCTCTCATGCACCGGAAAGCCGTATTCCCGCTGCAGTCGCTGCAGCCGGCGGCTGAGTGCATCGGTGTAGTCCCGGCCCACACTCGCGCCGGCGCCGTAGCGCTGGCGGTAGCGCTCGGTGAGGCCGGGAAAGGCATGGGCCAGATGGGGAAGGAAACGGGACCGCGCCGCCGGCCCGAGTCGGAGCGCCGACCCGTGCACGTAGCGCGCCCCCGCCGCCTTCCCCGCCGCCATGAGCGCGGCTAACGATTCCCTGCTGTCCGTGATGCCGGGCAGGATCGGGGCGATCAGGAGCCCCGCATGAATCCCCGCATCGGTGAGCCCCTTGAGCGCGCGGAGCCGGGTGTGCGGTGCCGGCGAGCGGGCCTCGACCTCCCTGAGCAGTGCGGCATCGGTGGAGGCGAGCGAGATGTTGACGCTCAGTTCATGCCGCTCGGCGAGCTGCCGCAGCAGGTCTACGTCCCGCAGGATCAGCGGCGACTTGGTGATGATGCCCAGCGTCAGCCCGCGCCAGCTCAGCAGTGCCTCCAGGATGCTCCGGGTGAGCTGGAACTGCCGCTCGGCGGGCTGGTAGGGATCGGTCGCGGTGCCGATCACGAGCGCGCAGCCGGCGAGCTTGGCCGGGAAGAGGGTCCGCTGCAGCACCGCGGCGGCGGAGGTCTTCACCAGGATCTGCTTCTCGAACGCCTCCCACGGCGGTAAGGCGGTAGGGCGGTCAGGCGGTATGGCGGTCAGGCCATCAGATGGTGCAATTGCAGGATCTGCAGCTAGCCGCTCATCCCGTTCCCCGTTCCCCGTTCCCCGTTCCCCCTGCTGTCCTCCCGCCCGCTCCATCCTCCACTTATGCGTCTCCCGCGCGTAGCAGTAGGTGCAGCCGAATTCGCAGCCGACATAGGGATTGAGCGACCAGAACCCCATGCCGGTGCTGGCGGGGCCGTTGAGGATCGCCTTGACCGGCACCTCGAGGAACGAGGCGCCGCGCGCGCGCCGCTCCTCCAGCAGCGGGAGGCCCTGGGCCGAGGGGCGGATCGGCAACTCGCCGGCCAGCAGCGACATCTGCTCCGCGCGCGCGCTCATCCGCGCACCGCCGCGGCCTTCTGCCGGATCGCGGCGAGATGATAGACCGCGTGGGCCAGGGCGCCGACGCTGCCGCCGAAGGCATCCTCGGTGGCGAGCGCGCGCTGTGCGATCGCCTGGCGGAGCTCGCTGCCGACCGTGCGGGTGCGTTCCAGCAGCGCGGCCCACTCCGCGGCGGTGACGGTATGCACCCGCCAGCTCTCACTCCAGTTGACCGCGCGGTGATCGCCCCGGATCCAGGCGGCGGAGGCGGCGAGACTGAACGCCAGGTGATGGAGATGCGCGGCGATGCTGGTGCCGCTGGGTCCTACCGGCTCCGACGCCTGCGCCGGCGTGAGGGTGGTGACGCTGCCGAGCAGGCCGGCCTCGGGCTGGGGGTCGGAGAAGTAGCTCCACTCGTGCGCGGGCCCGTCCAGCGCTTCCTGCAGCACGCCCAGCAGCTGGGCGGTGATCGTGGTGTCGGCGAGGGCGGGCATGGGGAGAGCCTTTCTGGTCAGCAGTCAGCAGTCAGCGTTCAGCCGTTGGCCGTTAGCCGTTGGCCGTTAGCATTCAGCGGTGCCGGGTAGGGGCGGAGCTCCAGCTCCGCCCGCACCATTTGTTGCTGTCATCCTGAGTCCCGAAGGGACGAAGGATCTCTTGAGGTCGGAGCCGACGTTCGGGGCTGCCTGCGCCCGTTCCCCGTTCCCCGTTCCCGGTCCCCGTTGAGCTGCGGGCCTGCGGCCCTCGCTCCCCTCCGCGCCTGCGGCGCTCCGGGTCCCCGTTCCCCATTCCCCGCCATTGTCGGGCACAGAGGCCCGACCTACCCTACCCACACTTCCCCCACCCGCACTGCCGGCAGTTCACGCAGCCGGAGTTCCGCACCAGCGGGCCGGCGCACTCGGGGCAGACCCGGATATTGGCTGTGGGCAACGGGTTAGTGGGCTGGTACCTGGTGGGGAGGAGATGCGGCTTGGACGTGGCGGTCATGGGGCTCTCGAATCCGGAGTATTCGGCGACAAACCGAACATACACCGAAAATCGAGGAGGTCAAGAAAGAGGCGGGTGACGATTCCGATTGAGGCGGGCAAGCAGGGGGGCAGCCCTCCGGAGGGAAACCTCAAAGGGTGCTGAAGCGCAGAAGCGAATGCGCGGGGTGGCCGCAGGCTCGGTGCCGACCGTCGACGGTAGCCGGCCGATTACTCCTTCGGCCGATAGCCGATCGCAAACAGGTTGATGCGCTGCGGCTCGTAGCGGATCTCGTCACAGGGTCGACCGAACTTCGATGCCGCGAACAGCCGGTTCATGTCGGCCTCCGAACGGTGGATCAGCTTCCAGTCGAGCACGTAATCCATCATCGCCTTGGTCGGGTTGTCCGGATGAAAATTGCCCAGGATCACGCGCCCGCCTGGCCGGAGCCGGTCAAAGACGAAGTTCAGCAGCTGGATCACGAAGGCATCGTTGAAGTAATCGATGAGGCCAATGCTGTAGGCGAGATCCTGGGGCGGGATATCGAGTTTGGCCCGGCCGGTGGCCAGGTAGACGAGATTGGCATTCTCGAGGCGGATCTGTTGCCGCAACTTCTTCCGATCACGGAGGTCCGCGACAAACGCCAGCGCCTGAAGGTCGATGTCCACGCAGGTCGCCGTCAGCTGCGCAGGATCGGCGAGTGACTCGAAGGTATCGAACAGCTCGCGCGCCGGGCCGCAAGCCATCGAGAGAACGCGCGCGGGCTCTCCCTGCTTCTCCGCCAGGGTCCTGCTGATTTCCTCGCACAGCAGCCCACGGCGGTTGCGCACCGCCTTAGCCGCATGCATGTCGAGGAAGCAGCGATCCAGGATCGGGCCCAGGCGCCCACTGCCCTTGCCGACGTCGTTGTACATCCGCTCGATGCTGAGAAAGTCCCCGGCATATCCCCGGGGCTTGCTGTACCAGCGCTCGCCGTTCTCGGTGAGGAGCAGATACGGCAGCACCTCCCGCTGGACCCTCGCGCCCAGTTCCTGGCGGACGTCCTGTCCGTCGGGGCCCTGATCCCCAAGCTCCTGGTTGAGCCAGATGCAGAACGTGTCGAACCGCTCCCGCAGGTCCTTCGCAATGTGCTCCGGCATCTCGTCGTTTTCGCGTATGGCCGCCTGGTCGGCCGCGGCCAGCACGCGCTTGAACTCGTCGAGCGCCGCGTCGATGACGCTCCAGCGGCTGCCGGCAACGTGCCGAACGGCGGCCTGCTCGCCCATGCGCTGGCTGAGGGCCGCCATCGTGCCGCGCAGCCGCTCGGACAGCATGCGCGCCAGCGCACGATAGAACCTCGCGGCGAACTGCGGGTCGGCGACGACCTTGGTCTCCAGTGTCGATCGGGAGATGGCCAGCAGCAGCGAATTCTCGATGGCCGCCACCGTGGCCGCGGCCGGCTTGTTCTCCAGGAATGACATCTCCCCGACGAACTGCCCCGGTCCCAGCGTGCGGAGGATGTCCTTCCCCAGGGAATCGACCCGTACACCCACCAGTCCCTCGAGGACGATGAACAGGGAGTCCGGCACCTTGCCGGCCACGGTCAGGAAGTAGTTGGAGATCACCTGAAGCTCGCTGCCGTTCGAGAGCAGCCAGTCGACATCGGAGTCCTCGAGATCTGCGAAGACCGTTAGTACGCTGTTCATGGGATCACCGGAAGCTTGTGATGGGAAGAGCGACGAGTCCCGCCTCGCGATCCGTTGAGCAGGCGTCCGCTCGCGGCAATAGCCAGGATCGAGGGGTCACTCATCAACCCGATTCCACTCCACCAGACCCGACACGGAACGTGCCAGGGCTCGTCGCGCCCGCTCGGGGCTGGTTCAGCATGCCTGGACAGCACATCTCAACGTACGACACACGGGTACTGCTCGAGCGCCGGCTGGCGCACGGCAATCGCCTGCGGCCCTCCCGACGGGCCGGGCCTCCGAGCCGCCCCGGTCCGGGAGCATGCAGCGTCACGGCTGCAACTCCCGCATCGCCGCCTCCACCTCGCTGACCTCCCGCGGCGCCCGGCTGATCCACTCGAGGCCCTGCTCGGTAATCAGGTAATCATCCTCGATCCGGATCCCGGTGTTGTTGGTCCGCCGGACCATCGGCTCAGCCTTGGCCCTGAAGGCCCGATTCTTCGGCGTGTCAGGCAGCAGAGCGAGCGCCGCCGCATTGATGTAGATCCCCGGCTCGATGGTGAAGGCATCACCGAGCTTGAAGAGGCGGTCCTCGGCGTAGAACTGGGCCGGGTCATGCACCGCGAGCCCCAGCCCGTGGCTGATGCCGTGAATGGTGAACAGCGTCGCCTGACGGCAGGCCCTCGGCCGCGCCGTGCAGTCCGCGGCCCACGGCGGATCCATCATCGCATCCGCGCTCTCGATGTACCCCAGCGCCGCGAGCCCGCGCGCCCGGATCTCGAACGAGGAGTCCTCCGCCGCCTGCGCCGAGAGCCCCGGCCGGGAACCCTGCTCGGCGGCGGCCTGCGCATCGCGCACGAGTTGATACAGCGCCCGCTGCTCCGGGCTGAATGTGCCGCTTACCGGAATCGTCCGGGTGACGTCGGCGGCATAGCCCTCGTACTCGGCACCGGCGTCCATGACGACCAGATCGCCCTCCTCGATCGGCCCTCGATCCTTCATGTAGTGCAGCTGGGTGCCCCGCTGGCCACTGCCGACGATGCTGCCATACGCCGGCCTCGACGCACCGCCACGACGAAAGGCGTACTCCAGTGCCGCCTGCAGGTCGTACTCGTGCAGCCCCGGCGCCGCCAGCCGCATCGCCGCGAGGTGCCCCTCCACACTGATCTCCGCCGCGCGCCGGAGCAGCGCCTGCTCGGCCGGACTCTTCCGCGCCCGAAGCTGGTTCACCAGCGGGTGCGCGTCGGTGATGGTCAGCTTCGGATGCCGCCCAGCAAAGGCGCGCAGGAAGGTCGCGCCCCGGGTGAGCGAGTCCTGCGTCGCGAAGTCCGCATCCTCGAAATCGGCGAGCGAGTAGAACGGCAGGCCGGCCTTCGCGAGCGAGTCGAGCACCGCACCCAGCGCCGACAGCGATCGGGAATGCATCCCGGTCTCACTCTCGAGGTGGGCGCTGTCGGGGCGCTGGCCGTAATACAGGGAGCGCCGAGGCTCGACCGGGGTGGTGAAGAGCAGCGCCGCACCGGCGCCTTTGCGGACCACCAGCACGAAGGCGGCGTCGGACTCGTCGTAGTTGGTGAGATAATGGAAGGCCGGGAGCTGCGTCGGCGGACCGAAGTCGGTCACCGGAGTCCGCGCCCCGAAGGCGATGACGACGCCGGTGCCGATGCGTGCCGCGAGCGAGTCGCGCCGCGCGGCATACTCCTCAGCGGGGATCTGCCCGGGCAGGGGAAGGGCGCCGAGCGAGCACAGCAGCGCGGCCATCCAGGTTGCGCGGGTGATCGTGCCGGGTCGGGCCATGAGTGCGACTCCTGTCGACAGGTGCATATGGAAGAGCGGGGGGGTCAATCTGCACCCGGCCGCAGGACGACGCCAGCGAGAGGCGGTGCCGGGCATCGTGCTGCTGTAGCCGCACCACGGCTACGGCATCAAGTCCGCGTGGGGGTACGTCATCGAATCAATGGAGGCGGTACGGAACCAGATGCGGCTGGGTCGGAGCAGTTCGACGGAGCGCGAGCGCCTGATCACCAAGGCCGAAGACCCGCTGGTCCAGGCGGAGGAGGCGATGGGGAAGATGACGAAGTGACAGAGGGAGAATTGTCGCCTGCTTCAGGCAACGCGCGCGATCCTGACCGGGAGGCGTACTTCCCGCCTGCCGCTTCCCTCAGATCGCCCGGAACAACTCCGCGAGCTCCAGCGTGAACGGGGCGGCGGCACCAGCCGGCTGCCACAGCAGCCGGTCGCGTTCGACGACCGGGAAGTCATCCTCCGGTCGCCACACCTCAACAAACCGCGCGTCGGCATCAATGACCCAGTAGAGCGGCACACCGCGCTCCTGGTAGAGCCGCCGTCTGGTGAACCGGTCACTGCGGAGTGAGGAGGGAGAGAGCACTTCGGCGGCGAGCAGCACGGTGCGGAGGGTGAGCCAGTCGAGGCGACGCGCCTCTTCCAGTGGCACCACGAAGAGATCGGGCGACACCAGCACGTCGCTAAGGCCCCACGACAAATCGGATCGCGAGCCGTAGGCCAGACCCACACGCTGCTGATCGAGATAGGTCCGCACGCGCACGAGAAGGCGTGTGGCTACCTCCTCATGCCACGGCCGCGGAGAGGGGCTCACCAGCAGCTCTCCATGAACCACTTCGCAAATATTGCCGTCGTCCGGGAGGGCCCGGACCATGTCGGCGGTGTAATAGAGCGGCGCGGCCATACCCATAAGGTGTCTCGCTCGGCGGGGACTGGGTAGGGGCGGAGCTCCAGCTCCGCCCTGCAGATGGCGACGGTCCTGCGCAGTGCGGAATCGCGAGATACCAGGCAACGCGAGCAGGGGCGCCATTACACCCCGCGCGGGCCCCTCACCGACACCCTCACTTCAGCGCCCGCGTCCCCCGGCATCGCCATGCGTATGTCCACTCCGGAGCGATCGATCTGATCGCGGGCGAGGTCGCTGACTCTGGGATGCGACCCACCGAGCCGGCGCATTTCCGAGTGAAGCTCTCACTATTTGATGGTAATTACATGGTTTATGCCGAATTGCTAAACTCAGTAATATTGCTATTATTGTCCCATGGACCCGGTAACCAACCCCTTCGCCCCTGGTGCTGGCACGCCTCCGCCGGAGTTAGCCGGGCGGGATGAGCTGCGGGAGGGGGTGCGCGTCGCAATCGAACGGGTCCGTCGCGGCCTGTCGACAAAGAGTGTGTTGATGGTGGGGTTGAGAGGCGTGGGCAAGACCGTGCTGCTCGACCGGATGAGAGACGACGCAGAGGCTGCGGGCATTCATACACTCAGGATCGAAGCACCGGAAAATCGCTCACTCCCTGCGATCCTGGCGCCACAGCTCCGGCAGGCGCTACTCCGGCTCTCCCGGAACGCTCAAGCCAAGGACCTGGCTCAGCGGGCCCTCAGGGGACTGGCGGGATTCGCGAAGGGATTGAAGCTCAAGTACGCCGACATCGAAGTCGGGTTTGACTTCGACCCCGAACCGGGGCTCGCCGACAATGGCGACCTGGAGCATGACCTGCAGGCGCTGCTGGAGGTGGCGGGTGCGGCGGCCCAGAAGGCCGGGACCGCGCTGGCCATCTTCGTCGACGAACTGCAGTACGTGCAAGAGGACCAGCTCGAAGCCCTGATCACCGCGCTGCACCGGACCGCCCAGCGGCAGCTCCCGGTGGTATTGGTCGGGGCTGGACTCCCGCAACTCAGAGGCAGAATGGGCCGGGCCAAATCGTATGCCGAGCGCCTGTTCGACTTTCCCGAGATCGGCGCGCTGCCAGCCGCGGCGGCGAAGCGGGCGATCTCCAAGCCGGCCAGCGAACAGGGGGTCGAGGTGACCGCGGCCGCACTCGATCGCATCTTCGAGGAAACCCGTGGCTATCCCTATTTCGTCCAGGAGTGGGGGAAGCACTCCTGGGATGCCGCCGATGCCTCCCCGATCGACCTGGAAGACGTCACCAACGCATCCAGCGCCGCGATTGCGGCGCTGGACGAGAGCTTCTTCCGGGTACGGTTTGACCGGCTCACCCCTGCGGAGAAGCGCTATCTGAGGGCGATGGCGGAACTGGGTCCCGGCCCCCATCGATCGGGCGATATCGCCGAGGTGCTGGGACGCGGGGTGACGTCGTTCGGTCCGACGCGGAACAACCTCATCGCCAAGGGGATGATCTGGAGTCCCAACCATGGCGACACGGCGTTTACCGTACCGCTGTTCGACGAATTCATGCGCCGGATCATGCCCGGCAAAGAGTGGCGGGAATAGCCCTCAGCGCCTGCAACAGCTCCCCGAGCTCAAGAGTGAACGGTGTGGCGGCACCGGCCGGGTGCCAGACCAGCTCGGCGGGGACTGGGTAGGGGCGGAGCTCCAGCTCCGCCCGCGAGAAACGATGACTGGTCTTCGCCTTGTCAGTACCACCACCCGCGTGCCGCTCCGCTCGGCGCGTTCCGCTCCACCGCCGCCGCCATTTCCCGGATGAGGTCGGCGTTGGACATCGGCTGCCAGCCATGCTGCTTGAGCGGCCGACCGTACTGGAACGACCCGCCATACGCAGGTGCTGTGGTCTTCGAGAGAAAGTGCTCCAGCTCGTACACCGCCAGGTTCAGGTAGTAGTTGTCCATGTCGCCCACATAGAGGTGCAGCTTCCCCACCAGTGACGGTCCGATCCGGTGCCAGTTGCGCTCGAGGTAGTCGCGCAGGTCATAGCCGTGTTCCCGCCAGTAGTTCGCCACGTCGTGATTGATCACGCCGGTGGAGTCGTTCCAGATGGGCGCGGGATAGCCATCCCTGTCGGTCGGGCCGTAGGTCGCCTCCCAGATGGCGAAGTTCTCGCCACCGCGCCGCCGGCTGCCGCGGGCGTTGTTGAGCTGATTCTCCTGCCGCACACTCAAGACCGGCTGGCCGTCGTTGCGCCGCTCGCTCGGCACCTCCACACTGATCCACGGATTCCGCACCACGCTGAAGGCGTTGGCGTCGTCGTACAGGTTCATCAGCTCGTAGCGGCGGAAGTCCACCGGATCGGGATAGAAGGTCCAGGTGCCGCCGAAGAAATCGGGGTGATACACCTGCAGCGCCAGCGACTCCCACCCGCCGGTGGAGCCGCCGGTGAGCAGCCGGGCCGCCGGTTCCTTGAGCAGATGGAACCTGTCCTCCAGATAAGGAATCAGCTCCTGCATGATGGCGTCGCCGTAGGGCCCGTTGTTGGCGGAGTTCACGGCGTAGGAATCGTCGTAATAGGGCGACGGGTGCAGGATGCGGATGGCGACCATGCGCGGGAACGAATCGCTCAGCCAGCTCCGGGCGAATTCGTAGCCGGTGCCCCGCTTCTCGCTCCGTGCAATGCGCCGCGCGCGGGCCTCCGCGCTCTCCGGCGTGCTGTCGAGCGAGAACCTGAACGGTGGCGCGAGGGTGAAGTGATCCTGCTCCCACACCGAGGGATAGCGGACATCGGGGTGCTCCGCGAATCCTTTCGGTAAGAGGACCACCGCGCCGAGGTAGATCGGGTGGCCCCACCAGCGGGTGAGGATCTGGCTCTGGATCTTCACTCGCTGCACGTACCGGTCATCCGGCGGCACGACGACCGGCGGCAGGATGCGGGAGACCTCGAGCCGGATGCGGCCGCCTCTCCGCGGATCGACATGGATCAGGCGGACCGCGCCGACCAGCGTGCCCGGTGCGTCGTTGAATTGCTGCCCCTCCCATTCGTCCATATGGGCCCAGATGGTGTGACCGTCGGCCCGCGCAAACTTGGTGTAGACGCTGACCAGCGCCTGCACGTAGTAATCGCCGGCGGGGAGCTGATCGAGGGAGCGATAGGGATAGCCCAGCGCGGCGCGGGTGATCGGGGCAGGCGTCCCGGCCCGCAGCGACTCGACGTCGCTGCCGAAGAAGGGCACGCTCACCATGTTGCCGCCCTCGAGTCTCGGCTCGGGTGTCGAGTCTTTCGCCAGGAAAACGAAAACCCGCCCCGTCACCGGTTCGGCGCGGAGCGAGGCGGGGACGACGATGTCGAACTGGAGCCCGGTGCGGGCCGGCTGCTGGGCGGAAAGCGTGACGGTCGCCAGCAGCGGCAGCGCGGCGAGCAGGCGCGCGGGGTGGATCGGAAGCATGCGTGTGCCTCGACGGCAGGAGGGAGCGGCGGCGTCGGTCCAATCTACCTCTCTCACGCCACCCTCGGGCTCCTCGCCGAGAGCCGCAGCTCGGCGCCCGCATGCCCCAGCAGCGCGATGAGCGTGTCCACCTCCCAGTCGTGACGCGGCCGTATATTTTGCTGACGGCTGACGGCTGACGGCTGACGGCTGACGGCTGACGGCTGACGGCTGACGGCTGACGGCTGACGCCGGGAGCCCCCCTACAACACCCCCCTCGGCACCACTCGCCTCGTCCACACCCGGAACCGCTTCTTCACCCCCGCCTCAGCGTCGGGGTTGAACTCCCGCGTCGTCTCCCACGCATTCTCCGGCCGGAACTCCACCTCCATCCCCGCCAGCACTCCCGCCGCAATCGCGTCGGAACGGATGATCGTGATGCACTCCGTATTCAGGTTGGCGCTCCGCGGGTCCAGGTTGAATGTGCCGATGACGGTGATGCGCCCGTCGATCACCATGCTCTTGGCGTGCAGCCCGAAGATCGGCGGGTGCGCCAGCGCCCCGACCACCGCCCCCGTCATGATCGTGGTGCGCTCCGCCGCATCGGGACGAAACTCGAAGAGCCGGACTCCTGTCTGCAGCAGCTCCCCCCGGTCCCGCTGATAGCCGCTGAAGGCCTCGAGGTTGTCAGTCGAAGCGAGGCTATTGGTGAGGATCCGCACCTCGACCCCGCGCTGCACCGCATCGCGGAAGACGGAACGCCCCAGCTCGGTGGTGACGAGATAGGGCGACTGAATGGCGATCGAGCTGCGCGCCTGCCGCACCAGCTCGAGCAGGGTGTCGAGCGTGACGCCGCCACCGCCCAGCCCGTGAGTGGCATCGTTCTTTCCCGGCACATCGGAGACATGACTCACGCTGTCGAGCCACTGCAGTCTGCCCGAGGCCTGGATCGCCTCAAAGGCGACGGGGATGCTGGCGACCTGCGCCCGCACCTGCGGCCAGTAGTTGGCGGGGTCGCAGGCGTACTGGTGCAGCCTGGCGATGCGGGCGGCGACGGCGCTGTCGGTCGGCGCGGCGTCCGAGAGTTCACCGATCGGGCGGCTCAGCGGGTCACTCCAGAACTGCTCGAAGACGCGCTCGACTTGGCGCGCCACCCCGCCGAGAAGGAGCACATCGCGGTCGCGGAAGTTGTACTCATGGTCGTAGTCGAAATACTCGTCGGCGATATTCCGGCCGCCGGTGATGACGATGCGACCGTCCACCGTGAAGGTCTTGTTGTGCATCCGCTGATTGATGCCGCGGAAGTCGGTGACGGTATTGAACAGCTTCGCCGGCAGCCGCTTGCCGAGGTTGATGTTGGGGTTGTAGATGCGGATCTCGAGATTGGAAAGTGCATCGAGCGCCAGCAGCTCCGCCGCGTCAGCCTCGAGCAGCAGGTCGTCCACCAGCACCCGGACCTTCACCCCCCGCTCCGCCGCGCGCACCAGGTAGTCAACCGCAATAAGGCCGACGTTGTCCGCCGAGAAGATGAAGTACTGGACGTCAATGGTGTGCTCGGCGTATTCGCTGAGCCAGGCGCGGGCGACCATGGCGCCACCGCCGTCTTCGAGAACGTAGACCCCGGTCTTCGTCGCCATCAGCGAGTCGACCGCCTGGAGCTGCTGGGCGAGATGGATGGTGGTGTCGCGATGGATGGTGGCGCAGAAGTTCGCGTCCGCGTCCGCGGCAATTGGCGGAGTGGCTTCCCTGGCGCAGCCCGCCAGCAGGGTCACGATCAGGAACAGTGGGAGCCGCGGCATCACGGTGTCGCTTTCAGCAGGAAGGAGCCATCACCGTCCTCCGGGACCCGGTCATCGCCACGGTGTTCAATGGCAGGCCGGGCACACGGCACGGCATCAATAGCACCGCCATGAACGCGCGTCCAGCCTCGCTGGTCGCGTCCATCCGCTCTCCGGTCAGGTGGGCTGTCCGGGCAGGGGGCAGGGTTTCTAGAGCTGTAGCGCGGGTTCGGGCAAGCGGGACGCCTGCCCCTCCACGACTCCTCGCATGTTCTCGACGGTCGCAGGGCGGAGCATTACTCCGCCCCTACCAGAGGACTCTCGTATCTGGCGCGGGCGGAGCATAGCTCCGCCCCTACCCGACATTTGCTGCATTTCTGCCACCTGCCACCTGCACACCAGAGCGGCAGCCCATCCATTCCCCCGGACAGACTGCCGCCTGGTCACTCCGTTCCACCAACATCCTCATCGTGACGCCTGCCCCTCCTTCGCGGCCACCGGCTTTGCCGGTTCATCCGCCGGCCAGGCGATGTTCCGGGCACTCTTCCACGCCCCCAGCAGATCGGGCTTGTCCCGGAAGTGGAAGACCACCAGCCCATCGAGCTGCCGCACCAGCACCATCAGCTCCCGGCCCAGCGAGCGCATCTCGGCCCTGGCACCGGTGTGTGCCCGCTTGCCGGCATTGGTGGCGCGGAGGGCCTGTTCGTACTCCGCCAGCAGGCGGGTGAGCGTCGGCAACGTCTCCTCCGCCATTCCCCGCGACCGGAGCAGCTCCTGCTGTGCCTCGACCGTGGCCACCACCGACCGAACCGCCGCCAGGAACTTCTGACCGGTCAGCCCGCTTGCCGACTTCCCGACCGCCGCGGCGATGTCGGGCTGATCCCCTTCCAGCGAGGCCGCCACCCCCGCCAGGTGACGCAGTGGCAGATGAATGATCTCCTGCCGCAGCGCGTTGTGTATCTCCACCTGCGCTTCGCGAGCGGCGACACCATCCTGCTCCAGGGCGACCAGCATCTGCTGCCGTTCCACCTTCGCCGTGAACCGCGCCGACACCTCGTCGGCCGGTCCATCACCAAACGGGTACGCCCGGAGAAAATCCACCAGCCGCACCACCATGGCGAGCATCACCTGCAATGTCGCATTCATAACGACCGCCTTGCCCTGAGGGCTGAAGGCACCACCGGTTGAGGCGGTGTGTGCCCATGCACCTGCTGCAGAGGACCGCGGGCCCACTCAACAGCCTCGCGGCCGGAGGGGGCAGGAAGCATTCGGCGTGCCAGAAAAATTGCGCGAATGCGCGGATGCCGCGAAAAATGCATAACGCTCGCGACAAATGCATAAAAAAGA
>JANMYS010000111.1:0-105053 GCA_031382385.1 Gemmatimonadota bacterium
CCGACGATGTCGGGCTGAATGGGGAGTTCACGCCCGCCCCGGTCCACCAGCACGCACAGCAGGATCCGCCGCGGGCGGCCGAAGTCGGCCAGCTCATCCAGGGCCGCGCGCGTGGTGCGGCCGGTGTAGAGCACATCGTCCACGATCACGATGGTCCGGCCGTCGAGATCGGAAGGAAGCCGCGTCTCGCCAACCACCGGGCGCGGTCCCACCGCCTGCAGATCGTCGCGATAGAGGGTGATGTCGAGCTTGCCGGACGGGATGGGGTGGCCTTCGAGGCCTTCGATCAGGCGGGAGAGCCGGGCGGCGAGCTCGACGCCCCGCCGCTGGATGCCGACCAGCAGGACGTCTTCCGTCCCCTTGCACTGCTCCACCAACTCGGAGGCCATGCGCGTGAGCGCGCGGGCGATGGCCCGGTCATCGAGGAGGGTCGAGCGGGATGTCATGTTGAGACGGGAAAGTAGCGGGAGGGAGCAGAAAGGGGAACGGTTATCCCAGCCGCTCCTTCACCGCCGGAATCCGGAACAGCATGAGCGCCACGAACACCGCCAGAAAGACCAGGCCGTCCCGCAGATCCAGTTTCTGGACCATCAGGTAGTGCAGGATCCCCAGCGCCGTCGCGAGATAGGCCAGCCGGTGGAGCCTGCCCCAGCGCTTGCCCAGCCGGCGGATCATTCCGTCGGTCGACGTGAGCGCGAGCGGGATCAGCATCAGGAACGCAACGAAGCCAACCGCGATCCGCGGGTGCTTGATGGTGTCCTCCCAGATCAACGCCGGATCGAGCGACTGGTCGAGGATGAAATAGATGAGGGCATGCGCCAGCGTGTAGCCGAAGGCGAACAGGCCGAGCATGCGCCGAAGGCGGATGAGTTCGGACCAGTGCAGGACCTTCCGCGCCGGCGAGATGGCCAGCGTCACCAGCAGCAGGACCATGATCGTGATGCCGGTGGTGACCTGGAAGGTCTTCACCGGATCGGCGCCGAGGTTGACCCGGCCGAGCACGCCGAGGCCGAGCCAGAGGGCGGGCCCGAGCGCAGCGATGAATGCCGCGGGCTTGAGGAGGCGGGTGGTGAAGGCCTGGCGGGTCATTGGCCTGGTTCAGTGGGAAGCGGTCAGCAGTCAGCGGTCAGCGGTCAGCGGAATTGCTTTGCTGAACGCTGATTGCTGACTGCTGATTGCTCCGTCAGAAATTCCGCGCCAGATCCATCCCCGCATACAACTTCGCCACCTGATCGGCGTAGCCGTTGAACGGTAGGGTCGGCCGCTTGAACAGCTCGCCTATGCGGCGCTCCCTCGCCTGACTCCAGCGTGGGTGATCCACCGCCGGATTCACATTGCCGTAGAAACCGTATTCGTCGCCTGCGACCTCATTCCAGGTCGTCCGCGGCTGGGCTTCCGTGAAGCGAATCCGGACAATCGCCTTGCCGCCCTTGAAACCGTATTTCCACGGCACCACGAGGCGGATCGGCGCACCATTCTGGTTGGGCAGCGGCTTGCCGTAGAGCCCGGTGGCGAGGATGGCGAGGGGATGCATCGCCTCGTCGAGCCGGAGCGCTTCGACGTAGGGCCATGGCAGCACACCGCGGCGCTGGCCAGGCATCTGGGCCGTGTCGAGCAGGGTGGTGAACTCGACGTACTTGGCGCGTGCGGTGGGCTGTACCTTCGCGACGAGGTCCTTGAGCGGGAAACCGAGCCAGGGGATCACCATGCTCCACCCTTCGACGCAGCGGTGGCGGTAAACCCGTTCCTCCTGCTTGTACGGTTTCACGAGGTCGTCGAAATCGTAGTCGCCCGGCTTCCCGATCTCGCCTTCGATCTTCACCTTCCACGGCCGCGGCTTGAAATTAACCGCCTGGACGGCGGGCTCGTCCTTGCCGGTGCCGAATTCGTAGTAGTTGTTGTACGTGGTCACCGATTCGTATGGCGTGAGCTTGTCATCGGTCCTGGAAAGCAGCGCTGCCCCCTCGCGCGCCACCGACTGGGCCAATGCTTGGCGCTCGCCCAGCGTCAGCAGCAGCCCGCTGCCTGCCAGTCCGGCCAGAAAGGCACGGCGACCGACGTACAGGCGTTCCTCGGTGATCTCGGAGCTGCGGAGCTGCGGGGCGGGGCGGATCAGCATGCGGAACCTCAAGAGGGCAGTCACGGGGGCCCCCGGCAGGGGAGCGTACTGGACCAGAAGATACGCTGGAACGGGCCATCCGGTTCCCTCCACTGGTCGGCAGGTGAGGGAGCAACCCTGCCGCCCCGTTGGACAGCACCGCCCGCCGTGGCTCCCTAGCCACCGGTGGCGGACCTCGAGAAGCAACCGTATACTCTCCCGGCAGGAGTACCCTAGGTCGGCTGACCCACCACCGCGACGCCCCCACCGGACCGCTCACCCCACGGCGAGGAGTATCGTGCCGCTGCTCAATGCGCAGTTACGCCAGCCCGCCTCCGTACTCCGCCCGGTCGTTCGCTGGCTGCTGGCCCGCGACACGCCGGCCCTCGCCGCCTGGGGGGTGGAACTGCTCGCCCCCGGGCTCACCGACCGGGTGCTGGAACTGGGCATCAGCCTCGGGCTCCCGCTCGCCGCCGGCTTTACCCGGCAGGGACTGGCGGTCGCCGTCGACCCTTCGCCGGTGCTGCTGGCCCGCGCGCAGGATCGCAATACCACGGCCATTCGCGAGGGCCGGATGCAGTTCCACCTCGCGCAGCTTCCCACCCTTCCATTCGAGTCCGGCAGCTTCGATCGGGTGTTCGCCGTCAACAACATCCAGCTCTGGCCTGACCTCCCGGCCTGCCTGACCGAGGTGCGGCGGGTGCTGCGCCCCGGGGGCCGTGTGGTGCTAGTGGTCCACCCATGCTGGATCACGGAGCCCGACGCAGCGTCGGACTACGTCCGCGCGCTGAGCGGAGGCGTGCTGAGGGCCGGATTCCTCGAGCCGGCCATCTTCACGATGGGCCTCGGGGCGGTACCCGCCTATGCCCTCGTGGCGCACTCGCCGACCGGCTCTCCCTGAGGGTCGCGGGTCAGCCACAGGGCTCCTCCCTCATGTCCCCTAAAAGGGGACGGCGCAACGACCCGTGAGTCATTGCGCCGCAGCACGGACAGGGCGGGATTCGAACCCGCGTAACCCTTTCAGGTTAACACGCTTTCCAGGCGTGCGCCTTAAACCACTCGGCCACCCGTCCCCGAGACATTACCCGTTGCCATGCAACGGCTTTGGGCGGCAAGAGTCTCGCCGGACACCTTCCCCAAGTCAATGCCTCCGGTAACCCCCTGACCCTCCCCTGCTGGCGCTCACGATAGTCCCTTCCGCCCTGTTGCCCTGCCCCGCCGCACCTTAGCTTTGCGCCTCCTCCTACTCCCCGGGGCTGGTGCATGGGCAAGCTGATCTTTGGTGGGTTGCTGCTGTTCATCGCGGTCATTCTCATGGTCGCCCGGTCGTCCGGCGATCAGCGCGGCCGCCCCTCGGGCAACCTGCTCCGCATCTTCGCGCTGCTCTTCTCGAGTATCGGCGCGTTCGTCGTGCTGTCAGCGCTGATCGTCGTGGTCGACCCGGGCCAGGTGGGGGTGAAGCACGCCTTCGGCACGGTAGATGACCGACCGCTCCTCCCCGGCATCCACCTGGTGGCGCCGTGGTCATCCATCGAGCGCTACTCCACCCGCGAGGAGCAGTTCCCTCAGGCGGGAGATGATGCCGAGTCGATCGAAGCACTGTCGAGCGAGCAGATGGGGATGACCGTGGACGCAGGACTGCGGTGGCAGATCAATCCTCAAGATGCCCCACGCATCTTCACCGAGATCGGCACGGAGGAGCAGATCCACTCGATCGTCCACAACGCCATCCGCCAGGGCGTCCGTGACGGAATGGTGCGCTTCTCCATCAACGACATCTCCAAGCGCACCGAGATTGCCACGTTCATGCAATCGCTGGTCGACTCCGCGTTAATCACCCAGCCACGCGCCGGTGGAGATCCGTTCCGGATTGCGGAGGTGACGGCATTCTTCCTGCGGGATCTGCAGCCGCCCGCCGCGGTCGTGGCAGCGATCAACGGGAAGATCGCCCAGGAGCAGCAGATTCAGACCGAGCGGCACCGGGTCGAGGTGGCCCGGCTCCAGAGCGACCAGCAGCGGCTGCTCAACGTGACGCTCACCGCGGAGGCGCTCACCAAGCAGTACCTCGAGGTGCTGCACGACATGAAGGGGTCGAACAACCTCATCATCCTGGTCCCGACCGAGGGTGGCATTCCGATGCTCGACATCGCGAAGCTGCGGGGCAATCTCCAATAGACTGAACAGCCGGGAGTAGAACCACGGGCCGCCTCCTGCTGTGGGAGGCGGCCCGATTGTCTTGTGCGACCGCGAAATACCGGCGACCCGCGTCCGCCGCCGGGGGCTAGGCCGAAGGAAGCAACCGCGTGGCCAGGGTGGTGAGGCCGGGGAGGAGACTGGTCCCGTGGTCGGTGAGGTGCCGAAGGTAAACCTCTGGCAGGGCTTGGCGACCAGACCTGGCCCCTACGATCGCCCCGGTCATCGCCGCGATCGTGTCGGTGTCGCCCCCGACGCCGATGGCGATGCAGATGGCATCCCACCAGTCGTCCGGCGAATACAGCGCGGCATAGAGGCTCCAGCAGACGCTGCTGGTGACGAAGGAGGAGATCCCATGCCAGCCGTGCCGGGCCTCCGGCTCCAGTCCGTGTTCGGCGATGAACCCCGCAGCTTCATCCGGGGGGAGGTGGGCCCAGTTGGTCAGATCCCAGATCGCGGTAGCGGTCCCGGTATCGATTGGTTCGACCCAGCGGCTCAGTTCGACGAGAAACTCGATGCGGTCAATCGGACCATCACGAATGGCGATCGCGACCGCGGCGGCAACGGCGAGAGCACCGGCGGCCGCCCGCGGATCCTGATGGGTGAGCCGCGCCTGGTCGGCGGCCACCTGGGCGAGGCGGCGCGGTTCGCGACCGTAGAGCAGTCCCAACGGCCCCGCCCGCATGGCGGCGCCGTTCCCGGCGTAGGGCGCGGGCAATCCCGCCTCATGCCATGGCACACCGAGCGCAAGTTGCCGCGCCGCGGCGCTCGGCGCGTGCCCGCCTTCGACGATGCGCCCCGACACCACGAGCTGCAGCAGCCGCTCGGCGAAGACCGCGGGGCGGAATTCGCCGGTGGGCGAGACACTCAGGAGGAGTTCCCGGGTGAGCTGGGTGTCATCGGTTACCTGCCCGAAGCGATACGCCGCCGGCCCGCGCACCGGGATCAGTCTGGGGCGCAGCACCGATTCCACGTAGCGCCGGGCGTCCGCCGGGGGCTGCGCCTCGACGACGGCGCCGAGCGCATCGCCGAGGGCAAGACCCAGGAGGCAACCCGCGTACTGGTCAACGAGCGGATGCACGGTGGTCCGGTTGGGGAACATGGGGATACTATCGGCGGGGCGGGGAGAAAGCGAAAGCTGAGCGGTGATGGCGAAAAGCGCTGGGCGGTAGGCGGGAGCCTGGCAATCGGATGCACCGTACCGACCCGACACCACAACAAAACGCAAAACGGGAAGCACGAGATCACCTCGTACTCCCCCGTGCTCCCCGATTACGGACAGGGTGGGATTCGAACCCACGAAACCCTTGCGGGTTTACCGGTTTTCGAGACCGGCTCCTTCAGCCACTCGGACACCCGTCCCAGTTGTCATGCAACGACATACGATCGACCCGGCTTCCCTGGCTGCCAGAGGGGCATCAGAGCGTCGCGGCACGCACGAAAGTAACAACGGCCCGTGCCACCGCCAAGCACTTCCACGCCCTCAGAGCACCGGTACCGTCCCGGGCGCCCACGGCGGGACCCGCGCACCGGAAGCGTAGGCGGGGCCCCGACCATCCGATCGGAACCCCGCGCTGTGGCACTCGTCGAACCGCGGCTGGCGCCGGAGACTGGACCAGGCGTCCCGCTCCGACCCTGACCTATCTTGCGCCGAAAGAAACGCCCAGCGTGATGGGGATGAAGTTGGTGCTGCCGCCACTCGTCTGGGCGCTCAGGTACCGGCTCTCGAGAAAGACGTTTCCGTCCGACCCGACCGGCAGCTTGATCCCTGCCCCGCCACCGAAGGCGAACTTGGTCTCGGAAACGCTGCCACCGGTCCCGGCGACCTTGACGTTGAAGACACCCGCACTGCCGATGACATACGGCTTCACTCCACTCGACTTGCCGAACGCGTAGCTCACACTGCCCAGGCCACCGGCCAGCTTGCCCTTGACGCTGCTCGTGGCCTTGAAGGTGTTCTGTCCGTAAAAGCCTTCACCGCGAAACCCCAGGCCGGACGGCAGGGAGTAGCCGATGAAGCCGAGCGCATGCCATCCGGTCTTCGCCGCCGTCTTGAAATCACCGGTCGGGATGGTGATTCCGCCACCCGCGCCGAAGGTTACCGACTGTGCCGCGGCCGCTGTCGTGCCGAGGATGAGTGCTGCGCCCGTCGCGATCGCAACCGACATCATTCGCGCCATATACCCTCCATGAAAAATCGTTGCCCGGGTACTGCTTGGCCGAGACGGCCAGAGCCGGGTGGGACAAATTTAGGCGGTTAGCGAACAGACCGGTACCTTGCGGCCCCGCGGTACGATGGACCCTTGACGACACGCTGCCGGACCCGGGGGTTGCCCTGCCCCGCCTGCCCTGTCTACCATGCGCCCGCACCGCACCGGGCACTCGGCCCCGCACGGCGCCCCTGGTCTACTGGAGTCACACCGGCCGCATGTCCCCCAGCCCGACGGAATCGATCCAGCCCGCGGGCCCGACCACCCCCGCCCTCGCCCGGCTCCACGCGGAAGTGATCCGTCGCCGGACGTTCGCGATCATCAGTCACCCCGACGCCGGCAAGACCACCCTCACCGAGAAGCTGCTGCTGTACGGCGGCGCCATCCACCTGGCCGGTACGGTCAAGGCGCGGCGCGCGACCCGGCATGCGACTTCCGACTGGATGGAACTGGAGCGCCAGCGCGGCATCTCGGTCACGTCCAGCGTGCTGCAGTTCGAGTATCAGGGCTACCAGATCAACCTGCTGGACACCCCCGGCCACCAGGACTTCTCGGAGGATACCTACCGCACGCTCGTGGCCGCGGACAGCGCGGTGATGCTGCTCGACAACCGCAAAGGGGTCGAGGAACGCACCCGCCAGCTGTTCGAAGTCTGCCGCCGCCGGCGGATGCCGATCTTCACCTTCGTCAACAAGTGCGACCGGCCCGGCGGTGATCCGCTGCAACTGCTCAGTGATGTCGAGGCCGATCTCGGGATCTCCTGCTGCCCGCTGACCTGGCCGGTCAACGGCAGCAGCGGCTTCCTCGGAGTGTTCGACCGGCGCCGCAATCAGGTCCTGATCTTCGACAGCCGGGGCGACCATGGGGCGAGCGCCACCGAATTCCGCGCCGTCCCGCTCGTGAGCCCCGAGACCGAAGCGCTGCTCGGCGCCGCCACCTACCGCCAGCTGCGCGACGAAATCTCGCTGCTGGACGAGGCCGGCAATCTCTTCGACGCCGCGAAGGTCCTGACCGGCGAGCAGTCGCCGGTGTTCTTCGGCAGCGCGCTCAGCAACTTCGGAGTCGAGCCGTTTCTGGCGGATTTTCTCCCGCTGGCGCCCTCGCCCACTTCGCGCATGTCCACCATCGGCCCGATCGAGCCGGAGCGCGAGGACTTCAGCGGTTTCGTCTTCAAGATCCAGGCGAACATGGACCCGAAGCACCGGGACCGCATCGCCTTCGTGCGGATCTGTTCCGGTCGGTTCCAGGCCGGCGATGAAGTCCGCCACTCCCGGACCGGCAAGCGGATGCGGCTGGCGGCCCCGCAGCAGTTCCTGGCACGGGAGCGCACCAGTGTCGAGGAGGCGTGGCCGGGCGACGTGGTCGGGATCATCGACCGGGGGACACTGCGGATCGGCGACACGCTGTGTGAGGCGGGCAACTTCAGCTTCCAGAACATCCCGCGCTTCCCGCCCGAGCACTTCGCCCGCGCCTATCCCGCAGACCCGTTGCGCCGGAAGCAGTTCGACGCGGGCCTCAGGGAGTTGTCGGAGGAAGGGGCGGCGCAGGTCTTCTACGCCGACGGCGAGTCCGGTCCGACGCCGATCGTCGGCGCGGTGGGCATGCTGCAGTTCGATGTGATGCGGTTCCGGCTGGAGCACGAGTACAACGCGCCGTGCAAGTTCGAGCCGATCTCCATGCGCTTCCCGCGCTGGGTTACCGGCCCCGCCGAGGCGATCGATCGGGTGGCGTCGCTCCGCGGGCGGTTGCGGCTGTACGATGCCAAGGGAAATCCACTGGTGTTGTTCGAGGATGAATACGGACTCCGGTCCAGCCTGGAGAAGGACAAGGAACTGACCTTTCACGAGGTGGCGCCGTAACTCACGAACTATTCCATTTGACTTCGGCGCAGAGCTCGCCCCACAGTCCCTCCGGACGCTCGGTTCGGACGGGCGGGGACGCCCGCCCTACCCGTTTCTCCGTGCCTGGAAGAACCCCCGCAGCAACGCACCGCACTCCTCCGCCAGCACGCCACCCACCACCTCCGGCCGGTGGTTGAGCCGAGGATGCCGCAGCAGGTCGCCAACGGAGCCGGCCATCCCCGCCTTGTCGTCCCACGCCCCGAAGACCACCCGCCCGACTTTGGCCAGCACGATCGCGCCGGCGCACTGCGCGCACGGCTCAAGCGTCACGTACAGCGTCGCGTCCGGCAATCGATCCACTTCCGCCGCGGCCAGCGCCTGATGCAGCACCAGCATCTCCGCGTGCGCCAGTGGCTGGCCAGTGGTGCGGGTGAGATTGTGCGCCGCAGCGAGTAGCTCACCTCCGCGCAGCACTACGGCGCCGACCGGGACCTCGCCGGCCGCAAGCGCGGCCTGCGCCTGGGCGATTGCCAGTCGCATGCCAGCCGTATCGGCGGGATCGAGTGGGACGTCAGGCACTGGTCGGCTGACGCACGAACTTGAGCCCCTCGCCATCCCGTTTCACCGAGATGGTATCGCCTTCGTTCCACGCACCCTCGAGGATCTCCAGGGCGATGGCATTCTGCAGCCGTCGCTGGATGACCCGCTTGAGCGGACGCGCGCCATAGACCGGGTCGTAGCCCTCCCGCGCCAGGAACTCCCGCGCTTCCGGGTCCACCTGCAACCCGATGTGCCGAGCAGCAAGTTGCTTCGCCAGGTGCTGGAGCTGCAGCTCGACGATCAGGCCGATCTCCATCCGTCCCAGCTGTCGGAAGACGATGATCTCGTCCACCCGGTTGAGGAACTCCGGCCGGAAATGGTGTCGCAGCTGGTCCCGAACCTGCGCTTCGACGATCGGCCAGGTCGTCGCATCCTGTTCCCCCGCCTCCAGAATGACCTGACTGCCGATATTCGAGGTCATGATGACGACGGTGTTCCGGAAGTCCACCACCCGGCCCTGGCTGTCGGTGAGTCGCCCATCATCGAGCAGCTGCAACAGCACATTGAAGACGTCGGGATGCGCCTTCTCGATTTCGTCGAACAGCAGCACGCTGTACGGCCGGCGACGCACCGCCTCGGTCAGCTGGCCGCCTTCGTCAAACCCGATGTACCCTGGCGGCGCGCCGATCATCCGTGAGACGGAGTGCTTCTCCATGTACTCCGACATGTCCAGACGCACCAGCGCCTTCTCGTCGTCGAACAGGTACTCCGCCAGCGCACGCGCCGTCTCGGTCTTGCCGACGCCGGTCGGGCCGAGAAAGATGAAGGAACCGGTCGGCCGATTCGGGTCCGACAGACCTGCACGGCTGCGACGCACCGCATTGGCCACCGCCTCCACCGCCGCGTGCTGTCCGACAACCCGCTGCGCCAGCACCGACTCCAGCTTGGCCAGTCGCTCCCGGTCGGATTCGAGCATCTTGGTCACCGGCACGCCGGTCCACTTGGCGACCACCTCGGCGATATCCTCGGCGTCGACCTCCTCCTTCAGGTACTTCACCCCGGACTGGATCTGGCTGAGGCGCTGCTCCTGTTCCAGGATCTCACGCTCCAGCTCGGGAATCCGGCCGTACTGCAGCTCCGCGGCGCGCTGCAGGTCGCCGCGCCGGCGGGCCTGGTCCATCTCAGTGCGCAGCGCCTCCACCTCCTGTTTGCGACCCTGAATCCCCTGGATCCCCACCTTCTCCGCCTGCCACTGGGCCTTCATGGAGCTGGAACGCTCCTTCAGTTCCGAGATCTCCTGCTCCACCGCCGCCCGGCGCTCCCGCCCGACCTTGTCCTTTTCCTTGAGGAGCGACTGCCGCTCGATCTCCAGTTGCAGGAGGCGACGTTCCACCTCGTCGATCTCCTGCGGCAGACTGTCAATCTCCATCCGCAGCTTGCTGGCGGATTCATCCACCAGGTCGATCGCCTTGTCCGGCAGGAAGCGGTCGCCGATATAGCGATCCGACAGCGTGGCCGCCGCGACCAGCGCGTTGTCGGTGATGCGAATGCCGTGGTGGACCTCGTACTTCTCCTTCAGGCCGCGCAGGATCGCGATGGTGTCGGCCACGCTCGGCTCGCCGACCAGGACCGGCTGGAAGCGCCGCTCGAGCGCGGCGTCCTTCTCGATGTGCTTGCGGTATTCATCCAGCGTCGTCGCACCGACGACATGCAGCTCGCCCCGCGCCAGCGCGGGCTTGAGCATGTTGCTCGCATCCACCGCGCCTTCGGCGGCACCGGCCCCGACGATCGTGTGCAGCTCGTCGATGAAGACGATGTAGCGTCCCTCCGCCTCGGTCAGTTCCTTGACCACCGACTTGAGCCGCTCCTCGAATTCGCCGCGGTACTTGGCGCCGGCCAGCAGCAGGCCGATATCGAGCGCGATAATCTCCTTGTGCTTGAGCGACTCGGGCACGTCGCCATTAACGATGCGCTGGGCCAGCCCCTCGACGATGGCCGTCTTGCCGACACCCGGCTCCCCGATCAGCACCGGATTGTTCTTGGTCCGCCGGGAGAGCACCTGCATCACCCGCCGCACCTCCTCATCCCGGCCGATTACCGGGTCGAGCTTCCCGGCCCGGGCCTGATCGGTCAGGTTGCGGGTGAACCGGGCGAGCGACTGGTACTGCCCCTCGGGCGACTGGTCCCCGACCCGGTGGCTGCCCCGAACTTCCGCCAGCGCCTCGCGCAGATTGGCCGCGGTTACACCCTTGGCACCGAGCAGTTCGCGGGCGGTAGTACCCTTCTCCTCGGCCAGCCCGACGACCAGGTGTTCCGTGGACACGTAGGCGTCGCCCAGAGTCTTGGCGTCGGCCTCGGCGCGGTCGAAGACCTTATGCAGTTCGCGAGACAGCGTCGGCTCCCCGCCCCCCTCCTGTCGGGGCAGCCGGTCCAGCTCACGGACAACCTCTTCCTGCAGGGCGGAGACGTTGAGGCCGGCCTTCTGGAGCAGCGGACGAACCACGCCCTCGTCCTGGGCGAGAAGGGCGAAGAAGAGATGGGTGTCGTTGGCGACCGGGTTGCCCCGGCGTGACGCCTCCGCGGCTGCATCCCGGAAGGCCTCCTGCCCCTTGAGGGTCAATCGGTCAGGGCGAATCATCGGTCATTGGCTCCTTGGGTCACACCACGAATCACCCGTCCGTGCCACTGAATGCGGCCGGCGGAATGAAATAACGCGCGCGCGAGGGTTCGCGATAGCAGAGGGCAATCGGCATACCCCGATTCCGCTGCCGCGCTGGCAGGGGTGGGCCCGAGGAACGACAATGGCGGTGCTCCCTTGTCGGGGGCCCGCCATTGTGGCTTTCGGCTACTTCCTGACGATCAACTGCCGGGTGTAGCGCGCCCCATCCACGCTGAGCTGCGCGTAGTACAGCCCGGGGCTGACTCGGCGTTTCCCACCCGGCGTCCGGCCGTCCCAGAAAGCCTCATGGCTTCCACAGGCCAGCCGCAGACCTTCCAGTCGTTCACTATCGGCATTCAGCAGGATGGGTACGCCTACGACCTGCGCCAGAACATTGTAGATCTTCAAACTGACCAGGGGCTGATGACCTCGCTCGCACAGGTCCGGATTGAGGACGAACGGAATCGTCGTCGAGGGAAAGAACGGATTCGGGTAGTTCTCGCGCAGTTCCACCAGGGGCGGCGGCCGTTCCTGAGCGGAGGCCGGTCCGGTGAACGCCAGCAGCAGCACGAGCGACCACCCGGCCCAGCTCCAGCGGGCCATGGGGGGCTCCTCTCAGCAGATCATTCGCGTGGTTCGACGGGCCCCACGCGGTAAGGCCAAGTTTATCGCCTGCCTTCCCTTCCGCAAGGAAGGTCAGGGTGGGGCCACAATGCCCAGCCGCGGGCCCGGAATTCGGTGATCGCCCCGCCGTATCGTGAGGCCCGAGGCGTCGGCCCACTCCAGTAACGGGATCAGGTATTTCCGGGAGAGGCCGGTCCGCTCCCGCAGCGACGCCGGCGTGATTCCGGCCGCCGTCAGGTCGCGGAGCGCGGCCGTGAAGGTCGCAATCGCGGCCGGAGCGTAGTACCGGTCCGGTTCGACCTGAACCAGGCGCCCGGCACGGGCCGCGAGTCGCAGCGCGTCCGCGACCGCCGTCGGGCCGGAGGTCAGCTCCAACTCCCCGATCGAAGGGGGCATGAGCCCCGCCTGTTCGATTTGCGCGACCAGCCGGTCAAGTGCGGTCGCACCCCCAGCGACGCCCGCCTCGAAACCCGGTAGCGCCACTACCGCTCCCGACCCCAGCAGCTTTCCGGACGCGAGGACCCGTTCCAGTCCTGGAGCAGCGGCACCGCGGAACCGGCCAAGTGCCTGGCGCAGCGTTTCCCGGGGCATGCCGGCATCCGCGGGATGCTCCCGGTGCCACCCCTCCACCGCGCTCACGGCAAACCGTTGCGCCTCCGCGATCCGCGCCGGATCGAGCAGGAGATCATGGAAGCGTGTCACTGCCGCAGAGCGGAGCAGTCGTACCAACTCGCGCGGAGCGACGCCGAGGACGACAGGCGCATGGAGCATCGAGAGTCCATCCGGCCGTCGGGCGACGAGAGCAGAAAGGCGCCCGGCCGGGGCTTCGTCGGCGAGGGCGGGATCCCACTCCACCCGCTGTCGCGGCGGCTGGGGGTCGACCACCCAGCCTCCACCAATCGTGGTCACCGGGCTGTAGCTGCGCAGGACCAGGCGGTCGCCTCCCCGGGCGACGACCGACGACTCGAGGACCAGTCGCGCCAGGCCACGGCCGCCGGGCAGGATCAGCTCGCGCAGGTGGACCCGCGCCATCGCCTCGAGCGTCGCCAGATGCACCCGGACCCGCGCCTGATGAGTCAGCGGATGGCGTGCGCCGGGCAGGAGCTGGAGCATGACATCGAGCGCGGTCGTGGTCTCCCACCCCTCCCCCGGGCGGACGACCACGTCACCTCGGCCCACCTGCGCCCGATCCACACCTGCGAGCGCCAGCGCGATCCGTTCACCCGGGGCGGCGGCCTGCACCGCGCCGCCGTGTCGCTCAATGCTGCGGATCCGCCCCTCATGCCCGGCCGGCAGGATCAGCACCGCATCGTCCGTGTGCCACTCTCCCGACCAGGAGGTGCCGGTGACCACCGTCCCCGCGCCCGGCAATGACAGCACGCGGTCCACCGGCAACCGGGCAAGATCGCCCGCCACTCTGCCCCGCCCGTCCTGACACCCGGCGATCTGCGCCCGCAGCGCCTCGATGCCGAGTCCGGTCACAGCCGAGGTGATGGCGGTGGGGCCGAAACGCACCGGGCTGTCCTGGAGCCACGCCTCGACATCTGCCTGGACCAGCGCGAGCCATTCGGGGTCGACCAGGTCGGCCCGGGTCAGCACCGGAATGCCCTGAGGAACGCGGAGCTGCTCGACCACGGCCAAGTGCTCCCGGGTCTGCGGCATGATGCCGTCGTCCGCGGCGATGACCAGCAGGACGAGGTCGAGTCCGGCTGCACCAGCCACCATGGTGCGCACCAGATCCTCATGTCCCGGCACATCGACCACTCCGGCTAGCCGTCCATCCGGCAGCGCGAGTGAGGCGACATGCAGGTCCAGCGTGATCCCCCGGCGGCGCTCGTCGGCGAACGGGTCCATGGCCGTTCCGGTCAGCGCCTGGACCAGCGCCGACTTGCCGTGATCGATGTGCCCGGCGGTACCGATGATCACCGGACGACCCAGGCGTGGGTGCCCCAGAATTCGAGTGCGGGGAGCGGAGCCCCTTCGCCGACATGATGGCGCAGATACCGCGTGAGGAGACGGCGATGCGCGGCGGCGTGGCGTGGGTCGAGCCGGGGCAGGATCGCATCCGGGTCCAGCAGCAGCCGAATGGTCTCCACCGCGCTGCGCGGGAGCGTGAGCACCTCGGTGCCGCGGGCACAGCCGGCGCAGAGAAAGCCGCCATCCGGGACGCTGAAGGCAATGTCACCCTCGGCAGCGAGTGCCCGCCCATCACGGGCGCATCGATCCAGCGAGGGCTGGAAGCCGAGCGCGGCGACGAGGCGCCACACGGCGCGGAGCGCCGCCGCGGCCACGTCGTCCTCGGCCACCTGCTGCAGAGTCAGGAGCGATGATTCCAGCAGGTCGAAGCTTTCGGGATGGGCATCGGCAGGCACGAGTCTGAGCATCAGCTCGGCCAGCATCGTCGCGGTCGCGTAACAGGGCACCCGCGACGCCAGTCCGACGGGAATCGTCACGACATCGAATGCCGTGAGCGTATGCAGGTCGCGCCGCTCGGAGAGGAGCAGATGTGCCTGCCCGCCGGACAGCACCTGCAGGGCGGCGCCGAACCGGCTGCGAGGACGCAGTGCACCCTTTGCAATGGCGCTCTGCACCCCATGCTCGCGGGTGGCGAGACGAACGATCTTGGAGGTTTCACCGTAGCGCATCGCCGAAAGGACGATGGCAGGCGTCGAGACCAGCGGCATCGTGCGCGGCTCCGCGGCCCGCGCTCAGGGCTCGGGCTGGATCTGGACCACCTGCGCACCAGTCGGACATCCGGCCAGTGGCAATGCGCGGCTTTCGCTCAGATCGCTGCGGAGGACATGCAGCGTCCCGCTCGCCCCCGCGGTGCATGGACCCGGTTCGATGGCGTAGATGCGGCCGCGGCTGTCGACTGCCACCGACGAGTTGCCGGTGATGGGCACCCCGTTCCCCGCCCCGCGGAGCACCTGGCGACTGAAGAGATCGAAGACCATGAGTCCCTCGGTCGGCGAGCTCACGTACAGCCGGTCCCGGCCGTTGTTCGCGATCGGCCCGGGAGCGCTGCCGAATCCGCCGAAACTGCCCAGCTCCCGACGATTGACCGGATCCACCTGAGACAGCCGCCCCTCGGTCAGTGTCCCCACTGGCCCGCGGTTCAGCACGTAGAGCGCTCCATCCGGGGTGATGGTGGAGAAGGCCGCGTTGCCCGGACCGGGCAGAAGAATGGAGTCGATTCCAGTCGCCAGCCGATTGGTCACCGGATCGACCACCGAGACCCAGCTTGGCGACCCGGGTGCGCCCCCCAGGTTGCCGTTGAGGACGAAGACCTTCCCCCTCGTGGCGGCGAGCCCCTGGGGCGTACGCCCCACCGTGACGCTCGCGGTGTCGCCGGTCAGATAGTTGATGCGGGTGACGGAGTTGAGTCCGGGGTTTCCAACGTACGCAATGGAGTCGTCCACGATCGCGGCACCAGTCGCACCAGAGCCGGTGGCCAGCGCAACGACCCGGGAGACCGAATCCCCCCGGAGATCGACCACCACCGCGGCATCCGCTGGTCCGAGGGGAATGATCGCCCAGCCATCCCGGGCCGCGACTTCCGTGGTAACCGCCGGGGCTCCCACCAGCGGAATCACCGTGGCCGAACTGAGACCGTCAGTGGATCGGACCGAAATCGAACGGGCCACCGAATCGACGATGATCAGGACTTCTTCCGGCGGCGGGAGCGGCTCGGACGCACGGGCGCAGCCGAACAGGACGAGGGGAAGGAACCGCAGTGCCGACGGGACGCGATGGTGCCTGATCATGACTGGAATAATGCCTCGGCCGATAGTCCGGCGCGACCCTGTCGGCTCAGGCGGGCGCGGGCGCTGGGGTCACCAGACCCGGAAACCCATCGATCCTGCACGCAGGAATCCCGCAGGGCGTCACCCGAGAGGGGTGGAGAATGGACGCCAGCCATTCCAGACTGTCCACCAGCCGTGGCCCAGGCCGGCTGAAGTGCCCGACTCCATCAACTGCCCACACCTGGCCCTGCTGCACCGCCGGCAACTCGGCGAATCCCGGCAGGTCTGCCAACGCTGCGACCTCGGATGCCGCTCTCGATACCTCGAACCCGCAGCAGGCCAGAACCAGCGCCTCTGGCTGCCAGGCCCGTACCTCCTCCCACGCGATTCGCCGGCTTGCCGTCCCGACTCGGCCGTGGCCATCATCGCCTCCTGCCAAGGCGATAATCTCGGGCGTCCAATGCCCACCAGCAAAGAGCGGGCTGACCCACTCGAGCAGCGTCACCCGCGGGCGTACGGCGACGTCCCCCACCGCCGCCACCACCTGGTCGGTCCGGGCCGAGAGTGAGGCAACCAGCGACCGCGCCTCGGAAGTCCGGCCGGTCGCCGCTCCCAGATCCACGATATTGGCGAAAACGTCGGCCAGCGACAGCGGCGCCAGACTGAGAACCGTCACCTCCGAGGGGAGTCCGCCACACGCCGCCCGCGCCTGAGCCTCGGTGACTGCGCAGACGTCACAGAGTCCCTGGGTCACGATCAGGTCGGGCGCCAGCGCCGCCAGTCTCACCGCATCCACCTCATAGAGCGGAAGCCCCGCCGCGTGCCGCTCGCGCACAGCCAGGTCGATCTCCCCCGCGGTGGCGCCTTTCGGAATTGCGGTGCGGGTGACACATGGGAGGGCGGTGATCCCCGGCGGCCAATCACAGGAGTGACTGACCCCAACCAGGGAATCGACGAGGCCGAGCGACGCGAGGATTTCCGTGGCGCTTGGCAGGAGGGAGACGATCCGCATTACGTCACCTCATGTACAACTTCAACGGGAAGCAGATCGATGTAGGCGAAGCCCTCTCGTACTGCAGTAGGTCCGTATTGGACGGCGACCGGATGGTGGAATCCGGGGCCATCGGTCACGAAGGTATGAAACTCCCCGTTCTCGCCGCAGGGGTCGACGTCGCACGGCAGATCGGCGAGCAGCTCGGCATCGTAGGCTCGACCGGCGAATGAGGCGGGCAATCGCGTGAGGTCGACAGCGGTGACCACCGCCCGAAACCCGCGGGCAATGAGGTCAGTCGCCAGCGAATCTGTTGGCAGCCCCCAAATGGGGAAATGGGCCGTCATGCCGAGGCGGCCGAGCTGCGCTTCGCGCCAGCTTCGGAGATCGGCGAGGAAGAGGTCACCAAATGCGATACGGGTCAGCCCCGGGTGCGCCTCCCTGAGCCGCCCGAGCGCTCCGGCGAAGACCGCTTCATAGAGCGCATTGGCGGGTGACGGCGGGAGTACCGCCTCGGCGATCGCCACGCCGAGTGCGGCGCCCTGCGCATGCAGCAGGGCCCGGCGCACGCCGTGGATACTGATCCGATCGGACTCGCCCGTGATCATGGTCAGGAGGGCCACCACCGTGAACGCCGGATCGGCTCGGAGCCTTTCCAGTGCCATGGCGCTGTCCTTTCCACCACTCCAGGCGAGGACGATCGACTCCGGTACCACTCAGAACACGACCCGAGCCCCTCCGAACACGCCGCGCTGCCGCCCACGGAACCCGAACACAGTCTGATAGCCGGCATCCAGGAGGTTCTCGACCTTGAGCGTCGCCGTCAGCCCGATGCGTCCGGCACCGGGCCGGGTCAGGTCGAACGCGGCATCCGCATCTACCAGCGTGTAGCTGGGAAGGGAGGTGCGGGCTGAAGGAAACGAGGAGAAGTCGACGTCATCGCGCCTGCCGGCGTAGGTCACTGCCCCTCCGAGCGAGAGGCGCTCCCGGAGACGGGCGCGGCCATCGAGCCGGAAGCTGTGCCTGGGGCGACGGATCAGCGGCTTGCCATTCTCGAAGACGCCCCCGACCGCGCTGGCAAAGCCGGCGTCGTCCACGTTGGTCTTCAGGTAGGTGTAGGAGGCAGCGAGGGTCAGGTTCCGGATGGGGCGGACGTTGGCTGAAAGCTCCAGTCCTCGACTGGTCGCCCGGGCGATGTTCTGGTAGTTCGGTACGCCGGTGGCGACACCGCCGTTGTACTGAATCAGGTCACGGAAGTACTGGTCGAAGTAGGTCGCGGCGAATGTGGCTGCCCCGCCGGCGACGGTCTGCTCCACCCCGAGTTCCCAGCTGGTGGACTGTTCCGGCTTGAGATCGGGATTGCCCAGCTCGAACGCCCCCTGGATGAAATTCTCCCGGAGCGACGGCTCCTTGAACGCTGTGCCCACCGAGCCGCGGGTCCGGAAGCCGGCGCCCAGCGCGGCGACCGCACCGGCGCGGACGGTTCCGTGGGTGCCGAACTCCTGGTTGTCGTCGAGACGCCCGCCGAGATTCAGCAGAAGGCGACTGGTCACGTCGACCACGCCCTGGGCATAGAGACCGGCGTTGCGGCGGCTGGGGGAGAAGGGCGGATCGGCCTGCAGGGTACGGCCGAAGCCGAAGTCGTACTCCGAACGACTCAACTGCCGCAGTTCCTGGTACTCGGCGACACCACCGACCGTCAGCCGCAGCCGTTCCGTCGGCTGAAAGATGCCGCGCACGTCGGCGGACCGGCGCAGCAGGCGGGATTGCCCCTGCGACAGGAAGAACCCGAGGGTATCGCCCGGGCTGTCCGGCTGGTTGTCGTCGAAGATGCTCTCGGCGTAGGAGCCTACCAGCAACCGCACTTCAGCGCGCTTGGTGAACCGCCGGCCGACGTCGAGGCTCAGGGTGGTGCCCTGCAGCACCGCGCTCTGGTTGCTGTCGGACGGAACGCCGTCACTACCGGTGGGAAAGTGGGTGTTGTTGTCGCCGCTGCGAGCGGAGAGCGTGAGGTCGGTGCGCGGATCCGGCCGTACCGTGAGCGAGCCACTCGCCACCGTGTTGGTGTACTTGCTGTTAAAGCGGTAGACGCCGTCGGTGGCGAAACGCCCGAGCGAGGCGCTGTAGCTCAGCGCCTCGGTGCCGCCGTGGATGCCCACATCCCCGCTGTAGCTGCCGAACGAGCCGGCCCGCCCCGACACCTCCGTGGTCAGCGGGCCCGCGCCCTTGCGGGTGAAGATCTGCACCACGCCGGTAACGGCGTCGGTACCGTAGAGGACTGAGGCGGGACCACGCACCACTTCGATCCGATCGACGTTGTCGGTCGTGAGGCCGGCGAAGTTGAACAGCCCGCCCGACTGATTCTGGGCAACCCCATCAACCAGCACCTTCACATAGCTGCTCTGCCCCCCGCGGAGGAACAGCGACGTCGCGCCACCATATGATCCGGTGGGCACGACCGCCGCTCCGGGCACCGCGCGGAGTGCATCATCCAGAAAATAGACGCCTCGCTCGCGCAGTTCCTCGCCGGTGATCACCGTGGTAGATGCGATGTTGCGCGCGGCTGGTGTGGGGAAACGGTCGGCGGTGACGACGATCTCCTGGAGGGCAACCGTGTCACGGCTGACCTGCGCCGCGAGCGACGGCATGCCCGGCGCGACAGTGGCGAGGGCCAGGCCAAGCGAGAGGCGGAAGAAATGCATATGAGACGCCACGATAGTCCTTTCAGACTGCCGGCGATTCGCCGGGCTTGAGTGGGATGACCTGTGGTGCGCCGTCACACCAGGTGGTAACGGCGACAGGCCACTGGAACACGTCGGCCAGGGTATCCGTGCGCAGCACTTCGGCGGCTTTGCCATCTGCCACGAGATGGCCCTGGTGCAGCAGCAGCATCCGGTCCGCGTACCGGGCTGCCAGATTGAGGTGGTGGGTTACCAGCAGCGTGGCCATGCCCTCGTTGCAGAGCCGCCGCACCAGTTCGAACACCTCCATCTCATGGCGAACATCGAGCGCGGCGGTCGGTTCGTCGAGCACCAGCAGGCGTGGCTCCTGCGCCAGCGCGCGCGCGACACGAACCCGCTGCCATTCACCGCCGGACAGCGTGTCGGTGCGCCTGGCGGCGAGCAGGGACACGTCGGCCCGGCGCATCGCTTCGGCCACCGCAGCTTCATCCGCCGCGCCCGGGGCCGCGAACGCCGGCAGCCTCGCATACCGGCCGAGCCCGACGCTCTCGACCACGCGGAGGGGAAATGCCATCTCCTCCCGTTGGGTCACGACACCGACCACCCGGGCCAGAGCGCGGGGCGCCCACGCACCGAGCGGCCGGTCCATGATCGTCACATGCCCGGCAGATCGACTCAGCGTCCCGAGCAGGGCACCGAGCAGTGTCGTCTTCCCACTCCCGTTGGGCCCGACAACGGCGACCAGTTCACCGGCATCGACGGCCACGCTGACCCCGTCCAGCGCGGGCATCGTCGCCCCCGGATAGCGCACCGTGAGACGTTCAGCACGGAGAATCATCGGAGCGTCCGCCGGAGCAGGATCGCGAAGAGCGGCACGCCAACCAGGGCAGTCACCACGCCAACGGGCAGTTCCAGTGGACTGGCCACCGAGCGGGCCAAAGCGTCTGCGATGACCAGGAACGCACCGCCGAGCAGAAACGATGCCGGAAGCAGGACGGTGTGCAGCGGACCGGCGACGCGACGGATGGCGTGGGGAATGATCAGCCCGACGAATCCGATCATGCCGCACTGGGCGACGGCGGCAGCAGTGAGTACGCCAGTCGCGATGAATGCGAGTCGCTTGAGCCGTTCGGGGTCGGCACCGAGATGGCGTGCGGTTTCGTCGCCGAGGGCGAGCAGGTCAAAGTCTCGCGCGTGCCAGAGGAGGAGCGCGAGCGGGACCACGGCGTACATCGCAAGAATCAGCAGTGACGGCCAGGAGGCACCACCCAGCCCTCCGAGCATCCACAGGAAGGCATTGCGCAGCTGCGCCGCGCTCGCCAGCGAGAGAATGGCGCCGACCAGCGCACCGGTAAACGAACTCACCACCACACCGGCGAGAATGAGCACATGCGCATCCATCCGCCGGCCCTCCACCAGGCTCAGGCGATAGACCAGGAAGAGCGCCGCGCTGGCCCCGGCGAATGCCGCCACCGGCAGGGCCCAGGAGGCGGTGAGTCCCAGCGCGATCACCAGCACCGCGCCGAGTGCGGCGCCACCGGAGAGCCCAAGAAGGTAGGGGTCGGCGAGCGGGTTGCGAATCAGGGCCTGCAGCACGGCCCCGCAGACGGCAAGACTGCCGCCGACGAGGAAGCCCAGCAGCACGCGCGGCAACCTGAGCTCGCGGACGATGCCTGTCTCGAGCGCAGTGGGGTCGAACAGCGCCCGCGCCACCACCCCGGGCTGGAGCGGCACGGCGCCCAGCGCCAGGCCGGTGATCAACGAACCGGCGGTCAGCAGGCCGAGCCCGAGCCAGAGCCGCCTCATTTCGGCGCCGAGTCGATCAGCGCCCGCAGTTCGCGCAAGACCTGGGGTGCTCTCGGGCTGGGCCGGCCAAAGGCGCTGTTCCGCAGGAGGAGGAAGCGACGCGCGCGGACCGCGGGTACCACCTGCCACTCCGGCCGCCGGGCCAGGCCGGGAACGATGGAATCGTTGATCAGGAGGTAGTCCGGGTCGCGCGACACGATCGCCTCGATGCTCACCGTTCCTGACGGCATCGCCAGGTCGGCGAAGATGTTCCGGCCACCGGCGCGGGTGACCAGCTCGCTCTGGAAGCTCCCGCCGCCGATTGCGATCGGTGGCTGGTCCCACGGAAGCAGGAGCAGGCTCGGGCGGTCCGGCGAGCTCGTGTCGCTGACCGTCGCCGCGGCGAGTTCACGTTCGAACGCGATGGCGAGCGACTCCGCTGCTGCCGTGCGCTCCACCAGCGGACCGAGGAGTCGCGCCGTGCGTGGCACATCACTCAGGCGGTCGTTGGAAAGCTGGATGGCGGGGATGCCGACGGCCCGGAATCGGGCCGCGGCGGCGGCGTTCTGAGGTGAACGATAGAGCAGAACGAGATCGGGATGGCGCGCGAGCACCGCTTCGACATTGGGCGGCATGGCGTCGCCCACATCCGCCACGGCGAGCGCTTCCGCCGGGTAGTCGCACCAGCGGGTGCGGCCCGCCACCCGGTCGCCGGCACCGATGGCAAAGAGCAGTTCGGTCGTCGCGGGACTGAGGGATACGACGCGGTGAGCGGAGGCTGCGAGGACGACGGTGTCGCCGGCATCGTCGACAAAGGCCCGGCGGCCTGACGCCGAAGGCGCCGGACGGCAAGCGACGATGGTGACGCCGAAGAGCAGGAGGTAGGCCGTGGAACTGCGCCGCAATGAAACCGCCCATCCCCGGGGCACTGGAGATGGGCGGAACGCAGCCATGATCGAGTCGGCTCGTTGCGCCACCTATCCCTCCCCCGAGGGTGATAGTGGTGGCACGAGTCGAGAGGTCTCCTGACTCCGGGCGTCCGCCCGCCTTCCCGGTTTCCCAGTGGCGTGATGAGCGGAATTGTGGTGCTGCCCGTTACAGTGGCGGGGCCGTGCCGGATTCTCACCGGCTTCCGAGCGTCCCGACTCGCGTGCTGATTGAACGACGGCGCTAACCTACGACAAATGCTTCTGCCGGGCAAGCTCCCGGGACAGGAGCTGCTTGAGGCGATCCCGCTCCGAGAGGTAGGTGGCCCATTCCGCGGCGGGCACCTCGGGCTCCTTCCCGGCATACCGCGCGTCGAGCGCCGCGATGTCGTTCAGCGCGGACGGTGTGCCACCCGCGGGCTGTGCCGGCGCCGGCGCGCGACGGAGCGCCCGTGCCAGCACCGCCGCGAGAATCACCGCCATGCCGCCAACCAGTGCCGGCAGCACACCCCGACCGGGGTTGCCCGGGAAGTCGACCTCGATGGCACTGCCGGCAGGAACCTGGCCGGTCCATTGCCGGAAACTGCGGCCCTCGATCGCCTGGCTGTCACCCCGGACCAGCGTGCCACCCCGCGCCTGCAGCGCCGACTCCTCCAGCAGGAGGTTCACCATGCCGATGGAATCCACCACCGGAAACCGCACCGTACCCGGCGACGCCGGCAGCTGGTAGGTGTAGATCAGCTGCTTCTCGCCCGGGGCCACCGGCGCGAACAGCAGCACGCTGTCGTTGCGCGTCTCCAGCGCCTCCGCGGCGACATCGCCGCTGCCGGGCTGAAAGCTGATGGCCCCCGCGGGAAGGCGCGCGGCCCAGGCCGGCAGGCTGCTGTCGCGCGCGACACGTGTGGTCGAGCCGGGGTTGGCCAGCATCACGATTTCGAGCGTGGCCCGGGTGCCGTCGGCCGCCGGCTTGCTGATCGCGATGTGGCGGGAGATGGTCACCAGCGCCGCGGTGCTCGAGGTATCGGAGACCACCAGCAGCACGCCGGTATCGGGGGGCGCGCCATTGGTATGGAGCGGCGTCGAGAAGTACTGGATTCCGGCGTAGGGGGAACTGAGGAGATAGACCGATCCGGTGTCCGCCAGCCAGCGGAACCGGAAATCGCCATGCGCACCGGTGCTGGTCGAGTCGAGGGGACCCTGCACATCGCGCCCGATCCGGTGCAGTACCACACGGGCGCCGGCCTGGGGCACCGTGTCACCCGCAGTCAGGCGAATGACCCGACCCGAGACGAGCGCCGGCTGCTGGGCCACCAGCGCCGATGGCACCAGCAGGAGCCACGCGGTGCGGCGGAGGCTCAGGCGCAGCGCACGACCGGCCACGTCAGGGCTGGAACTTGCCAAAATCCTGCGGGTCCATCTTCTCCAGCCATGCGCGGAGCCGTTCGGCATCGATGGAGGGATCGGGCGGATCGACAACGACCCCATCACCGGAGTCCTCCAGCAGGGAATCGTCGGTGAAGATGGGGGCCTGCACCCGCAGCGCGAGGGCGATGCTGTCGGAGGGGCGCGCGTCGAGCTGGAAGAGGTGGTCGTCGCGCGACAGCCAGACCTCGGCGTAATAGGTCTTGTCCTTCACACTGCTGATGCAGATCCGCCGGACACTGGCGCCGAGCCCGACGATCGCGGACTTGAGAAGATCGTGGGTCATCGGCCTGGGCGGGCGGAGGCCCTGCATCTCCATGGCGATGGCACTCGCCTCCGCTGGCCCGATCCAGATGGGGAGCACCCGGGTACCGTCCCGTTCCCGCAGAATGACGACGGGAGTGTTGCTGGAGCGGTCAAGCCCCAGGTGCGCCACCGTGACTTCGATCATCCCACCGCGCGCAGCAGGGCGGCCACCTTGTCGGTCAACTCCCAGGGGAAGAACTGGAGCGCGCCCTTCTTGAACGGCCTGCGACCGAAGTGCCCGTATGCGGCGGTCGGGGAGTAGATCGGCTTGCGGAGGTCCAGCGCCTTGATGATTCCCGCGGGCGTGAGATCGAAGACCTTGCGCACGGCCCGCTCCAGCTCCGTGTCAGGCACCACGCCGGTCCCGAAGCTCTGCACCATGACGGAGACCGGCTCACGCACGCCAATGGCGTAGGCCACCTGCACCTCGCAGCGCTGCGCCAACTTGGCCTCGACGATGTTCTTGGCCACCCAGCGCATGGCATAGGCCGCCGAACGGTCCACCTTGGAGGGGTCCTTCCCGCTGAACGCCCCGCCGCCGTGGCGGGCCATCCCGCCGTAGGTATCCACGATGATCTTGCGTCCGGTCAGGCCGGCGTCGCCATGCGGACCGCCGATGACGAACCGGCCGGTCGGATTGACGTGAATCGTCGCGCGGCGGGACTCGAGGCCGGTCTTGGCAAGCACCGGACGGATCACCTCCTCGATCACCCCCTCGCGGATCTTGCGCTGGCTGAGCTCCCGCCCCTTGAACATCTCGGCGTGCTGGGTGGAGATCACGACGGTGCGGACCGCGATGGGCTCGGCCCCGGCGTACTCCACCGAGACCTGGCTCTTGCCGTCGGGGCGCAGCCAATCGAGCTGGTTCACATTCCCGTCGCCCCGACGCACCGCGGCGAGCCGCTCGGCAAGCCGGTGGGCCAGCTGGATGGGCACCGGCATCCGCTCCCGGGTTTCATCGGAAGCGTATCCGAACATCATCCCCTGGTCGCCGGCGCCGCCGGTATCCACGCCCTGACTGATGTCGGGCGACTGATTGTCGATGGCCGCCAGCACCGCGCAGGTGGTGCCGTCGATACCGTAGTTCGCGTCGGTATAGCCGATCTTGCGGATGGTCTCGCGGACGATCTGCGGAATGTGCACGTAGGTCTTGGTCGTGATCTCGCCGGCCACCAGCGCCAGCCCGGTCGTGACCATCGTTTCGCATGCCACCCGCCCCGCCGGGTCGTCCTTCAGGATGGCGTCGAGTACGGCATCGGAAATCTGGTCGGCGACCTTGTCAGGGTGCCCTTCGGTGACGGACTCTGAGGTGAAGACGTGGCGGTGCGCGTTGGCCATGAGTTTGGTAGGTGAAGGTTGTCGCGGGGACGAACCCCGCTGTCAGTCGGGCAAAGTAGCGGCGCCGGTCGAGCGCGGCAACGCTGCGAGGGACTCGAAGAAGCGTGGATCGCAGTGGGTTTGCAGGATCTTCCGCAGGGCCTCGGTGACGTCGGATGCCCGCCGGGCTTCCAGCGCCGCGGCGGCCGCCCGCTCGGCGACGGCCATCGGCACCGAACGCAGGATCCACTTCACCTGCGGCAAGGCCGGCGGCGCCACGCTGAGGGTGCGGTACCCGAGGCCGAGGAGCAGCACGACGGAGAGCGGATCGGACGCCATCTCGCCGCACACACTCACGCCGATCTTGGCCTGCCGCGCGGCATCCACGATCGTCCGGAGCTGCCGGATCACCGCCGGATGATGCGGGGCGAAGCGCTCCGCCAGCCGGGCGTTGCCCCGGTCCACCGCGAGGGTGTACTGCACCAGGTCGTTGGTGCCGACGCTGAAGAAATCGCTGGTGGCGGCGAGTTCCTGGGCGACCAGCACCGCCGCCGGTGTCTCGATCATCACCCCGACCGGCACGGAGGCCGCGGCGCGGACCCCTTCGCGCGCCAGATTCGCGGCTTCCTCCAGCAGCAAGGCGCGCGACTCGGTCACCTCCTCCACGCTGGTCACCAGCGGCAGCATCAGTTCGATCCGCCGGTCCACCGCCGCGCGCAGCACGGCGCGCAGCTGCGGCCGAAAGATCTCCGGATGATCAAGACAGACCCGAATCGAGCGCCAGCCAAGGAACGGGTTGTTCTCCGCCGGAGCCCGGAAAGCCGCGGGGAACTTGTCGCCGCCGAGGTCGTACGACCGGATCACGACGGGATAGTTCGGAAAGGCGTCCGTCACCCGGCGGAAGTAGTTGGCTTGTTCGTCTTCCGTGGGGAGCGCCGCCCGTCCCGTGACCAGGAACTCGGTGCGCAGCAGGCCGACGCCATGTGCCGCGAACTTGCTGGCGAGCGCGATTTCGTCAGGCAGGTCCACGTTGCCCATCAATTCGATCGTTACGCCGTCCGGCGTGACTGCCGCCTGCCCCACCGCCGCCTGCAGTTCGAACTCCAGCTTCTGCCGCCGGGTGAGCTGGGTCAGCGCCCGGTCGATCTCGATGCGGGATGGCTCGAGCAGGACGATACCGGTCTGCCCGTCGAGCAGGAGTGTTGTTCCCGACTCGATGAGCTCCAGGGCACCCACCGCGCCCATCACCGCGGGGATCCCGAGTGAGTGGGCCAGGATCGCCGCGTGCGAGGTGCGGGTCCCTTCCTCGCTCAGCAGTCCGACGACATGGTCCCGGTCGAACTGCACGGTCAGCCCGGGCGAAAGTTCCTTCGCGACGATGATGACCTGGTCGCCCTCCGGCAACGACCAGAGCTCCTCGCCGCCCGACCCCAGCAGCCGCCGGAGCATCCGGTTATGAATCGCGGAGAGATCGGCCAGCCGGTCCCGCAGCATGGCGTTGCCGGAGCCCTGCCAGGTGTTGCGCACTTCGAGCGCCTTGAATTCGTAGGCGGTCTCGGCGCTCATCCAGCTCTCGCGGATGAGCTGCTCCACCTGGCCGAGGAAGTCGCCATCGCCCGCCATGAGGATCTGGGCGTCGAAGATGTGCGACTCCTCCTTCCCGGCCCGTTCCCGGACCCGCTCGCGCAACCCAACGAGAACCTCGATCACGTCGGCCACGGACGCGTGCAGCCGGGCGACCTCTTCCTCCACCTCGGCACCGAGGATGAAGCGGTTGGGGACATCGGGCACGTCGAGGCGCATGACCACCGCCGGGCCAAAGGCGACGCCGGGTGACACCCCGACTCCCCGGACCATCCGCTGCTCGCTCACGTCTCGCCGAAGCCTCGCGCCACGAGTGCGCACAGTGCCTCCACCGCCTGCGCCTCGTCGGCGCCCTTCGCGCGGAAGGTGATCGTGCTGCCGCACTCCGCGGCAAGCATCATGACGCCCATGATGCTCTTGCCATTGATGCCAAGGCCATCCTTCACGATCTCGATGTCGGAGGTGTACTGCGCCGAAAGCTTGACCAGCTGGGCGGCGGGCCGGGCATGCATGCCGAGTGAGTTCACGATGCGGGCGTCGCGCTCGATCATCCCAACCCCCAGGCCAGTGTTGCTGCGAGACCGATGGCCACCAGACCGAATCGTACCGACGTGATGCGCGGTCCCAGGCGCCAGCCGAGCCCGAGCCCGAATAGAATTGTGACGACGGCCAGCATGACGCTGCGCGCCGATCCACCGTCAAGCAGCCAGTCCGCGGCGAGAGGCAGCGCCAGTCCGAGAAGCCCACCTGCCGCTAGTCCCGCTCGACCGGCGGCGACAGGCAACCACGACGCCCCGATGGCAGCGCCGACTCTGGTACCCGTGGCCAGGCCGGTGTTGAGCGCCCACATGCCGGTCCACAGCCGAACAATGTTGTAGATGGCGACGACGGCGACCAGCGACCAGAACCCCAGCCCCGCCACGACACACACGATGGCCACGGCCATCAGCGCCGGCACCAGCCCGATCCAGAACAGCTGATCCCCCAGCGCGCCAAGCGGGCTGCAGAGCGCCGCGCGCAGCCGCGCGACCTGTGGCCCAGGCACGAAATCGTACTCGGCCCGCACCAGGGCCCCCAGTGCGAGGCCGGCGAGGTACGGGTGGGAGTTGAAGTACTCGGCCGAGCGAACCGCGGCTTCTGCGTGGCGACCCGGGTCGGCGGATTTCAAGTCCTCCAAAAGCGGTTCGGCGGCGTACCCGATGCCGACGCCCGTCATCCGTTCGAAACTCCAGGCGCCCTGCACCGTGAGCAGGCGAAGAAAGGCGCGGGCACGGCCATTGATCATCACAGCACCGCCACAAGCAGTCCCACCACCACTCCGGCCACGAGCCACCGGAGTCGGGCCCCGCGTCCGGCGCTCCGGATGGCGCCGCCGGCGGCTGCCGCCACACCGGCCCCGATGGCCACGGCGGTCACCGGTTCGTAGCGGTCCGTCAGCACGAGGTGACTGCGCAACAGGAGCGCCAGGGCGAGCCCGACCGTTGTGAGCAGCAGGCTCCGCATCAGGTCGCCGAACAGCCCCTCGCGCTGCAGCCGAGCAAAGGTTCCCGCATCGCCGGCGGCGAGGCCGGCGGCATTCCGAGCCAGCCCCCGACCGTTCATCTGTCGCAGCCGTTGCAGGCTCCAGCCGCCGAGCGCCGCCCACGCCAGGGCAAACAGTGTCGCGAGCCCGAGACTCTGCGACCACGCCGTCCCGCTGACCAGAACCACCGCGGCGACCACGCCGGGGCCGTAATCGGGATAGCGCGCCGCCCCGACGGGGAGCACATCCAGCGCGAACAGCTCGAGCAGCAACCCGACACGGAGCCCCGCCTCGGGGTCGTTGAGCAGCAGCCCCGCCCCCGCCCCGGCGATGAGTGGCCGGGAAAAGAGTCCCTGCAGCAGATTCACCAGATCCAGCCCGGCGAAGGTGCCCCAGGCGGTCAGGCTGAGCAGCATGACAGGCGGCAGCGGATTCATCGCAACGCCGACAGCGGGATGGGCGCACTGGTCGGCAGGTCCTGGGCTTCGATTGTCACGCCCTCGGCGGCAAGCCCGTCGAGCAGTCGCAGTTCATCATCCGTGAGATACACATAGGGCAGGCGCGCAGTGCGCCCCGGCTTGTGGTGCAACCCACCCAGCACGATGCGTTCGACCGGCGCGACGGCACGGCAGAGCGCGACCATCGTGACCACCTCGGCCGTCAGGACGATGCTATTTCGGGCATCGGCCCGCCAGGCGCCGACCCGGGCCACTGCCTGCGAGAGGGAGCAGCACTCCAGCGCGATCTCCGGCGGCATGCCCATGCGATAGAGCTCCTGCTCCCACTCGCTCTCGGCCACCGCATCATCGACCAGCACGATGAGCCCGATGTCCATCGGCTTGCCCCAGCCGATTACCACCTGCCCATGCACCAACCGGTCGTCAATCCGATAGAGCAGGACTGGCATCAGGGGTGCCGGATCGCCTCGGTGCCCTTGGCCGTGGCGCGCAAGGCGCTCTCGGCTGGCGGCAGCGCCGGGTGATTCATGAAGTCGAGGAGCATGGGGAGGTTCACACCGGTCACTACCCGCACCTGCTCGCGTCCGCGGGCAAAGTGCATTGCGGCAAAGAAGCAGGAACCGCAGGGCATGTCGACGAAGAGCACCGCGGAACCGGTGCCGGCAGCCGCGGCGATCCTCGCCTCGATCTCCTCGCGGCTGCATTCCTCGTTCGACACGGCGATCAGCCCCTCCCCCGCTCCGCCGATCCGCTCCGCCGCTTCGACCAGCGCCGCCGCGAGCGTGCCGTGGGCGATCACCACGCCCCGTGCCGCCTCACTCATAGTCATCCTGCAGATATTCCCGGACGCCCTTCTTCTGCTTCATCTTCCGGATCAGCCGCTCATTGAAGGCGGCCGCCACGTCAACTCCGGAATAGCGCAGCAGGTGCATCATCGCGACGACCTCCGAGACCACCGTGATATTCTTGCCGGGGTTCAGCGGCACGATCACCCGCGGCAGCACCACCTCGAGGATGGTCGTTTCGTGCTGCTGCAGGCCGGTGCGGTCCGCCTCTTCCGCCGTCGCCCAGTCCTCCAGCTGCACCACCACCTCGATGCGCTTCTGCTGCCGGACGGAGCGCACTCCGAACAATGTCGGGATGTCGATCAGGCCGATCCCGCGGATTTCCATGTGATGGGCCGCCAGTTCATGGCCCTGCCCGATCAGGAGGTCGGTCCCGCGCCGGGTCACCTGCACCACGTCGTCCGCCACGAGCCGGTGGCCCCGTTCCACCAAATCCAGCACGCATTCGCTCTTCCCGATGCCCGAGCGGCCGATGAAGAGGAGGCCGACGCCGTAGACATCGGCGAGTGAACCGTGCAGGGTCGTCTGCGGCGCAAAGGCCTCCTCGACGACCGGCTTGATCCGGCGATAGAACTCCGCCGTCTTGAGCCGGCTGCGTACCAGCGGGATGCCGCGCAACCGCGCCAGGTCGAGCAGCTCCTGCGGTACGTCCTGCCCCTTGGTCACGAAGACGCAGGGCAGCTCGAAGGCAAAGAACTTCTCCAGCCGCGCCTTGCGCTCGGCTGGTTCCAGCGAGTTGAGGTAACTGATCTCGGTCTCGCCCAGTACGTGCAGCCGCCGGGGCATGAACCGGCTGGTGTAGCCGGCCAGCGCCAGCCCGGGCGAAGCGACCTCCGGGTCGGGAATGGGACGGTCCAGGCCGAGCTCACCGGTCAGCGGCTCAAGCTGGAGAGGATCGCCCTTCCGGGCCAGGAGATCGCGAATCGTCAGTGTCACACCGCGTCCCTGGCTCCCCGTTCCCGGCGCAGGCCGGCATCGCCCTTGTCCATCTGGCGCCGGATCTTGTCCTCCGCCCGATCGAGGGCGGAGCGATGATCCCGGTCCTCCCCGGTGGCGACAAAGAGATTATCGCGACCACCGTTGATCCGGATTTCCGCCGACGCCTGCGGCGCATTGTCAAAGACGACTGCCGCCTCGATCGGGCTCGTGAGGTGACTCGCGAGGCGCCCAAGGACGGCCTCCGCGCGGGCCCGCAGTTCGTCGGAAATTTCACAGTGCCGTGCCGTGATGCTCGTATTCATGTACACCTCCGGGGGTTCACGAGGTTTCCACCAGACGCTGGAGCCACCGCTCCGTCTGCGCCGCCGCACCATCCCAGCTCAACCGTTCCGCAAATTGTCGCGCCTGCCTGCCCAGCCGTTCCATGAGCGCCGGATCATCGGCCAGTTCGAGCATCCGCTGGGCCAGGTCGGCCGGGACGCCGTGCCGCACCAGGAAGCCCGTCTCGCCGTGCCGCACCGAGTCGCGCAGGCCCGGACTGTCCGAGGCGAGCGACGGGGTGGCGCACGCCGCCGCCTCGACGTTGGTGATGCCCCAGCCTTCCTTCACCGAGGGGAAGATGTTCGCCCATGCCTGCCGCAGGAGCGCCAGCTTGTCCGATTCACTCACAAAGCCGAGGAAGCGGATCGCCGTCTCCTGCCCCAGCTCGCGCACCAGCTGCTCGAGCCGCGGCTGGTCATCCCCCCGTCCCGCGATCAGCAGCCGAATCTCCGGCCGTCGCCTCCGGGCCTCCGCCAGCGCCCGGATGGCGAACTCCACTCCTTTGTAGCGTCGGAGCCGGCCGATGTACAGAAAGGTCGGCTCGGCGGCCCGGCGATTCAATATGTCGGCACCTGCGGGCGCAGGCGTGAACGCCGCGGCATCCACTCCGGGGTAGATGACCTCGATCCGTCCCCCCGGTACACCGCGCTCGATCAGGTCATCCCGAGTACTCTCGCTGATCGCATGGAACCGCGCCCGCCGGTACGCTCGCGGAATCGGCCGCTCCGCCAGCCAGACCAGCAGCGCTGAGGGGAGACTTGCCTCCCGAAAGATCTCGCTGCCGAACAGGTGGGGGATGATCACGCCCATCGGTCTGTCGGTCAGCCCAGCGGTGAAGAGCGGCAGCTTGTTGATGTCCTCCACCAGGACATCGGGCCGCTCCCGCGCGAGGGCGCGGCGCACTGCCCCCCGCCCGACCAGAGTAAAGCTGTTCCGGTTGCCGTGCCGCTCCACCGCGATGCCATCCACCGTCGCCGTCGACGCGCACCCGGGCCACCCGGAGCAGACCAGCCGGACCCGATGCCCCCGCGCCACCAGCCGGCCGAAGAGTTCATGCAGGTGAATTTCGGCCCCGCCCGCCTGGGGATTCTCCCGATCCTGCCAATTCACCAGCAGGATGTTCATAGCCGTCCGACGGCGTGCGCCACCCGATCCAGGACACCGTTGACAAATCCCGGCGCCTTGGCACCGCCAAACCAGTGCGCGAGCTGCACCGCTTCATCGATGGCGACACGGGGAGGCACTATCCCCTCCATCAGCTCGTGGATCCCGATCCGGAGAATGTTTCGTTCCACGGCGGCGATGCGATCCAGTCTCCAGTTGTCAGCCGCCATCGCCGCCTGGCGATCGAGCTCGTCCCGCTCCCGCACCACAGCCTCCGCCAGCGCCTCGGCCTGATCATACACGGCAGGATCGGGCCCCGTCAGCCGGGCCAGCCGGGTAACCGCGTCTTTCAAGTCCGCAGTGCCGATTTCGTAGGAGTAGAGGATCTGCAATGCACGCGCCCTGGCCTTGGTCTCAGTGCGCAGCATGCAACCCCCGAAGCTGGGCCAGCGCGTCCGCGGTGCGGATCGCCGCCTCGGTCGCTTCATACCCCTTGTTGCCCGCCTCTCCCCCCGCACGGGCCAGCGACTGCTCCATCGTCTCGGTGGTCAGGACGCCGAAGGCGACCGGCATTCCATGGGTGGTCGCCACGGTGGCGAGGCCCCGAGCGGCCTCGCCGGCGACGAATTCGAAGTGGGCCGTCTCGCCCCGCACCACGCAGCCCAGCCCGACGATCGCGGCGTATCGGCCCGTCATGGCCGCGGCGGCCGCCGCCCCACCGAGCTCGAACGCGCCCGGCAGCCAGACCACGTCCACGTCGCTCTCGGCGAGGTTCGCGGCGCGACAGCAGTCCAGCGCGCCGTCCAGCAATCGGCTGGTGACCCGCTCGTTGTACTGGCTCACGAAGATCGCGATCCGTCCGATCGGCCGAAGCTGTCCCCTGATTTCGGCCATGAATCAGTGATTCAGCAGGTGACCAAGCTTGTCGCGCTTGGTATCGAGGTAGGCCTGGTTCTCCAGGTGCGGATCGCTGACCAGCGGCACCCGCTCGACGATTTCGAGGCCGTAGCCCTCGAGCCCGACCAGCTTGCGCGGGTTGTTGGTCATGATCCGGATCGAGGAGAGCCCGAGATCCCGCAGGATCTGGGCGCCGATTCCGTAGTTGCGGAGGTCCGGCGCAAATCCGAGCCGCTGGTTGGCCTGCACCGTGTCGTCGCCCCCGTCCTGCAGCGCGTATGCCCGGATCTTGTTGAGCAGGCCGATTCCCCGGCCCTCCTGGTCGAGATAGACGATCACGCCGCGCCCCTCCGCCGCCACCCGGCGCAGCGCCGCCTCCAGCTGATGACCGCAGTCGCACCGCCGGGAGCCGAACACATCGCCGGTCAGGCACTTGGAGTGCATCCGCACCAGCACGCTCGCCTCACCCTCCACCTCGCCCATGACCAGAGCGACATGCTGGGAGCGATCGACGTCATTGGCATAGGCCACGATCCGGAACTCGCCGAACTCGGTCGGGAGCCTCGCCTCGGCCACGCGGTGCACCAGCTGCTCGGTGCGAAGCCGATAGGCCACCAGCTGCGCGATCGTGACAAAGGTGAGCCCGTGCGTCTGGGCGAAGACTTCCAGCTCAGGCCGGCGTGCCATGCCACCGGCGGCGGTGAGAATCTCGCACATCACGCCGGCGGGATAGAGCCCGGCAAGCCGGGCGAAATCCACCGCGGACTCGGTGTGCCCCACCCGCTGGAGCACGCCACCGGCGCGGGCCCGGATCGGGTGAATGTGCCCGGGGCGCCGCAGGTCGGTGGGGACCGTGGCCGGGTTGATGGCGATATGGACCGTCTGTGCCCGGTCCGAGGCGGAAATGCCGGTCGTGACTCCGAAGCGTTTGTCGGCGTCGACGCTGACCGTGAACGCGGTACCCATCGACTCGGTATTGCGGGCTTCCTGCTGCGGCAGCCCGAGCTGCTCGCACCGCTCGGACGTGAGCGCGAGACAGACCATGCCGCGGGCGTGGGTGATCATGAAGTTGACCATTTCCGGCGTCACCAGCTCCGCCGCGCAGATCAGGTCACCCTCGTTCTCCCGGTCTTCGTCGTCCGCCACGATGATGAACTTGCCGTTGCGGATATCGTCGAGCGCCTGCTCGATCGTGCCAAACGTCATAAGGCGACCATTCTCAATGACAGACAACCCGGCGGACTCCGCCAGGCCTGGTTTCAGACCCGCCCCGATCGAACACCGCTCCGCATCAGGTGCTCCACATATTTTCCGATGGTATCGCCCTCGAGGTGCACGCTGTCCCCCTGGGCCTTTCCACCAAGCGTCGTGTGGCGAAAGGTAAACGGGATCAGGGCGAGCTGAACCACGCCGGGACGCGGCAGCGCATTCACCGTGAGGCTCACCCCGTCGACCGTGATCGAGCCGAGGGGAATCGACACCTGGGCGACCGGCGCTGGGACCCGGATGTCGACCAGCCACGCATCCCCGGTCTGGACCATCCGCTCGACCTGCCCCACCCCGTCCACATGTCCCTGGACCAGGTGCCCGCCGAGCCGGTCGCCGACCCTGAGCGCCCGCTCGAGATTCACCCTGCGGCCCTTCTGGTACCCCCCGAACATCGTCCGGTCGAGGGAGGTGGTGATCACATGGACCTCGAACCAGCCCGCGCCATGTCGCTCCACGGTGAGGCAGGCGCCATCAACCGCGATGCTCTCCCCCCGCTTCATGGCGCGGTAACTCGCACCGATCCTGAGGGTCAGGCCGTCCCGCGTCTGTTTCGCGGCCCGGACCGTCCCGACCGCGGTCACGATCCCGGTGAACATGCGTTCCTGTCGACGACAAGGAGGGTGTCCTGTCCGAGGGCGCGGCGTTCCACGACGCCCCAGCGCTCCGCTTCCATCAGGCTGGTGCTCGGCAGGCCCACGATACCGGCCATGGCATCGGACCCGAGCCACACCGGTGACTGGATCCAGCAGAAGCGGTCGACCAGATCGGCGCCGAGCAGCGCGCCGGCGAGCCGGCCCCCGCCTTCCACAAGCAGCGACGTGATCCCCGCCTGCCAGAGCAGGCCCAGACCATCCGCCAGCGAGTTGATACGATAGACCAGCACGCCCTGCGCTTCGAGTTCCGCGAGATGCGCGGAGGGGCCGCCCGCCTGCGTCAGCAGCAGCGTCGGGATCTCCCGGGCGCTTCGCACGAGCGCGAGCGAGGGCGGCAGGTGCCCGGTTCGATCGAAGATCACCCGCCGCGGGGTCACTCGCGGCTCGATGGTGCCGCGGACCGTGAGCGCCGCATCATCGATCCGTGCGGTCGTTCCCCCCACGCCGATCGCATCAAACCCGGCCCGCAGCCAGTGGACGTAGTCGCGGGCGTCATCGCCTGAAATCCAGCGGGACCGCCCGCCCTCGTCCGCAATGCGTCCGTCCAGAGTCGTGGCCAGTTTGAGTGCGACGAACGGTCGATTCATTCCCTGCCAGCGGTGGAGGAAGAAGGCGTTCTGCGCCCGCGCCTCTTCCTCCCGGAGCCCGATCTCCACGGCGATGCCCGCAGCCCGCAGCCGGTCGGCTCCCCCCTGCGCCAGGGGATTGGGATCCGCGATTGCTGCGACAACTCGGCGCACGCCGGCGCGGATGAGTGCCTCGGTACACGGTGGCTGCTTCCCCTGATGACTGCAGGGCTCAAGCGTGACAAAAATCGTGGCGCCCACGGCAGCCGCGCCGGCCTGTTTGAGGGCGATGGTTTCGGCGTGCTGCCCGCCAAACTCGGCGTGCCAGCCTTCGCCGACCACCGTCTCCCCCTGCATGACCACAGCCCCCACCAGCGGGTTTGGGGCCACGCGGCCCCAGCCCCGCCAGGCGAGGATCAAGGCCCGGCCCATGGCGTCGAAGTCGTTCACAGGACGTAATCTAGGGGGTGACGGCGGCGTACCGGCAGAGGGAGGACGAACGAAGTGTGGAATGGGCCCAACAGCACTGCCCGGCTAAAACCGTAGCGCGACCCCCGCTCCACCGTAGAACCGGCCCGAGGCGGGGTCGACCCGCTCGAAGACCGTGGTCAGCGGCTCCTTCTTTCCAAGCTGGTAGCCACCCTCCCCCCAGAAGCTGATCGGTCCGAGATCGATCGCCGCATTCAGGGTGGTGGTGATCCGCGAGGTGCTCAGACTGACGGCGATCGTCGAGTCGGTGCCGGAGGTCGAATCGCGCCAGCTCACACTCCCGGCTCCTTTGTAGAGATCCATTCCCGCCCCGGCGGTCAGCGTCAGGAGCTTAACCTTTCCGCCGACGAGCAGGCGCACGTTGATGGCGGAGAGGTTGGTGGCAATCGACAGCTGGTCGCCGCCGGCAAGATCACCAAACCGCAGCGTCGGCAGGTCGCGCTTGATCACACTGAGCGACACCGTGGGCTTCGGGGCCGGCATCACCAGGGCCGCCCGCAGACCGAAGCCGAGCCCGAGGGCGATCGAACCGATCTTCCGTGCAGTCTGGTCGATGGTGTAGCGGCTGCTGACACCGGTCGGGAGGAGCGCGGTCGATCCGAGCAGGTCGATCGATGCCGTTCCCAGTGGCAACACCTTGCTGAGCAGCCCGACCGACAAATCCAGCCGCGGCACCGGAATGAGCAGGCGCTTGTCGGCTTGCACGGTGTCAGTTACGCCATCGTAGGCAGTGGACGGCAGCGTCGCGGTGGCAAAGCCGACGCGAGCCGCCAGGCGAAACCGGCCGAACTTGCCCAGCGCGCCGGCCGTACCGGGGACCGGGTTGCCCCCGCTCACCAGGACGCCTTCCAGAGGGAGGAAGATCGTCAGGGCATCCACGCCCGCCTGACAGACGCGGGAACTGCTGCTACTGTCGGCGGGACAGCTCCCGGTCTGGCCGAACAGCGGAGTGGCAAGGAGCATCGGGCCCAGCAGGAGGAGTGCCGGGAGCGCGGGTGAGGCGGATCGGGCGGAGTTCATGGCTGACAGTATCGGCCGGGCGGGCGACGGGCATGAGGGCCCGGCTGGAATGTGACGACGGGGCCCGCCGAGGAAGTCGCATCGATGCGACCCCTGCAGCTGGCCCCGTCATCCGCGGGCGATGGAGCGGACTAGAACGCCAGGCGGATGCCCGCGCCGGCAAAGAGCCGCTTGTCCTTGGGATTGTTGCCGGCGAAGGTGGTCGAGAGCGTCTGGTCCTTGCCGAACTGATAGCCGGCCTCCGCGCCGATCTTGAAGACCGGCAGGTCGAGCGCCGCGGTCAGGAATGCCATCGTGCGGGTGTTGTCGAGTTTGATGCCGTTGATCGCCACGGAGGTTGCACCACCGTTGGTGACGAAGCCGATGTCGGCGGTGCCGGTGTACTTGTCCCAGCCGACGCCGGCCCCGACGTTGAAGAGAGCGAGCTTGTATCCTGCCACAGCCCGCAGATTGGTCGCGTGCAGATCGAGGCTATAACTGTAGTTGTCGCCCCCCGTCGTCACGTCTCCGTAGGTGATCCGCGGGATGTCGCGCCGCATCACCGAGACGGTGACCGAAGGGATGATCGCCCTGCCGCGGAAGACGCCCACGCGTGCACCGTAGCCCAGTCCGAGCGCGATCGACCCGATCTTCCGCGCGTTTTTGTCGACGGTGAGGTTGTCGACCGCCTTGGTCGGCAGGAGCTGCGCTGAACCCAGCAGGTCCAGCGAGAGCAGCCCGTTGAAGCCCTTGAAGACACCGACAGCGGCCTCAACCAGCGGCGCCGGCGCGAAGATCTTCGTATCCTGCGGCACGGTTGTGCCACCGCTGCCGTCATAGTTGAGGTCCGGCGTGCGGAGCTCGGTGGCGTTGACCCGTGCGGTCAGGGAGAAGTGCCCGAGCCCCCCCAGGGTGCGTACGCTGCCGAGGACCGGGTTGCCGCCGCTCACGAGCAGGCCCGCCACGGGATGAAAGATCTCGGTGCCATCGATGGCGGCGTTACAGACGTTGTAGTCCGCGGAGATGGCCTGATAGGGCTGGCATTCGGAGTTCTGGGCCACAGCGGCGGGAGCGACAAAGATCACTCCAGCAGCGAGGGCTAGGAAGGGACGCAACAGGCGCATGGGGTTCATCCTCACTGTAGAGTGCTAGGAACTGAATCGCACCCCCGTTGTCCCGCGGCGGATCTCGCCGAGTATCCAGGTGGGTACGCCGGCGGCGCGCGCGGCGTCCTGCGCCGCCGTCACCGCCTCACGCGGAAGCACGACGATGAGACCCACCCCGAGATTGAAGACATCCCGCATCTCGTCGGTGGACACCCGCCCGGCTTCCTGCAGCACGCGGAAGAGCGGCGGCCATTGCCAGCTCGCCGATTCCACCACGGCCTCGCACTCGACGGGCAAGACCCGGACCAGATTGCCGCCGATCCCCCCACCGGTGATATGAGCGATGCCATGCAGTCGGGAAATGACCGGCATCACCGAGGTGACGTAGCTCCGGTGCACCGCGAGGAGGGCATCGGCTACTCTCTGGCCCGTCTCCCCGAGGGAAGCATCCAGCGTGAGCCCCATCACGTCGAAAATCACTCGCCGGGCCAGGGTATAGCCGTTGGTATGCAGCCCGGTCGAGGCGTAGGCAAGCAGCACGTCTCCGGGCTGGATGCGGTCGCCGTGGAGGGCCTCTTTTTCCTCCACCACCCCGATAATCGTGCCGGCCAGGTCAAAATTGCCGGGCTGGTACAGTCCGGGCATCTGCGCCGTCTCTCCGCCGGCGAGGGCCATCCCGTGGACTCGGCAGCCCCGGGCCACCCCCTCCACGATGCCGGCGATCTGCTGCACCGTCAGTCCGGCGCCGGCGACGTAGTCCATGAATGCAAGGGGTCGGGCACCGTGCACCAGGATGTCGTTCACGCTGTGATTGACCAGATCCTCGCCCACCGTATCGAAACGCTGCGCCTGCAGCGCAACGAGGACCTTGGTCCCGACGCCATCGGTGCTCATCACCAGTACCGGACTCTGCATCCCGGGCGGGACGCGGACCATGCCGCCGAATGCCCCGACGTGGCCCACCGAGAACCGGGTCCGGGTACCGGCGACGAGCTCGCCGATGCGCGCCTTCGCGGCGTCCGCGCTCTGGAGATCGACTCCCGCCGCGGCGTATTGACGCTCCGTCATCCGATGGGCTCCGCCAGATCGACGTGGGTCAGGTCGTGGAAGCTCTGCACCCGCTCCAGCAGCGATTCCCGGGTCACTCCCTCAAAGCCGCCGATGCCGAACTTGGCGACGGCGAAGGAGCCCATCGCCGCTCCGTAGACGATGGCCCGACGAAGCACCGGACTCGACACCTCACCGCTGCGGGCGATGTAGCCCAGCACCCCGCCCGCGAAGCAGTCCCCGGCGCCGGTCGGGTCGAATACCTCTTCCAGCGGAAAGGCAGGAGCGTAGAACCGGCCACCCGGCTCGACCAGCAAGGCGCCATGCTCGCCCCGCTTGACGATGACCCGGCGGGCCCCCTGGGCCAGTATCCAGCTTGCGGCGCGGGGGACGTTCCAGTCACCGGCGAGCTGGCGGAGTTCCTCATCGTTGATGATCAGCAGGTCCACCCGCCTGATCACTTTCATGAGCGCTTCCCGCTTGCTCTCGATCCAGTAGTTCATGGTGTCGCAGGCCACCAGCTTGGGCGACTGCATCTGGTCCAGCACCCGGAGCTGCAGCTCGGGATCGATGTTGCCGAGGAAGACGAAGGGGGTGTTGCGGAAGCCGGTCGGCAGTTTGGGCTGGAATCCGCCAAAGACGCCGAGCCGCGTTTCCAGCGTCTCGCGGCTGGAGAGATCGAAGCTGTACTTCCCCTTCCAGCGGAAGCTCTCGCCCTGCTGCCGCTCGACTCCGCTCCAGTCGATGCCGCGCGCCCCGAGCCGGTCCAGTTCAGCCACCGGATAGTCATCGCCGACGACGCCGACGACCTGCACGCCCGTGAGCAGCGATGCGGCCACGCTGAAATAGACCGCGGAGCCGCCGAGTCCATCGACAACATCGCCGAACGGGGTGCTGATGGAGTCGAGCGCGACACTACCTACGACAAGCAGACGCATCGGGTCACATCCGGTCAGGGGCGGAGAGGCCAAGCAGCGAGAGTCCATTGGACAGCACGACACGGGCGGCACGGGCCAGCGCCAGGCGGGCCGCCTCCGTGGCGGGGGGTTCGCCCAGCACGCGACAATGATGGTACCAGCCGTGCGAAATCCGGGCGAGATCTTCCAGGTAGTCGGTCACCCGGTGCGGCTCGCGGGCCCGGGCCGCCTTGGCCACGACTTCCGGGAAGACCGCCAGTTTCTTGAGCAGCTCGAGGTCCTGCTCGGCCGGCAGCGCATCCAGCGCGACGTCGCCCGTCGCCGATTCCACCGCGCGGCCCGCGACGCGGAAGATCCCGGTCATCCGGGCGTGGGCCATCTGCACGTAGAAGATCGGGTTCTCGTCGGTCTGCTTGCGGGCAAGATCGACATCGAAGGTGAAGGGCGACTGACCCTGGCGCATGAGGAAGAAGTAGCGGGTCGCATCCACGCCGACCCAGTCGACCAGCTCCTGCAGGGTGATGAAATCGCCGGAGCGCTTGGACATCCGGACTTCCTCGCCATCCTTGACCACCTTCACCAGCTGGACCAGGACGACCTCGAAGAACTCCTCCCCGTAACCCAGCGCCCGCAGCACCGCCTGCATCCGCGGGATGTAGCCGTGATGGTCCGCGCCCCAGACATCGATCACCCGGTCGAAGCCGCGCTCATGCTTGTCGATGTGATAGGCGATATCCGGCACGAAATAGGTCAGACTGCCGTCGCTCTTGCGGAGCACCCGGTCCTTGTCGTCGCCGAAGTCGCTGGTCCGGAGGAACAGCGCACCATCCTGGTCGTACGTGAGCTTCCGCTCCGCCAGCACTGTGAGCGCGCGCTCGACCTTGCCGGCGTCGCGTACCGCCTGCTCCGACGACCAGAGCTCGAATCGGACGCCGAGCAACCCGAGGAGCGCCTCCTGCTCGTCACGAATCTTGAGTGGAGCCACCCGGCACCGGGCCAGCAGGTCTGCATCGGAGAGCGCCGGCAGATCCGGCTGCTCGCGAAGCAGCGCCTCGGCAAGTTCCACGAGGTACTCCCCGTGGTAGCCACCTTCAGGAATCTCACCCGGCCGCCCGAGCTTCTGGCTGATCCGCGCATGCAGGCTCTGGATCACCCGTTCGATCTGCACGCCGGCGTCATTGACATAGAACTCGCGCGTCACTGCGTGCCCAGTCCATGCCAGCAGCGCGGCGATCGCATCACCCATGGCCGCGCCGCGGCCGTGCCCCACGTGGAGCGGCCCGGTCGGGTTGGCGGAGACGAACTCGACATTCACCCGCTGTCCGGCACCGAAGGTCTGCCGGCCGTAGTCGGGGCCGGTGGCAATGATGGTCCGCAGCAGCGTCGCCAGCGCATCCTGCGCCAGCCAGAAGTTGATGAAGCCGGGCCCGGCGATTTCGATCTTCGAGACCGCGGACGACGGGATGTCCAGCAGCGCGATGACCTTTGCGGCGACGACACGCGGATTGGCTTTCTGCTGCTTGGCGAGGACCATGGCGAGGTTGGTGCTCAGGTCGCCGTGGCCGCCGTCGCGGGGCCGTTCCAGCACGAACGCCGCAGCGGGTGCGTCAAGCGCGGCCGCCACACGGGTGAGCTCGGCCCGGATCAGGTCGCTCACTCCTTGGCCTTCTTGGCCGCTGGCTTCGAGGCGGCCTTCTCGGTCGCGGCCGGCTTCGGCTCAGCCTTGGTCTCGGCTTTGGTGTCCGCCTTTGCGGCCGGTGCGGTATCGGACTTGGGCGCGGCGTCGGTCTCCTTGCGGGGACCCTTGCCGTCCTTGCCGTAGTCGGTGATGTAGAAGCCGCTGCCCTTGAAGACGAGACCCGCACCGCCGGAGATCTGCCGGCTGGCCTGCTTGCCACACTCGGGGCAACGGGCCTTGGGCTTGTCCGCCATTTTCTGGATCAGATCGAAGTGGTGCCCTGCGGGGCAGAGATACTCGTACGTCGGCATCGTCGGCAGAGTCCTAAGAGAAACAGGCGCAAGATCTTAGCGGGTTCGGGCGGGCGATTCAAGCGGCAGGAGGCAGACGGTGGGCGGTCAGACGGTCAGACGGTCAGACGGTCAGCGGTGGGCCAACCGCAGAGAGTGGTTGCTCAATACTTCACGCTAACGGCTAACGGCCGATGGCCAGTAAACTCAGCCGCCGGCCCGGATCTTTCGGGTCGCGCGGTCCAGCGCCGCAACGACGTCGGGTGAGACGTTCTTCTTCCGCGCCTTGGCCAGCGCGCTGAGCGCACCCTTGGCCGACTTCCCGAGGCTGCCGAGCGCATCGGCCGTTGCGACCAGGAGGTCGTGCCCTCCCTCCAGCTCGTCGGTCGTCTCCAGCACCCGGATCAGTGCCGGCACTGCCTTCTTCCCTTGCGGGCCCATCAGCCGGAGACCGTGGGCGGCCTCGATCCGCGTGGCCATCCGCTCGGAGGTGAGCGCAAGCCCGAGGGCGGGCGCGGCACCGGCACCAATCCCCGCCAGTGCCGCGGAGGCAACGACGCGGAGCGAGTCGCCGCCATCGAAGAAAACTGAGAGGAGCCCGGGGACCGCGTCACCGGCCGCCGGACCGATGCGACCCAATGCATAGCTGTATTGCTCGACCCGGATGCGCTGGGCCGGGGCCCGCAGGTCGGGATCGCGGCGCAGCTCCTCCTGCAGTGCATTGACCAGCGGTTTGACCGCAGGCTTCGCCTTGAGTCCGAGACGGCCCAGGGCCCAGCCGGCGGAGGCGCGCACCCAGAGGGAATCATCGGCCAGCAGCCGCGCCAGCGGCTTCACCACCTCCCCGCCTCCCGAGGCACCGATGGCCCCGAGTGCTTCTGCGGCATTCGCGCGCACCCAGGGGTCGGGATTGCGCAGGGCCGGGAGCAATGCCGGGACCGCGGCGGGACCCACCGCCTCGAGAGCGGTTCGGGCTAGCAGCTGGACCCGGCGGACATCGTCCGTGAGCACGACCAGCAGCGCGGGGACCGCATCCGGTGCCGCCGGCCCGATGCGCCGGATCGCTTCGACCGCCCAGAAGCGGACCTCCTCCGTATCATCCCGGGTGGCGCGGAGGAGCACCGGCAGCGCGACACGGGCGCCGGGGCCCAGCGCGGCGATGGCACGAACTGCCTCGCGCCGCATGTCGGGGATATAGTGATCAGCCTGGACGATCCACTCGCTTAACGGCCGGCCGCGACTGAATACCGATGCCGCCTGCCGGGCACCCTGCGCTGGCAGTGGCGCGGCGAGCGGCAGCAAGGCGAGTGTGAAGAGGAGGGAGCGGGCTGGAATTCGCATGGGATGGTCGCCCTCCGGCAACGCGGAAGGCCCGCTAGCGTGTGTCGTCCCATCCCTGGGGCAAGGCAGATGACTGCAGTGCAGAAGCTATCTCCCGGGCCGGGGAGATGCCAGAGCACCCTTTCGGGTCGGAATAGGCGGGGATATCCTTGCGCCGGACTCACCGACTCCCGGAGCGCACCGTGAACCACCCTGGACTGGCCTTCGCCTTCCTGATCGCCACCGCACCAGCTCTGGCCGCGCAGAACTATCGCGAGGTCATCGACCAGCCTCGGCTCAAGCGGTTTGCCGGGCTCAACCTCCAGGTGGCTGTTCCCCAGGGCGAGTTCAAGCAGTTCGTCGGCACCGGCTTTGGCGCCAGCGGCAACGTCACCTTCATGCTGGATCGCTCCCGCCAGGCGGGTCTGCGGCTGTACCTGTCGTGGATCGAGTATGGCCGTACCACGGAGACGGTGCCGCTCAGCCCCACCCTGCCCGGGCTCTTCGTCGACCTCACCACCAGCAACGACATCTTCACCTTCGGCGTCGGCCCGGAGTTCCACCTGACGCGCGGCGACTTCCGGCCCTATGTCACCGGCTTCGTCGGGTTTTCCGTCTTCACCACCACCACGAGCGCCAGGGGCACTCTCAATACCTCGCCCTTCGCCGAATCGGACAACTTCAACGATTTTACACTGGGGTATTCCGGGGGAGGCGGATTCCTCTACCAGGTATCGCACGGCAGCTCGCCGGTGTTCCTCGATGCCGGCCTCCGCTTCCAGGGACACGGCACCACCCGCTACCTGCGCGAAGGGAGCATCCAGACGACGCCGGGCGGCAGCGTGATCCTGAATCCGGTCGAGAGCAAGACCGATCTCCTCGTGATCCACGCCGGTGTGCAGGTCGCCTTCTAGCGCGGGCGCTCGTCCTCGGGACGGCGCGGCATTGCCGCTGCACCGGGAGTACAAACGAGGGCGGCGGGAGCCCATGGCACCCGCCGCCCTCCACCGTTCCATCCCGCGGTCCGGTTACATGAATTTCTTCAGCATGTCCATGGCACTGCCCATCAGGTCTCCCTCGGGCAGCTTGCCGGCCGGAGTGAGGTGATCCACGACCCGCGGCAGCAGGTGTGAGAGCTCCTGCGTCAGTTGGCCCTGGTCCATCCCCACCTTGGCGGCGAGCTGCTGGAGCTGCCCATTCCCGAGTACCTGCTGAAGCTGCTCCGGCGAGATGGGCAGGTTCTGGCCGGTGCCGATCCAGGACTGCACCACATGGCCCAGCCCACCCTGGTTGAACAACTGTGTGAGACCGGCAAGCCCGCCCAGACCACCACCACTCCCCAGCATCTGCATCAGGTGACCGATGAGGTCCGAATGCTTTGGGGTGTGTGAGGCGCCCATCTGCTGCTGCACCTTGCCGACAAGATCCTCGAGCAGAGCCATGACAGACTCCGGAAGAGGTTGAGGTAATGGGGGCCAAGATGCCCCCCCGCCTCCCCTGCCGCTAGGTCTCACCGCGGGTTTGCCCGACGGGTCCCTCCCTATGGCGTGTGACTGGTGAGTTCGATTGCCGGATCGCCCAGATCCACAGACCGCACCAGGCCGACTTGGGGGCAATAGGATTTCTCCTCGATGGGGGCGCTCGGCTTGAGCGCGTTCAGGTCCTCGGTCACGATGCACCCGGTGTAGCTTCCGGCCGGAACCGTGATACTCTGGGACAGCCGGAGCACCTTGCCAAAATCCTCGGCGACCCCTTTGGAATACTCCTGCCGGTATTTCTCGCTCACATGCGCCCTTGGATCGGCCCACATCTGGATCCCCGGCAGCGCCCCATTGACCGCCCATTCCCACGACCCCGTCGTCCCGATGACCTGTCCGTTGAGAATTTCCTTCGAGTCCTCGCCCAGGTACCAGACATTGCCCACGGTGTCCTGGGCGTACCAGTCGTAGGTATCCTCGATCAGGTTACCATCGAGAAACACCTCATCGTGCACTTCGAGGGCCGGCACCCCGTTGACCGTCCTCGGCGCCGCCATAACGGTCGTCCTGATCGTCTCAAGCCCATCCGGCGTCTGACCGGCGTATTGGAGCACCGTCCCGGGGACCAGAGGGAAATAGGGATTGGTCACGGCACTGGCCCACACCGTGGGAAGCTGTGGATCGTAGGTCGGGCCGGTGGAGCTGTTCGAGCAGCCGGGAATCACGGCCGCCAGCAGGGCGATCTGGAGAATGGAACGAGCGATCATGTAAACCTCCTTCACGGTGGCGGAACGCGGGACGAGCCGTTCCGTGCCCGAGGAGCAACTCAGTCGTGAGTTTGTGACAGTCGCAGCGAGACGCCCCCGGCTAGGGCGCCGAGCCGCTCAAGGGCAGGGAGTAGGAATCCGGCGCCCCGGAGTCGGCATCGACCGTGATCCGGGCTCCCTCCTTGAGGAAGAGACGAGTTCCCCCGAGCACGATCTCGACCCGGGGTGCGGCGCGGGGGATCTCGATCCGGAAGCTTGCGGACGAGCCGCGATTGTCGATGACCAGGCGACTGGCCTCAGAAGTGAATGTGGCCGCGCCGCCAGGAACCCGGACGACAACGTCAGGTCCATCGATGAGTGAGACATTCGCCACGCCGGTGCTCTGGGTGGCGGAGAACATGATCGTCAGCCGCGCTCCGGGCGTGATGGCGACGCCGGCCAGCTCCGGGACGGGGGCCGGCAGTTCCGGACCTGGGGGGACCCTGGGTGACGCAGTGCCCGCGAGAAACCGACCGGCCGCCGCGAGCCAGCCGGGCAGCGGTGACCCCGGCGCTGCATATGCCGCGCTCGCCAGGCCGACCGAGAGGAGAAGGCCAGCCGCCAGCCGCAACCAGGCCGGAGCGCGGCGACGGGAGCGGGCGACGATCGCCTCGACCGAAGTGGCGGGTGGCCGGTGGTCGACCTGGCGCAGCAGGGACCTGAGCTCGTCATTCTCCCGCTCAGCCAGGCTCACGGCCTGACGGCAGCTCGCGCAGCCTGCGAGATGGTCCTGGGTCGCCGCCTGCTCCGGAGCCTTCAGTTCGCCGTGGAGCAGCCGCTGGATCCGCTCATCTTCAAGATGCATCACGGGCCGCTCCATAGGTTTCCCGGAAAGCTCGCCGGGCCCGGGCCAGAAGAGTGCCGACACTGGCTTCGTTCAGCCCCAGCGCCAGGGCCATGTCGTGGTAGCTGTACCCTTCGGCCCAGAGCAGCAGGAGTCTCTGCTCCCGGTCCGCCATCTGGTCGAGGGTGGCGCGAACTTGCTGCCCTGCCTCACGATCCAGCATCGCCTGATCGGGCGGAGGCGGTGGGTCGGCCAAGGACGCTTCACCGCGGGTCACGGTGAGCAACCGCGTGCGCCGGCTTCGGGTCGAGCGCTCATTGCGGAAGAGGTTCATCGCCACGCTGAGCAACCATGCCTCGGGCGCGTCGGGGAACGACCCTCGCCGATAGAGCCGGACGAAGGCCTCCTGGGCGAGATCGGCCGCCAGCTCCGGTTCGCCGGACAGTCGATCCAGGTAGCGAAAGAGCCGCTGGAACTGGGCGCCGAACAGGTCCACGAACTGATCGTGGAACGCGCTTGATGTCTCGCTCAGCTGACCCACTCCCTTCGGGCGGGATACCACGCGCCCGGTAGTTGGCCTGACCGCGGGGCGCAGGTCGCCCCGAACCTCCCCCGCCCATCCGCACGCAGAAGGAACCAGCGAGACGACGATCTTGTGACAAGGCGGGAGCGCAGCGGACCTCAGAACGTCCAGTCGAGACCCACGACCAGCGGGGCACGGGGACGCAAGTCGATGCGGCTGAGGCGATTCGTCGCATCGTCCCGGGCGAAACTGAGGAGATTCTTGCGGTTGAATACGTTTGTCAGGGTACCGAACAGGGCGATGGTTCCGGCCCGTCGCTCGAAGCCGAGATCCCATTCTTTCCGCAGGCCGATATCGAACCGGAAATACGCCGGGAGCGCCAGCCCGCCCAGCGCCTCACCGTTGTGGTTCGGGCTGCCGGCGAATTCACAGCCCCGGTCGAGGAGATTGCACGATTCGGAAATCACCGCCCCGGACACGATCGTCCCCCGGCGACCGAAGATGCCGGTCGCGCCGACACGGAGGGAGAGCGAGCGCACCGGCACGACCGTGAGTCCAGCGTGAAGCTGGTGTTCGGCCCCATGACTCGGGACGTAGCTGGAGTCGCCATACTGGTAGCGGACCCGCTGGTACCCGTAACTGGCGAGGACGCCGAATCGTCGCGCACTCAGACCAGCCTCAACTGACACCCCATGGGCCCTGCCGGAACCGACGGCGTATCCGCCCGTGGCGACTGGCTCGCCATCGCGCGGTGCGACCAGCACCAGGCCAGTGAGGCGACGGGCGTACGCCTGGACCGCCAGGTGCACATCGCTCCGCGGCCGGAGGTCCGCCGTGAGCGTTGCCTGATCACTGCGTGCCACCGGGACCCCCGTCGCACCGGCACCGACGTACAGGTCAACCGGAAAGACGGTCCCGACAATGGATTCCGCGTTGCGGAGGGACTGGGCGAACTGGTGGGTGCGGTCATACCCACCCGAGAGCCGGAGCACGGGGGTCACGGTCCACTCCGCCTGGGCGCTCGGCGAGAGGCGCAGTGCACCCGCGCCGGCGGTGAGCGACGCACCCACGCGCAGCTGCACCCGATCGTTCAGCGATCGGGTCTGCTGGGCGAAGGCGGTGGCCAGGGGCGTCCGGCCTTCGAGCCCCCATGACCGCCGTGAGGCGGTGTCGGAATCGATCAGATAACTGGTCCGACTGAACTCGGCACGAACGCCGATGAGGTCGGTGACTCCTCCCGAGTGATGCTCCAGCGAGGCCAGCACACCGACGTCGCGTCGCCCACTGACGAGATCGAACGCACCACTCGTGGCGGCCCAGTCAACACCGGCCTTCGCGGTCGCATGCCACCCCCGCAGGCGCAGGGTCGTTGCGGCAGAACTCCGCTGCCATTCCATGCCGACCGACCGGCTCCGCCAGGTGAACTGGTTGCGGAAATCACCCCCCGGGGCGTGGATCTCGGGGCCGACCCGGGCCGCTGCGTTGAAGGCGTCGCTGCCCTGGTAGCCCAGCAGGCGAAACCGTCCACCGAAGGCGGGGAAATCGAGCGTGACCAGCCCGTCCCTCGCACCCCCATTGAGGTAGGAGAAGTCCTGTTTGTGCGTGGCGTCGCCGGCAAAGCCGGAACGGAGGCTTACCAGATAACCGCCTCCATGCCCGCCGATCGGTCCGTCAAACGTCACCCGCGCCTGGGTGGTACTCAGACTCCCCCGGGAGGATGTTCGGGTACCCGGAGCGCGGGTCTCCGCCGCCACGGCACCGGAGAGAGCATGGGTTTGGCCCAGCGAGGGACCGGAGGCAGCCAGGCGCAGGCCGGCGATCGCGTCGGGGTTCCAGGCGCTGAAGAGCCCGGCGCTGTGGTAGGGACTGAAGACTGGAACTCCGTCGAGCAGGTACGCCACCTGGTCCGAACTGCCGCCCCTCAGGTTCACGCCACTGGGTGATTCCGGGGAGAGGGAGACATCGCCTCCCCCAAGCGCCTGCAGCACGTCAGGCTCGGAGAGCCGGCCGTCCTGTCGGACTGCTGCAATCGAGGTGGTCCGGTCGGCAAACGCAGTGCTGTCGTCCGCACCGATTCCGCGAACCGCCACCGGAGCACGGACAGCCAGGGGAGCGAGGGACAGGGGAACCGGTCGCAACGACACGTTGATCTCCAGCTCGCCGGCAGATGGGACCAGCGCATTCATGAGACGGGGCGCGTGACCGATGAACCGGACCGTGAGCCGTTGCGTCCCGCTCGGCACCCGTGGAAGGAAATAGTGACCGCGGGGATCGGTGACGACGGTGCGGTTCAGGAGAGAGAGCGCGACGACCGCGCCCACCAGTGGCTCGCCCGACTCCTCGTCCACCACAGTCCCGCGGACGGTGGCTTGAGGCGCCTGGACCTGAAACAGTACCTGAACCGCCGCCACCAGCAGCAGTGACATCCGCACACTCCGAGGCCGGAGATCCGAGGGCCCGCCAAGGCCCACCCCATCCAAGATGGGATCTGGTGCGCACCGCTGGCAAGTTAGGGAGTTGTTACTTGCTCATTCGGGCTGTCGCACCGGTACCACACTGGCCGGTTGCGGGAGCTGCGGGGAGGTGCGGTTCAGCCGCCGGGGTGATACACCCCCCACGCCGCCCGGAGCGTATCGCTCATTTCTCCCAGCGTGGCGCGGGCCCGCGCCGCGTCGATCATCGGCGGCATGAGCGGCAGGGCACCGCGAGCCGCGTTCTCCAGCGCGCGAAGCTCGCGCTCCACCCGCCCGGCGTCCCGCCGGGATTTCACCTCTGCCAGCCGAGCCGCCTGCTGGGTCGCAAGGGAGGAGAAGTCGGGCCGGGGGATGACGGGAATGGCGGAACCATCGGTGAATCGGTTCAGTCCCACCACTACCAGTTCGCCCGATTCCTGCCGCTGCTGCGCCTCCCACGCACTGCGGCCGATCGCCTCCTGGAACCAGCCAAGTTCGATGGCGGCAGCCGAGCCGCCAAGCCGGTCCACCTCCGCAATCAGCGCCTGTGCCTCCTGTTCGATCCGGTCAGTCAGCGCCTCGATGACGTAGCTGCCCGCGAACGGATCGACCACGGTGGCCAGCCCGCTCTCGTAGGCCAGCACCTGCTGCGTCCGCAGGGCAAGCGTCGCCGATTCGGCGGTCGGGAGCGCGAGCGCCTCATCGTAGCCGTTGGTATGCAGCGACTGGGTGCCGCCCAGCGTGGCGGCGAGCGCCTGCACCGTCACCCGGACGACGTTGGTCAGGGGCTGCTGCGCCTGCAGGGTCACCCCGCCCGTCTGGGTGTGGAACCGGAGCCGGCAGGTCTGCTCGTCGGCCTGGAACCGCTCCCGCGCAATCCGGGCCCAGAGGCGGCGGGCGGCGCGGAACTTGGCAACCTCCTCGAAAAGATCATTGTGCGCCGCGAAGAAGAACGACAGCCGCGGCCCGAATCGATTCACCTCGAGCCCGGCCGCCACGGCCCGGCTCACGTACTCGATGGCATTGGCGAGCGTGAAAGCGACCTCCTGCACTGCCGTCGCCCCCGCCTCCCGCATGTGGTAACCGCTGATCGAAATCGGGTTGAAGTTCATCCGCTCTTCCGCAATGAAGCGGAAGATGTCCGTAATCAGCCGCAGGGAGGGCACCGCCGGGTAGATGTACGTTCCCCGCGCGATGTACTCCTTGAGGACGTCATTCTGCACCGTCCCCTGCAGCTGCTGCCGCGGCACCCCCTGCTCCTCCCCGACCACCACATACATCGCCAGCAGCATGGCGGCGGTGGCATTGATGGTCATCGAGGTGGACACCTTGTCCAGCGGAATCTCGCGGAAGAGATCGTGCAGGTCCTCCACGGTGTCGATCGCGACTCCCACCCGGCCCACCTCGCCCTCGGCCATCGGGTGGTTGGAGTCGTAGCCCATCTGGGTCGGCAGATCGAAGGCCGTCGACAGGCCGCTCTGCCCCGCCGCCAGCAGCAGCCGGAACCGGGCGTTGGTTTCCTCCGCCGTCCCGAATCCGGCGTACTGGCGCATGGTCCAGAGCCGCTCGGTATACATCCGCGGGTAGATCCCGCGAGTGAAGGGATAGATCCCGGGCTGCTCCTCCACCTTCAGCCCTCTCCCTGACGGCGCAGCGTGTCGGCGACGTAGCCCACATCCTCCCGCGAGCCGATGACCAGCGGGGTCCGCTCATGCAGGTCCGTCGGCACCAGGTCGAGGATGCGCCGAACACCGTCCGTGGCCGAGCCGCCGGCCTGCTCGGCGATGAACGCCATCGGCGATGCTTCGTACAACAGGCGGAGCTTGCCCTTGGGGTTCCGGGCATCGGCCGGATACATGAAGATGCCGCCCGCGATCAGGTTGCGATGGAAGTCGGCGACGAGCGAGCCGATGTAGCGGCTGTTCTTCCCCTTGATCTCCTCGGGCCGGTCGCCGTGAAAGCCGCGCACCGCCCACTGCGTGCCCTTGCTCCAGCGGGCGAAATTGCTCTCGTTGACGCTGTAGTACTTTCCGACCCGCGGCGTCACCAGTTTGGGATGAGAGAGGAGAAATTCGCCGATCGAGGGATCGAGGGTGAAGCCGGCCACGCCCTGGCCAGTAGTGTAGACCAGCATCGTGCTGGAACCATAGATCACGTAGCCTGCCGCGATCTGCTTGCATCCCGGCTGCAGCACATCCGCCAGATCGCCCCGCCCAGCGGTACTGATGCGACGGTAGATGCTGAAGATGGTGCCCACCGCGCCATTGACGTCGATGTTCGACGACCCGTCCAGCGGATCAAAGAGTACGGTGTACTTGCCGGCCGGGTATTCCGCGGGGACCGGAATCAGTTCGGCGTCCTCTTCCGACGCCATCACGCACACCCGCCCGGTGTGATTCAGCGCGTCCTTCAGCGTCTCGTTGGCGAAGACGTCGAGCTTCTGCTGGTCCTCACCCTGGACGTTCATGTTGTTTGCGCTGCCCAGGATATTCACCAGCCCCGCCCGCCGGATACTCGCCGCGATGATCTTGGCTGCCAGTGCGATGTCGTATAGCAGGTAGGAGAGCTCACCGGTCGCCTCGGGGTACTTCTCCTCCTGGTCGAGGATGAAGCGTTCGATGGTCGTGACGCGCGAGTTAGGGTGCACGTGGGCTTCCTCGATGTTGGGCATGGGCGCCGGCATGGGGCGCCAGGGGGATCGTCTCGCGGGTCCAGCCCCGGTCGAGCCACAGCGTGCGCCCGTCGGTGTGCAACGTGAGTGGTCCATCCTGATCGGTGCGCCAGATCCGCGCCCCGCTGCGCGTCAACCGCCGCATCACCTCGACGTGCGGGTGGCCGTAACCATTGTGCCGCCCGGCGCTGATCACGGCAAGCGTCGGGTGCAGCTCATCAAGCCAGGCGTCCCCCGTCGCGCTGCGGGACCCATGATGCCCCACCTTGAGGAGATCGACCGATCCGATCCGGCCGCCCAGACGCCGTTCCGCCACGACGCCGGCATCGCCCGGAAAGACCGCCCGGAAGCTGCCGTATTCCACCAGCAGCACCACGGAATCCTCGTTCAGGTCCAGCCGCCACTCGGCCCAGGTGGTGTCGGGGTGAAGCACGGTGAATTTCACCCCATCCATCTCGAAGTACATCCCATCTCGCGCCGCGCGCCAGGAAATCTCCTCCGCGGCCATGGCATCAAGCGAGCCGGTGTAGACCGGGTCTGCGACAAGCTCCGCCGGCTCGAGCACCTCGTCGGTGGGGATACGTTCGATGACTGAACGGAGTCCGCCAATGTGATCTGCATGCGCGTGGGAAATCACTGCCAGCGACAACCGGGCGGCATGCGCACGTGCCAGGAATGGCGCCACCACTCGCTGGCCGGCATCCCCCTTGGCATCGCGGGGGCCGGCATCGATCAGGATCCACCGCCCGGCCGGCGTCCGCAACACGGCAGCATCGCCCTGACCGACGTCGAGAAAATGTAACGCCAGCCCTGAACCGGTGTCATGGACCGCATTGAAGCCGTCGGCGAGGACGAGGCCCCAGACGGCCAGTGCCCCGCCAAGCGCGGCTCGACGAGCCGCTTCCCAGCGCGTCGTCCCACCCGCAATGACCCACCCCGCCGCCAGCAGCACGCCAAGCCATGGGATGGCGGAAGCCGCCGCCACCGGCTGCACGACCACCAGCGCGTCCCACTTCCCGCCCCACCACGCCAGCCCATCCAGCAGGCCCAGCAGGCCCCCGGAACCAGCCGCGAGAGGCGGAGCAAGCGACGGAACGATCGCGGCGGCAAGCAGCGAACAGAGAATGCCCGGCACCGCGACTGCCGCAAGCGGGATCGCCAGGAAGTTGAGGGCGATACCCGCCAGCGAGACGGTGCCGAACAACGCGGCCGTAACAGGTGCGGTTGCGAGCGTGGCGCCGACCGACCCCGCCAGGGTGCGCCAGAGCCAGTGTTTCCCCAGCGCGCGATCGCTCCACCGGGTGGCCACCAGCGCCCCACCGAGCGCAGCGGCCGAAAGCCAGGCCCCGGGCTCCAGCACCGCCCGTGGATCGAGCAGGAGCAGCACCAGGCACGCCACCGCGAGCAACGGCACTGCCTGGGCATGACGTTGTCGGTGATGCCCCTGCAGGACCAGGGCAGCCAGCAACGCAGCGCGGGCGGCGGGCGCCGGCCAGCCAAGGAAGAGCACGTATGCGAGGGCGACCCCGGCGGCGAACAGGCTCGATCCCGTGCGCGACATCCCGGCCAGCCGGGTGAAGATCAGGACCCAGCCGATGATGACCCCGACATGGAAGCCGGAGATGCTGAGGAGGTGGACCAGTCCGGCACGGGCGTACCGGTTCTTGAGGTCGGCCGGCATCCCGGCGCGCCGGTTGAGGACCAGCGCCTCGACGGTCCCGGTCCGGTGCCCATACAACGTCGCGCTGGTCCCGATAACCCAGCCCCGCAGCCGCTCACCGAGGGTCGGCTCGACCGAACGCAATGTCACCGTCTCGATCAGCAGTATCCCATCAGCGGGGGAAGTCCCACTCCGCTCCGCAGGCGCCCAGCGTCCCGTGACCCGGACGATCGCCCCGGCGGGCAGCACGACCCGGACCGGCCAGTGCGCGCGAACTGATCCGGCGCAGGCGTGGTCCACGAGCCGTACCGCGGCGATACGCGCCTCGGGCGAGACCGGTTCGAGCAGGTGCAGGTCGAGATCAATCGGTCCGGAGGCGAGTCGGGCGGCGCAGTTGGCGGCGTCCTCGACCGTCGCGAGGTGGCCGGCCCCGAGGCCGAGCAGGAGGGCGACCGGCCAGACGAGGGCTCGACGGGGAAGAAACGCACCCCCGATCGCGATGAGCGCGATACCCGAAGCGACGACGACCGGTGCCTGAAAATGCGTGAGGCCGATCGCGAGACCGGCCCCATAGGACAGCAGCAGCAGGACGGCGGGCGGCCACCTCACCGCCACCCGACCGCGACATCAGTGCCGGCTACTTCGCCGCACCCTTCCGCTCGCAGCGCGGCGCGAGATGCACCTTGCGGAATCCCTCCATGATCGCGACGTCGATCGTGGCGCGATTCTGGTCCTTGTCCAGGTTCACATCCGTCACCACCGTGCCCTCGCGTCCGATCACATAGCGCGCCGGCAGACGGTTCAGGGCGTAGACCATCACGTCGAGCCGGCAGGTGTCGCAGCCACAGAAATCGGGGAAATGCTTCCGTAGCACCGCGTACCCTTCCGCGACGTGGGTCTCGACGAGATTGCGCAGAACGGGTCGGCTCATGCGAGCACCGCCAGTTGGGGTCGGACAACGGTACCGGTGAAGGTCGATCCGGTCGTACCGGTGAGCTGAACGGTGTGATACTCGCCGATGCTGCTCTCCGGCAGGTCCAGCAGGACCATGTGATTGCCACGGGTCCGGCCCAGCAGCATGCCGCCCCGTCGCGCGAGTCGCTCCACCAGCACCTCGAATGTGCCACCCACATGGGCGGCGTTGTTCCGCCGGCCCTGCTCCCGCACCCGCGCGATGAGTCGCTCAAGCCGGGCGGCGGACACAGCCTCGGGCACATGGTCCTTGAGCCGCACCGCCGGGGTCCCCTCACGGACCGAGTAGCGGAAGGTGTAGGCCTCGTCGAATCCCGCCTCGGCGACCAGGCTCTCCGTCTCCGCGAACTCGGCCTCGGTCTCCGCCGGGAAGCCGACGATGATATCGGTAGAGAAGGTGATCGCCGGCATCGCGGCGCGGAGCCCGGCCACCACCTCGAGGTATCCCTCGCGGGTGTAGCGCCGCAGCATCCGCTTGAGCACGGCATTGGAGCCGCTCTGCACCGGCAGGTGCACGTGCTCGCACACGGCGGGGACGGTCGCCATGGCCTCGATGACCCGATCGGTGAAGTCGGTCGGATAGGGGCTGGTGAACCGGATGCGCCGGATACCGTCGACCGCCCCCGTCGCACGGAGCAGATCGGCGAAATCGTGGGTGCCGTCGTGATAGCTGTTGACTGTCTGGCCAAGGAGTGTCACCTCCGTGGTTCCGCGCGCGGCGAGCACCGCGACCTCGCGGACCACATCGGCCAAGCTACGGCTCCGCTCCGGTCCCCTGGTATACGGAACGATGCAGAAGGTGCACTTGTAATCGCAGCCACGCTGCACCGTCACGAAGGCCGTCGCGGAGGTCTCCCGCACCGGGGGCACGTCTTCGTAGTGCTCCCAGGAGCGGAACTCCGTATCCGTCACCCGCTGGCCCTCACGCGCCTGGGCAACGAGACTCGCCAGATTGCGGTAGGAGTCCGGGCCGGCGACCAGATCCACCTTGGGCGCCCGCTCAAGCAGCATCGGCCCCAGCCGCTGCGCCATGCAGCCGACCACCCCGAGGATCGCGCCGCCCCGCTTGTAATGCTGCAGTTCCCCCAGCCGTCCGATCACCCGCTGCTCGGCGTTGTCTCGCACGGCACAGGTGTTGATCAGCAGCAGGTCGGCCCCGTCCGGCTGGTCGGTGGGGAGATAGCCGTCACGCCCGAGCGCGCCGAGCATGAGCTCGGTGTCGGCCACGTTCATCTGGCAGCCGTAGGTCTCGATGTAGACGCGTTTCATTGGGGAATGAAGATAGGCCGTGCAGATGGGGGGCGGAAGGCGGTCGGGAGAGGGCGGTTGGGCGATTAGGCGGTTGGGCGGTTGCGCGGTTGGCGTTGCCAGACCCTGGGCGGTTTCCCGCAGACGGCCGTTAGCTGATGGCTGACCGCTGACGGCTGACGGCTGACGGCTTCGCCCTACCTCACCCCAGTGCCATACGGCCGGATCGACAGGCCGAAATTCAGCGTCAACGCCCGCTCCTTGTACTGCGACCCTTCGGTCCGCCAGGCGTGCTCCAGCGACAGGTCGATAGCCGCCCGCGCCTGGGCGAATCGCAGCCCCGTTCCGGCTGAGAGACTGAACTCCTTGGCGGACTCCCCGGGGAGAAGGGAGAAGGGCAACTGGGCGTATCTGGCCCCCCAGCGAATCGGCAGCTTGTACGGTGCACGGACTTTCCGGATGAATTCCCCGCCGAGGTTCAGCTCGAGGGTATTCCGTGCGCCAGGTCCGCCCTGGGCGACCAGATCGCTGTTGGCACCCGACCAGGTCCGGTAGACGGCCTGCCCCGCCACGCTCAGCCGCTTCGAGGCGCGCAGTCTGACCCCGGCTCCAATGGTCCACGGCAGGTCCACGGTGTAGGCCCGCGCGGAATCCCGCTCGATGGTGGCTTTCCCATCGGTGCGTATGAGGCCGGCCAGCTGAATCGCCGGCGAGAGCTGGTGGAGTATTCCGGCGGACAGCCCGAAGCCCTGGTAGGAAAGCTCCCCCGTCTGCCGGATGGCGAGGTAGCTGCTATCGCTGAAGGCCCGACGGGCATCGACCCGACTGGAACCGGTGATCCAGTAGACGCCCCCGCCGATCGTGGTGCGAGCGCCGAGCGCGACACCAGTCGCCAGCCGGATTTCGTTCAGACCGCCGCGTGAGTTGAGCGTGTCACTGATCCCGACCGGGACACCGCGCAGCGAAATTGTATCAGAGGTCGTCAGCGAGAAATCCCGGTCGGCGTAGCTGCCGATCGAGATACCGATCCCCACCTTGCTGCCCGGGATCGGCCCGCCGACGAAGACCAGCGGGAAGCGGGTCTCACGGAGGCTGGCACTACCCGCCGGCCCCTCCCACTTCCGCCAGCTGGGCGCCAGCGCGAAGCTCGCGGTCACATTCTCAAGCGCGGCCATCGCAGCCGGATTGAGGTCGCTCTCACCGTCGAACAGCCCGAAGGCTCCGCCGGTTCCCCGGGTGGCGGCGGTCAGTGGACGGCCTGGCAGACCGAGACCGCGCACCCCGAAGATGGAGGACTGGGCAGTGAGTGTGGCGGGAGCGGCCGCGAACGCTGCCAGCAGCAGCATGCGGCTGGCGAGGAATGCCAGGCGGGACCGGACGCTCACGGAGCCTCAAAGGGATAGGGGAGCGCGTAGGTAATCCGCAGCCGGGCCTGACTCGCCGGAGACCGGGTGGAACCGAAGACGGCGCGAGTGAAGCTGCTCACCTCGGGAAAGAGCTGCAGGATGAAGACCGATGGCAGCGGGTTCGTACCCTGCCAGAGGGCCGTAGCACGACGCACCTCGATGCGGACGGTGTCCGACGCGCCCGGCAGGAGGTTGCCGACGCCGATGAAGAAGGCATCCGTCGTGCCCGGGCTCTTGCTCCCGAAATCGGCCAGCACCGGGCGCACTTGCAGGAACGCGGTATCCGTGGCCAACCCGGGGAACGCCGCCAGCGGAATCAATTCCAGGGTGGCCCGGACGATCTGGGCCGAGTCCCGGAGGTAGCTCGGCCATGGAAACCGGATAATGGCCCGCGAACTCGGCGCGCCGCCGATCGTGAGCTCATCGATGTTGTTCGCCGGAATAGCCTGCGAGACGAAGGTATTGAACCTGATTCCCGGGCTGAGCACCCGCGTGACCGTGGTGGTGTCGGAGGGTGCGGTCGTGAAGTTGCTGAACGTCGGCCCCGCGCTGCCGGCCCCGACCCCGCCGATGCGAACTCCCGTGCCGCTGGCGGCGCGGATCTGGAAGCCCAGCGCCAGCACACCGGAATCCGCGGCAGGGATGACCCAGGGCACCAGACCCGCCCCGGTGTAGACCCGGGTGAACCGCTGGGTCTTCGTGGTATCGTCAACCACGAAGCTGTCCACGATGGCGGTGGGGACGAACGCGGCCTCCACCTGCGCGAACGTCGTGGTCGAGTCCACCGTCGGCGGGAGGCGGTAGATGAAGATCTTGAGACCCGTCACCGAGGGATCGCGCTTGAGCAGCGAGAAGGCGAACTGGATCGAGTCGAGCGAGGTGTAGGGGATCGTGCTGTCGCCCACGACGACCGAATCGCTGCGCGGGCCGAACCGGATGACCGCCCGGTCCTCACTCGCGGCGAACTGGTAGGAGACCCGCAGCGACGAGCCCTGCCCTGCCGTGCGGTAGCCGGAGAAGCTGGTGTCGCCGCCGATGATGGGCGCAAGCACGGTATCGCGCAGTTGCACTCCGCCCGGGCAGAGCGCAGGACAATCGGCGGGGGCGGAGAGCTTCTCCTGGCAGGCGGCGATGACGACCACGAGGGCCGTCACCGGGACAATCCGTCGCCAGCGGTGCAGGATCTTCGACAACAGAGACTCCTTTATTCGTGCTGGCCCCGCAATTCAGGGCCAAAGGCATCCGGCAGAAGGTCGGCCAGCCGCCAGCGACGACTGCCGGTCGGTCCCACCCCTTCGATTTCCAGTGCGGCACCAAACTCGACGAGCACCTGCCGGCAGGCACCACAGGGGGCCACCGGCGGGTCCGAGCCGGCGACCACCACCAGCCGCCGGAAGCTGCGCGCGCCGGCTGCGACGGCAGTGACCAGCGCATTGCGTTCGGCGCAGAGCGTGAGACCGAACGAGGCGTTCTCCACGTTGCAGCCGGTGAAGATCCGGCCGTCGTCCGCTTCCAGCGCCGCCCCGACCGCAAAGCCGGAGTAGGGACAGTAGGCCCGGTCCCGTGCAGCGAGTGCCGCGGCACGGAGCGTGTCAGCCATTCCAGATCTCCGGCAGGAAGGACGATCCCGCCGCGAGTGGCGGCACGCCGAAGAATTCCGCCAGCGTCTGTCCCACGTCGGCGAAGGTCGACCGGACCCCCAGCGACCGGGGCGTCACCCGCGGCCCGAACGCAAGCACCGGGACCTGTTCGCGTGAATGATCAGTGGAGGGCGTGGTCGGGTCGTTTCCGTGATCGGCGGTAATTATAACCAGATCCTCGTCCCGGACCGGGGCCAGGATGCCTGGGAGCGCATTATCCAGCTGCACCAGGCCCTCGTGAAAGCCGGGGACATCATTCCGGTGGCCCCAGCTCTGGTCGAACTCGACCACATTCACGAACAGCAATCCGCGGCGCATCGTGCGCAGCGCGCTCGCGATGGCGGCATAGGACTCGGCGTTATCCCGCGGGTGGATGCTGGTGATGTGCCGGCCGGCGAAGAGATCGTCCACCTTCCCGATGCCGACCCGGGGGATATGCGCCGCCGCCAGCCGGTCGAGCAGCGTCTCTCCTGGCGGCGCGACGCTGAAGTCCCGCCGCCGGGTTGTGCGGGTCCACTGCGTCCCCGAGCCGGTGAAGGGCCGGGCAATCACCCGCGAGACCGCGTCGGGACCGGTGAGGAGTGCACCGGCTGTCTCGCAGGCGCGATACAGCTCCGCGAGCGGGACCACATCCTCATGCGCCGCGATCTGGCAGACGCTGTCGGCCGACGTGTAGACAATCCACGACCCGGTGGCGACATGCTCGGCCCCGAGTTCGGTGAGGATCGCGGTCCCCGAGGCGGTACGGTTTCCCAACACGCCACGCCCCGTCGCCTGGCTGAAGGCCGCCACGAATCCAGCCGGGAAGCCCTGCGGGTAGGTCCGGAACGGCTGCGCCAGCGGCAGCCCGCAGAGTTCCCAGTGCCCCGCGGTACTGTCCTTCCCCGCCCCGCGTGGCTGGGCGACACCGAACGCGGCGCTGGGGTCCGGCACCGCCTGCATTCCGCTCAGCGAGGCGCAGCAGCCCAGCCCGAGTCGCTCGAGGTGGGGCAGCTTCAGGCCCCCCACGGCGCGCGCGACATTGCCGAGCGTGTCGCTGCCGACGTCGCCATAGGCCGCCGTATCTGGTGCGGCGCCGATGCCAACGCCATCGAGCACGATCAGGGCGGCGCGGCGCAGGCTACTTCTTCTCCGTCGAGACGAACCGGAAGCGGATGCCGGTGAGCGCCTCGGTCAGCAGCCGCTGTTCGTCCGGCTCAAGCTGTCCCCGGGTCTTCTGCTCCAGCATGCCGAGCGTGTCGATGAGCGTGCGGGCGACCTCGCGCGCGTCGGGCGCGCCGGGCGTTCCCTCGGGGAGGTTGCCCTGGATCGCCTGGTCGGCCTGATGGCTGAGGCCCACGACGAGGGAAGCAAAGTGCTGGTTCATCCGTGATACCTCCGCTGAATCCGCGGGCCCATGGCGGTGAGCAACTCGTAGGAGATGGTGCCGGCGCGGGTGGCCTGATCGTCGAGCGAGACCCGCCCGCCGAAGATCGTCGCCACATCACCGATCTGGCAGGGTCCCGCTGGCACGACCATGGTGAAGTCCATCGTGACACGCCCGACGATGGGCACCACGGCGCCATTCAGTTCCACCACGCCGCGATTGCTCAGGCTCCGATGCAGCCCGTCCGCGTAGCCGATCCCCAGCGTAGCCACGACCGTGTCAGCGTCGGCCACCCAGGTCGCATCGTAGGACACGCTGTCACCGGGGCGCACGGTCCGCATCGCGACGACGCGGGCCCGTAGCCGGACCACGGGCGCGGCCTCGTGATGGCCCGCGTTCCCGCCGTACAGAAAGATCCCCGGCCGCACCAGATCGCCGGCGAAGGCCCGCCCGCCGAGGGCCGCGGCGCTGTTGGCTGCGTGCACCAGAACCGGTCGGTGACGCAACGTCGACACAACCGCCTGCAGACGCTCCCACTGGACGCTCACAGAAGCGGGGTCGGTCTCAGCGGAGTGGAAGTGGGTAAAGATGCCCTCGCAGGCGCCGGCGTCGCCGAGCAGTTCCCGCCATCCGCCAGTCTCATCCCAGCGGAAGCCGGTCCGCCCCATTCCCGTGTCGATTTCGGCGTGAAAGGGACCGCCCGATGCGCCGATCCAGCCCCGCAGCGCGGCCGCGTCCCCGACAACGGGACGCACACCGTGTGCGATGGCGGAAGGGATCTGCCGGGGATGAAGTGGGGAGAAGGCGACGAGGGGGTGATCCACTCCTGTAGCCCGGAGCGCGGCGGCTTCCTCCAGCGTTGCGACCCCGAATCCCCACGGGTCCAGGGGCGCAAGCGCGCGAACGGCGGCCGGAGCACCGATACCGTACGCGTCGGCCTTGATCATCGGCAGCAGGCGGGCACCGGAGACCCGGGCCACGGTGCGCGCATTGCCTGCCAGCGCGGCCAGGTCCACCTCGGCCCACGCGCGCTCGGGCGCGTCTGTGATTGACGTCATGATTGAGCGGGGCGTATGATACGGATCGAGGAGGACAAATGCAAGATAAATCAGCGCTTGGCCGTGCCTGCGCGATGGTGCGTGACCTGCGACGCCGCTGCCCCTGGGACCGGGTGCAGACCCGCGAGACCATTCGCCCCTATCTGGTCGAGGAGGTCTTTGAACTCGATCATGCGATCGCCGAAGGAGAACCGGCCGCCATCCGCGAGGAGGTGGCGGATCTGCTGCTGCACCTGGCCTGGCAGATCGTGCTCGGCGAGGAACAGAAGGAGTTCACCGCCGACCAGGTCGCCGGCGACCTCGAGGAGAAGATGCGCCGTCGGCATCCGCATCTCTTCGACCTGGGTCCCGCAGTGAGCTGGTCAAAGCTCAAGCAGGGCGAACGGCGCGGTGGGACACTGGCCGGCCTGCCCCCGGCGCTGCCGAGCCTGGCGATGGCGTACCGGCTGCAGGAACGGGCGGCGACGGTGGGCTTCGACTGGCCCGACACAGTCGGGCCGGTGGACAAGGTGCGGGAGGAGCTGGCCGAAGTGGAGGAGGCGCTTCGCCGGTCCGACTCATCGGAGGGAGGGGGCGGGTCTGAGACTCGCGCCCCAATTGACCGCGGAGCAGTCGAAGCCTCGGGCGAACCGGTTAACTCACCCCCAAGCGCCGCCGTCATCGACGAGATCGGCGACCTGCTGTTCGCGGTGGTGAATCTGGCGCGCAAGGCACGGGTGCAGCCGGCGATCGCGCTGGAGCATGCCAACCGGAAGTTTCGCCACCGCTTCGAGGCGGTGGAGCGGCTCGCCACTGAACGGGGCGTCGAGATGGCGACGGCGGGACTGGAGGCGCTGGATCTGCTGTGGGATGAGGTGAAAGCCGGAAGGTGAGCGGGTAGGCGGCCGACCGCCGGTCGGCCCCCTCCCGTTCATCCGATAAGCCTGGGAGTCACGGATAAAGCCGATGTATCTGTCTCGGGAAGGCAATCGTCTCCCGGATGTGAGGCAGGCCGCAAATCCACGCGATCGTACGTTCCACGCCGAGACCAAACCCTGCATGCACGAACGTCCCGTACTGCCGCAGGTCGAGATACCAGCGGTAGGCTTCGGGATCGAGCCCCTGCTCCAGGATTCGCGCCAGCAGCCGCTCGTAGCTGTCCTCCCGCTGCGAGCCACCGATGATCTCGCCGTACCCTTCGGGGGCCAGGCAGTCGTTATTCAGTACCGTACGGGGGTCGTCCGGGTTCTCCTTCATGTAGAAGGCCTTGACCCCCTTGGGATAGTTGAACACGAAGACCGGCCGGTCGTACTGCTGGGCCAGCAGCGTTTCGTCGTCGCCGCCGAGATCCCGACCCCATTCCATGTCGGAGCCGAGCGCGTTGAGCCTGGCTACGGCGTCAGTGTAGGAGATCCGGTGAAACGGTGCCTGCACCCGTTCGAGGGTGGTGGTGTCACGCTCCAGTTCCTTGAGCTCCTCCTTTCGGCGATCAAGGGCACGGCCGACGATGTAGCTGACGAACTCCTCCTGCAGCCGCATGTTGGCGGCGGAGTCGTTCCAGGCGACTTCGGGCTCGACCATCCAGAACTCGGTGAGATGGCGCCGGGTCTTCGATTTTTCGGCGCGGAACGTCGGCCCGAAGCAGTAGACCTTGCCGAGGGCGGCGGCGGCGGCTTCGACGTAGAGCTGGCCGGTCTGCGCGAGGTAGGCCTGGCCGAGATCGAAGTACTGGGTGCTGAACAGCTCACCCGCCTGTTCCCCGATGGACCCGGTCAGGATCGGCGTGTCGACCAGGGTGAACCCCCGGTCAAAGAAGAAGTCCCGGATGGCCTGCACGACTTCATGCCGCACCCGTGCCACCGCAACCTGGCGCCGGCTGCGAAGCCAGAGGTGGCGATGCTCGAAGAGATAGCTGGTGCCGTGTTCCTTGGGCTGGATCGGAAAGTCGGTGCTGGTTCCGATCAGCTCGACGTCGGAGAGGTGCATCTCGTAGCCCCCCGGCGCGCGCGGCTCGGCCTGCACTACCCCGGTCAGCGCGACAGTGGCTTCCTGGGTCAGGCCGGGAAAGCGGGCCCACACCGGCTCCGGCACTTCCTTCTTGCTGAGCACGCCCTGGAGATAGCCGGTGCCGTCACGCAGCACGACAAAGGCGATCTTGCCGCTGGAACGGGTATGGGTGACCCACCCGCGGATGGTGACGGACTGCCCGACGTGGCGCGCGAGATCTTCAATACGGACGGTGGTCATGATCGGAATCGGCGGGTGAGCCGGCCAGGTGGCGGGCGGGCGTGGAGTCTAGCCCTGCTCCTCCTGACCGTCAACGCGGGATGCGGGGGGTATCGGCCGGTCCCCGAGTTCGAGCCGGGGGATCTCAAGTCCCCCGTGCCGGTCGCGGGCACGCCGCTCACCCTGCTCTGGCGCAGCCGACCGGTGCGGGGACCGAGTGCTCCCCTCGCCCTCGATGCGACCACGCTGTACGTCGGCGGCTCCGACCGCCGGGTCGTGGCGGTGGATCTCCAGAGCGGCCGCACCCGGTGGTCGGTGCGGGTGGGCGGTACCCTGGTGGGGGGCGTGCTTCTGTCGGGCGATCTGCTCTATGCCGGCACCGACCAGCCGGGTGGAAAGGTGCACGCCTTTCGCACCATCAGCGGCTCGGAAGTGTGGGCCAGATCCACTGGCTACATCCAGTCGCCGCTCGCGCTGGTGGACGGCAAGCTCATCGGCCTGACGCGGCAGAACCGGGTCGTCGCACTCCATGCCGCGACCGGCCGTATCGCATGGCGCCGCCCCCTGCCCACCTCTCGTTACGCCCCGGTGCCGCTTGGGGGTGCGGACGTCCTCATCAGCTCGTACGACAGTCTCTACAGGGTCCGCGTCAGTGACGGCAAGGTGACCCTCCGGCGTCGGGCCCCCGGAGTCATCACCGCCGGCTGGCGCGCGTTCGGCAATCTCCTCGTCGCCGGGACCGGAGACTCGCTGGTCATCGCGATCGATCCCGACAGTCTCACGGCACGCTGGCGGGTACAGCTCGATGCCCCGGTACTCACGCTACCAGCCGTCTCGGGGGACACCCTCTTCGCCGTCACCCAGGTGGGGTCGCTCTACCGGATCGTGACGCTGGGCGACGGCGCCGTGGCCGAACCACTGCAACGCACCCCGTGGCCTGCCACCGGCGCCCCGGAGATCATCGGCCCCTGGCTCCTGACCGGGGCCTCGAACGGCGCCTTGCGCGCCTATTCCCTGCAGGATGGCAGCCTCGCCTGGACCACCCAGCTCGGCCGCCCCGTGGAGCTCGGCGCGCTCGCGCTCCCCGATAGCGGATTCCTGATCTTCGGCGGCCGGGGTGACCTGCAGCGGATGCAGCCATGAGGAGCTCCGGCATGCGGGCCTTGTTCACCGCGGCACTGATCGGCCTCGCGGTTGCCGCGCCGGTGGCTCCGCTCGCCGCGCAGGACTCGATCGCACCGATGGTGAAGACGATTCCGACAGTGGTGCGATATGGAAAGTGGGCTCTGCTCGCCGCGGCAGTCGGCATGGGGCTCAAGGCCTCGAGCGCCCATCATGACGCCGACCACGCCTTCGACCGGCTGGAACGCTACTGCTTTGACGACGAGACCCGATGTGACCAGCAGTCTAACGGGCATTACATCGACCCGATCTCCGAGGGCTACTACCAGGCCTCCCTTTCCGGCGACCGGCGGGCCCGCGGCTGGCTGCTCGGTGGAGAGGTAACGCTGCTCGCGACCGCGGGATTGTTCGTGTGGGAATTCACCCGGCCGAGTCATTCGCCGAAGAACATCCCCTTCGAGCCGACGGTACAGGTGGTCGGGCCGCGCACCCAGCTGGGGCTGCGCGTCTCGTTCTAGGGCAGGTGCGGGCGTCTCCGCCCGCCCGCCGACTCAGCCGGTGCGAAACAGCTCCAGCGCCCGGGGATAGCGTCCCAGGGCTCGCTCCTTGAGCGGCTGATGCCGGGTGCGGCTCAGCAAGGGGTCCACCTCGAGGATGGCTCGCGCCTCGGTCCGGGCGCGGATGAGCAGATCGGTGTCGTCCGGCAGGCGCGCCAGCCGGAGCTCGAAGTCGCCGGCCTGGCGCGAGCCGATCAGGTCGCCCATCCGGCGCTCCTCCAGATCCAGCTCCGCGATCTTGAAGCCGTCGTTCGTCGCGGCGAAGGCCTTGAGCCGCCGTGACCCGGGGCCATCGGCCAGCAGGATGCAGTAACTCTCCTCCCGCCCCCGTCCGATCCGCCCCCGCAGCTGATGCAGCTGCGCCAGACCAAACCGCTCGGGATGCTCGATCAGCATGACGGTCGCGTTGGGCACATCGATGCCCACCTCGATCACCGTCGTGGCGACCAGGACGTGGATCTCGCCGAGCCGGAAGCGGCGCATCAGCGCATCCCGCTCGGTGGCCTTGAGCCTTCCATGCACCAGCCCTACCTCGAGATCCGGCCAGAGCGCTGTCAGTTTCGTCGCCATCGTGGTGGCGGCGCGGAGGTCGGCCCGCTCCGACTCCTCGATGATCGGCAGGACGACGTAGGCCTGGCGCCCGTCGCTGCACTGCTCGTGCACGAACTTGAGCACGGATTCCCGGTGGGTGACGGCACGAACCGCGGTCTTGACCGTTCCGCGGCCCGGCGGGCGTGACTTGAGCACCGAACAGTCGAGATCGCCGAACCGGGTGAGCGCCAGCGAGCGGGGAATCGGCGTGGCGGAGAGGAGGAGGACATCCGGCGCGTCGCCCTTGGCCATGAGCCGCGCCCGTTGCTCCACCCCGAAGCGATGCTGCTCGTCAATCACGACCAGCCCCAGACGATGAAAGGCGACGTTCTCCTCCAGCAGCGCATGGGTGCCGACCACCAGCCGGGCCTGGCCCTGCGCCAGCTTCTTGCGTGCCTCCACCTTTTCCACCGCGGTGAGCCGGCCGAGCAGGAGCTCGGGCCGGAGGTCGAGCGGAGTGAGCAGCGCCGTGAGGGTGGCGAAGTGCTGTTCGGCCAGCAGCTCGGTCGGCGCCATCAACGCAGCCTGGTAGTCGTTCTCCAGCGCCAGCAGCATGGCGAAGAGCGCCACCACCGTCTTCCCGGTGCCGACGTCGCCCATGAGCAGCCGGTGCATCCGCTCGGCCGTCGTCATGTCCGCCGTGATCTCGCGGATGGCCCGCTTCTGGTCGGTGGTAAGCGGCCAGGGCAGCGCCTCGGCGAGCGCCCGCGTGAGGGTGTGGCGCACGGTGAACGACACGCCGGCGCGTCCGCGCTTGGCCAGAAGCCGCGCGCGCGCCAGCATCAGCTGCAGGTCGAACAGTTCGTCGAAGGCGAGTCGGCGCCGCCCCGCCTCCGCCTCCGCCACCGTGGCCGGCCGATGGACCGCGCGCAGCGCCTCCGACACCGGCATCAGGCCCAGCGCGACGCGCTCGTCTTCGGGCAGCGGATCGCGGGAAAAGGCGATCATGCCGTCGAGGTGACGGTCGACGACCGAGCGGATCACCTTGTGGCTGAGGCCTTCGGTGGCGCGATAGACCGGCAGCACCCGCCCGGTGCCCGCCCCCTCGTCCTCGCCTTCGGCACCATCCGACAGGACCACGAATTCCGACGGCGCGAGCTGCCGCCCGTGGTAGAATTTCACCGAACCCGCGACCAGCAGCGTCTGGCCCACTTCGATCGTCCGATCCAGGAAGCCCTGCCCCGGCCAGGCGCACTCCAGCATGCCGCTCGCATCGCGCAGGACGGCGGTGAAGATCCTGAGGCCACTCCGAGTCGGCATGAGTCGCTTGGCGATCACCTTGCCCACGCAGGCCACTTCCGCACCCACCCGCGCGCGGGCCAGCGGCGTCACGGTGGAGGCATCGAGATACCGGAAGGGGATATGCCAGAGGAGGTCCTGCGCGGTGCGCACGCCGAGGCGCGCAAAGGCGTCGGCGCGGCGCTCACCGATGCCTTTGAGGAACTTGATGGGGGTGTCGGGACGGAGGAGGGGCATGAGAAGAAGCCGTCGGCCGTCAGCCGTTGGCCATCAGCTGGACAATCTCAGCGCGGAGGTACCACCGATCATTCGTTGCGCGCGGTACGCTGATGGATGAAGGCTGAAGGCCGAAGGCTGACCGCTCACTCCAGTAACCGCGCCGCAAACGCTGCCGCATCGAATGGTTCGAGATCCTCCATCGTCTCGCCCAGACCAAGAAAGCGGATCGGGAGACCCAGTTCGCTGCGCAGGGCGACGACGGCGCCGCCTCGGGCGCTGCCGTCCAGCTTGGTCACGATGATGCCGGTTGGCTGGACCGCCTGCAGGAACTGCCGGCCCTGCTGGATGGCATTCTGCCCCACCGTGCCATCGAGCACCAGCAGCGTCTCGTGCGGTGCTCCGGGAAGCTTGCGGGCAATGACCCGCACCACTTTGCGGAGTTCATCCATCAGTCCATCCTGCGTGTGCAACCGGCCCGCGGTGTCGATCAGTACGGTGTCGAGGCCGCGGGTCATCGCCGCCTCGATGGCGTCGAATGCGACGGCGGCGGGATCACCGCCGGGTGCTCCGGCGACGCAGGGCAGCGCGAGCCGATCGGCCCAGGTCTGCAGCTGCGCGATCGCACCGGCGCGATAGGTGTCGGCCGCGGCGAGCAGCACTTTCCGTCCTTCACGCTGCAGCTTGCGCCCCACCTTGGCGACGCTGGTCGTCTTGCCCACACCGTTGACGCCGACGAAGACGATCACCGTCACGCCGCCATCAGCGGCGCGGGCCAGCTCGCCCGGTGGCGGACCCGGCACGGCGAGGATCTGCGTCAGCCGGGATCCTACCGCCGCCTTCAGGTCCGCCTCGGTCTTGAGCTGTCCGCGGCGGACCTGGTCCTCCACCGCCTGCACCACATCGATCGTGGCCTGCACCCCGAAATCGGCCTCGATGAGCGTCCGTTCGAGCGCCTCGAGATCGGCGGCATTCATGCCACGCACCAGCGCACCGACGTCGGTGAGTGCGACGCGCTTGAGCCGCTGCCAGAGGGACAGCCTGGGGGAATCGCCGAGTCGGGAGGTGGTCATGGGTGGGGAAGCTAGCGGGGGGTGGGTAGGAGGTGGCAGGTGGCAGGTGGCAGGTGGCAGGTGGCAAACCGTTGTGGGAGACGTCTCTGCAAGTCGGGCCGGGCGCAAGGGGCTTTCGTCCCGATGCAGTAGCTGCCACCTGCTGACTGCCACCTGCCCGCTTACCGCAGTCCCAGCCGACGCCGCATCACCCACTCCACCGCCAGCCCGGCCACCGCCAGCCCGAAGAGCCAGATCCACCCTCGGCTGTTCGTCTCCCCCGCGCTGGCCACCACGGGCGATTCGCGTGGTGGCAGCACAGTCGGCCTCGGCATCCACTCCTCCGACCAGGTATCGACCGCCACGAAGCCGGCGCCGCCCCCCGCGAGTGTGTACCGGTACTGCCCCGGTGCCAGCCAGAGCTGGGCGCGGCCATCCCCATCAAAGCGGAGCGTATCGGTCCGCGTCCCACTGTCGGAGCGCAGCGCCACGCCGACAGGCACGGGGATACCGACTCCGTTCCACTCGAAGAGCACCGGCCGGCCGTTGGCCACGACCGGTCGCACGGGGCGCGCACGACCGGCGGTGGAATCCGTGCCACCCAGCAGCCACGAGATTGTCGCGGCGACCAGCCCGCGGTAGGCCTGCTCACTCGCGCCGCCCCGGAACGACCAGCGCCAGAACCCGTCCGCCGCCGTCATGACCTCGCGCCGGGCACCGAGGACCTGCCCCACGTGGACCGGACGGTCGGCGCCCCGCCGGGCGAGCTGCACGTTGACACCGATCCAGCTATCGGGCAACGGCTCGATCGGCGTGGCCTGGAGCAGCGGCGGGAACGAATCCACCGGGGCTCCTACAAACGCGCCTGCGACGGGAGATACCGCCGGCGCCGACGCGTACCATTCCCCTGGAATGATCGTTTCGGCCCCTTCCCCGCTGGGCCAGCGCCAGATGCCGCGCGCGCGGGAACCACGGGCGAGACTGGCCGCTCCCTTGAGAATGAGCAGGTCCGCCTGACGAGCAGCCTGGGCCACCTCCGCCTCGCTGACCGGAGCGAGTGAGGTCATCGAACGCCAGCGCCCCGCCTCCAGCTGCTCGTACCCGCGCACCGGCAGCTGCGCCACGTCACGTACAGCACGGAACAGGAAACGGGCATCCCAGTCGGCGGGATTGGCGATCAGGACGACGCCCGGCGTCGGCGACACGGTGAGCAGCCAGAGGCGCGCGTCATCGCGGGGCTCGGCGTCGGCCGCGCTCAACGCCACCGTGAGGGGGACGTCGCCTGAGAGTCCCACGGTCGCCAGCCGGAACGCCACGATGGCCGACCCGTCCGCACCCAGACGCACGGATCGCCGTGCCAGCACGCGCCCGGCATGACGGACCTCCAGGCGGATCGAATCCCGGACTGCGCCGGTCGCCCGCACCTCCGCGTCCAGCTGCACGGTATCGCCCGCTGCCGCCCGATCGGGGCCGGTGAGGCGTCCGATCGCGACGTCGGCAACGGCAGCGCGCGCAAAACTCCGCACCCCCACCCGCGCGAGCGCCTCGTCAGGCAGGTCGTTGATGTCGTCCACTTCCCCGTCACTGATCACGATCACTCGCCGATCCGACGCGGCGGCCGCGCGCAGCGCCGGCCCGAGTGTGGAACGGCCAAACGCCGGCAGCGTGTCGCTGCCGGGAGGCCCGTCGCCGAACAGCCGCACCTCGCCCCAGGCGCGCGCGGAATCCCGCGCCTCGCTCCAGCGTCCACCGGCCGCGGTCATGCTGAGACTGCCATCGAGCAGCACGAGAGGACGACTGGACGGACCGGCCGGTGCGGCGCAGGTGAGATCGAGCAGCAGGATCCCGAGCGCGGCCCAGACGACCGACCGCGCCACGGCGGCGGGCCAGGATCGCCTGCCCGCCCGTTCCAGTCGGGCATAGGTGAACCAGCCGAGCGCCGCGGCGGCACAGAGGACCAGGACTACAGGCACCGCAATGCATCCTCGAGAGAGAACTTTCCCTCGTACAGCGCCCGGCCAACGATGACGCCGGCGAGACCCGCCTGACGTACGCCACGAATATCCGCCAGCGTTCCGACCCCGCCGCTGGCGATGACCGACGCGCCGAGCGCCTGAAGGGCGACCGCACCGTCCAGATCCGGACCGCTCAGCATGCCATCGCGTCCCACGTCGGTGTAGATGATGGTCCGCACTCCTTCGGTCAGGACTCGGCGGCAGATTTCGGTCGCGTCGAGATCGGTCACGTCGACCCAGCCGCGGATGGCCACCTTGCCCGCCCTGGTGTCGAGTCCGACTGCGATGCGCTCCGGCCCCCGAAGCGCCACCGCCGTACCGACCAGTCCGGGATCCGTGACGACGGCAGTGCCCAGCACGGCTCGGGCGACGCCAAGATCGAGCACCGTCTTGACCGCGTCGGCGGTGCGCAGGCCCCCGCCCACCTGAACCTGAAGGCGCGAGCCGACCCGTTCCACGATGGCGCGCACAATCGCGAGGTTGTCGCCCCCACCGAACGCCCGGTCGAGGTCGACGACATGCACCCAGCGGGCTCCTGCGACCGCGAAGCGCTCCGCCTGTGCTACGGGATCATCATGGTAGCGGGTTTCGCGGTGCGACTCGCCCTGCGCCAGCCGCACGACGCGGCCGGCGCGGAGATCAATGGCGGGATAGAGATCCACGGGGAAACGCCCGGGACCGGGCGTCAGTTGGTGGTGGAGCCTGGCAGGGTACCGGCGGCGACCGCGGGGCCGGCACCAGCAGGGTGTGAGAGCAGCATGGCGAGACGCGCCCGTTCATGATCGAAGTCACGCCCGAGAGCCAAGGGAACCGCCTCACCGGTGCCGAGATCGGCGCTGGAGGGCGAGCGGGCAACGCCGTTGACCCGGAACTCATAGTGCAGGTGCGGGCCGGTCGCGAGCCCCGTCGACCCGACGTACCCGATAACGTCGCCCTGATGAACCCGCTCTCCAGTGGCCAGGCCGGCGGCGTAATCCCGCAGATGGCCATACCGGGTCACGATACCGTTGGCGTGGCGGAGTTCGATGAAGTTGCCATATCCGCCGGTCCATTCGCGCCGCACCACCACACCGTTGCCGGCGGCCATCACCGGCGTCCCGGGATCGGCGGCGTAGTCGGTGCCTTCATGCTTCCGGATGATGCCGAGGATGGGATGGAACCGGCTCTGGCTGGGCCGCGACGAGATGCGGCGGAACTGCACCGGTGCCAGCAGGAAGGCGCGTCGGAGTGAGCGGCCATCGGCATCGAAGAACCCCGAGCTTCCGCCCGGAAGCGCGAACCGGTAGGCCGAATAGGGCGCGCCCCCGATGACGAGCTGGCCCGCGAGCACCCGGCCGTAGCGCACCTCGCCATCCTCGGAGATCAGCCGCTCCGCGAGGACCCGGAAGCCGTCGCCGGGGCGCACATCGCGACTGAAATCCACCTGCCACGCAAAGACATCCGCCAGATCCCATGCCAGACGCACCCGGTCCTCGGGAGCCATGAGTGTATCCACCGACTCCTGATTGAGCGCATCGTAGAGGGACGAGCTGATGCCCCCCTCGAGCACGATCGGTTCGGCGCGCCAGTGGATCGGTTCCGGCACCGGATACCAGCCATCGTTCAGCAGGTGCAGCGCGGTACGCTCGTCCGGCGCGTTGCGGAACATGACCCGCGTGGGCAGCGAGTCGCTGAAGCGGCGTTGAAAGGTGAAGACGAGACCGGGACGAAGGCGACGCGGATTGAAGCCCTGGGTCACACCGATCTGGCTCAGCGCGAAGCCGGGCAGCCCCTGGCGGGCAAACAGGTCCGAGAGCGTTTCACCCCGCCGGAGCGTATCGACCGTCTCCCGAAACAGCTCCGGGAGCATGACCACCGGGCGGCGGGGTTCACCCCACGGCCAGGCGCCCCGCATGGCAAAGATGCCAGCGGCGACCAGAATACCGAGCGAAACGGCGAAACGGCCCCAGACTCGCACGTCAGTCCATCTGCCGGCGGATGAACGTCGGGATCTCCATCTCGGGCACGTCACCGGGATTCGAGGGCCGACGGGACTCCGCCCGGACGGTGGCGGGGGTGGGATTCGGCGTGACCGGCGCGGCAGGCGGTGCCGGCACTCGGTTACCCGAGGGGAACTTGATCACGCCCGGCGCGGACCGGCCCGGGGGAGTGGTGGCGATGATCGGCGCCTCGACCCGGTCAAAACCGGTCGCGATGACAGTGACGCGGACCTCGCCCTGCATCGACGGGTCTGTCGCCGCGCCGAAAATGATCTCGGCGTCATCGCCCACCGCATCGTGGATGATGTCGTTGATGGTGGTGGCCTCACCGAGGGTCAGGTCGGTGCCGCCGGTGATGTTGATGAGGACACCGCTCGCGCCGGCCACGGAGACGTTATCAAGCAGCGGGCTGGAGATCGCCTGCTGGGCGGCTTCCATTGCCCGGTTCTCGCCCCGGCCGATGCCGGTACCCATCAGCGCCGAGCCGCCGTTCTGCATGATGGTGCGCACGTCGGCGAAGTCGACGTTGATGATGCCGGTCTTGGTGATCAGGTCCGCGATGCCCTGCGTCGCCTGCAGCAGCACATCATCCGCCTTCTTCAGCGAGTCCTGGAACGGAATCCCCTTCCCTACCACGGCGAGGAGCCGCTCGTTGGGAACGACGATCATCGTGTCCACCGAGTTCCGCATCTCGGCGATGCCCATCTCGGCCTGCCGCATCCGCTTCTTGCCCTCGAACAGGAACGGCTTGGTCACGATGCCGACGGTCAGGGCCCCCATGTCGCGCGCCATCTGGGCGATAATCGGCGCCGCACCGGTCCCGGTGCCGCCCCCCATGCCGCACGTGACGAAGACCTTGTCCGCGCCCTGCAGCTTGGCGATGACGTCATCGCGATTCTCCTCGATGGCCTGCCGCCCGATCTCGGGCCGGGCGCCGGCGCCGAGTCCGCGGGTCAGCTTGCGACCGATCTGGATCTTGCTGTTGGCCCGGTTGGTCCCCAGTGCCTGGGCGTCGGTATTCACCGAGATGAATTCCACCCCTTGCAGCTGCTCTTCGACCATGCGGTTGACGGCATTGCCCCCGCCCCCGCCGACGCCGATCACCTTCATCCGCGCGGCCTGCGCTCCGTTTTCTTCCAGTTCGAAGATCATGGTGTTTCCTCTCGAGCCAGCGTCGGAATCAGAAGAAGTCCTGGAGCCACTGTCGCACCGGCATCACCCACTTTTCCACCGCCTGGGACCGGCGCTTCGAAGCACCGACTCCCGAGCCCTGCACCAGCTGCTTGGCGCCGTAGAGCGCCAGCCCGGCAACTACCGCGAACCGCGGGGCCTCGACGCTGTCCATCAGCCCTCCGAGTCCCTGGCCGGGCTTCCCCACCCGCACCGGCATCGCGAAGACTTCCCGGGCCAGCTCGATGACGCCAGGCGCCTGCGCCCCGCCGCCTGTCAGCACCACACCCGCCGGGAGGCGCTGGTGATAGCCCGCCCGAGTGATCTCGTCCTGGGCGAATTCCAGCGTCTCCTGCATCCGCATCCGCATGATATGCGAGAGCACCTGCCGATGAGCCGACCGCGCCCCCTGTCCTGGCGTCCCGGGCAGCTCGATGACATCGGAGTCCGGCACCAGGCCCTCCCACGCCGCCCCGTGCCGCTCTTTCAGGCGCTCGGCATCCTGCTGGGTGACCTGGAGACCGTGGACGATGTCGCTGGTGACATGCGCTCCCGAAATCAGCAGGGAGGCGGTGTGCCGGATCTTGCCGGACTGGAAGATAGCGACGTTCGTCGATCCGCCACCCAGTTCCACCACTGCCGTGCCCAGTTCCCGTTCATCGGGGGTCAGTACCGCGAGGGAGGCGGCCAGCGGCTCGAGGACGAATTCCGCCACATGGTACCCCGCCCCCTCGACGCACTTGCGCAGATTCTGCGGCACGCTCGAAAGCACGGTGACGAGGTAGACCTGGGCATCCAGCCGCGAGCCGGTCATCCCGATCGGCTCGTTGATTCCCGGCTGCATGTCGACCAGATAGTCCTGCGGGATGGCATGCAGCAGCTCATGGTCCTTGCCGAGCGGGACGCTCGAGGCGACATCATTGACCCGGGCGACATCCGCGGTCCGGATCTCGCCGCCGGTCACGGAGACGACCCCCGTCGAGGTGAGTCCCGCGACGTGCTCGCCGGCGATCCCGCAGTAGACCGAGCCCACCTCGACACCGGCCATCCGTTCGGCGTCCTTCATCGCCTTGGAGATGGCGCGGGTGGTTTCCTCGATGCCGCGCACCACGCCGCGCCGGACGCCGTTGCAGCGTTCCACCCCGAGCCCGAGGATCCGGGCGGTGGGGGCGCGGGATTCGCCCTGCACCTCCGCGATCACCGCGGCCACCTTGGTCGTGCCGAGGTCCACCGCAGCCACCAGCCGGTTGGGGGAGACGGTCATGCGGCCTCCCACCGGACCACGACCTGGCCGGCAAAGCGGGCATCCACCTCGGCGTATCGCCGGCCCTTCTTTTCGAGATCCTGCGCCACGAGTGTCACCGCTCGAATAACCTCCGCCGGCGCATCGGGCCGGAACCAGTACCGCTGTCCATCCACCGCGAGCACCACGTCATCGCCAGCGCGCCAGCCGGCGACCACCTTCGAGAACAACGTCGCATCCGTATCCCTCACCCGCGCCAGCAGGCGGGTCACTGCCGAATCCGCCGCCCGCACGATCGGCAGGTCCGGGGCGGACACGGTCGGGTCGAACGGAAGCACCCTGGCATCTTCGCCGAGCAGCCAGAGGCGGTCCTTCCGCATGACCAGCGCGATCGGCGGCGCTTCCCGCAGCGTGACGACCAGCGTGCCCGGCAGCCGGCGGCTCACCACCACATCCGCCAGCCCGGGAATCGAGTCCGCGGCGCGCTGTACCCCGTCAAGATCATCCAGCAGGCTCATCCCCGCCGGAACCGGCAGCACGCGGGCGACATCCTCCGCGCGCAGGTTGGCCAGCCCACGGATCTCGATCTTGCTGACCCGGAAGAAATCCATCTGGCGCATGGCGCGCGGCAGCCCGACGAACAACAGCAGCACGAGCCCTGTGCCGCCGAGCAGCAGCCAGCCCGGCCGGGTCAGGCGGCTCTGAGCCACTGGATCAGTTCCCGTCCCACCCGCGTGATATCGCCGGCGCCAAGAGTGATGATAACGTCGCCCGCGCGCGCAAGCTCGAGGAGGCGGTCATGCAGCCGGCTCGTGTCCGGCTCGAACACCACCCGCATGCGGCCAGTCGCCGCGGCCTCGGCCGCATCCGCGACGCTCCGGCCCGTGACGCCGGGCATGAGCTGCTCCCGGGCTGCGTAGATCTCCGTCACCACCGCCACGTCGGCCGCGGCGAGCGCCACACCCATCGCCGTCCCATGTGCCGCGGTCCGGGAAAAGAGATGCGGCTGGAACACGGCGACCAGTCGCCGCCCGGGGAACGCCTGCCGCGCGGCGGCGAGGGTCGCGACGAGCTCGGTCGGGTGATGGGCGTAGTCATCCACAAACGTGATCCCGCCCGCGTCGCCCAGCCGTTCAAACCGCCGTCCCAGGCCGGTGTAGGCGGCCAGCGCGTCGAGCGCCGGCTCCAGCGGGCCGCCGAGCGCGAGCACGGCACCGAGCGCCGCGGTGGCGTTGCGCAAATTGTGAATGCCGGGCACCGAGAGTTGCAGCGTCACCTTGCGGCGATCCGGGAGGGTCACCGTTGCCCGGCTGCCACCTGGCCCCTGCTCCACGGCGGAGAGGGCAAGATCCGCATTCTCGAAGCCGAAGCGCCAGATCACCGGCCGGTCTCCACCGCCATCGGCCTGTGCATCGGTGCGCCGCAGCATGTGGGTGACCCGCATGGCCCCGGCATCATCGGAGCCGATCAGGACTTTCCGTGCGCGGCCGGCAAAGGTGTCGAATGCCGTTTCCAGCGCCTCGACGCTGCCGTAGCATTCGAGGTGATCGGCCTCGACGTTGTTGATCACCGCGACGGTGGGCGACAGGGTGAGAAATGCCTTGTCGTACTCGTCGGCTTCCACCACGAAGAGCCGGTCGCCACCCAGCTTCGCGTTGCCACCCCACCCGTCGACCCGGCCGCCGGCCAGCCCAGTCGGTCCGAGGCCGGCCGCGGTGAGCGCCTCCGTGGTCATGACCGTCGTCGTTGACTTGCCGTGCGTGCCGGCAATCGCCACGACCTCACCGGCCGCCACCAGCTCGGCGAGCGCGACCTTCCGTGGCACCACCGGGATGCCCAGCGCCCGGGCCCGCTCCAGCTCGGGGTGATCGGTCGGGACCGCCGCCGTCACAACCACCGCGCGCGCGCCCTCGACATGCCTGGGATCGTGTCCAGTGTGCACCCTGGCCCCGAGTGCCGCGACATCTGCCGCACCGCTCGGATCAGGATCGCAGCCGGTGACCGCAACTCCGCGGCGGCGGGCAATGAGCGCCAGCGCGCTCATGCCGGCGCCGGCAATGCCCATGAAGTGGACAGGACGCGGATTGGCGGGGTTGAACAGATCCATGATTGGAGAGCTAATCTAAGATCCTGCCTGAAGTTGCGAAAGCGGCAAAGACTCTAGAAAAGCTCCAGCAGATGGGTCACGATCTGGTCCGCTGCATCCGGCTTTCCCCGGGCCCGGGCGGCCGCGGACATCCGGGCCAGGGTTGCCGGGTCCCGGAGGAGTGGGAGCAGGGTCTCCTCGAGCCGCTCGGGGGTCAGGTCGCGCTGCAGAATCATCGCCGACGCGCCCGCCTCCACCAGCGCCTGGGCGTTGTACCGCTGATGATCCTCGGCGGCCGTTGGCAGCGGGACCAGGAGTGAGGGCAGACCCCAGGCGCAAAGTTCCGCCCCGGTCATCATCCCGGCACGACTCAGGACCAGGTCCGCCACCGCGTAGGCATCGGCCATCGGGTCGAGGAAATCGAAGACCTGGACCGCGGGCGGCCGATGGTACCGCGCGTAGCGCTCGTAGCTGCCGCGGCCCGTCGCCCACAGCACGATGCTGCCTTCACCACCACCGCGTTCGAGGCAGGCGGCGACCGCGTCGTTGATGGCGATGGCGCCCTGACTTCCGCCAGTCACGAGCAGCACCGGACGGACGCTGCCGGCGGCGCCGAGGCCGAACCGCTTGAGCGCGGCCGCCCGCCGTGCTGGATCGGGCGGGGTGATCGGGTTGCCGGTATCGAACACCGTCGTCCCCGCACCGATGCGGAGCCGGGTGCGTGCCTCCGGCAGGCCGAGGTAGAGGTGACGTACCCGTGAAGCGAGCAGGCGGGTGACGAGACCGGGGTAGGCGTTTTGTTCCTGCATTGCCGTCGGAATCTTCCTGCGCGCGGCCTGCCAGACGCAGGGCCCGGAGGCATACCCGCCGGTGCCGACCACCGCGATCGGTTGCTCCGCATCGAAGACCCGGCTCAACTTGCCCAGCAGCCTGGCCGCGACGTAGGGCCAGCGGGCATTCTTCCACCACTGGCGCCGGTAGATCGGCTCGACCGGCAGCAGGTGATAGCGGAACTCGCGAGTGGGCAGGAGCCGCGCCTCGATGCCCCGCACCGCCCCGACCAGCACCGGATCGAGATCGGGAACGCGCTCCCGGAGCCGGGTCGCGATCGCGAGCGCCGGCATGAGGTGCCCACCGGTCCCGCCGCCGGCAATCAGCACGACGGGACGGTGCTTCACCAATTGTGCGACGGGGGTGCGGCGCTCGGGCATCTGACGCTACTGTCTGAGGGAGCGCGGTCGTCCATCGGCGCCACCGCGGCCCGCGGGCTTTCCCCGCATCCGTCCCACACTGAGGAGGATGCCGGTCGAAACCAGCGAGACCACCAGGCTCGACTTGCCGTTGGAAATGAATGGCAGCGTCAGGCCGGTGGTCGGCATGAGGCTCAGGCTCACGGCCATGTGCATGACGGCGGTGATGCCGATGGCCGCGGTGAGGCCGGTTGCTAGATACTGGCCGAACGGATCTTCGGCGGTCCGCGCAATCCTGAACCCAAGCCAGCAGAAGAGTCCGAACAGAAAGACGATCAGCACGACGCCGATGAAGCCCCACTCCTCGCCGATCGTGCTGAAGATGAAATCGGAGTAGGCGTAGGCCAGGTACCCGAACTTCTGCTGGCCCTGCCCCAGCCCCACACCGAAGAGCCGGCCCGACCCGATGCCGACCAGCGACTGGTGAATCTGACTGGTCGGGTCCGCCCCATTCAGGAAGATGTTGAGCCGGTTGGCCCTGTAGCCGGCGTGGCTGATGAGCTGCAATACCCCGATCACCGCCGCGATTCCCAGGACGAGGAAGTGGCCGATCTTGGCGCCGGCAGCAAAGAGAATGATGCCGCCGAGCAGGCTGACCAGCACCGCCATCGACATGTTCGGCTGCAGCAGGATCAGCAACGACGTGATACCCATGATGACCAGGAAGGGGAACATCCCCTTCTTGAATTCGCGCACCTGCGCGCCCTTCTTCGTCGCCAGCATGGCGCACCAGATGATGATCGCCAGCCGCGCGACTTCCGACGGCTGAAAGGTGACGAATCCCAGATTGACCCAGCGCTTGGCGCCGTTGATCGAGGGCGCAAACCCGTGAGAGCCGGGCAGCACCGGCAAGATCAGGAAGAAGAGACAGACGAGCATCAGCGGCCACGCCAGCGGCCGCAAGCGGCGGTAGTCCATGCCCGCGATGATCACCATCAGCACACCGCCCACCAGCGCGCCGATGAACTGACTCAGCGCGAACGCCCCGCCGACGACCGATCCCCCGCGGGTGGGTACCAGACTGGAGGCACCGTACACCATGGCGATGCCGACGGTGACCAGTGTCGCCGTGACGACCGCGAGGAGGCGGGTCTCCCAGCGGAACTCCCCGGGGTGGCGGATGCGCGGAGCTGTCATCGTCCTGCCTCCTTCATCGCCTCGACCGCGGTCCGGAATTGCGATCCACGGTCCTCATAATTCTGGAACATGTCATAGCTGGAGCAGGCGGGCGACAACAGCACGGCATCGCCCGGACGGGTCAGCTCCCGGGCCGTGCGCAGCACTTCGGCGAAATCGGTGCCGCAGGGTACGACCCGCAGCAGGCGCGCAAGGTCGCTGACGATCAAAGCGCGGGACTCGCCATACGCCACGACGGCGCGGCAACGGTCGCCCGCGGCGGCGGCGAGGGCGGTGTACGGCTCTCCCTTGTGTCGCCCGCCCAGCAGCAGCACGAAGGGCTGCTGCAGCGCCTGCACCGCCACGAGGGTCGAGGCGACATTGGTCGCCTTGGAATCGTTGATCCAGACCACGCCCCCCGCGGTTCCGACCGGCTCCATCCGGTGCGGCAGCGCACGGAAGCTCCGGAGCCCGGCGGCGATCATCGCCGGTGTCACGCCCGCCTGCTCCGCGATGAGCGCCGCGCACAGGGCGTTGGCGACGTTGTGATCGCCGAACAGCGCCAGCTCCGATCGAGGCAGGAGCGCCATGTCGCCCAGCATCAGCCCACCGCCTGCCCGATCGAACCAGCCCTCCGCCCTGCCGCGCACCGTGAAGCGCAACCGGTGCCCCGGGCGTCCCGCGGCGCGACGCTCGACTTCGGCGTCATCGGCGTTGATCACCCAGACCGAGTCGGGCCCGGCGTTGCGATAGAGCAGGTCCTTGTCGGCGTAGTACGACTCGAGCGTCGGATAGCGGTCGAGGTGATCCGGGGCGAGGTTGGTCATCGCGCCGATGGTCGGGAGCAGCTCGTGGGTGTCGTGCAGCTGGAATGACGAAGCCTCGACCACCGCCCATGCCGGCGGGGGGCCCTCGAACGCCAACGCCGCGAGCGGCATCCCGATGTTGCCCGCCGCTTTCGCCGCGTACCCCGCCGTCTGCAGCAGGTGCGCCGTCAGCGCCGTGGTCGTCGTCTTGCCGTTGGTCCCGGTGATGACCGCATACCGAATCCGCGGCATCGCGGCAAACCCGACGTCGAGCTCAGAGATGATCGGGACCCCGGCCGCGAGCGCGGCGCGGATGGGGGGAGCGGTAGGGGGCACCCCGGGCGAGACGACGCAGACGCCGGCCCGCGCAATCCGGGCGAGGTCGTGCCCGCCGATCTGAACCTCGGCGCCGGCATCCCGGAGCAGCTCCTCGGGTGGCGGGCCGTGCGTGTGACCGTCTGCCGCGGGGTCCGCCGAGGCATCGGAGGCGTAGACCGGGATCCCTTCACGCCGAAGCAGCAGTGCCGCGGCGACGCCGCTCCGAGCCAGGCCGATCACCGCCGCTTCCTTCCCCGTCGCCCGCCACGCCGCAAAGCTCATCGGAGCTTCAGCGTCGCCAGCGCGATCATCGCGCAGAAGAGCCCGAGAATGTAGAACCGGGTAACAACCGTCTGCTCGGCCCAGCCCAGCTTCTCGAAGTGATGATGCAGCGGCGCCATCCGGAAGACCCGGTGCGCGTCGGCGTATTCCTTCCCCCGGCTCCGCTTGAACCACTTGTACACACCGGTCTGCAAGATCACCGAAATCGCTTCGGCGACGAACACGCCGCCGATGATGACCAGCAGGAACTCGGCCTTGAGCATGATCGACACCGTCCCGAAGGCCCCGCCCAGCGCGAGGCTGCCGGTGTCGCCCATGAAGACCTGCGCCGGATGGGCGTTGAACCAGAGGAAGCCGAGGCAGCCGCCGAGCAGGGCGGCGCAGAAGATGGTGAGTTCCCCCGACCCCGGCAGATAGAAGAGATTCAGATAGGTCGTCGCATCGACCCGGCCAAAGAGATACGCAAAGAGCCCGAACGCTCCTGCTGCGATGGCCGCCAGTCCCGTCGCAAGCCCATCGAGCCCGTCGGTGAGGTTGACCGCGTTGCTGCTGCCGGTGATGACGGTGGTCACGAACGTCACGTACAGCCACGGCGAGAACACGACGAGGAAGAACTTGAAGAAGGGCACCGTGGTGGCGGTGGCGGGGATGGTCTCGCTCGGCACGACTGGGAAGTAGCAGAGCAGCACGCCCAGGACGACGCCGAACGAGATCTGGCCGGCCAGTTTCCACTTGGCCACCAGACCGCGCGATCTCCCCTGGACGATCTTCAGGTAGTCGTCCAGAAAGCCGATCGCGCCCATCCACAGCGTGGCGAGCATGGCGAAGAGCACGAATCGATTGTTCAGCGGGGCCCACAGCAGCGTCGGGACGATGGTCGCGAGCAGGATGATCAGCCCGCCCATCGTCGGCGTTCCGCGCTTGCCCTGGTGACTGGCGGGGCCCTCGGCCCGGATCACCTGGCCGATCTTTCGCTCCCGCAGCTTCCGGATCATCGGCGGCCCGACGACGAACGCCAGCAGCAGCGCGGTCACGGTGGCACCAGCCGCCCGGAAGCTGATGTAGTTGAACAGATTGAAGATGATGTAGTGCTTGCCGAGCGGGGCGAGCAGGTGGTAGAACACGGCGCCTCAGTGTGTCGAGTGGTCCTGCCCGGTGAGGTGCGGAAGTATACGCTCCAGTGCCGCGCCCCGGGATGCCTTCAGCACGATCAGTTCATCGCCCTTCAGCCGCTCCTTCAGCAGCGGGCCCATCGCCGGGGCGTCGGGCGCCGTCAGCAGCCGGCCCTTCAGCCGTTCGGCATAGGGCGCCAGTGCGGGCACGAACTCGCCGATGGCGGCGAGCAGATCCGGCTCCAGACCCACCAGCGCGGCGGCGACGGCGGCATGATGGCGGGCCGCGTCATCCCCGAGTTCCCGCATGGTGCCGGCGACGAAGACCAGCCGCCGACTCCCCCGCATCGCTCGTGCGGTGGCGATCGCGGCCAGGAAGGAAGCGGGGTTGGCATTGTAGGCATCGTTGATGATCGTGAGGCCGCCCGACTCGATCAGCTCGCCCCGGCCCCCAGGAATCCGCAGGGCCCGAAGCGCCTCGGCCGAGGCACCCGGGTCCAGCCCGAGCTCCCGCACCAGCGTCCAGGCCAGCATCGCGTTGCTGGCCTGGTGCTGGCCCAGGAGCGGCAGGGTGATGCGGTGATCGTCGACCACGAGGGTGGCCCGCCCGGTGGAATCCACCGCGACCGACTGCGGTACCCGGTCCGCCCGGGCCAGGCCGGCGGAGATCACCCGCTCTGCCCGGGTGCGGGCCCGTTCGCCCAATGCGGTCGGCTCGGTACCGACGATCGCGAGCGGTGCCCCCTCGAGCAGGTCGAGTTCTTCCTCCAGCACTCCCTCCAGGTTGCCGAATCCGTCGAGGTGCGAGAGCACCACGTTCGTCGTGAGTACCACCGACGGCTCGATGATCGGTCGGGCACGCGCGAGTTCGCCCCGCACGCTCGCTCCCGCCTCGATGACCAGCGCGTCGGTCTCCTCCGGAGCGCCGAGGATGCTCTTCGGGATGCCGACGAGATTGTTGTCGTTGGCCGGGGTTGCGTGGACCCGGTACCGGGTGCCGAGCACCGCCCGGCACATCTCCTTGGTGCTGGTCTTCCCGTTGGCACCGCCGATCGCGACGACCGGGCCGGTGATCGCGCGCCGCCGCAGGCGCGCGAGCTTGCCATAGGCCTCGAGGGTGTCCTCGACGGCGTAGAACGGCAGGCCGGTAACGGCCGGCGTGCCGGCGCGTACCACCGCCCCCGTCGCCCCCGCGTCCCGGGCCGCAGCGAGATGATCGTGGCCATCGAAGCGATCACCCTTCAGGGCCACGAACAACGCGTCCCTGCCGATGGTCCGGGTGTCGGTGGAAACCTGGGCATACACCACCGGAGGAAGCACGCTCGGGAGCCCGAGCGCCTCACGCACCAGCGCGTCAGTCCACCGCATCAGGTGGCCCCCAGCGTGCGCACGATCTCGCGCTCATCGAACGGCACCTTCTCGGTACCGATGACCTGATAGGTCTCATGCCCTTTGCCGGCGAGCAGGACGGTATCGCCCACCACCGCCAGCTGCAGCGCGGCGGCGATGGCCGCACGACGGTCGACCTGACGCTCATGCCGCACCTGCCCCATCCCCTGCTCCACATCGTCGATGATACCGTCCGGGTCCTCGGTCCGCGGGTTGTCCGACGTGACGATGGCGACGTCGGCGAGTGTCGCGGCGATCCGCCCCATCACCGGGCGCTTGCCCCGGTCCCGGTCGCCACCACAGCCAAAGACGACGATCAGTCGGCCGGGAGTGAGGGGGCGGAGCGCCGCGAGGGCACGCTCCAGCGCGTCGGGGGTGTGGGCGTAGTCCCGCAGGACCACCGTGGGATGCTCGGCGATACGTTCCATCCGCCCTGGCACCTGTGGTGCGGCGGTCAGGCGTTCGCCGAGCTGCTGGAGTGGAATTCCCAGCGCAAGGCCGCAGGCCGCGGCGGCCAGGGCGTTGGTGACATTGAATTCGCCGAGCAGCGGCAGGGACACCCGGGTCGGACCGGACGGCGTGTCCAGCCGGAAGCTGCTGCCCGCATTGCCCTGGTGCAGTTCCACGGAGTGCACGTCGGCCCCGCTGCCGAAGCCGAAGGTGATCCGCCGATGACTGTGCGGCAGCGCCGCCCAGGCGGGGTCGTCGAGGTTCACGACCTGGACCCCGCGGGCATCAAGCAGCCCGTCGAGCATCAGCTTCGCGGCCAGGTAGCGTTCCATCGTCCCGTGATAGTCGAGATGATCGCGGGTAAGGTTGGTGAACACACCGGCCGCGAATCGCAGTCCTTCCAGCCGCCCCTGATCGAGCGAGTGGGAGGACGTTTCCATGGCCACATGGGTCACTCCCCGCAGCACCAGCGCCGCGAGCGTCGCCTGCAGGTCGATCGGTCCGGGGGTGGTGAGCGACCCGGCGGTGGAGGGCACCGGGTTCCCCATGCCATCAAAGGCGCCGAGCGTGCCGATGCTTCCCGCCGTCCCGTGCGCATTCAGGAGGTGGCGGACCAGCGCCGTCGTCGTCGTCTTGCCGTTGGTCCCGGTGATCCCGACGAGGGTCAGCTGGCGGCCTGGATCGTTGTGCCACCAGCGCCCCAGCACGATCGCCGCGCGGCGGCCCTCCGTGACGATGATTTCGGGCACCGCGGCGCCCGTCGCCTGCTCCCCCACCACCGCAACGGCGCCACGCTGGATCGCATCAGGGATGAACCGGTGCCCATCCGACTGGGAGCCCCGCACCGCCACGTACACATCGCCGGGGGCTACGGACCGGCTGTCGGCCGTGACGCCGCCCACCGATGCCGTCACTGCGGGAGCGGTCAGCAGCAACCCCTCCTGCCTGAGGGCGGCGAGCAGTTCGGTCAGGGAACGCTGAGTCATTCGGCCCAGACCGTCACCACACTGCCGTAGCGCTCCGATTCCCCCGCGGCCGGTGTCGTCCGGAGCACCGTCCCCGCGCCGCGCAGTGCCACCCTGAACCCGCGCCGATGCAGCGCATTGGCCGCGCGCCGCAGCGTGGTCCCGGCGACGTTGGGCACCAGGCTCTGCCCCTTGCCGTCGCCGCTGTCAGCCGGGAGCGGCAGGCTCACGATCTGATCATGCGACGCCACGTCCACCGGTGCGGCGTCAGGCCGCGGGGCCGCGGCGGCAGCGTCCGGCCGGCGCTCGCTCAGCCGGCGACGGTCAATGGCGCTGGTGCGCGCCGCGAGCGCCTCCTCCAGCATGTTCTTGGTGATCGGCGCCGCGGTCTGGCCGCCGTACACCCTGGCGCCACCGGGATTGTCGACTTTCACGATCATCACGAGCTGCGGATCCTTCGCCGGGAAGATCGCCGCGAACGAGGCCGTGTACGTCCCTGCCTTGTAGACACCACCCTCGTTGCGGACAGCGGTTCCGGTCTTGCCGATCAGGCTGTAGTCGCGCAGTTGGGCACCCTCCGCCGTCCCGCCTTCCGCCACCACGCTGCTGAGATAGGCGCGCAGCCTCGCCGCAACGACCGACGGGACGGCGCGCCGCACCGGCTCCGGCTGGTGCCGATAGAGCACCCGGCCCGACGGGTCGCGCACTTCGCGCACCAGGCTCGGCGTCAGCAGAATGCCGTCATTCGCGATCGAGGCGTACGCCGCCGCCAGCTGAATCGGCGTCACCGTGAACTCGTATCCCATCGCGATGCTGGCCTTGCTGTAGCCGTCCCACTTCTCCGGCGGCCGCAGCCCGCCACGCGACTCGGAGGGATACTCCACCCCGGTCGGGCTGCCAAAGCCGAAGTCCCGCAGCGCCTCGAACTGCTCCAGCGCCGTCAGCCGCTGGGAGAACTTCGCCATCGCGATGTTGCTGGACACCTGGATCGCCTGCGCCAGCGTGAGGTTACCAGTCGTCTTGTGGGCGTCATGAATGATGCGGGTATCGCCACGTGACGTGACCGACATCTCCCACACACCGTTTTCGGCGAAGACCGCGTCGGTCGAGTCCACCCGGTGGCGGGCCAGCAGCGCGGCGGCGGTGAAGAGCTTGGCGGTGGAGCCGGGCTGGAACGGATCGGTGAAAAAAGACGCTTTGTTGGTGATGACCGTGCCATCCACCGTCTGGCGTGAGGCCAGTGCGAGGAGCTCTCCGGTGGAGGGGTCGAGGATCACGACGTCGCCACCGCTCGCCTGGTATTCCGTGATGGCGTCGTCCATCGCGCGTTCGGCGATCTCCTGCAGCTCCGCGTCGATGGTCAGGTAGACATCGCGGCCGGCCACCGGCTCGCGCTCGTTGCGTGCGGGGGATTCGTAGCGCCGACCCGCCCGATCCTTGAGTACCACCGCGAGTCCCGGGACCCCGGTCAGCGTTGAATCCAGCGCCACCTCGACACCGCTCACCCCACGGGCGCTGTCAGGGCTCAGCGAGCCGATGACCCCGCGCGCGAGGGAACCGGCGGGATAATGCCTGGCATAGTGGCCATCGATATGCACCCCATGCATCCCCCGCAGCGAGCGGATCTGGAGACCGCTGAACGGTCCGCGGTACCCGATCCACTTCCGGGTCCGCACCTCCGCGGCGACCCGGGACAACGGCATCCCCAGCGCGGCGGCGATCGCCTTCACATCCTCACTCCGGTCGCGCAGCTCGTTCGGGGCGACTCCCACTTCGAAATACTCCTGCGTGAGCGCCAGGGCGACGCCGTTGCGGTCGTAGATCCCGCCTCGGCGTGCCGCCAGCACCAGCGTCTCCTTGCGTACCCGATCGGCTTCGGCGCGCCAGGTGGCCCCGTCGATCAGCTGCAGCTGCGCCGCACGGCCAACCACCAGCACGGCGCCCAGCGCGAGGACCAGTTCGATCAGTGTGAGCCGGACGGCGGGTTTGGCCACGGGTCAGCGCTCCGCGGGAAGGCGGAAGTTGACGAATTCGCTATCCGAGGGAAAATGCAGGCCGAGCTGGGCGGCCCGAGCGCCCAGCTCCCGCCGGCTCGATGCCACGCGGATGTTGCGTTCGAGCGCAGCCTTCTCGGCCTCGAGCGCACCGCGCTGCTCCTCGAGCTGGCCCAGCCGGCGTGAGGTGGCGATGGCCGAGGCCTGGCGGCTCTGGATGACGACGGCCACGGCCAGGAAGACCAGCAGCCAGACCATCACCCAGAACCGGCCCCTAGGATTCTTGCTTCCGGAAGATGCGGAGGGTGGCACTCCTGGCCCTCGGGTTTGCCGCAGTTTCGGCTGCGGCAGGACGAATCGGTTTTCGTGGCTCCAGCCGACCGAGCGGCTGGCCACGACAGGTGCAGATCGGCAGGGCCGGTGGGCAGACGCAGCTGCGGGCCCACTCCTGAAAGGCGTGCTTGACCACGCGATCTTCGCCGGAATGATAACTGATCACCGCCAGACACCCACCCGGCCGGAGCGCCTCGAGAAAGGCCGGCAGGGCGGCCCGCAGGCCGTCCAGTTCCTCATTGACCGTGATCCGGATGGCCTGGAACAGCCGGGCGAAATCGCCGGGACCACTGCGTGGCCCGAGCACCGCTCGGATCGCATTCACGAAGTCATCGCTGGTGGTGAAGGGCTGGGTGGCACGGCGTCGGACGACTTCGCGCGCGAGCCTCGCCGCATGCCGCTCGTCACCCAGGTCAGCGAAGATGGCGCGCAGCTCGTCCGTCGACGATTCGTTCAGCAGATCCGCCCCAGTCGGCCCGGATTGACTCATCCGCATGTCGAGCGGGGCGCCGGGCCGGAAGCTGAAGCCGCGCTCCGCCTGATCGAGTTGATGCGAGGAGACGCCGAGGTCGAGCAGAATGGCATCCGGCTGAAACGCGGCCACCGCAGCCAGCGCGTCCGCCGAGGCATAGGGCGCCAGGAGGTAGGCGATACGCTCACCACCCAGCCGGGCCCGAGCCGCCGCGAGGGCGTCGGGGTCCCGGTCAATCCCGAGGATCTCCGCCTCCGCAGCCCGCAGGAGTTCGGCATGGCCGCCCCCACCGAGCGTGGCGTCCACCACCCTGTGCGCACCGCGCACCGCGGCGGCGATCTCACTCGCCAGCACGGGGAGGTGGTAACCGGATGCGGTCATGCGCGTGGCCCGCGGGGGAGAAACAGCACACCCCGCCCGCAGAGGCGGACAGGGTGTCGGGTCATGGACCCACGGGGCTGACGGGGCTCGAACCCGCGACCTCCGCAGTGACAGTGCGGCACTCTAACCAAGCTGAGCTACAGCCCCAGAAATGAGCCGCGCAATATAGGCAGGGCTGGTGGGTGGCGGTAGTGGTGTTGAGCCTTGAGCCGGCGACCGTCAGCCCTCAGATTGCACACACCCCTGAAGGCTGACGGCTGATGGCTGTCACCTACTTGCAGTACACCTTGATCATCGACGCCGTCCGCGGCTTCTGACTGGTGAGATAACCGTTGAGCTGGTCGTAGGTCTTGGACTGGCTCGCGCCGCTGCCCTGGATGTAGGCCGCAGCCCCGGCGAGCGCCGTTTCGGTTTCCGCGATCAGGGTCTCGACCTGGCGGGCCGCATCACACGACTTCTGCGCCTCGGCTTCCTTGTCGGCCGGAATGATCAGGTTGACCAGCGCCAGGCCCAGGAAATAGTTCGCGATAGGAGCGTAGCGCCCCTGCGGGTTGGCGAGCGTGATCACCCGGCGAAAGCCGTCCGCAGCCCCCTTCCAGTCCGGCGGGGGCTGGATGAGGGGGAGCGTGCCATTCAGCAGCAGCCCGGCGGCACCTTCCTTCGATTGGGCGTCGCCGTTGGTGACGGCAAAATCGATGAACGGGGTGGCCAGTGCGTTCTGCTTGGCATCCTGGAACACCTTGGCCTGCTGCAGCGCAAAGCCCACCGCGGCGGCGCTGTCGTACTTGACCAGCAGATTCAGGGAAGCGGCGAGGCTGTCGGCCTGGCCGACCTGGGCGTACGCGCCGGCGACCTGCTTGATGAGCGTGACATTGTCGGGGAACTTCGCCAGGGCCAGCGAAGACCAGTGCACCAGCCGGGCCGAGTCCGGCTTCTGGCTGGCAAAGACGAGATACTTCACGAAGAACGTGCTGTCGGCCCTGGTGGAATCCAGAGCGACGATCTGCTCCAGGTCATCCAGTGCGCCGCTGTAATTCTCGCGGAAGGCGCGGGCGTTCGCCCGGAGTTCATACAGGTCGACGTTGCCCGGATCGAGGGCCAGGCCTTCGTCGGCCACCTGCTGGGCCAGCTCCGGCTTGCCGTAGGAGAGGAACTTCTTGAAAACAAGGTCGCGCAGCGGACCGTTCGTCGGCGCGATGCGCAGCATCTGCTGCAGCGCCGCGATGGTCTTGACAGTATCGCCGACGGCCTCGTAACCCGCCGCGAGCTCGGTCCACGCCGCGAGGCTCAAGGGGTCGCCCGCGACTGCGTCCTGGAAGAAGCGCGTCGCCTCGGTGCTGTCGGACTTCTTGCCCCGTGCCTGCACCAGCTTCCCGAGGCAGAAATTGGCCAGCCCATGCTTGGGGACAGTTGCGAGGGCCTTCCGCCCCGCCGCGAGCGCCTTGTCCGGTGCCGTCTTGCTCTGATCGACGCAGGCCTTGGCATCGGGAAACGCCTTCATGGCACCGGCGAAACCGTCTCCGATGCGAGCGCCGACGTCGGGGAGGCCCTGGCCAGCCCCCTGCGTCACGGTGACCACGTACGCGGCGTCATCGTTGATCCCGCCGAAGCGGGAGGTCACGACATAGTGGCCGGCCTGGTCCTTGTTGAGCGTCGAGACGACCATCGCCTTCGAATTCAGCGCCTGCGCCAGGACCCGGGTCGTCGTGACCGTGAGGATGGCATCCTTGGGATAGCCGTACTGCTGCAGTGCGTCGTTCATCTCCTGCCGGGTAAGGACGCGAAACGCCGCACCGGCGAGTTTCTCCACCTTGCCGCGCAAGCCTTCGGCGATCGCAACCGAGGCCGCACTGTCCGCCGTGCTGAAGGTATGCGGATTCCCCACCAGGAGCCGGGAGGCACTGCTACCACCGGACTGGCCGGCGGAGGGACGGCGGATGGGAATCTGTCCGGCTAGTGGTCCAGCGGAGCCGACCGCGCACAGGGCGATGAGTACCAGACGAGCCACGCGCATCAAGGAATCTCCAGTGGAGAGAGGTACCGGGTACCCAATGCAACCGGCGTACCGGAATCAGCTGGGAGTGGGCGAAGAGGGATTCGAACCCCCGACATCCTGCGTGTAAGGCAGGCGCTCTAACCAGCTGAGCTATTCGCCCGAACCGGAAGGGGCTCCCTCCGCGTTCAGCGGGCGGGCGCCCCTGTCAGAGTGCGATGCCGAGCGGGAACAGGATGCAGTAGCCCAGCACCAGCAGCGCCGCGGCCCCGGTCGTGCCGCCGGCGTGCAACCAGAGGTAGCCCGCCACGAGACTTGCGATCGCGGCGACAAGCAACAGAACATTTCGGCGTCCGAACCGGAGAGCAGGCCCAGACGCTGCAGGGTCAGAAAGAGGCATGGCACATGAGCTTAGCGCGGTGGTCGCTCAGGGTCAACCGGTTCTTTCACCGTGGGGGACAGATTTTCATCCAGGGGCTGCGCCACGTCGGCGGCGACGACCCAACCACTGTTGAGCGCTGCCCGGCGGGACGACTCCCGCCGCTGCCGCCGCCACGCCAGCCCGATGACCGCCAGCGCCATCACACCCCAGAACCCGCCCGCGGCAAGCCAGGTGATCAGGCTGTAACGTCGGCGCAGACTCTGCTGCCAGCTGGCCTCGAACCGATCAATCGTCAGGCCGGTGGAAGCCACCAGCGCCTCGTCGAATCCCTGCCCCTCCGCGAGGTGGGCGACCAGCCGGTCAACTGTCCCATCTGGTGGACGACGGGACAGTTCCGCGACTGCGGAGGCGGCCAGAGTGTATGCCAGATCGGCCGACGAGGCACTGCCACGCAGCATGGCATCCAGCGCCTCGAAGCGAGGCAGCTTCCCGGTGGCCACCGCCAGGTTGAGCTCGAGCGCCTCCATTCGGCCCAGCTCCCCGGAGGCCCAGGAGGCGTAGCCCTCATCGAACCAGAGCGGGAGGCGGGAACGGACCGCGTCCCGAAGAACCAGGTGGGCGAGTTCATGCCGCAGCGTCTGCGCGAGGTCCGGCAGGTCGGCACGCAGCATGATCGTGCGGGCGGAGGGAAAGGCGAGTCCGGCGCCCCAGCCGGGTGCGCGCCCGTGGGAGAGCCGTGCGAGCTGGGCGGAATCCTCGGCGATCACCAGCACGAACGGCCCCGGCGCACGCCGCCCGACGCCGGGCCAGAGGCGGATGCGGTCCGCGTCCTCCGCGAGGGCGACACCAAGGGCTTGCCGTGCGAGGGGAGCAACTACGGTCACCTGCCCCACCTGCACCGCGGGCTGGCCCTGCTGCAGGGCCAGGGCGAGCGTCAGGGCGCGGAGCGAGGCGGCTCTCCCCCGCTGGCGGTGAGGTCCAGCATCTCCTTACAGCGTTTGCCCCAGGAGTTGAACTTGTTGGCCTTGAACCCCTCGGTCCAGACCCGGGTCGCCCCATCACGGTCGCCCATGAACCAGGCGGCGCGACCCTGCTCGTAATAGGCCTCGATCAGGTTGGGTCCGAGCTGCAGCGTCTTCTGGAAGAAGGTGACCGCGTCCTCATACATCTCCCGCTCGAGGTAGACGAGGCCGAGGTAGTAGTGGGCGTACAGCGTGGCCTTCCGGTCGTTGTCCAGCCGGATCGCGCGGGAGAGATGCTCGATCGCCTCACCGAAAATCCGCTTCTTGAGACAGATGTAGCCGACGTTGATCCGGGCGAGCGAGTTGGCTGGCTCCTTCATCAGCACCCGGCTGAAGGTCGCCAGCGCATCGTCGTAATCCTCCGCCAGCATCTGGGCCCAGCCGAGCAGTGACTGGGCCTGGATCTCCGAGGGTGCGAGCTGCAGCGCCTTCTCGAGCTGGCCGATGGCCCCGGCGTAGTCGCCGAGCGAGATGAGGCTCCAGCCCTTCTCGATGTAGGTCGAAGCGCCGATGTGATCCTGCTGCACCACCGGACGCGCGCCGGTGAACTGGGGTGCCTGCGCGCTCTCGGTCGCCACCGCCAGCTGCTTATAGCGATCCACCAGGACGCGAATCTCCTCCTTGATCTGGCCCAGCTCGCCAAGGGCCACATCCACCCGCTTGAAAAAGGCGATGATTTCACGCTTGCTCGCTTCGCGCTCCGCGCCCGAGCCACTCCGGTCCAGCCGGGCGGCGATCTCCTGGTAATGCTGCCGGTAGCCGGCCACCAGCGGGTCGACGAGGGGTGTCTCGCTCACGACAAGGCCTCCGACAGGGCGAGTCGTTCCGAGCTCGAGAGGAGCCGACCGGCGTGCAGCACGATGATCGTCCGGCCAGGCCGGGCGATGATGCCACTGACATATTCGGCCGCCAGCCCGCGGACCATGGGTGATGGCGGCGTGATCGTTCGGGTATCGACCCGCAGGACCTCGCGCACCTGGTCAACCACCACTGCCACGGGCTCTTCCTCCAGCTGCAACACCATCACCCGGGTCTCCTCGCGGTACTCCGCAGGCAGCCCGAGCCGCTTGCGAAGGTCGATCAACGGGACGACACGGCCACCGTAGGGCATGACCCCTTCGAGGAAGTCCGGCGCCTTGGGCAGCGGGGCCGGCGTCTCGAACCGGGTGATTCGCTCGACCTGAAAGATGCTGAGCGCGAACTCTTGATTGCCCAGCCGGAACACCACGAACTGCAGCTCATCACCTGTCGTCATACCGCCGCCTCCCGGGCCCGCCATTGCATCACCAGGGCCTCGAGGTTGAGAATCGGAACCCACCCCGGCCCACGCCGTATCGCACCGATCGCCCAGCCGGCAAATCCCGATCCCTCGGGGGGCGGAAGGAGCACCGCGTCGGGAATGGTGTCGGCCTCCTCCACCTCCAGCGCGATCATGGTTCCCCCGGCGATCGCGAGGACCACTGTGGTTGCTGGGGCGCCCTCGGGACAGGGGCCCCCGGAAAGCAGCGCTCCCAGGTGCAGCAGGGTGACCAGGCGACCGCGGGCGACCGTCACCCCCCGCACCGCCGGAAGCGCGGACGGCACCCGGCTCACGGCACCGAGTCCGGTGACCGCGATGACATCCGCCAGCGGAATCCCGACGGAGCGGCCGGCCGTGCGCACCAGCAGGATGCCTGTCGGGGTCATCGTTTCGGCACCTCGCGCAGGAGTGAACCCACCCGCTCGGCCATGCCGCCGAGTGGCAGGACAAGATCGGTTCCTCCAGCCTCCAGCGCCGCGCCCGGCATGCCGAAGATGGTCGAGGTCTCCTTGTCCTGCGCGATCCCGACGCCACCGGCATCATGAATCGCCCGCAGGCCCGCCGCGCCGTCCCGGCCGAGGCCGGTCAGCACCAGGCCGATGGCTGCGGGTCCGAAGAGCTTGGCCACGCCGTGGAACAGCGGATCTGCGGCGGGGCGCACGCCCCAGACCGACGGTTCCTGGTCCAGCTCGATCCGCAGCCCCATGGGCCGGGCCACAAGGCGCATATGATAATCTCCGGGCGCCACGTAGGCGGTATCGGAACGCACCGGCATGCCGTCGTGCGCTTCCACCACGCGATGCGCGCTCAGCCCATCGAGTCGTTCCGCAAGACTCCGCGTGAAATTGGGCGGCATGTGCTGCACGATCAGCACCGCCGCCTCCAGTCCCACCGGCAGCGCGGGCACCAGTTCCGCGAGGGCACGCGGGCCACCAGTCGAGGCCGCGATGGCAACGATTCGGCGGGCCTCACCCTCGGGCCGGGAGAACGCCGTCTGGGCGCCGCTGGAGCGGGGCCGGGCCAGCACCGGGACCCGGCACACATCGGCCGCCGCCGCTGCGCGGAGCGCCCCCAGCAGGTGCGGCGCCATCCGGATGGCCGACATGCGCCCCTGCCCATCCACCTTCGAGACCAGTTCCATCGCCCCGAGTTCCAGCGCCCGAATGAAGCCGGGCGACCCTTCGCCGGCGTAGGCGCTCACCACCACGATCGGCCGCGGCATTTCAGACATGATGTACCCGATGGCATCGAGGCCGCCCAGCTCGGGCATCTCCAGATCCATCGTGATGATATCGGGCTGCAGCCGGTGCACCATCTCGAGCGCCTCGGCGCCATTGCCGGCGGTGCCCACCACCCGGAACTCGCCCGAACTCGCGATGACATCGGAGAGCAACCGGCGAAAGAACGGACTGTCGTCCACCACCAGGATGGTGGGCAGGTCAGAGGATCTGCTCACTCTGCCCCACCGCGCGGACGACCACCCGGCCCTCGCCGACGTGAAACCAGACGGACCGGCCGGTGCCACCACCGACCATCTCGCCGACGATCGGGATCGCCAGCGCCCGCAGCACCTCGCGTGAGGCGATGAGGTTGCGATCGCCCATCTGCATCGACCCGCTCGGGGCGAGTGCCGCGAACATCGCCGCCCCTCCCACCAGCCGTGCCACCATCCGGCCCGGCGCCGCACCGAGCGCAGCCATCGCCTCCAGCAGCGCTGGTATGGCGGTCTGGGGAAATCGTCCCGGGTTCTCCCCGGTCCGACTGAGTGAACGCGACGGCAGCAGGACATGCGCCAGGCCGCCGACACGGGCCGTGGGATCGTGCAGCAGAATGGCGACGCAGCTGCCGAGACCAAGCGTGATCAGCACCGAATCGGCAGGGCCGGCCCGGAGGTCCGCGACCCGAACCAGGAGTTCCTCGGCCATCAAGCCGCCCGCCGGTAGATGCGCTCGCGCGTCTCCACCACGTCATACCGCGCCCGAGCCGTCCCCAGAATGCTCTCGACCTTGCCGAGGACCAGGTAGCCGCCCGGTCCAAGCGCGTCGGCGAACCCCAGCATCAGCCGATCCTGGGTGTCGCGATCGAAATAGATGACCACGTTGCGGCAGCAGATGAGATCATAGGGTGGCGACACCGCGGACTCGCGGGTCAGGTCGTGCCGGTGGACGCTCACCCGTTCGCGCAGCGCGGCGAGGATCTGATGCTGATCGTCCGCGACGGGGTGGGTAAAGCGCTCGATGATCCCGGGCTCGGCCTCGTCAAAGGCGCGCAGGCCGTAGCGGGCGGCTCGGGTCCGCTCGAGCGACGCCCGATCCACGTCCGTCGCGTCGATCTGCATGCGGGAGAGCCACTCGCTTCGGCCCATCCGCTCCAGCACCCGGGCCGCGAGAATCGCCAGCGTATACGGTTCCTCCCCCGAGGCGCACCCCGCGCTCCACATCCGGATGCGCCCCTCCCGCTCGGCCAGCAGGCCGGGCAGGACCTGCGTCTCCAGCCAGGACCAGGTCTCGCGGTTCCGGAAGAACTTGGTGACGTTGATCGTGAGCGCATCGAGCAGCCGGTCGAGTTCCTCGGGCCGCTGATCGAGCGCGTCCAGGTACTCGAGGTAATTGCCCACGCCGCAGGCGCGCATCCGTGACGCAATGCGGCGCTTGAGGCAGCGGTCCTTGTAGGCGCCAACGTCGAGGCCGGAACGACCCGCGATACGCTGGGCCAGCACCCGGAATCCCGGCTCCTCCGCGTCGCTCATGCGGTGGCGTCCAGGGTGTCGAGGTTGGCTCGCGCGAGTTGATGGCCGGGATTGAGCTCGGTGACCCGCTTCCAGCAGATCCGGGCCCGCTCCTTGTCCCGCCGCTTGAACGCGATATTGCCCATCTTGAAATAGAGGTCGTCGCCGAGATCCGGGCTCAGCTTGGCGGCGCGTTCGTACGCCTCGAAGGCGTCATCGTAGCGGCCCGCACGGTACAGCAGGTCGCCGAGATTCTTCGAGACCTGTGCCATGGTGGAGTCCTCGGCGAGCGCGGTGCGCAGCATCATCTCCGCGCTGGCGAGATCCCCGGAGAGCTCCTGCAGCACCGCCAGGTTGTTGCGCAGCGTCGCATGACTGCCGTGCGCGACGACACCAACTTCGGCGACTTCGAGGGCGCCGATCAGGTCGCCCTGACAGGCGAGCGCCAGCGCCATCGCCCAGTACCAGGTCGGTGGCTTCGTCTTGTCGCCCAGCAGCTCGCTGGCGCGCTGGAGCCGGCTCACCGCGACCTCGGGATCGTTCCGCTTGAGTGCGGTCACTCCCCATCCCACCATGATCCGCGGGTCCTCCCGCGAGCGGGACGCCGCCTCGGAGTAGCAGGTCTCTGCCTCGGTGAGGCGGCCGAGCTGCTCGTAGGCGAACGCGAGGTTGTGCAGCGCCGACGCCTTTCGTCCGCCGCGATCGGCGGCCTGCTGCAGGGAATCGACCGCTTCCAGCCACCGCGCCTGCTTGAGCGCGATGAGTCCGAGATAGAACGGGGCGCCGGGATCTCCATCGCGCAGGTCCGCGACGCGGCGGAACTCCCGTTGCGCTTCATCCAGCATGCCCGTCTTGTAGAAGGCGACGCCGAGATTCTGATGCTCCTGAATCCGGACGTCGTTGGCCCGCTGCGGTACCGGTCGGGCGGAGGTGCCCACCCGGCGGATGTAGCCGGCGGTGATCAGGCCGTAGAGGGCCTGGGCCGCCTCGAACTCGATCAAGGAGCACTCATCGATCACCTGGCGGACATCCCGGGTGCCGTCGAGCAGCGGAAAGATGCGATCCTGCGCCGGGGAGAGCTCCACCTCATCGTCCGGGGCGTGCTCCGGATCCACCGCGAAGATCAGGTCGAAGCTGGGGATCTTCTTCTCGATCTGGCTCCACTCGTCAATCCGGCGCGCGCCTTCCAGCAGCAGCGATTCGGGGTTGATCGAGACCACATACACCTGCTGCTCCGGCCGGACCCCGGTTTCGAAGTTGAAGGTGCCCTGGGTCCAGGTGAAGAGGTGATAGACCGCTTCCTCAATCTGGAGATAGAGCAGCCGGTCGAGCTGATCCTTGCTGACAGCCCCGAGCTCGATCAGGATGTCGCCCAGCCGGCGATCGCGGTGGACCTCCTGGGTCCGGATGGCCTGATCGAGCTGCTCCGTCGTCACCAGCTGGTTCTTGCGCAGGAGATCGCCGATCCGGTCGCGCCGGTTGACGATCGATGCATACGAGATACGGCCGTCCTCGAAATAGATGTAGCCGAAGTTCTGCCGGTCGGCGACGGCCAGGCACCCGGTGCGCTTGCCCAGCGCCAGGAGCTGCAGCACGTCCGGCAGGCCCGCTTCCTTGAGACTTCCCTTGATCGCCATCAGCGGAACTCTTCAATGAGGCGGTCCGCGATGCCGGGCCAGTCCCAGACCATCTTCTCCCGGCTGCGCAGGCTTCCGACCGGCGACAGCAACCCGCTGGTGCGGGTGCCCATCGAGCGGCGGGCGGGCGCGGCGGGACTGCCCTCCAGCACCTGGCGGGCGAGCCCCGGGGAGAGCGGCCCTTCGCCCGCGTCCTCCGCGGCGAGGACTCGCTGCACCAGTCCCTGCAGCGCGCGCACGTTTTCTACCGGCCGGCTCGCGAGGTAGCTCGCCAGTTCGGCGTTCGCCTCACCGGAGCGGGCCCGCAGCAGCCGGCTCACGATCGCTTCGCGGACCTCGCGGTCCGGCTCCGGCAGTTCCACCACCAGCCCCGCTTCCAGCCGGGTCATCAGTCGTGGCTCCATCCCCTGCAGCGCCTGTGGCGCGACCGTCGACGTGAACACCATCTGCCGCCCACTCTGGGCCAGCACGTTGTACAGCCAGAAGAGCTCCTCCTGGGAGCGGTCCTTGCCGGCGAGCAGGTGCACGTCGTCGACCAGCAGCACGCTGGCCCGGCGGAATCGGGCGCGCCACCAGGGGACCCGATTGCGGTCGATCGCCTTGATCAGCTCATCGACCAGATCCTCCGCGCGCAGGCAGGCCACCAGCTGTCCCGGCCCGCCGAGCGCATTGCCGATGGCGTGCAGCAGATGGGTCTTGCCCACCCCCGCCCCGCCGATGATCACCAGCGGGTTGTACTGGGTCCCCGGCGCCGCGATGACCGCCTGCGCGGCGCGGACGGCCATCCGGGTTCCGGCCGATTCGACGAATTCCTCGAGCTTCCAGATCGGCGCCGGCGTGGGGGGAGGGCTCAGTCCGTCGCGCGCCTTCTCCACTTCGCCGATGGCCTCCTGCAGCCGATCCGGATCGCGGAACAAGGGCTGGCCCGCACTCGGCGCGTCCAGCTCGCGGGCTTCGATCTCGAGCTCCTGCAGCCGGGCGATATCGGCCTCGAAGTCGCGCAGCGTGGCGTCCGGATCCAGCGGCGACTCCTCCTCCAGCAGCAGCTGCAGCCGCGCCGTGCGATAGCCCTCCCCCTGCCAGCGCATTACCGCTTCCGCCACATGGCCGCGCCACGCTTCCACCTGCCGGGCGAGGGCGCTGGAGATCTCCGACAGGAAACTGCTGAACTCGTCACCCGCGCTGACATTGTCAGGCAGCACCGGTTCCGGCGCGGGCTCGGCGCCGGCCGGCGCCGGGTTGCCCCCGGTGCCGGCGGCCGGTGCGGGAGCGGAGCCGTGCACCAAGGCCGGCATCGTCCGCGCCAGTACCGTCTTCGCCTGGGCGGAGGTGAGCGGCACGTCGTTCACGGCCTGGAACGCCACCAGCCGGTTGAGAGCGCCGATCAGCTCGCGGATACTCGCAATCGGCAGTCCGGCGACTGCCTCGATTACGCTCGGATCGAACGCCGCCTTCCGCTCCTCGGCATGGCGCCGGAGGATCGCGACGCGGGTCTCGTAGTCGGGGGCGGAGATATCGATGACAAGCCCGCCGGCAAACCGCTGAATCAGGCGGTCGTCGAGCGCCTCAATCTCGGCCGGCGGCCGGTCGCTCGAGAGCACGATCTGCCGGCCCGAAGTGAGCATCGCGTTGGTCAGGCGCAGCAATTCGGACTGCATTTCACGCCGGTGCGTCAGGAACTGCACATCGTCCACCAGCAGCATCCCGACGTCGGTGTAGCGCCGGCGGTACGCCTCGCCCTGCCCCGCGGCGATCGCCGCGTGGAATGCCTCGATGAATTCGTCCAGCGTGAGGTATTCCACGGTGAGCTGCGGATTGACCTCCATCGCCAGATGGCCCATCGCCATGAGGAGGTGGGTCTTGCCGAGCCCAGAGCTGGCGTAGAGGAACAGCGGGTTGTAGACCGCGCCGGGCGATTCCGCGACCGCACGCGCCGCGGTCGCCGCCAGGCGATTGGCGGCACCGACGACGTAGGCGTCGAAGCGGTAGCGCGGATTGAGCCGGATGCTCATGGTGGCCCGTGGCCGCCGGCAGCGAGGCGCTTGAGCACCAGCTCCGAGATCCCCTTCAGCGTCTCGAACACTCCCGCGCCGCGCAGGGCGTCGCCCGGAAAGCTGCGGTAGCCGCGGAAGTTGAGCGCCTCATCCATGTCCGGCTGGGTCAGGATCAGGTCGGCCGGCAGATCCTGCTTGTTGTACTGCAGCACGAGCGGAAAAGTCCGCACATCGACCCCCTGACCGAGGAGGTTGGCCTGCAGGTTCTGCAGGCTCTCGATGTTGTCCTCCAGCCGACGTGCCTGACTGTCGCCCACGAACACGACCCCGTCCGCGCCCTGCAGCACCAGCTTGCGGGTCGCATTGTAGTAGACCTGTCCCGGCACGGTGTAGAGCTGGAACCGCGTCGTGAAACCGCTGATCACGCCGAGATCGAGTGGGAGAAAATCAAAGAAGAGGGTCCGATCGGTCTGAGTGGCCAGACTCACCATCCGGCCTCTTCGCGCCTCGGGTACCCGCCCGTAGATGTACTGCAGGTTGCTCGTCTTCCCCGAGCGGCCCGGCCCGTAGTAGACGATCTTGCAGGTGATTTCGCGGGTGGTGAAGTTGACGAGTGACATGGTCGCTAGCGTCCGAAGAGGGCCCGCAGGCTCGCGTTGAGTTCGCGCTCGAAATCCGCGGCCAGCACTTCCTTCTTGTGCAGGGGCTCCGGCGGGGTGGCCGCCACCAGCTCATCCACCATCTGTTCCAGATACATCTGCACCACTCCCACCTTGGTTTCGCCGCCGAAGACCACCAGTGCGATCCAGCGCCCCCGCGGAGTTTCGAACCAGGTCAGCAGGTGGGCCTGGTGTTCCCCCTGGTGGGCCATGACGCGGAAGGCGGGCCACTGCATCTGCAGAGCGAGTTCACTGCTGGAGGCGACGATGCCGGACCCGAGCGCGGCGGCCGACATGAGGTCGAGCGCACCGACGAAACCATGCTGGGCGAGGACCTGGCCCGACGTCGTCATCAGCAGGGCCAGTCGAGCCGACGACTCTCCCATGAACCGATCCAGCGGGGCAACTACCCACGGCTCAATGGCCCGCATCAGCCCATCCGCTCGGCCATACGGAGCATCTCGAGGCGCAGCAGACCCAGCGGGACATCCCGCCCGGCGATGGCGACGAGGACCAGGTCCGGGGCGGCCGGCGCCACGAGCAGAGAACCATCACTGCTCTGCAGGTGGAGGAACCGCGGCGCCCCGAGCCCGCCCCGCGCGGCGAGATCGGCGGACCGGCTGGCGAGCGTCGCCGCCATAGCAGCAAGGGCGGTGCCCTTGACCCCGCCCATCAGCGACTCGGCGACCGGCAGGCCATCACCCAGCGTGACCACCATCGCGCCGCGGATGCCGCGGAGCCGGGTCAGGGCATCGAGCAGGGGAGCGTAGTCGCTCATCGGACCCGCTCCAGCCACGCCCGGGCGGTCTTGGCGGCGCGCTCGGCGAGAAAGGCGAGCTGCCCGGCCGGAAGGCCGGCATCCATCGCGGCGAGGAGACTGGTATCGGAGGTCGGCTTGAGCACGCACGCGCTGAGCTCGGCGCCTTCGATCGTCAGATGGGTCCATTCGCCCAGCTCGAGCATCCGCGCCGCCCGGCCCGCCTCGAAGGTGGTCCCAGCGAGCACGGCCGAGGCGTCGTCGCTCACGTCGCGGCCGCTCGGGGTGACCAGCCCGCCCCCGAGCCGCAGTCCGCCGGCGTCGACCAGCAGCAGCCGGTCACGCGCACCATCTAGGCCGGCGAACGGGTCACTGCCCTCGGAGATCGGGGCGGTCCGGGCCACCCGTTCCGGTGGCGCCCCCGGCATCGGCACATCCCAGATCTCGCCGCCCCCCGCCACCCGCTCCACTGCGAGGCGCAGTCCGCTGTCCGTCGGATCGAGCTCGGCCGCCACGCGGAGGTGATAGAGGGCCCGATCCGGGTCACCGGCCCGATAGTACAGGAAGCCGATCCCCTTGTGCGCGCCGATGTGCTGCGGCACGAGGCGGAGCACCGTGTCCCATTCGTCGAATGCGTTGGCGTAATCCTGCTGGTCGGCCAGGATCCGCGCGTAGAGATCGTGGGCGTCAGGGAGGTGCGGATACCGCGTGAGCCCCTGCACGGCCACCTTCGAGGCCGCATCCGTCTGACCCCGGAGCCGCAGCGCCTCCGCCAGCCGGAGAAAGATCAGGCTGGAGGGATCGGCGGCGTACTGGGCGCTGAGCGCGCGGATATCTTCAGTCACGCGATCCTCGCACGGCCAGATCCAGCGTGAGCGCTGCCTGCCGGATGCGATCAACGGCGGCCAGCTGTGCCTCCTCCTCCGGCGGCCGGGTGCCCAGCCGCTTCCACTGTTCCCACACCTGAGCCGCCTCGCGGAACCGGCCGACCGACGCCAGGGCGAGGCCGAACAGCCGGTGGGCGGGTGCCGACACGGGATCCAGTTGTACCGCCTGCCACAGCGCCTCGGCGGCTTCGGCGTTGTGCCCCGCCGCCAGCAGCGCGCGACCATGCGCCAGATGTGCCAGTGGCTCCTGCGGGTGGGTCGCGACCGCCTGATCGGCCGCACTCACCGCGGCCTCCGGATCGCCGGCACTGAGCATCTGGTCGACCTCGCCCAGCAGGATGGGCAGGTCGGCGTCACCCAGCGATTCGAGGGCATGACGTGCGGGATCATCCAGCAGGATAATGCCAGCGGTCGCGAGTCCGAAGAGCGTGCGCGCCACTTCGAATTCCGGCCGCCCAAGACCCGAGGCGAGATCTCGCACCGAACGCTCGCCGTCGATCACCGACAGTACCTCCCATTCCGGCGGCAGCAGGTCGAGTGGTGCCGCCGTGTCCAGCACCGGCGCGAGCCGCGGGACCAGGCCCAGATGGGCGATCTTCTTCTCGATCCGCGACCACTCGTCGGTCCGCCGGGCCGCCTCCATCAGGACCTGACCGGTCGGAATCCGGCCGTCGGCTTCGGTCGGCCAGCTGCCGTGCTTCCCCTCCTCGAAGGCGAAGTATCCCTCCGACCAGCCGACCAGTTCGAAGACCACCTCCTCGACCTGCAACCGGACGTACCGGCTCAGGTCGCGGGGCGACACCAGTCCCTCCGCCACCAGGATTTCCCCGAGGCGGCGACGGTCTCCCGCGGACTGGGCCGCCCGCGCGCGGCCGAGGTCATTCTCACTGACCCGGCCCGCACGCACCAGCAGCCCGCCCAGCGGATGGGGGTTGCTGCGGATCTCGGCGCCGACGACGGCGCCATCCTCGAAGTACACGGTACCGGCATTCTGCCGCAGATCGGAGTCCACCCGCAGCGTGCCGGTCTTCCGGCTCAGGTCGAGCAGCTGGAAGACATCGTGGATGGAGAGTTCCTTGAGGGGGCCTTCGATCGCCACGGGTCAGGCCGCTCCGGCAAAGATGTGCTGCAGGTCGCGGGCGGAACGCGCATGAGTGCGGGCCGCCTGCGCGTAGGGCCCCGAGGGTTCCACCTGCACCACGCGCTCCCACGCGCGCACGGCCTCGGTGTAGCGCCTGGTACGGGCCAGGGCGACGCCCCGGTGGAACAGTCCTGCCTCATTGTCAGGATCGAACTTGAGCAGCCGGTCCAGCGCCTCGAGGCCCTGCTCGGGCCGACCATCATCCAGCAGGCAGCGTCCCAGGAGCAGCATCGCCTCGAGATCCCACGGCTCGGCCAGGAGAACGTCCACCAGGAACTCCACCGCGATGGCGGCAGGCTCGGTGCGCCGCAGCAGGTCCCCCAGCAGGAGGGCCGCTTCCATGTAGCTGGGCAGCAGCTCGAGCGCGTGCTCGTAGGCCAGCTTCGCCGCAGTCCAGTTCTCCCGCCGTTCCTCGAGCCGGCCAAGGTCGCGCCAGACCTGGGGGATACCTGGATCGAGCTGCAGCGCGGCGTGACAGGCGTCAATCGCTCCGCCGGCATCGCCCAGGCGCTCGGCAATGGCCGCCTCGAGCTGCAGCAGCTCCGGACGACCCGGCTCCAGTTCGCGCGCCCGGCGCAGCGCATCACGTGCGGTCGCGGCCTGGCCCGCGGCAAGGCGCACCCGGGCCACGGCCACCAGCGCCTCGACATCGTCCGGGAGGGCGCGCACCAGCCGCTCGGCGTCGTCGCTGGCCTCCGGCCCCCGTCCCAGCGCCAGCAGGGCACGGAGCAGGCCGAGGAGCGCCGCCGGTTCATTGGGCGAGATGACCAGGGCCTCCCGGAAGCGCTCCAGCGCCTCGCCATGCAGCCCGCGACGAGCATAGATCTCGCCCAGCATTGCGGTCGCGCGCGCAGGCTCCGCTCCGCGTGACATGGCGCGCTCGACTTGCGCGCTCGCGTGCTCGAGGAATCCCTTGGCGATGTAGTCGGCGGCGAGCGCGAGCGGATCCTCGGCGCCCGGGGCCGGCGCCGGCCGCTCTGCCGGCTGGAGATCGTCGAAGATCCGGTCCAGCAGCCGCTCGTCGAAGTTGAACTCTTCCCCGACCTGCTGGGCTGTGACATCGGCCGAAATCTCCGGCACGATGGCGATCTCGGGATGCTCGTACTGCAGGTCGATGGTCAGCGAATACTTCTGGGCGACGTAATACGGCTCCAGTTCCAGCGCTCGCTTGGTGGCGCGGAGTGCACCGTCGAAGTCGCCCAGGTGACTCAGCGTGAAACTGAGATTGTAGTGCGCCGACGCATTGGACGCATCCGCTTCCACCGCGCGGGAAAAGGCGTGGCGCGCGTCCTCGAATCGCTTCAGCTCCACCAGCACCAGCCCGACCCCGTTCCACGCGACGGTCTGCTCCGGCTGTTCCGCGAGCACCTGGCGGTAGGCCTCGAGTGCGAGCTGCAGCCGGCGCCGGTGAAACAGCGCCAGGGCCAGGTTCAGCCGTGGGGCCACAAGGTCGGGGTGGGCCTTGAGCGCCCGCTGGAATGCTTCGAGGGCACCGTCGTCGTCCGGGTTCTGGGTCCGCAGCACGCCGAGGTTGTTCCAGGCCAGGGCGTAACCGGGATCGGTCGTGACGGCCTGCTCGTAGGCCATCGCGGCTTCGTCCCGCCGGCCCGACTGGTGCAGGCAGACGCCGCGCTCGTTCCACAGCTTCGGGCTGCCGGGGTCTTCGGCGAGCAGCAGGTCGTAGATCTCGAGCGCCGCGGCCAGGTCGCGACGGATCAGGTAGACCTCGGCCATGGCCTGGCGGACGAGGCGCGGTTCCTCACCCGCATCCAGCGCGAGGCGGTACTCGCGGAGCGCCTCCGTGTAGTACCCCTTCTGGCGGAAGGCCAGGCCGAGGTTGTGGTGGGCGAGGGCCGAGCCCTCCGACACCGCGGGCCGCGGCGCCTGGAGTCGTGCGGGCGGGAGGCCAACGCCGGGATACCGGGTCAGCGAGAGGTTGTGCTGGACACGCGCAAAGGTGGGGTTCAGTGTCGTGGCGCGGGTCGTGGCGGTGCGGGCCTGCTCGTGAAGCCCGAGATCGCCATAGACGAACGCCAGCAGGTAGAAGGCGTCGGCGTGATCGGGGTTGCGGTCGACCGCTTCTTCCAGGGCCACGCGGGCCTGTTCCGACAGCCCGCGGTTGTACAGCGCCTCACCGTAATAGAAGAGTGTGATGGAGCTGGTCGGGTCGAGCCGGCGGGCCTGGGCGAACGCCTCGGTGGCGGCTTCGAGATTGCCCCGTCCCCGTTCGGCGAGTCCCAGTTGCAGCAGGCTGGCGACGTCATCGGGGCGGCGGGAGAGCAGCGCCTGGAACTCGCCGACCGCCTCGTCCCAGTGACCCAGGGCGGCGCAGGTGCGTCCCAGCTCCCAGCGGGCAGTGGCATCGGCCGGATCGCGGCGGAGCCGTTCGCGCAGCTCCGCGACGCGCCGATCGTAGTAGCCGGTGGCATGATAGGCGATCTCGAGATTTTCCTGCGCGCACTGCATGCGCGGGTCGAGTTCGAGGGCGCGGAGGAATTCATCGGTGGCCTCGGGGACGAGGCCTTTCTGGTAGTAGAGGACGCCAAGATTGTTGTGCGCTCCCGCGTCGGCCATGTCGATGCGCAGGTCGAAATAGCGGAGAACCGACAGGTCGCGTTCGGACAGCACGGGCCCGGTCACAGCAGCCTCAGCCGACCCGGATCGCGTCTGAGCCGTTCGCGCAGTTCCGCGACTCTCCGGTCCTAATAGCAGGTGGCATGATAGGCGATCTCGAGAATTTCCGGCGCGCACTGCATGCGCGGGTCGAGTTCGAGGGCGCGGAGGACTTCAGCGGTGGCCTCGGGG
>JANMYS010000114.1:0-36080 GCA_031382385.1 Gemmatimonadota bacterium
AGCGTACCGCGGCGCCGGGGGTGGTGGTGCTCGATGCCGGTCATCCCGACCTTCCCACCGAGGCCGGCGCGAACACGGCGGCCCTTGCGGCGCAGGCGGCGCTGCGGCTGGCGGGCGCGACCGGGGTCGGCGTCGCGCTGCGGGTGGTAAAGGGGCTTCCCCTGTCGGGCGGTCAGGGTGGCAGCGCAGCGTCGGCGGTCGCCGGTGCCGTGGCAACGAACGCGGTGCTGGAGCTCAACCTCACCGAACAGCAGCTGCTGGAGAGCGCGCTCGCCGCCGAGGCATGCGTCGCGGGGTGGCACCTCGACAACATCCTGCCCTCGCTGATCGGCGGAATCGTACTCATTCGTGACGCACGGGCGTACGACTACGCACGGCTGCCGATTCCCGCGGGACTCCACATCGTGATCGCGCACCCGAGTCAGCGGCTGCGCACCGCGGAGGGGCGCGCGGTGCTGCCCCGAGAGGTGCCGCGCGACGTTGCGATGTACCAGGCGGCGCAGGTCGGAGCGATGGTGCTGGCCTTCGCCACCGACAACCTCGACCTGCTGCGCCGCGCCCAGGACGATCGCATCGCCGAGCCGGCCCGTGCGCCCCTTCTGCCCGGCTTCGCAGCAGCCAAAGCGGCCGCACTCGGCGCGGGAGCGCTGGGCTGCTCGATCTCCGGCAGCGGGCCGACGGCCTTCGCGTTCGCCGCGGACGAGCCGGCCGGCCAGCGGATCGCCGCCGCCATGACCGCCGGCTATGCCGGCGAAGGTGTCACGGCAACCGTGCGCGTCACAACCGTGAGCGACACCGGTGCACGCCTGCTGGAGGATCGCTGATGGCAACGGTGCAGGTCTGCGCCACCTGTGGCGACGTGCTGGGCGAGCTGGATCCGATGGTGCGGTGCGATTGCGGCGGCCTGCTGGAGATCCGGCACGATCCGCCGGTGGAAGACGGGGCGTCGCTGCGGCGGCTGTTCGAGGAACGCTGGGGCCAGCGCAACGCGATCAACCTCTCCGGTGTCTGGCGCTACCGTGAGCTGGTGCTTCCCTCGGCGGCCGAGCATGCCGTCACCCATCCCGAGGGGAACACGCCCCTGCTCCACCGCGAGCGGGTGGGCCACTGGGCCGGCCTGCCCGAGCTCCAGCTCAAGCACGAGGGACACAACCCCACCGGTTCCTTCAAGGACCGGGGCATGACGGTGGGGGTGACCCAGGCCAAGCGCATCGGGGCATCGGCGATCGCCTGCGCCTCGACCGGTAACACCTCGGCCGCGCTCGCGGCGTATGGCGCGCAGGCGGGGCTGCCGGCGCTGGTGTTCGTGCCGGCGGGCCAGGTCGCGCTCGGCAAGCTGTCACAGTCGCTGGCCTACGGCGCCCGCACCCTGCTGGTGCGGGGCGATTTCGACGCCTGCCTGCGGCTGGTGCAGGAGACCGCCACGCAGCTGGGGGTCTATCTGCTCAACTCGATCAACCCGTTCCGGCTCGAGGGGCAGAAGACCATTGTCCTCGAGCTGCTGCATCAGCTCTGCTGGTCGCCCCCCGACTGGATCGTGCTGCCGGCCGGCAACCTCGGCAACACCGCTGCGTTCGGAAAGGCGCTGGCGGAAGCCCACGCGGCGGGACTCATCGACCGGATCCCACGCATCGCCGCCGTACAGGCCGCCGGCGCGGCGCCCTTCGCGGCGGGCTACGCCGACGACTTTGCCACCCGCACAACGGTCAAGGCGGAGACGATCGCCACCGCCATCAAGATCGGTGACCCCGCCTCGTGGGACCGGGGGGTGCGCACCATCCGCCAGACCCGGGGTGTGGTCACCTCCGTCACCGACGCCGAGATCATGGAGGCCAAAGCGGTGATCGATGCCTCCGGTGTGGGCTGTGAGCCGGCGAGCGCCGCGAGCGTTGCCGGCGTGCGCCAGCTCGTGACCCGGGAGATCATCGCGCGGAACGCGCGGGTGGTCGCCATCCTCACCGGGCATGTGCTCAAGGACCCCGGCGCGCTGCTCACCTATCACCAGGAGATGGAGCCGCCGCCAGCGCACGCGAACCGACCGATCGAGATCGAGGCGGACATTCGGGAGGTGGAGCGGGTACTGAAGAGCAGGCGGTAGGCGGTAGGCGCTGGGCGCTGGGCGCTGGGCGCTGGCGGTAACCGAATCGTGCGTCAGGCGGAAGCGGGAGAATCTCTCCAACCGACTGAAGGCTGAAGGCTTAAGACTCACAACACACCGATTCACCTGGAGCAGTCCATGACACTCGATCCGACCCACAACGATCTCCCCGCCACGACCCGCGGTGCGATCGTCACACTGCTCAATGCCCGCCTGGCCGACGCGATCGACCTTGCCGGAGCCCTCAAGCACGCCCACTGGAACGTGAAGGGCCCTGCGTTCATCGCGCTGCATGAATTGTTCGACAAGCTCCACGCCGAGCAGGCGGACTATGTCGACACGATCGCCGAGCGGGCCGTGCAGCTGGGCGGGAGCGCCGAGGGACGGCTGCGGCCGGTGGCCGCTGCGAGCGGGCTGAAGCCGTACCCCGACGTGCGGGGTGCCGAGCATGTCGTGGCCGTGGCAGCCGCGCTCGCTGCTTTCGCCAAACTGGTGCGAGCCGATATCGACACCTCCGATGCGGCAGGCGACAAGGACACCGCGGATATGTTCACCGGAATCTCCCGCGGCCTCGACAAGGCGCTGTGGTTTGTGGAGGCGCATCTGGCCTAGATGGGCGGGGGCAGAGGGCAGGTGGCGGGTGGCAGGTGGCAGGGAGCGGGCGGTAGGCGGTAGGCGAAACGAAAACCAGCCATCAGAGGGAGAGGAGACAATCCCTCAACTCCACCTGATGGCTGAATGCTGAACGCTGAATGTCTGTAGCCAACGGCCAACGGCTAACGGCCAACGGCCCTAACTCCGCACCCGCTCGATCGCGGCGGCCAGATCGGTGTATGCCTTCGGGTCGATCTCCTGAAACGGATTGGCGACGTAGGAGATCTTTCCACCCGGCGCCACCACGAAGAGGGTCCGGTTGTCCAGCGCATACTTCGGTTCGAACGCGCCGTACGCCTTTCCCACCACGCCCTTCGGGTCACTCAGCAGCCGGAAGGGATATTTCCGGTCCCGGGCCCAACTGGTCAGCTCTGTGTCGGAATCCACACTGATCCCCACCAGCACGACCTTCTCCCCACTGTGCAGCAGCGTCGCGTACTGATCACGGTACGCGTCCATTTGCACCGTTCACCCACTGGTCCGTGCCTTGTAGAAGAACGCGATGACGACGGTCTGGTCGCGGTAGTCGCTCAGCCGAAACGGCGTGACGAGGGGACCATCCTTCGTGCCACCGGCCAGAACGAATTCCGGCGCCACCGTGCCGACTGCCAGCGGCGTTGGATTCTGCGCCTCGAGCGGTGCAACCGCGAGTGCCAGCGCCGCGACGGCGGCGGGAACCAGCAGCGATCTTCGCATCGGACCTCCGGGATGAGTGCGCCTCACGACGGCCGCGCCATGACCTTCCACACGGTGCCGTTGCGCGCCGAACCAATATACAGCGAACCGTCGGGCCCCACCGCGACACCGGAGGCCCGCAGGCTGGTGGGGCCCTCCTGTCCGGTGGCGAAGGTGATGGGCGGCCCGGCGGGCCGGCCGGCGCGCATCGGCAGGAAGCTGATGCGATAGCCCTCCTGCGGCATTGGGGCCCGGTTCCAGGAGCCGTGGAACGCGATGAACACGCCGCCCTGGTAGGTCTCGGGGAACTGCGCGCCGGTGTAAAAGGCGAGTGCCATCGGCGCCCAGTGGCCGGGGAAACCGAAGAGCGCGGACTTCTTGCCGGCGCAGCGACCGATCATCTTGCCATCGCCACCGTACTCCGGGGCCAGGACCAGCTTGCCCTGCTGCTGATCGTGGTAGCAGTAGGGCCAGCCGAAATCGTCGCCCGCCGAGACCTGCACCAGCTCCTCGCTCGGCAACTCGGCACCCTGCACGTCGCTGTAGCCCCAGTTCTGGGCCAGCTGGTCCCGCCCGTGAGGCGCCGCGAAGAGCGTCCCATCCGCGGGGTTCACCGCGAGCGCGAGGGCGTTGCGCAGCCCGGTCGCGTATCGCGTCCCGTCACTGGGGCGCTGCCGCGGCCGTGTACTGCTGAATCGCCACAGGCCGGCCCGCCGCTCCAGCTCGGTGCAGGGATCCCGGCCGGGCGAGCGCACACTGCGATCGCGGGCCTGGCAGCTGTTGGTCTCGGAACCGAAGTTGACGATGAGCGTGTCGCCGCCGAGGAAGACGAAGCTCTTCGCCGAGTGGCCGCCTGTCGGCAGGCCCTCGACGATGGTCTCCGCTGGGCCGGACGGTTGCAGCTCGCCGGCGGTCCAGCGCCAGCGGATGACCCGATCGGCGGGGGAGAAGTAGAGATACCCGCCGTGGAACCCGAGCCCGGTCCCGCCCTGATCGCCGAAGCTTCGGCGCTGGTCGGCCCGGCCATCCCCGTCGGTATCTCGCAGTGCGACGATGCCGTTGTCATCGAGGGAAACGAAGAGATCGCCGTTGGCCGCGACGGTGAGGTGGCGCAGGTCGCCGAGACGCTCGGCGACGCGGATGGCGCAAAACCCCTCTGGCAGCGTGAGCCCGCTCGCCCGGGTACAGGTCGCCGGCGGGGAGGCGGGGCCGGCGGATTGCCCCCGCGCCAGAGGGGGAATGAGGGCTGTGGCGAGGGTCAACAGGACGAGCGCAGGGCGAGGCATGAGGGGCTCCGGCTGTGGTGGCAGAGGGAAAATAGCCCCGGGCGCGGGGGCTTCCCAGAGGGGAAAATGCCATTTTCCCTCTTGCACGACTCGGGCAATGCCTTAGTTTGTGACGTGTTCGGCGCGGGACTCAGGATGCGCCGGAGCATGATAACCACCCCAACGGAGGTCTCCTGATGGCAGTCAAGAAGAAGGCGCCGAAGAAGAAGGCCGCGAAAAAGGCGACGAAGCGGAAACCGAATGCGGCGTTTATGAAGCCGGTCATGCCGGACGCCAAGCTCGCCGAAGTGGTGGGTTCGAAGGGGCTGCCGCGCACCGAGCTCACCAAGAAGCTGTGGCAGTACATCAAGAAGAACGGGCTGCAGGACAAGAAGAACCGGCGCATGATCAACGCCGACGCCGCGCTCCTGGCCGTCTTCGGCGGCAAGAAGCAGGTCTCGATGTTCGAGATGACCAAGCTGGTCAGCAAGCACGTCAAGTAAGGCACGGCGCGTCGGGGTCGAGGATGACCCACCGCGGTACCTAGGGCGCTCCCGTCGGGGCGCCCTTCGCGTGTGCAGGGGCCGCATGTACGGGCCGCATATATGCGGCCCCTACGTGGCCCCTACACACGCGGGGGCGCCCACCCTATCTTCTGCCCCCTATGGCCGGCGAATACATCTTCACGATGCGCGACCTCCGCAAGGTCGTGCCCCCCTCCCGCGAGATCCTCAAGGGGATCTATCTGTCGTTCTACCCCGGCGCCAAGATCGGCGTGCTCGGCTCCAATGGCGCCGGCAAGTCGACGCTGCTGCGCATCATGGCCGGGGTGGACAAGGACTTCATCGGCGAGGCCAAGCCGCTGGCCGGCACCCGGATCGGCTACCTGCCGCAGGAGCCGCAGCTCGACGCCGCGAAGGACGTGCGGGGCAATGTCGAGGAGGGCGTGCGCGAGACGCGCAAGCTGCTGGATGACTTCAATGCCATCGCGGAGAAATTCGCCGAGCCGATGACCGACGAGGAGATGACCAACCTCCTCGACAAGCAGGGCCGGCTGCAGGACCAGATCGACCACCTCGGCGCCTGGGAGCTGGATCACAAGCTCGATATCGCCATGGACGCGCTCCGGCTCCCGCCGGGCGAGGCGGACGTCACCACGCTCTCCGGCGGCGAGCGCCGCCGGGTCGCCCTCTGCCGTCTGCTGCTCGAGCAGCCCGATATGCTGCTGCTCGACGAACCGACTAACCACCTCGACGCCGACTCGGTGGCCTGGCTGGAGCGGTACCTGGAGAGCTTCACCGGCACCGTCGTGGCCATCACCCACGACCGCTACTTTCTCGACAACGTCGCCAAGTGGATCCTCGAGCTGGATCGCGGGGCCGGCATACCGTGGGAGGGCAACTACTCGAGCTGGCTCGACCAGAAGCAGAAGCGGATGGCGACCGAGGAGAAGCAGGCCTCGGCCCGGCAGAAGACGCTGCAGCGGGAGCTCGAGTGGGTGCGGGCCAGCCCCAAGGCCCGCCAGGCCAAGAGCAAGGCCCGCCTGACACGCTACGAGGAGATGCGCGAGGAGGCCGAGCGGCAGAGCGAGGGCACGGTGGAAATCCTGATCCCCGTCCCCGAACGGCTCGGCGATGAAGTCGTCGTCGCCAAGAACCTGAGCAAGGGCTACGGCGACCGGCTGCTGTTCGACAACCTGAATTTCGCGCTGCCGCGCGGCGGCATCGTGGGCGTGATCGGCCCGAACGGTGCTGGCAAGACGACGCTGTTCCGCATGATCACCGGGCAGGAGACCCCGGACAGCGGCCAGCTCATCGTGGGCAAGACGGTGAAGTATGCCTACGTGGATCAGAGTCGCGATTCCCTCGTGGGCGACAATACCGCCTACCAGGAAATCTCCGGCGGCGAGGACGAGATGCTGTTCGGCACCCGCAAGGTGAATGCACGGGCGTACTGTGCCAGCTTCAACTTCCGCGGCTCGGACCAGCAGAAGAAGGTGAAGGACCTCTCCGGCGGTGAGCGCAATCGGCTGCAGCTGGCCAAGATGCTCAAGAGCGGCGGGAACCTGCTGCTCCTCGATGAACCAACCAACGACCTCGACGTCGACGTGCTGCGCGCGCTGGAGGATGCCCTGCTCGGCTTCGCCGGCTGCGCCGTCGTGATCAGTCACGACCGGTGGTTCCTCGACCGGATCGCGACCCACATCCTCGCCTTCGAGGGTAACAGCGAGATCGTCTGGTACGAGGGCAACTACCAGGAGTACGCCGCGGACCTCCGCAAGCGGAAGGGTGCCGACGCGGGCCAGCCGCACCGGATCAAGTACAAGCCGCTGCACCGGTAGCGCGACACGACGGCACGCAGCACGGAGCGAAACCACACCTCCGTGCGGCTTCCGCCCAGTTCCTCCCCCACTCCGGTGGCATGATGCTGCTTCTGCTGCACGCCGCCGCCACCTGGTTCATGACCGGCCTCATCTGGTTCGTGCAGGTGGTGCATTATCCGCTCATGCGACGGGTAGGCCCCGACGGATTCGTCGAGTACGAGGCGGCCCATGCCAGCCGCACCACACTGGTCGTCGGACCACCGATGCTGCTGGAAGCTGCCTGCGCGGTGTGGATCGCCGCCGCCCCGCCAACCGGCGTCCCCGCCGGCGCCGGCTGGATCGGCGTCGCCCTCCTCGCTCTGATCTGGCTGTCCACTGCACTGGTGCAGGTCCCCCTGCACGCCCAGCTCAGCACCGGCTTCGATGCGGCCGCGCACCGCCGCCTGGTCGGCGGGAACTGGTTCCGCACGGTGCTCTGGACGCTTCGCGCGGTGCTGGCGGGGTGGATGGTTCTGCCCCGGTAACCATCAGCGTCGAGCCACCGGCCATCAGCTGCCGCACGCCAGCCGGTTATGCCTCTGACGGCTGACGGCTGACGGCTCATACCCTCATTCCCTCACCGTCCGCCCCGTAGTACCTTCCCGCAGCGAAACCTTCTACCGACTGTCCATGACCTTGCCACGCCCCCGTTTTGCCTACCTGCCCCCCCGGACCGGGGGGCTTGCCACTCTTGCCACCAACCTCTGGTGGAGCTGGTCCCTTGAAGCCCGAGACCTCTTTCGGCGCATCGATGAGCCGCTCTGGCACCTGACCAAGCACAATCCGCTCGAACTGCTCCGCCGGGTCGATCCGGCGCGCCTGGCGGACTGCGCCGACGATCCCGGCTTCCTTCTGCTCTATGACCGGGTGATGGACAGTTGCAACCGCGTCCTCACCACCCCCAACACCTGGTTCCAGAGCCGCCACCCCGACCTCACTCGCCCGGTGGCGTACTTCTGCGCCGAGTTCGGGTTGCACAACTCGGTGCCGATCTACTCCGGTGGGCTGGGCATTCTCGCCGGCGATCACTGCAAGGCCGCCTCCGACCTCGGCGTCCCGCTGGTTGGCGTGGGGCTGTTGTACACCAAGGGCTACTTCGACCAGCGGCTCCGGATCGACGGCTGGCAGGAAGACAGCGACGTCCACTTCGACCTGGAAACGACACCGCTGGAGCGGATCCCGAGCCGGACGGGCGACCCCTGGCTCACCACGGTGCGCACCTTTGGCCGTCCGGTGCACATCGCTGCGTGGCGCATGCTGGTCGGCCGTATCCCGGTCTACCTGCTCGACACCAACCTGGAACAGAACGACCCGGCCGACCGCGACCTCTCGGCCAAGCTCTACGCCGGCGGCCCCGACATGCGGCTGCGGCAGGAGTGGCTGCTCGGTGTCGGCGGGGTGCGGGTGCTGCGTGCGCTCGGGATTGATCCCGCCGCGTGGCACGCCAATGAGGGGCACGCCGCGTTCATGCTGGTCGAGCGGCTGCGGGAACTGCTTGCGGCGGGCGTTCGTTACGCCGACGCCGTCGCCCAGGTGCGGGCCCGCAGCGTGTTCACCACCCACACGCCGGTGCCCGCCGGGCACGACCGCTTCAGCCCCGAACAGGTGGAGGCCTGCGCCGCACCGGTGCTGGAGGAGATGGGGCTCACCCCGGAGCAGTTTGTCGGCCTGGGCGGGCACCCCGAGGACGAGTACCCGCTCTTCCACATGACCGCCACCGCGCTCCGGCTCTCCGGCCGGGTGAACGGCGTGGCCCGCAAGCATGGCGAGGTCTCCCGCGAGTTGTGGCGGACGCTCTGGCCCGGGCACAGCGCCGAGCAGGTGCCGATCGGCCATATCACCAACGGGGTGCACTTGCCGACCTGGATGTCAGGCGGCATGATCCGGATGCTCGACCGGCACCTGGGCGAGGGGTGGATGGAGCGGCGCGACCAGCCCGGGTTCTGGGAGGGCGTGCTGACACTGGACGACAGCGTGCTGTGGCGGGAACATGGCGAGGCCAAGCGGGGGCTGCTGAGCTACATCCGCGAGGACGCCCGGCGCCGCTGGGCCGAGCACTGGAAAGAGGCGGCCCACGTCGTCGGGGCCGGCACCCTGATCAGTCCTGATGCGCTGGTGATCGGCTTTGCCCGGCGGTTCGCGACCTACAAGCGGGCCTCGCTGCTGTTCAGCGATTTTGACCGGCTGCACGACCTGCTCACCAATCCCTGGCGGCCGGTGCAGCTGGTCTTTGCGGGCAAGGCTCATCCCGAGGACGGCCCCGGCAAGGAAGTGCTGCAGCAGGTTTACGCCTTCACTCGCGACCCGCGCCTTGAGGGCCGGGTGGCGTTCATCGAGGACTATGACATGCACCTGGCGCATCGCCTGGTGCAGGGCTCCGACCTCTGGCTCAACGTGCCGCGGGTCCCGCTCGAGGCGTGCGGCACCAGCGGAATGAAGGCAGGGCTGAATGCCGTGCCCCAGCTCAGCACCCTCGACGGCTGGTGGGCCGAGGGCTACACTGGCCAGAACGGCTGGGCGATCCCGCCGGTGCAGCCAGGGGAAGAGACCGATGCTGCCGACGCGAATCGGCTCTTCGCCCTCCTCGAAGATCACGTCGTGCCGATGTACTACACCCGCGACGCGCGCGGCCTGCCGATCGAATGGCTGCAGCGCATGAAGCAGGCGCTCAAGGTGTCGGGGGAGTGCTTCAGTGCCCGCCGCATGGTGCAGGACTACGTGAACGACTACTACACGCCGGCGATGCGCGGCGAGGAGCCACACAGTGCCGCACCGGTCTGACATGCGGACGACGGGCGAACACCGCGGGGGTGACGCGGGGCTCGGCAGCACCGAGGGTGCGCCGGTCGGCGTAGTCCATCTCGCGGCGGAGTATGGCTGGCTGGCCCGCACCGGTGGCCTCGCGGAAGCGGTCGCCGGACTCGCCGGCAGCCAGGCCGCCGCCGGCATTCCGTCGGCCGTGATCATCCCGCTGCACCGTTCCGTGCGCAGCGCCGCGCCGGGGCTTGAACGGGTGGCCGGGCCGTTCCAGGTCCAGGTGGGCCCGCGGATGGAGGAAGCCCGGCTCTTCCGGATTCCCTCCGGACCGGGCGAAGCCAAGGTCTATTGCATCGAGCATCCGTACTTCGACCGGGCCGGTCTCTACGGCGAGTCGGGCATGGACTACCCCGACAACCTGCAGCGCTGGGCGTTCTTCTGCCGCGCCGCGCTCGAGGTGCTGCCCAAGGTCACCCGCTCCCCCTGCGTGCTGCACTGCCACGACTGGCACACCGCGCTGGCCCCGGTCTACCTCCGGGTGTATCACGGCACTCAGCCCTTCGCCCGCGGCATCCGCACCGTGCTTACGGTGCATAACGCCGGCTTCCAGGGTCACTTCAGTGCCGATGGGATGCCGGAGATCGGGCTGCCGTGGCAGCTCTACACCTGGCAGGGGCTGGAATGGCATGACAAGCTGAACCTGCTCAAGGGCGGGCTCAAGTTCGCCGACTCGGTCACGACCGTCAGCCCGACCCACGCGCATGAACTGCGCACGCCGGTCGGTGGCTTCGGGCTCGACGATGTTTTCATTGCGCTCGGCGACCGGTTTACCGGCATCGTGAACGGGATCGACATGGAGGAATGGAACCCGGCCACGGACGAGATGATCACGGCCAAGTATTCGATGGAGCAGCTGGCCGGCAAGGCCCGCTGCAAGGCGACGCTGCAGCGGAGCTTCGGCCTGCCGCAGCGGCGGAAGATCCCGCTCTTCGCCATGACCGCCCGGATGACACACCAGAAGGGGCTGGAACTGATCACCGGCGACTACACCCTCTTCATGCTCGAGGCCCAGTTCATCTTCCTCGGCACCGGCGAGCCCAAGTACGAGGCGATGCTGAAGATGTACGAGGCGCGCTGGCCCGGCCGGATCAGCGTGCACCTCGGCTTCTCGCAACGGCTGGAGCACCGGCTGATGGCGGGGGCCGACATCTACCTCATGCCGTCACTGTACGAGCCCTGCGGCCTGGCCCAGCTCCGCGCCGAGCGGTATGGCGCCATCCCGCTGGCCCGCCGCGTCGGCGGCCTCGCCGACACGATCGAGGACGGCGCGACCGGCTTCCTCTTCGACGAGTACAGCTCGGAAGACCTGCTGCGGGTCTCGCGCCACGTCATGGATCGCTACCATGACGCGCGGGCGTGGGAGACCATGATGCGCAATGCCATGCAGAAGGACTTCTCCTGGTCCCGCTCGAGCGAGAAGTATCTCGCCGTCTACCGCCGCATCCTGGCCGCGCCTGCCGTGGCCTGAGAGCGCGGGCTGACCATGGAGTTCGTGCTGGCGCTGCACAGCCATCTCCCCTGGGTCCTGAATCACGGCCACTGGCCCCACGGCAGCGACTGGATCACCGAGGCGGCGATCGATACCTATCTCCCGCTGCTCCTCACCCTGGAGCGGCTGGGGCGCGAGGTAGTGGCAGCTCGCGGCTGACGGCTGGCAGGAGCAGAAGGGGGATTCACTGTGCCGGTACCGGCTCCCTGCTCAGGTTACTGGTCCCTATGAGTTTTCATGGGGATTTTCCGTTTCCCGAACCGTGCGGTCCCACTGGCTGTCACCTGCCACCTGCCACCTGATACCTTTCCCCCATGCCCTCCCGCTCCATCGTCATTCACGGCCACTTCTACCAGCCCCCACGGGAGGATCCCTGGCTCGACCTGGTGGAGACGGAGCCGTCGGCCGCGCCCTTCCACGACTGGAACGAGCGCATCGAGCAGGAGTGCTACCGCGCGGTGGCGGCGGCCCGCATCCCGGGGATGGGGGGAAGGATCGCGCGGATCGAGAACACCTACGAGTGGATCAGCTTCAATTTCGGCCCGACGCTGCTCGAATGGATGGAGCATGCCGCCCCGGAGACGTATGCCGCGGTGCTGTCGGCCGACCGGCTGAGCGCCGCCCGCCTAGGCCATGGCAACGCGATCGCGATGCCGTATCACCACGCCATCCTGCCGCTGTCCACCCGGCGCGAGAAGCTGACGGAAGTGCGCTGGGGCATTGCGGATTTCCGGCGACGGTTCGGGCGGATGCCCGAGGGGATGTGGCTGCCGGAGACGGCGGTGGACGAGGAGACACTCGACGTGCTGGCGGAAGCCGGTATCCGTTTCACCATACTCGCGCCGCACCAGATCGCACCGCTGCCCCCCGGCGGCCGCCCCGGGGTCGTCACCACGACAAGCGGGCGGACGATCGCTGTCTGCGTGTACGATGGCGCCCTGGCGCATGACGTCGCGTTTGGACCCCTGGTGCGGGATGCCGAAGCGTGGACCGCCCGGCTCCTCGCCCCGGCGGTGGATCCAGGGTCGCCCGCGGTGCTCGTCTCGCTCGCCACGGACGGCGAGACCTGGGGTCATCACCACGCCTTTGGCGAGATGGCCTTGGCCAGCACTCTGAATCAGCTGCGCGGCCGGCCCGGCATCCGGGTGGAGAACTTTGCATCGTTTCTCGCCCGCGAGCCTGCGACCCATCCGGTGGCGTTGGTGGCGCCCAGCTCGTGGAGCTGCAGCCATGGCATCGAGCGGTGGCGGAGCGACTGCGGTTGCCGGATCAACCAGGGCCAGGCGCCCAGTCAGGCCTGGCGGGCACCGCTGCGGGAGGCGCTGAGCTGGCTCACCGCCGAGTGCCACACGATCTACGACCGGGAGGGCCCGGCGGTCCTGCAGGATCCCGCCAAGGCGCTTGACGGGTACGGCGCCGTGATCGGGGCGGGCGCCGATGCGGTGCGGGGCTATGCCGCGGACCTCGCCCGGCCGGACGCCGATGCCGCTGGCCGGGTCCGGGCGGCCGAGTTGCTGGAGCTGGAGCGCGGGGCACTCAGGTCGCTGACCTCATGCGCCTGGTTTTTCGACGATCTGGGGGGCATTGAGACGCTACAGGTGCTGCGCTACGCCGCGTGGGCAATCGACCTGGCCGGCCCGGAGGCCGCCCGGCTCGAAGCCGGCCTGACCACGCGCCTCGCGCCGGCCCGGAGCAATGTGCGGGCGCTCGGCACCGGCCGGGATCTCTACCTCGAGCAGGCCCGACGGCAGGCGCCCGCCCCAATGCGAATCGGGGCTGGGCTCGCCGCGGCCCGCAGGCTCGCCCCCGATGGGGCGGAGACACCGGCCTGGATGGTCGATGGGCCGGACCATCGGCTGCGGCTCACCAATCGCCGCACCGGGCGGACCCAGACACTCGCGCTGATGATGACCGAGGCGGAGCTGGACCTCTCCATCCTCGCAAGCTTCGCCCTCAGCGTGGAACCCGTCACCCTGACGCTGGCGGACCTCCCCGAGCGCCAGCGTGACGCGATCAGCGCCGTGCTGCGGACGCGCTGCCTCGAGCGGCTGCTGGATCCGGAGGAACAGCGCCTGCTCGCCCGGGGCGATGCACTCCGGCCAGTGGTCCGCCGTGCCCTGGTGCGACGGGTCCGCGCGCTTGCCACCATGCGGGATGCCGGCGCGCAGCGGAAGGTGGCTCTCCTGCTCACGCTGCTCGATCAGCTGGGCCAGACCGTGCCGTTCGAGGCGCAGACCCTGTTCTACGGGCTCTGGCGGGCTGCCGGACCGGGTGAGGCGGGGTTGACGGAGCTGGCGAAGCGGATGGGTTTCGTCACGCCCTGAAGCAGCGCATCTGCTGCCAGGTGACCGGGCACGCCCTACCCTGCCCCGTTGAGCCCCACCTGCCGGACCACCCAATCCAACCACACCGGCCACGACGCCGGATCGGTATGGATCAGGCCGAGTGGCCCATCACGGCGGGTCATGACGTGATCCGCCCCGGGGAAGACACGCCATTCGATGGGATGGCCCGTCGCCTTCATCGAGTCGAGCGCCGCCACCGACTTCGCCGTCGGCACGCTGTTGTCGGCTTCGCCGAACAGCCACAGCGAAGGCATGGGCAGAGCCGCGATCGTCAAGCGCGGATCGAATCCGTCCGGGCTGGTCCGGGCGAGACTGTCGTTGGCCTCCGCGAGGCCGAGGAGGACGGCGCCATCATGATCGCCGCGCAGGCGACTCCACGTCGCTTCCTCTCCGGTTGAGGTGGCCGGGCCGGACAGCAGCACGAGCCACGCAATGGTCGAATCTTGCGCGGCCGCCAGCGGACCGACCCAGCCGCCCTGACTGATCCCCACCAGCCCGATGCGCCGGGGATCGAGTTCCGCGCGCGAACCGAGGAAGCGCACCCCCGATACGAGGTCCGCCGCGAGCAGGTCGAGGTACTTCCGAGCCGCGTTGTCATGCGTCTCGAACTCGCCACCGCTTCCCCCGACTCCGCGCTTGTCGGGGATGAGCACCGCGACGCCGCGCCGAGCCAGGCTGTCCGCCCACTGATCGTAGAAGCCGCGACGAAAGGGCGCCGAGCCCTGCACGATGATCGCCGCAGGATGGGGACCGCTGCCCTCCGGGAGGTAGAGCGACGTCTCCACCTCGATGTCACTGCTTCGATAGTGCACCGTCTCGACCGTTGGTCCCGCCGCGACCAGCCACCAGGCCTGCAGTCCGGACAGCAGGGCCACGGCGCCGACTCCGAAGCCCAGCGTTCGCTTTCCCCCGGACGGCCAGCGTCCGCTGATAGGCCCGACGACGAGGAGCGCACCCCCGAGCAGGGCCGCGTACGCGATCACATGAGTCGCCGGCGCCAGTACCCCACCGACAATCAGCCGGCCCAGCTCCATTGGGGTGAGGCGGAGGATCAGGCTCAGCAGGAAAAGGAATCCGCCGACGGCCAGCGGGAACCGCGCGAACCAGCGACGGCGGCGTGACGGCGGTGGTGAATCGGATGGTGAGGTGGGATTCATCGGTGCAACATGGCGGCCGCGGTACGCGGAGTCTTGGACGCCTGCAACATCCGGCGGAATCGGCCGGGGGCCGCACCGAAGCGCGAGCGAAAGGCCCGGGTCAGATGGCTCTGATCGCAGAAGCCGGACAACTCGGCGATGCGGGCGAGCGGAAGGGCGGAGCCGAGCAGGTACCGGCGCGCGAGCTCCAGGCGCGCACTCACCACCATGTGCCAGAGGGGCCGCCCGAGCCACTCACTGGCCCAGCGCCCGAGCTGGACCCGATGGATGCCGGCCGTTCGAGCGAGGTCGCCGAGGCGCACTGGGCGGGCAGGCTCTCGCAGGATGTCGTGCACGATGTTCGCAAGTCCAGCCGGCTGCGGTCGCACCTCGAGTCCGGTGACGCGCCGTCGCTCCGCCGCGAGGAGACGCAGGGTGGCGTCCTCCAGCTCGAAGGTGACGCCGCCGGGAGCAGCCGGAGCAACAACGCGGGCCAGTTGTTGCACCAACGCAGCGGCCGGCAACAGGACGGCGGTGGAGGTCAGGCTCCAGAACGGGTGAGCGCCGGCCATTCCGGTCGGGGCACACTCGACGACGGTCAGGCGCGTGTCCGGGAGCAGCCGCAGATCATGCGCCGCACCTGCGGGCGCGAGACGGACGCCGCCGGAGCGGAGCACGCCTGGGGTCCCCGCCTGCTCCAGTCCGCCTGACTGGAGGAAGCAGAGCACCGGGCGACAGTGGCCATGATGGGGGAGAACGAGGTCCGCACTGGTCTCGACTTGAGCCAGCCTCAGTCCGCTCGGCGTGATCGCGTTGGGCATCGGGGCGCCATACGCGATCGGTTGGGGGATGTTTAGCGCCGGCGTTCCGCCGGCGGTGTCTCAGTCGTGATGATACTTCCGGGCGGCGGCGATGAAGGCGCGGAAGAGATGCCGGGTGTGCGGATCGGTCATCTCGAACATCTCGGGATGCCATTGCACCCCGACCATGAAGTGATCGCCATCCCGCTCGACCGCCTCCACCAGCCCGTCGGGAGCGAGGGCGGCCGGGATCAGATCCGAGGCGAGCTGCTTGATGCCCTGATGATGCATGCTGTTGACCTGGATTGTCGGCTTTTCCATGACGGCCCGCAGCCGGCTCCCCGTGGAAAGAGCCACTTCGTGGGCCAGGTGATCGCGGTCGAAGCCGGCGGTGGGGAAATAGTCGTGCTTGATGGAGTCGGGGACCTGCGCCGCGATGTCCTGGTACAGCGTACCACCAAAGGCGACATTCATGACCTGGATGCCGCGGCAGAGACCGAGAATCGGCTTGAGGTCCTCGATGGCCCACCGGGTCAGCTGCAACTCCACCCGGTCGCGGGCGGGGTCGAGGGCGCCGAGCTTGGGGTGACGCTCCTCCCCGAAGGTGGCGGGGTCCATGTCGACGCCGCCCGGGATGAGAATGCCATCGAGGCGGTCGTAGATCTCACGCAACGTATCTTCGTCGTCATCCAGCAACGGAATCATCCACGGGACGCCACCGACGATGGTGGCGGCGAGGAAATACCGCTGGTTCATCACCCAGGATTCCGGCAGGGCGGCCGGAATCCCGTCAATGGCGTGAAGCGTCTGGGTGGTAATTCCGATGACTGGACGTGGCAGCATGTGGTTGAATATCGGCCGGACCCGCCCGACGCCTGATGAATGAATTGTGAAAGGCCCTTACTCACCGTTCAGTCCTAGCACAAACTACGCCAAGGGCCCTGAAGTTCCCTCAGAGAACCCCTTCGGCGGTCTCCCGGACCAGCTGGTCCACCACATCGCGCAGGTTCCCGGTCCGCTTGAAGGTGGCGAGCTGCCGGTCGGCGCTGGTCCCCTCCTCCAGGATCTTGTAGGCGTACTCGACTTCCTTGCGGGTCCCCAGCTCGTCGATCACGTCACCCAGGAACCAGTCGAGCATCTCGCGGATCAGGACACGCGAGGGCTGCTCCATCCCCTTGCCGAAGTCGATCAGCTTGCCATCGAGCCCGTAGCGGCTTGCCCGCCACTTGTTCTCCTCAATGAACGCCACCGAGTACTGCCGGAAGGAGAGGTTGTCCCGCCGGAGCTTCCACAGCTTGGCGACAATGGCCTGGAAGATGGCGGCGATGCATACCGCTTCATCGACGCGGGTGCAGACGTCGCAGATGCGGAACTCGAGGGTCGGATAGCTCCAGCTGGGCCGGAGATCCCACCAGATCTTCGACGCATTGGGGATGCTGTTGGTGGCGACCAGGGTGTTGACCACATCCTCGAATTCGCCCCACGAGCCGAGGCTGCGGGGCACGCCGGTCCGGGGGAAGCTCCGGAAGACGATACTCCGGTACGACTTGAGTCCGGTCTGGCGGCCCATCCAGAACGGCGAGCTGGTCGAGAGCGCAAGGACGTGCGGCAGGAAGTAGCGCGACACATTCATCGCATCGATCAGGAACTCCCGGTCCTCGATCCCGATATGCACATGGGTGCCGAAGATCAGCAGCGCCTGCGCCAGGTCCTGAAGATCTTCCTTCACGCCCATGTAGCGCTCAAGCGGGGTGATCTCCTGGTCCATCCAGGAGGAGAAGGGGTGGCTCCCCGCCGCCGCGACCCGGAGCCCCTGCTTGGCGGCCAGCTCCATGACCAGGCGCCGCAGGCGCACCAGCTCCGAGCGGACTTCGCTGGGGTGATGGCACACCTTGGTCCCGATCTCCACCATCGACTGGTGCAGCTCCGGCTTGACCTCGCCCAGCATCAGCGAATCCTCCTTGAGGATCTCGGTGATGTAGGAGCGCAGCTCCCGGGTCTCGGGATCGATGATCTGGTACTCTTCCTCGACGCCGATGGTGAGGCTGGGGGCTTTCATCGCATCTCCTCAAGCAGGAATCTCGCTGGGCCGTTTGCCGTTAGCCGTTGGCCGTTGGCAAACGGCCATGGTTCCCTCGGCGGCATCGGCACTGGACTCCAGGCATCCGGTTTATCGCTAACGGCTAAAGGCCAACGGCCAACGGCTTCTACCCTACCCACGATCCTCGACGACAAAGCACGGCACCGTACTCCCCCCGCCTGCCGTCACATTCAGCAGCGCCGCGGTCGACAGCCGGGTCAGGCAGCCATCCACCGCCGAGCCGTTGAGCACGAACGGGGCGGTATCGAACATCCGGTCGATCAGGTGGATCGAGCCGTCGGCCCACGTCGGGTAGGCCTCGCTCGGAATCGCGACGCGCTCCTGCACGATATGCGGCGTGGTGAGGGCATGCGCCACCGCCGCGGACCACGCGGCATCGTCCACGGTCCAGCCGAGCACGACACCGGCGCCGCCGTAGTCGTCGTTCGGCTTGAGCACCAGCCGTTCGCGGTTGGCGGCGATGAACGGCACCAGATCCACCCGGGCCCCGGCGCGCTCCGTCGTCCGTTCCTCCACCACCCGGGTCCACGGGACGAATTCGGCAATCGCCTCCCGCTCCCCTGCCGCGAACAGCGTGGCGTTGCGTTCGTCCGAGAGCACGGCCAGGCTGGCCTTCTTGTGCAGCAGCTTGCAGCGGAAGGGATTGACCATGCAGACGGCCCGCTCGCGCACCGCGCGCACCATCGGGTGGTCAAGCCCTTCCCGCTCCACCAGTTCGTTGATCAGCACCCGCTTGTAGATCAGGTCGATCTCGCCCCCCGGTCCGCGGAGCCGGCCGCCGCTGTATTCCAGTTCCCGCGGATCGACGATCATCGTCGGGCAGCCCAGCGACTCGAAGTACGCCTTGAAGATCTGGAATTCCACGTACGTCGGCACGTCATTCCAGTCCACGATCGCGATCCGGGGCCGCTCCCAGCGGCCGGAGAACTCGCGCCACGCATCCAGCACGATCGTCGCGACACCGGGTCGGGCCGGCAGCGGCACCGTCCGGAAGCGCTGGCGAAAGGCGCGCATCACCGGCAGCACCGCGAAGGCCTCGGTCAGCACGTCGTTGAACCCCGCCCCCGCCGGCGTCTCGGCGTTGTACTCCGTCAGCGCCAGGGTATCGGAGGCGTCCACCGTGAAGCAGTCCAGCCGACCATGGGGACTCGGGGTCGAATAGCCGGGGTCGGCATGCATCAGCTGCTCTTCCCAGTCGGTGAGGCGGAACTGGGCCCGGAGCAGCGGATCCGACATCGCGGCACGGTGCGCCCGGCCGAACGCCGACATGATCCGGCCGATGCGCCGCTCCATCCGGGTGAGCCAGGGCGCCGTGACGAAGCGGGGCCGGAGGACGGTACAGAGCGGCCGATCGCCGAACACCAGGTTCCGGCGCCGCAGCTCCTCCTCGAGCATCACATGGGATGCCTCGGCCAGGTCCCGGTTGCCGAGCAGCTCGTGATAGCAGGCGATGGGGCTGGCCGTCACCGGCGGCTCTGGGCAAAGAGCTGGGCCCACCCCGCCTGCTCCACCTGGCGCCGGCCACCCTTCGCCAGCGTGATCACCAGATCCGCCATATGGGTCACGACCCACTCGAAGTAGGCCGGCGTCAGCGAGTAGATATCCATGTCCGGCGCGGGATTCATGAAGTCGATCGCGTAAGGAATCCCGTCGCGGATGGCGAACTCGATCGTGTTCATGTCGTAGCCCAGCGCCTTGACGATGGTCCGGCAGTCCCGCGTCACCCGGTCTTTCAGCGCGGGGGTGAGATAGTCCTGGTCGACGATGTAACAGCGCTGCTTTGGATCGTACTGCATGATCAGGATCTCGTCCTGACCAAGGCACATGCAGCGGACGAACTGCTCGAACTTGATGAACTCCTGCATGATCATGTTGAGCAGGCCGGAGTCGTCATAGTTCTTGAGCAGCTCTTCCTTGGTATGACACACATAGACGTCGCGCCAGCCGCCGCCATGCGCGTCCTTCAGAATGCATGGCAGGCCGATCTCCCGGATCAGCCCGTCCCAGTCCACCAGCTGCAGGTTTCGCAGACTCTCGTCCCGGACAATGCCCTTGATGTAGTCCTTGTTGGGCAGCGCGACGGTCTTCGGGCTGGCCACGCCCAGCTTGGTGATCAGCGCGGCGCCGAAGAACTTGTCGTCCGCCGTCCACATGAAGGGGTTGTTCACCACCGCCACCCCCTCGAGCACGCACTGCTTCAGGTAGGAGCGGTAGAACGGCACTTCATGGGAGATCCGGTCGACGATGACATCCCAGGGGCAGGGCTGATCCATCGCCACTGCTCCGATGGACACCATCTCGGCGACCACACCGGCATCGCGGCGGGCGACTTCATCGATGAACGCCGGGGGAAAGCTCCATTCCCGCCCGACCATGAGGCCAACGGTCTTCGTCATTACGATGCGGTCCAGTGGTAGAGGGCCGTTGGCCGTTGGCCATTAGCCGTTAGCGAGTACACGCGATCAGAATTCACCGACCGACCGACCGCCCAGGACCATCAGCCAACGGCCAAAGGCACACGGCTCACGGCTCACGGCTCACGGCCGCTAGTCATGCCCCTGCAAATAGATCCGCACCATCTTCTCCCAGTACGGCCAGTCATGCGCATGCTCGTCCCAGGTCCGGAGCGCGTTGCCGATTCCCTTGTTCCAGAGCAGCCGGGAGAACTCGACATTGTTCTGGTACATGGGGTCATCCCGGCCGATCACGAAGATCAGGTCCTGCCGCCGGAAGGCGGCCAGGCGCGCGGGATCATGCTCGTGGACCATGAAGTCCATCGGGTTCACGGCGTACACATTGTCGTCCGAGAAGCCGTTGGTCATCCGCTTCTGGTCATACATCCCGCTCATGCCGAGCACACGGTTGACCTGCTCGGGATAGAGCAGGCCGAACGTCGCCGCGTGGGTGGCGCCGAGGCTCGCCCCGGTCGCGATCACGAAGGGATTCGGGTTCTTCCAGGCGGAAAAGGGCAGCACCTCTTCGCGGACGTAGCGGAAATAGTGCTTGTGCACCCAGCCGCGGTGACCGGCATGGGTGCGCTCGTTGCCCCAGTTTTCCTCGTGCGGCTGGTCGAGGCAGTAGAGCTGGATCCAGCCGGCGTCCAGGTGGTCCTGCAGCACCTGATGCATCCGACGGTCGGGCCATTCGGAGTGGGTGCCCATGCTGGTCGGGAAGACGAACACCCGGGCGCCGGCGTGCCCGATCACCTGCAGGGTCATTGACCGGTCAAGCGCCGGACTGCGCCAGGAACGGATTTCGTGGTGCATGAAGGGGCAGGGAACAGGTGGCAGGTGGCAACGTCCGAAGAGCTGACGGCTGACGGCTGACGGCTGCCGCGCCTACGGTCGGACAATCTACCCCGATCTGGCAATTCCTCCATCCCCACCCCGGGGATCGCGACGACTTGACCCGAACCACTGGAAAGGGACAACCCCCGGACGGGTCGTGACCCGTCCCGGGGGCGTTAGCTGCCAGCAGCAGCCGAGTCCGCGGCGTTAGTTGACGGCCTTCAGACTCAGGTTCAGGTGGTAGGTGCCCCCCGCCCCGGTCAGCTCGTAGACCCCGTTGGTCGGCATGGAAAGCGCTACGCCGGTGCCGTCGGGGAGGCCCTTCAGGACGGCGCAGGCCTGCACACAGTCCATCCGCCGCCACCAGACGGTGCCGCCTTCGTTGGTGACCAGCAGGGAAACGGCACCGATCCGGTGCACGCCGGCCCGGCTCAGCCCATCAAGTCCGGTTCCCAGCGCCGGGCCCGCTGGGTCGAGCAGTGGCTGGCCGAGCTCACTCAGCGCCCTGGCGCTGGCGGCGCCGCTCGCGAGCTCCGGGGCTGGCTCCGCACCCTCCGACTCCAGCACGGCGATCACCACCCGCGCGCTGTCGCCCGGGGCGAGTTCGAGCAGGTCCACCGCCGTAGGCGCCACCACGGCGTCCTCGGCGAGTCGCCAGTGCCCGCTGGCTGGGAGACGAAAGCTGGACTGCGCATGAGGCCGGATGACGGAGACCAGGAAATAGGGAGCGTCGGTCTCGTCTCCGGCACCATGCGCGGTGGTGAGTCCGGCAACATGGAGGGTGGCCAATTCGATGGCGACACGGGCGGGGACGGGACCGGTGAAGCCGAGGCCAAGCAGCAGAAACCCGCGGGAAAACAGCTGGAGAGGCATGGAATCGAGATCCGGGAGAGGGGAACTGCCGGTGGTGGTCGCATGATCGGGCAGGAGACCGCCGGAGTCATGATCGGTTGCACTCCGGGTTTGCCGCAACGGCGTCCGTCCAGCCGCTGTTTCCACCGGCCTATCGATGTCGCGGCGGGGGTGAGACCCGCCCCTACTGGTGATTGGGGCCGCAAGCTACCCGTAGACCGTCTCCGCCTCCAGCACCTCCAGCGTTCGCTGGTAGATGGCATCGGCCTCTTCAACGCTGTTCCCGATGGCGGTGAGTCCGAGCTTGCCGAACTGCGAGAGTGCCCCGATGAGGTGGAACAGCACGCCGCACTCGGTGCGGTAGTTGAAATTGAGCTGGTTCACCGTGACGATGTCGATCAGATCCTCCGGCAGGAGCCCACGGTAGCGCGGTGCATACAGATTGTCGGTCGCACGATAGTATTTCGGTCGCCCGCTGGTGGAGGCGAAGAGTCCGGTGGCCGAGTCGAGTTCGCCTCCGGTGAGGAAGCGGAGGGCCAGGAAGGGGTGGGTCGTCCCGCCCAGGCGGAGATTGATCTCGATGGCGTGGAGTGCCCACGGCTGATGCGCCCCGGCTCGCACCGCCATGAAATCCACCCCCATCCGGCTCACCACCCCCTTTGCGGCGAGCACCTCGCCCACCGCATGGGCGGTCTGCTGCACCGCCAGGCGGTACTCGTCATCTGCCGGGAAGCGGCAGCCGAGGAACACCTGACCCTCGTCGCCCCCGAGAATCTGGTCGTGGGTGGAAATCGGCACGACCTCGCCACGAGGTCCGGTGCGCAACTGGGCGCTGGGGGAACGGATCTCCGCCCCCTCGACGAACTCCTCCACGATGCCGCCCATCGCCGCGAACTTCTCGAAGTAGGCTCCCCGCCGCTCACTGGGGGCGATGAAGTGGAGCTTACCGATCGCCCGGCGCATCGCGATGCCGCCGCTCCCGCTCGGGTAGCGGAAGATCGCGTTGCCCTCACCAGAGAAACTCTCGTTCAGCTTGACCACCGCCTTGCGCAGGCCTGGCCGCAGCATCCGGAGATCGGTCAGCGCGGTCAGGACGTCCTGCTCGTCCCGCAGATCCTCGAAGCCGGCGGGATGCGCCACCCCCGCCTCCCGGAAGATCTTCCGGCTGCCCGACTTGGACCCGAGATGCGTCAGCGCGGGATCGGCGCCGTTGAGGGGAATCCCCAGCAGCACGGAGAGCTTCCGTTCCAGCGGCGTGGCATTGAACACGCTGAGGTAGGCCTCGTCCCGGTTGGGAATCGCGTACCGAATCCGCTGCAGGAGCCGCGGCCGCTCGAGGATCTTCTCGGTGAGCGGGCGGGGTGAGGCGTCGTAGGCGCAGAGCATGGTGAGCCGATGGCGGGCGTGGCTCGCCGGCACCCCGAGAAGGTGCTGCAGGAGGTAATCGATGATGTCGGGATGCACCGGCTGGGAAGTCACGTAGACGATGTGGGCCCGTGGGTTGCGCAGCCGGATCAGCAGGAAGAGGAGCCGCTCCTCGTAGTAGCTCGCCCCATCGAGCTTGCGCAACTCCGACTGGTCTAGCGTGAGCGAAGGCACGACCACCGTCGTACATGGCTTCTCGCTGTCGTGCACCAGCAGCTCCCACACCTCGGCCAGGCGTGGCTTGAGCCGCTCAAAGGCATCGAGCTCGTCCTGCAGCGCGAGCTGACTCGGGTAGGGAGGCTGAGGGATCACGGCGGCCGTTTGCGAAGGTTTGTTCTACGGTAGCGGAACCGTTGCCGGCGCAGCGTGAGATCCGGGTGAAGAAAAATTCAAACCGTGGTGGAGGGCGGTTGACTGGGGCGCGATGAGCAGGAGCGGGAGGGCCCAACACCCCGCTCCCTCCCCCGCCGGTTATCGAATGAAGTCAACCCAGCCGTCCTCGTTCGGCACGACCACGAGGTTCCCCCCGGGGGCAAAAGCAGGACGTCTCGGGTGACCCCCAGTGGTGAGAAATCCCGTCGCCACCCGGCTCACGCGATCGAAGATCTCAATCTGGTTGCCAATGTTCTCCGTGACCACGAGCTGGCTGTCTGAGACTGCAAGCCCGACGCTTCCGAGCCGGGTCGTGAAGGACCCTGCGGCCAGTCCGGTGGACAGATCGAACGCGAGGACATCCGTTCCCTCGTTTGCCACGTACAGCTCCGATCCATCCGGGGCCACGGCAACAGCCTGGGGGCGGGCAGTCCCGCTGAAGGTGCGAACTGTGGTCATGGTGACGGAGTTGATCTCGAAGGTGCCCCCTGAGGGATCGCTCGCGTAGATCAACGACAGGGTAGGATGGATCGCGAGATGCAGCGCCGCCACTCCAACGCTGTCGAGCTTGTTCCCCGTCGCGGCGTCATACTTGAGCACTTGCGCCTCCGTACCGACAAACACGAACTGTCCGTCATTGGAGACCGCGACGGAGTAGACCGTGCCGAAGATTCCGCTCAGAGGGGTCAGTAGAGAGTTGGTTCCCATGTCCACCACCCCTGCCGAGCCAAGTCCCGTGAGCGCCAGGTAGCCTCGACTACCCGCCGGATTGATGGCGACGCCGAGCTGCGCCCCGCCGGTCGTGATCGGCGACAGCTGGAACGAGGGGAGATCTCCGCGCAACACAATACCCGCCGTGGCGAGTGAGACGAGCACTTGGCCCGTGCCGGACACCGCGGCTGCATATGGTTGGTCGGGGGTGAGGACCTGCTTGAGTCGGATTCCCACGACCGCCTTGCTGACGAAGACCGTAACTGTTTTCGTGAGACTCCCTGCGCGCACGGTAAGACTCCCGCTCCCGGTGTTGGAGGAGGCAGAAACGAGCCCCGTGCCGGAGACCGTGAACAGGGAGGGAGAGTTGTTGGTGATGGAGATCGCTGCTCCGGCAATCGAATCGCCGACGACATCAAGTACCGCCGTCCTCAGCTGCTGGCTGGTTGATGGACGCATGACGACATCGGTCGCCGACACAAAAAGTGACCCCGGGATCTGGGCCACGTTTACGGGAACCAGCACCACGATGGAATCGGCAGTGATGGTCACCGTTGCATGCCCCCTGGCGGGGCCCGGTGCGGTGACGACACCATGGCTGGTCACGGTGACGAGCGCACTGTCTGATGAAGCGAAGCTGAGACTGCCTGGAACCGCGAGGGGAGCCCCGAGAAAGTCCACTACCGTCACCGCGAGGGTATCGGAGGTCGCCGGATTGATTGTGAGAGATTCCGGAACCACCTGGATCCCAACAGCCCGCTGCTGGACCAGTAGATCAACGAAGCTGCTGATCCCAGCCGTCGCTCCGGTGATCCGCACGGTCCCCAGCGGGCCGAGCGAGGTGACCACCCCGGCCGCACTGACCGTGGCGGTCAGCGGGTCCGACGACGTGAAGGTCACCACCATGCCGCCGATGGCCCGCCCGGCCGCATCCACCACCGTCGCGGTCAGCGCGAGGGTGAGACCCTGGGGGACGACCGGCTGATTGGGCACGATGACGATGTTCGCCGGTACCCGCGGGCCGACGCTGTCGCCGCAGGAGAGCGACAAGCACAGCAGCGCGAGCCCGGCAAATCGGGCGAACCAGCCAGTGAGACGCATGACACGTCCGATCAGTGGAAACGGTTTCTCCGGTTCGTCCGCCAGCCCAAGCACCTCGCTGCCGTGGTTCAGGGCAGATACTGCTCCGTCTTCGGCTCCATCTTGAGGATCCAGAGCCCGGTGTTGATGTCCGGCACGTAGATCACGCCGTTCTTCACCACCGCGCCCCACGCGAACGGCGAGCGGGGCTTGTTACCGAGGGAATCCGCGGTCCACAGCCAGCTCATCTCCCGGCCCTGCCGCAGGAGGTCGCCCTTGAGCTCGCCGGAGATGTCCAGCGTCCTGGCGCCGCCCTGGTAGTTGCCCAGGTAGAGCGTGTCGCCCTCGACCCAGACGTTATGCACCCCGCCATCGGTGGGTTCATACCAGGCCACCTCTTTCGGCGCCGCCATGTCCGACACATCGATCACGTGGAGCCGGCCCCAGGTCAGGTCGTTGCCATCCTGCAGCCCCTTCGACTCGCGCGAGGCGTAGACCTCATCGCCCACGAAGACGTACTTGCCGGCCCGCCACGCGGTATGGGTGCCGCGCGCGCCGAGCCCGTACAGCTGGTCCACCCGGGCGTAGGTCTCGCTCAGGTTGTACTTGAACTGGGAGACGAGCTTGGGCGCCTCGGGGCTGCCCCCCTTCACGCCGTTGCCCACATCCAGCACCACCAGCCCATCGTTCCAGTAGGAGAGATAGGCGAGGCCATCGAGCACCTGGATGTCATGCAGATAGCGGCCCGCCACGGTCTGCTCGGTCTGCCACCGGGCGACTTCCTTCGGATGCCAGGGGTCCTGGATGTCGATCACCCGCATGGAGCCGGTCGCGTCATCCGTCAGATAGACGTGGCCCCGGTAGACGAAGCTCGAATGCACGCCGCCCGTGACGGTCTCGGTGAAGTCGGCGATGATCTTCGGGTGACAGGGGTCGCTCGCCTCGAAGATCTTGAGCCCGTTCTTGCGGTTGGAGGCGCCCTCGCGCGAGAAGACGCCGAACTTGCCGTCTTCCGTCGTCATGATGTCGTTGATCAGCCGGGCATCGGCCATCAGCGAATCGACGATCATCGGCTTGGCGGGATCCTCGACATTGATCACGTAGACCCGGTCGGCGATCGTGGACAAGTAGGCGCACTTTCCCGACGGATGCACCCAGACCTCGGCCGAGCGGAACTTGACCGGGAGGCGCCCCAGGACCTCCATCCCGCGGGTGATGCGCCGCGCCGTGACCGTCACCTGCGCCTCGGCGGTGGAGCTGCCGGCGCTGGCCGTCACGGTGTAGCGGCCCGGTGTCTCGGCGACGAAGGCACCCGCCGCGTCGATCTGGGCGACACCGTCATTGCCGGCGACCGACCAGCGTACCGCGAAGTCCTTCACCGGCTTCGCCGCAGCGTCCCGGGCCTCGACGGCGAATCGGATCACATCGCCGGTCCGCACGCTCGGCGTGGCCGGCGCGAGGCTGAGCCGCCGAACGGTATTCGGAATGACGCTCAGCGTGACCGTGCTCGTCGCCCGCCCCGCCGCGCCGGTGATCGTCACTCTCCCCGGTGCCAGCGCCTGCAACCGCCCGTCAGGGGTGATGCTTGCCACCCGGCTGTTGCTGGAGGTGAAGCTCAGCAGATCGTCCCGCTTGTCATTCTGGCCGCTGTAGGCGGCCCCGCTCAGCGTCAGCCGGCTTCCGGTCAGGACCCGGGGCGGCACCGGATCCAGTACCACCCGGCTGGCCGACTGAGGGACGACCAGGATCGTGGCGTTGCCGATCGTCGGCCGGCTCCCTCCCACCGATGCCACCGCCGACACCAGCACCTTGCCCCGGTAGCCTGCGGTCAGCAGGCCGGTCGAGTCGATGTCCCCCTGCCCGGCGTTGTCGTACCACTGGACCCGGGCGCCAGGAACGGGCTGCCCTGCCTGATCGAGTACGCGAACGCCGAGTTGCAGGGTGTGTCCCACCTCCACCGACCCGGTGGCCGGAGTGACTTCCACCCGGGCAATCGGCGACGGCGCCTGGGATTGTTGCGGCTGCTGCAGGACAAGGGCGACAAGGGCGATGGTGAGCATGGTGGTCTGGTCGTTGGGGAACGGGGAACGGGGGACGGGAACCGGGAACGGGGAACGGGGAAATACTCTGTGCCCAATCTACTCCGCGGTGGCGACAGCGTGAGGGGGGGAAGGAGCCATCAGCCATCAGCCGTCTGCCGTCTGCCGTCGGCCGTCAGCCGTCTGACCGCCCGCCCGCCCGTCCGACCGCCCGACCGTCCGACCGTCCGTTCCCCTTTCCCCAGTTCGCCGTCCCCCTATTTTCCCCCCATGCCAACACCAGCGACCGCCCAGACGGTGCTCGGGCTCGTCCAGATGCGGATGTCCGCCGATCCGGAGGAGAATCTCACCCGGGCCATCGCCCGGATCCGTGACGCCGCTGGCCGCGGCGCAAACGTCATCTGCCTGCCGGAGCTGTTTCGCAGTCCCTACTTCTGCCAGACGGAAGACCACTCCTTCTTTGCCCTGGCGGAGCCAATTCCCGGCCCCACCACGGAGCAGCTGGCGCGGCTGGCCGGGGAACTGGGTGTGGTGATCATCGCCTCGCTGTTCGAGAAGCGGGCGGAGGGGCTGTATCACAACACCACCGCCGTCCTTGACGCGGACGGGCAGTACCTCGGCAAGTACCGGAAGATGCACATCCCGGACGATCCGAATTACTACGAGAAGTTCTATTTCACCCCCGGCGACCTCGGCTATCGTTCGTGGGCGACACGCCACGCCAGGGCCGGCGTGCTGATCTGCTGGGACCAGTGGTACCCCGAGGCCGCTCGGCTCACCGCCCTCACCGGAGCCCAGATCCTGTTCTATCCCACGGCGATCGGCTGGCTGGTCCCGGAAAAGGCGGAGTACGGCGCGGCGCAGCAGCAGTCGTGGGAGACGATCCAGCGGAGCCACGCGATCGCCAATGGCGTCTTCGTGGCCTCGGTCAACCGGGTGGGCATCGAGGCGGGCCCCAATCAGGGGATCGAGTTCTGGGGCGGGAGCTTTGTCTGCGCGCCCAATGGTGAAATCCTCGCCAAGGCCGGCACTGCAGAAGAGACGCTGCTCGTGCCCATCGACCTCAGCCGGGTCGACTTCGCCCGCACCCACTGGCCGTTTCTCCGCGACCGGCGGGTGGACAGCTACGGCGAGATCACGAAGCGGTATATCGACTGAACGGCCGGTAACAGGGAACGGGGAACGGGGAACGGGGGACGGGGTGTGACCCCGGCACCGAATCTCCGGCGCTGATGAACGAGCCCGACGTACTCCCGTTCCCCGTTCCCCGTTCCCCGGTGCCCGTTACCCCGTACCCTTTCCCCACCAACACACCATGCCGCAGCCCACGCCCGCGTCCCTCGGTTATTACATGCCCGCCGAGTGGGCGCCGCACCGCGGCACCTGGCTGAGCTGGCCGCATCGGGAGTCGTCGTGGCCGGAGCGGTTCGCGCCCGTGCCTGGCGTCTTCGTGGAAATTGTGAGGCATCTGAGCGCGGTGGAGGAAGTCCACATCAACGTCACCGGCGCGCCGATGGCGGCCGATGTCACCGAACGGCTCGCGGCCGCCGGCATTGGCGCGGTCGATCTGGGCCGGACCCCGGCCGCACCCGGCCGGGTCTTTCTCCACCACAATCCGACGAACGACGCCTGGTGCCGTGACCATGGGCCCTGTTTCATCCAGCGGGTCGTGGCGGGACGTACGGAGCAGGCGATCGTGGACTGGGGCTACAACGCCTGGGGCGGCAAGTATCCGCCGTTCGACGCCGACGATGTCGTGCCAACCCGGATTGGCGCGGCATTCGGCATCGAGGTGTTCCATCCCGGCGTGATCATGGAAGGCGGCAGTCTCGACGTGAACGGGCGCGGGACGCTGCTGACCACCGAGAGCTGCCTGCTCAACGCCAATCGCAATCCCTCGCTGACGCGGGCGCAGATCGAGCAGGCGCTGCGGGACTACCTTGGCGTACGCCACATCCTCTGGCTGGGCGACGGCATCGAAGGCGATGACACCGACGGCCATGTCGACGATCTCACCCGCTTTACCGATGCGGAGACGGTCGTGACGGTCGTCGAGGACGATCCCTCCGACCCCAACTACGCGCCGCTCAAGGAGAACCTGCGGCGCCTCGCCATGATGCGCGACCAGGACGGCACACCCTTTCGCATCGTCACCCTCCCCATGCCGCCCGCCAGTTACGTCGGGGAGCAGCGGCTTCCCGCCAGCTACGCCAATTTCTACATTGCCAACGAGCTGGTCCTTCTGCCCGCCTACCATCCGCCGACCGACGCCGTCGCGCGCGACGTGCTGCAGCGCTGCTTCCCGTCCCGGCGGGTCGTGCTGGTCGATTCCCGCGACCTGGTCTGGGGCCTCGGCTCCTTCCACTGTGTCACCCAGCAATGGCCTGAGACCTGACCGATGACCATTCCCGTCTTTTCTGATGCCTGGGCCCGCAGCTGCGCCGAGGCCCTCAACCTGAACTCCGCCTACCGCTCCGCCGCGGCGACCTGGGAAGGCGCGATTCTGCTGCGCATGCTGCCCGCCTTGCCGGGCGACGGCGAACGGCTGGTCTTCCTCGACCTGTGGCACGGCGACTGCCGGGCTGCCCGCGCCGCGAGTCCGGACGATGAGGCCACCGCGCGCTACGTCCTGGCCGGGACCACTGCCGCCTGGCAGCAGGTCCTCACCGGCGCCGTTCCGCCGCTGCTCGCGATCATGACCGGCAAGCTGAAGCTCACCAAGGGCGCGCTCGCCGAACTGCTTCCCTATGTGAACGCGGCGAAGGAGCTGGTGCTGACGGCGGCATCCGTGCCGAGCCTCTTTCCCGTGGACGGGTGACGATGCGGCGGTTCACCACCACCAGCCCGGGTGGACTGGACCAGTCGCTCCCGCCGATGAAGCTGTGGCACAAGTCCAAGCAGCTGGGCGTGTGGGATCCACGCATGATCGACTTCACCGCCGACCGGCGCGACTGGACCGGACTCGACGCCCAGCAGCGCGACACCCTGCTCCGGCTCACGAGCCTGTTCCAGGCAGGGGAGGAATCGGTCACCCTGGACCTGTTGCCGCTGATCATGACGATGGCCGCCGAGGGGCGACTGGAGGATGAGCTGTACCTGACGGCGTTCCTGTTCGAGGAGGCGAAGCACGTCGAGCTCTTTCGCCGCTTCCTCGATGAAGTCGCCGAGGACCGCTCCGACCTCTCCCGCTTTCACACGCCCAGCTACGAGGCGATCTTCGGCGTCGCCCTGCCCGAGGCGATGGCTGCCCTGCTGACCGACCATTCACCGGTGCGGCAGGCGGAGGCCTCGGTGACCTACAACATGATCGTTGAAGGGGTGCTGGCCGAAACCGGCTATCACGCCTACCACGCGATCCTCGAGCGGCAGGGGATCATGCCCGGCATGCAGCGCGCGGTGACCCTGCTCAAGCGGGACGAGTCACGTCATCTCGCCTACGGAGTGTACCTGCTGTCCCGCCTGGTCCACGAGCATGGCGAACCGGTGTGGGACGCCGTCCAGGCCCGGATGGCCGCCCTGATCGAGCCGGCGCTCGGCATGATTGGGGAGATCTTCGCCAGCTACGAGCAGATGTCGTTCGGCCTGGAGATCGCCGAGTTCACCGACTTCGCGCTGGCCCAGTTCGAGGCCCGGATGAGCCGGATCGAGCGCGCCCGGACCGCCGGGGTCATCGGTTGGGAGCTGGAGGGGGACTAGAACGCGGCAGCGGCAGAGCGCCGGCGGAAAAGCCGAACGGGAGAACTCCTCGCGGAGTCCTCCCGTCCCTTTTTCTGACAGCTGAGAGCTGATGGCTGACGGCTGACGGCTACTTCAAGAACAGCAGCTGCCGGTACGTCGGCATGGGCCAGAGATCGGCGCCCACCGTCGCCTCGAGCTGGTCGGCGTAGGTGCGCAGTGTGTTCATGGCGGGACGGACCTTGTCCCGGATCCAGGTCGCATGCTTGACCGGATCGCTCTCGGTGTGACTGATCACCTTTTCCAGCGCGGCCAGCGACTCGCGGAAGCGGGAGACGAGGTTCACGAACTCCCCGAGCGCCGCGAGCGTATCGTTGCACTTGACCCCGGCGGCCTCGGTGGTGCTGACGGCCAGCGCCACCACGGCCTGGGACTTGAGCGCCGCCGGCAGGATCATCGTCCGGGCCATGCTGACCATCGTCTCGGCCTCGATCTCGAGCTGCTTGATGTACTTCTCGTAGGCGATCGCCTGGCGCGATTCGACCTCGGGCCGGGTCAGCACACTGTACTTCTTGAACAGATCGATGTTCTGCTTCGACTTCATGACCGCGAGCGCATCCACCGAGTTGCGCAGGTGCGGCAGGCCGCGCTTCTCCGCCTCCGCGTGCCACTCGGCGGAATAGCCGTCGCCACCGAAGAGCACCCGCTTGTGCTGCTTCACGATCTTCTTGAGCAGGGCCATGGAGGCGGCCTGGACCTTGGCCGGCGTCGGGTTGGCGCCGACCGCCTTCTCCAGCTCGGTCGCGATGAAGTCGAGCGATTCTGCGGCGATCGTATTCAGCACCGTGTTGGGCCAGGCGATGGTCTGCGCCGAACCAACCGCGCGGAATTCGAACTTGTTGCCGGTAAAGGCGAACGGGCTGGTCCGGTTGCGGTCGCCGGAGTGGCGCGGCAGCATCGGCAGGGTGCGGGCGCCCAGATCGATCACCCCGCCCTTGAGGGTCCGCTTGAGCTGGCCCCGCTCCACCTGGTCCAGGATGTCCTGCAGCATGTCGCCGAGGAAGATCGAGATGATCGCCGGTGGAGCCTCGTTGGCGCCGAGCCGGTGATCGTTGCCCGCCGAGGCGATCGAGGCCCGCAGCAGGTCGGCGTGCAGGTCCACCGCGCGGATCACGGCGCAGAGGAAGACCAGGAACTGCATGTTGGCGTGGGTGTCGTCCTGCGGATCCAGCAGGTTGTGACCCTGGTCCGTCGCCATCGACCAGTTGTTGTGCTTGCCGGAGCCGTTCACGCCGGCGAAGGGCTTCTCGTGCAGGATGCACATCAGCCCGTGCCGCTGCGCCACCCGCTTCAGGGTCTCCATGGTCAGCATCTGGTGATCGCTGGCCAGCTGGCTCATCTCGAACAGCGGCGCGATCTCGTACTGTCCCGGTGCCACTTCGTTGTGCCGGGTCTTGACCGGAACGCCGAGGCGGTAGAGCTCCCGCTCCGCATCCGCCATGCAGGCCAGGACTCGCTGAGGGATGACACCGAAGTACTGATCCTCGAGCTGCTGGCCCTTGGGCGGCTTGGCGCCGAACAGGGTGCGGTCGCAGGTGACGAGGTCGGGCCGCTGGAAGAACAGCTCGCGGTCGACCAGGAAGTACTCCTGCTCCGGTCCGACGGTGGTGATGATCCGGGTCACGCCGCGGTCGGTGCCGAACAGCTTGAGAATGCGGAGGGCCTGCTTCGACAGCGCTTCAACGGAGCGCAGCAGCGGGATCTTGGTGTCGAGCGCCTCGCCGGTCCAGGAGACGAATGCCGTCGGAATGACCAGCGTGACGGCGTTGTCGCTCCGCATGAGGAAGGCGGGGCTGGTCGCGTCCCAGGCGGTGTAGCCACGGGCCTCGAAGGTGGCGCGCAGGCCCCCGGAGGGAAAGCTGGAGGCATCCGGTTCGCCCTGCACCAGGTCGGAGCCGGAGAAGTCGAACAGCACCCCGCCCTGCCCGTCCGGCGAGATCAGGCTGTCGTGCTTCTCGGCGGTGAGCCCGGTGAGCGGCTGGAACCAGTGGGTGAAGTGGCTGGCCCCATTTTCGATGGCCCAGTCCTTCATGGCGCTGGCGACCACGTTGGCCACGGAGTGGTCCAGCGGCTCGCCGAGGTCGATCGTCCGGATCAGCTTCTTGAACACATCCTTGGGGAGCCGTTGCCGCATCACCGCCCGCGAAAAGACGTCGCGGTTGTAGATCGCGTTCACCGGTTCGATCGCGCCGGTCGCTGCAGGGGTCGTCACTGGGGGAGGCCCTCGGTCTGGATTGTTGCGCGCTGGGTGCCGTGCTGGCGGGTCGAAATTAATCGGGCGCCCTCCGGGGGGAAGGGCCTTGCGTGACCGGGCAATCCCTGAACAAAACCAGCCCCCGCACCGAGGCTACCGCAGCCGGAGCGGGGCCGCTGTCCCCGGACCGAGCAGGGCCGGATCGAGGCCCAGCAGGGTCAGGATGGTCGGGGCTACCTGGGACTGGGTGGCATCTCCCTGCATGCCGGCTTTCACACCGGGGCCCCAGGCGGCAAGCCACATCTGCGCCGCACCGGTCACGTCGTCGCCATGATCGCTCCAGTCCTTGGGGGTGTGACCGCGGCCATGATCGGTGGTCAGGATGATCGTCGTGTGGTCGCGATATCCCGGGGTGGTCTGCACCGTCTGCCACAGTTCCCGCAGGAAATCATCGAGACCATGCAGGGCGTCGAGCAGCCGGTCATAGCGACGGGAGTGGGCCAGGTCGTCGGTATCGTCGAAGGAGACGAACATCACCCGGGGTCGCTTTGCTTTGAGGTACTCGATCGCCATCGCACCGGTGAAGACATCCAGCCGTGCCCCATCCCACAGCGGGGGAGAGTTCCGGGCCATCCGTTCCAGCTCCCGCAGCCGCGGGGTGGCGATGCGGGTGGGGAGGGTGTCGAATCCGGCGTTGACGAGAACGGCATCCTCCCGGCTGGCCGCATAACTCCGGAAATTCTCCCAGCTCCCGAAGAGCGCCACCCCTTCCTGTGGCAGCCGCAACCGCTCCCGCACTACCTCGAGCACGGTGCGGTGAGCATACCGGACCGGATCATTGGAGGTGACGTCGGGCTGGTACTGCCCGGTGAGCATTTCGAGGTAGCCCGGGGCGGAAAACCCATGCGGATTGGTGATGGTGACCCGGCTGCCGATGGCGGTGTCGCCGAGAACGAGGGCCCGGGGCGCGAGTGAGTCCCAGAAGAAGGGCATGACGGCGCGGCGGCGTTCCTCCCGGGTCGGCCGATCATACCTCGCCCGCAACTCCTCCGGATTATCGATGCCGCTGAGTTCCTTGGCTGCGCCGGTGATCGTGGTATCGAGGCCGCCGAAGAACTCCTCGATCCGGACGCCATCGAAGGTGACGAGGATGACGTGGGTCGTCGCCGGGGCCTGCGCCGGGAGGGCGGCGGGCGCCAAAGCGAGGAGGAGGACGAATCGGCGGGAGAGGCGGAGCATGGATTCCTCGACGGGGAAACGGGGCGGGAGGAATGTAGGGAATTGGGGGTGGAAATGGTGATTCGAGGCGGGATCTTGACAAAGTCAGGGAAAATGTAAACGTTTACATGCCGACGCTGGCCGTGTCGGCATCTTTTCACTTCGACGATGTAAACGATTACATCCCGATGCCCCCAGCATCGGTCTCCAGTCAAGCACCACGCACAGATCCGAGCAGAAGCGTCGTTCCGGCCCGGGCGCCTCCTCAGGGCACCGGCTGCTTCCGCCACCCAGCGGCCACGATGATCACCATCAAGGATGTCGCCCGTCAGGCCGGGGTCTCGGTTGCCACCGTCTCACGGGTCTATAACGACAGCGCCGCCGTCCGCCCCCATACCCGGGAGCGGGTACAGGCCGTCGCCCTGGAATTGGGCTACAGCCCGCACGGCGCCGCTCGAAGTCTGATCACGAGCCAGACCCACACCCTCGGCATGCTGCTGCCCGACCTGTATGGCGAGTTCTTCTCCGAGGTCATTCGCGGGGTCGATCAGGCAGCCCAGCGGGAGGGGTATCACCTGCTGGTTTCGAGCGCCCGCTCCGACGGTCCCTCGCTGGAAGCCGCACTCCGTTCCATGCGCGGCCGGGTAGACGGGCTGATCGTGATGTCGCCCGCCCTCGACGCCGGCACCGCACGCCGCAGCCTGCCGCAGGGCTTCCCGGTGGTGATGCTCAATTGCCCGCCGAGCGACATCGGCTACGACAGCATCGGGATCGCGAACTACGAAGGGGCGGTCGCCATGACCCGGCACCTGGCCGGCCTGGGGCATACCCGGATCGCGATGATCACGGGCGCGGAGGGGAATTTCGACGCGGCGGAGCGGTTGCGGGGATATCGCGCAGTTGTGCGGGAGCGAAATCTCGATGCCAGCCCATCACTCGAGCTGGCCGGCGACTTCAGTGAGGCGGGCGGGCATGCCGCCGCTCTCCGCCTGCTGACCCTCGTGCCCCGCCCGACCGCTGTCTTCGCCGCCAATGACGGCATGGCCGTGGGCGCCCTGAGTGCCTTTCGCGAGGCGGGACTCCGCATTCCGCGGGATCTCGCCCTCGGCGGTTTCGACGATATCCCGCTGGCCCGCTACCTCGAGCCGGCGCTGACCTCGGTTCATGTGCCCATCGGCGTGCTGGGTGAGCACGCCACCGCCTGCCTGTTCGCCGGGCTGCGGGCCAAGGAACCCACGGAGTCCCGTCGCGAAGTGCTGGCCACGACGCTGGTCGTGCGGCGCTCCTGCGGCGCGCAGGGTGGACCGGGCTGATCCCTGCCCGGTCCCGCAGTCAACATCCCACGGAGGGAAGAGTCATGGTATATCGAAATTGTGCAAGCATCCTGCGCGCCGCCCTGCTCTGTCTGGGGCTTGGCTTCCTGGT
>JANMYS010000134.1:0-3093 GCA_031382385.1 Gemmatimonadota bacterium
GGCGGCTTCGAGTCGAGCTGGAAGGGATTCTTGCCCTGCGTCGCCAGATCGGGGTCATAGCGGAACAGCGGCCAGTGGGCCGACTGCACCGCCAGCTTCTGCTGCTCCAGACCATGCACCAGGTCGTAGCCGTGGGCGATGCAGTGACTGTAGGCGATGATCAGCGACGGCCCGTTGAACGCCTCCGCCTCGCGAAAGGCGCGGACGGTGTGGCTGTCGTCGCCGCCCATGGCGACCTGGGCGACGTACACATGACCGTAGGACATCGCGAAAAGGCCGAGGTCCTTCTTGGCCGACCGCTTGCCGCCGGCGGCGAACTTGGCAACGGCGCCGCGCGGCGTCGCCTTGGACATCTGGCCGCCGGTGTTGGAATACACCTCGGTATCGAGCACCAGGATGTTCACATCGCGGCCGGAGGCCAGGACATGGTCGAGGCCACCGAAGCCGATGTCGTAGGCCCAGCCGTCGCCCCCGACGATCCAGACGGTGCGGCGGACGAGGGCATCGGCGAGCGCGGCGAGGTCGCGGGCCTCGGGTTCGTCCCGGGTAGCGAGGATCGTGCGCAGCGCCGTCACCCGCTCTCGCTGTTCGGCGATCTCCTTGTCGGTGTGCTGGTCGGCGGCGAGGATCTCGACGGCGAAGGTCTCACCGACCACCGAGGCGAGATGTCCCAGCAGCTCTTCGGCGCGGAGTCGCTGCTGATCGGCGGCGAGGCGCATGCCGAGCCCGAACTCCGCGTTGTCCTCGAAGAGGGAATTGGCCCAGGCGGGGCCGCGGCCGGCGCCGTTGGTGGTCCACGGTGTCGTCGGCAGGTTGCCGCCGTAGATCGAGGAGCAGCCGGTGGCGTTGGCGATCATCGCCCGGTCGCCGAAGAGCTGGCTCAGCAGCTTGAGGTAGGGAGTCTCGCCGCAGCCGGCACAGGCGCCGGAGAACTCGAAGAGCGGCTCCAGCAGCTGCACATCCTTCACATGGTCGAGTGACAGCGCGGCGCGCGACACCTCGGGAAGCGTGCGGAAGAAGTCCCAGTTCGCCTGTTCCCGATCGCGGATCGGGGCGTGCGGCACCATGTTGATCGCCTTGAGCCGGACTTCGCGCTTGTTCTTCACCGGACAGATCTCGACACAGAGCCGGCACCCAGTGCAGTCGTCGGTCGAGACCTGCAGGGTGTACTTCTGTTCGCCGAACTGGCGCCAGCGCGCTGGGGCGGAGAGGAATCCCTCTGGTGCACCGGTGAGCGCGTCAGGCTCGTAGACCGCGGCGCGGATCACGGCGTGGGGGCAGACCAGTACGCACTTGCCGCACTGGATGCAGATGTCGGGATCCCAGGCGGGGACTTCGGTGGCGAGGTCGCGCTTTTCCCACTGGGTCGTACCCGTCGGCCAGGTGCCGTCAACCGGAACGGCGCTGGCGGGGAGCTGGTCGCCCTCACCGGCGATCAGCCGGGCGCTCACCAGCTGGACGAACTCGGGAGCGCCGACCGGCACTGGCCGGCGCATCGGAATCCGGCTGGTCACCGTGGCGGGCACCGTCACCTCGTGCAGATTCGCCAGCGTCGCGTCGACCGCGGCGAAGTTCTTGGTGACAATCACCTCGCCCCGCTTGCCGTAGCTCTTCTCGATCCCCCGCTTGATCGCGGCGGTCGCTTCGTCGAGCGGCATCAGCCGGGTCAGGGCAAAGAACCCCACCTGCATCACCGTATTGATCCGGCCGCCGAGCCCGGCCTGGCGGGCCACGGCGACGGCGTCGATCACGTGCAGACGGAGCCGTTTCTCGATCAACTGGCGCTGCACCGTGGTGGGGAGATGATCCCAGGTCTGGTCGGCGGGGTGGGGACTGTTGAGCAGCACCGTCGCCCCCGGTTCCGCCAGTCCCAGCATGTCGAGCCGCTCCAGCAGGTGGAACTGGTGGCAGGCGACGAAATTGGCCCGGGTGATCAGGTAGCTCGAGCGGATCGGGTGGGGCCCGAAGCGCAGGTGGGAGACCGTGACCGAGCCCGACTTCTTCGAGTCGTAGACGAAGTAGCCCTGGGCGTACAGTCCCGCCTCCTCGCCGATGATCTTGATCGCGTTCTTGTTGCCGCCGACGGTGCCGTCGGCACCGAGTCCGTAGAACACCGCCCGGATCGTCTCGGGCTGCTCGGTGGAGAAGCTGTCGTCCACTGCGAGACTGGTGTGGGTCAGATCGTCGCGGATGCCGACAGTGAAGTGATTGCGTGGCGCGGCGCTGGCGAGCTGATCGAAGACCGCCTTTACCATCGCCGGAGTGAACTCCTTCGAGGCCAGCCCGAAGCGGCCGCCGACGATGATCGGCCGCGGCGCATTGCGCTCGGCAAAGGCGGTGACGACGTCCTGATAGAGCGGTTCGCCGGCGCTGCCCGGTTCCTTGGTACGGTCGAGCACGGCGAGCGCTTTCACCGTCGGCGGCAGCGCGGCGAGCAGCGCCTCCGTGGGGAAGGGGCGGAAGAGCCGGATCTTCAGCACGCCGACCCGCTCTCCCGTCTTCCGGAGTGCATCGACCGTTTCATGGGCCACTTCGGCGCCCGAGCCCATGATGATGATGACCCGGTCGGCGTCGGGCGCGCCTTCGTAGTCCACCAGGTGATACCTGCGCCCGGTGCGCTCGGCGAGCTGGTGCATCGCGCCCTGCACGATGCTGGAGCAGGCGAGGTAGTAGGGGTTGGCGGCTTCGCGAGCCTGGAAGAAGACATCGGGATTCTGCGCCGTACCGCGCAGCACCGGGTGCTCGGGGGAGAGGGCGCGGGCGAAGTGGGCCCGGCGCGCTGCCTCGGGGATCAGCGCGCGGACATCCTGTGCGGCGAGCGGGACCACGCGGGCGATCTCGTGCGAGGTGCGGAAGCCGACGAAGAAGTGGAGAAAGGGAATGCGGGATTCAAGAGTCGCCGCGTGGGCCACGAGGGCCAGGTCCATCGCCTCCTGCGGGGAACCGGCGGCGAGCATCGCGAAGCCGGTGGCGCGGGCCGCCATCACGTCGCTGTGATCGCCGAAGATCGAGAGACCCTGGGTGGCGAGCGAGCGGGCCGCGACATGGATGACCAGCGGCGTCAGCTCGCCGGCGATCTTGTACATGTTGGGG
>JANMYS010000050.1:0-29243 GCA_031382385.1 Gemmatimonadota bacterium
CGATACACCAAGCCGTCCCAGGATTGGGAGGGTTTTGTGCTACACGCAGTATGCCCTTGCCCTGCGGGCTCGGGTCAATTCCCTCCCCAGCCACTGTGTAACACCAGACCCTCCCTAAATGGGGAGGGTTTTGTGCTATGCGGAGTCTGCCCTCGCCCTCTGGGCTCGGGTCAATTCCCTCCCCAGCCACTCCGCAGCACCTACCCCTCCCGTGATGGGGAGGGTTTTGTGTTTGGGGTTGAGCTGCGGCCGCTCGGCGGCCTCGCTCCCCTCGCCCTCCACTGCTTGAGCGTCTCGCCGATTGAGAATGCTCCGGGCTCGATTGCGTTGTTCTGGAGAGAGAGTTGAACAACGAAGTCGGGCCGTCAGTCTCGGAGGAGGGGATGCCGCAGTTCCTCGTCGAACGTGAACTCCCGGGAGCCGGGCGGCTCTCCCCCATCGAGCTCCGCAAGCTCGCGCTCCGCTCGTGCAAGGCGCTCAATACCCTTGGGCCGGCGATCCGCTGGCTGCACAGCTACGTGACCGCGGGAAAGCTCTACTGCCTCTATGACGCCCAGAGTGAATCGCTCATCCAGCGCCATGCCGCCCTGGCCGGGGTGCCGGTCACCCGGATCGAGCTGATCGCGACGGTGATCGATCCCGTTGCTGCCAGCAGTCAGGGACAGGGCGCGGCTTGAGGGGTCGGATGGTCAGACGGTCAGACGGTCGGACGGTCAGGCGGTCGGACGGTCGGGAGGCGTGGGCATTTGAGTCTCGGTTGATGCTGCGGCGTAGTCTTCACTCCATGTTTGCCTTCGAGCGACTCGACGCATGGCGGGCCTGCCACCAACTCGCTCTATCGGTCTACGCGGCGACGCAGGACTGGCCCCGCAACGAACAGTACGGGCTCACGTCACAGGTGCGCCGAGCCGCAGTGTCTGCTGCGACCAACATCGCCGAGGGTGCTGCGAAGCGTGGCCGAGCGGAGTTTCGTCGCTATCTCGACATCGCAGGTGGTTCGCTGTCCGAGGTTGCCTACTTGCTCATGCTCGCGCGGGACCTGGGTATCCTCTCGCAGGCGGAATGGGCACAGATTGATGCGATGCGTACGCCAGCCAGCAAACTGACCTGGCGATTGTATCGATCGATGAAACCAACCAGTCCGCCCTAATCGTCAGCTCGACCGTCCGCCCGTCCGCCCGTCCGCCCGTCCGCCCGCCCGTCCGCCCGTCCCCTATTTCCCCTTCGCATCCCTGAGCGCCATCGCGAGCAGCAGATCCAGCGGTCCCCCACTGCCCCCTGCACCCGTCATCGCGATATCCGGCACCAGCTTGAGCTGGCCGGTGGAGAGATTGCGGAAGATGTCCATTGCCGCGTAGTACTGCGGGTCCACCGACTCCACCTTCTTCTTCAATACCTCGGCCTCCGCCTCGCCGACCGCCTTGATCTTGCCGGCCTCGGCAGCACCGTTGACGGTGGTGACCTGCGCGTCGGCCGCCGCGTTGGTGGTCTTGGCCTCCGCCTCGCCCTTGGCCTTCTTGACCGCCGACTGGGCGTGATATTCGGCGATCTGCACGCTCCGCTCCGCATCCACCACCTGCGCCTGGGTATTGGCCAGCGCGCGCGACTGCTCCAGCGCCTGCCGGGTGGCCTCCGCCTCACGCTGGGTCTCGTAGGTGATTCGCTCCTGCTCCGCCAGCTTCCGGTCGGTGAGCGTCTTCATGAGGCTCTCCGGCGGGATGATGTCACCGATGAGCGTGTCCACCGCCTGCACGTCGTACTGCTCCAGCGCCTTCTGAATATGCTCCCGCGCCTCGCTCTGCCGCTGAGTGCGCTCCTTGAGGAAGCTGATGGCATCCGACTTCTGCGCCGCATTGCGGAAGTAGTTGCCGATGGTCGGCTCCAGCACCTGGGTGACGAGATTGTCCATGCTGCCAAAGCGGGCGATCACCATCGGCGCCGAGGAGCGCGGGATGTGAATGATCTGGGAGACATCGAGGTTGAAAGTGAAGCCGTCCGACGAGCGCACCGTGATGGTGGAGAGCTTGGCGTCGAGCTTGTGCGCCTCGGTCTTCCCCGTCGCCCAGTTGAGTACCACGTTGGTGGTGGGCACCGAGACGACATGATTGGTCTTGGGGTTGATCGGGTACATGCCCGGATCGAGCGGCTCGACCCACACGCCACGCTCCCCCGTCTTGACCAGGTTGCCGTGCTTGAACCCCGCGCCGGTGACGTCGGCGCCCGCGTCGCCAACAAAGGCGATGACAACACCGGCGTGCCCGATGGTGACCTCGGTCATGCTCGCCAGCTCCACCGAGGCGAAGTTCGGGTTCAGGTAGTAGCTGCCGGCCATCATGACCTGCGCCTGCAGCCCTTTGGTCCCCCCGCCGGTGACAAACGCTTCGCCGTCCTGGAACATGTTGTGGCCCGCCACCTCCCGGCCGGCGATCTCACCGGTCTTGAGCGGGTCGCCGTCCTGGGTGGTAACCATCCCGAGCTTGCCCTCGGGAATCTCCAGCACCGGCACCTGCTTGACGCCGAACAGCGCCGTGTTCACCCGATAAGTGCCGGGCGGTATGATGGCGATCTGGGGACCGCGCTGACCGCCCTTGGTCAGGAAACCGCGGGCATTCTGGAAGGCATCGCAGTCAACCTCCCGGCCGAAGACCCGCTTGTGCAGCGGTGCCCCGTCCTTGGCATCCACCAGGCCGAGCTTGCCCTCCGGGATGTCGATGAACGGCACGACGGTGACATCGTATTGCCAGGGCCAGAAACCCCAGTGGAGACCGGGGGCCAGCGTATCGGCCTGGAATCCCGCCTCGCCGTGCAGGGCGATGATCTTGCCATCCGGCAGCGTCCGGTTACTGCCGAGCAGGACCCAGCGCTTGCGCACCACGCCGAGTGCAGTGCCGGGGATGATGATCGCCCCGAACAGCCGTAGCACGACCTTGTAGAACACCACGACCAGGACCAGCAGCACCAGCCACCAGATGGTCCCCAGTGCTCCCACGATGTCCGAGACGACGTCCATGGCACGCTCTCACGGTGAAGGGGCCGCGCGCCTGACACCGGCGGAAGAGACCGGAGCAGAGGACGGCGCGGGAGTGGCGGTAGCGTTGGAGCCGGAATACTAAGCGACTGTCTGGCGGGCACTGGGCGGGGGAGGGGAAGCCGTGAGTGGCCGTCGCGTCATGACAAGCGCGCTTGTCGGGATTAGCTTGTCGCCCTGTTGTACGACACTGCGCGGGGCGACTGCCCGGCGCAAGTACGTTCCTTGTCCTCCTTACCGCGGCCCCATGTCTCTCGATTCGCTGGTCACGCCCGAGTCCGCCCCCGTGGTCGTCCGTAACGATGCCATCAAGGGACGGGGGCTGTTCGCCGCCCGGGCCATCGCGGAGGAGGAGGAGATCGAGGCCGCCCCCGTCGCCATCATCGATACCGCCCAGGCGGCGCTGCTCGAGGAGACGCCCCTCGGCCATCACTATTTCCACTGGGATGGTCAGGACGATGACTGGCGCGGCGCGGTGGCGTTCGGGCTGGTGAGCCTGGTGAATCACGCCGAGGAGGCCAACGCTGGCGTCTGGCCCGACTACGAGCGCCAGTGCATCGTCCTCGCCGCGCTCCGCCCGATCGCGGAGGGCGAGGAGATCACGATCCACTACGACGTCGATCTCTGGTTCGACGCGCACTGAAGCATCGCAGCGATCTTCACCGCTTCATCCCGCACCCCGGCTGGCGATGACGCACTCTCCTGGGTCCGACCCCGAACAGCTCGCCGCCGCCCTTGAAGCCACCGGCGCCTATCGGGTGCTGCGCCGGCTCCAGCCGGTCCGTTCCTATCACGCCGCCGACGGCACGCCCACCAAGACCGCCGTCGCGCTCGATGTCGAGACCACCGGGCTCGAGTCGGGCCGCGACGCCATCATCCAGCTCGCGCTCGTGCCCTTCGAGTTTGCCCCCGAGTCGGGCGCCATCTATGGCGTGGGCGCTCCGCTCACCTTCCTCGAGGATCCCGGCCGGCCGATCCCCGCGGAGGTGGTCGCCCTCACCGGCATTACCGATGCCGACGTGAAGGGCAAGCGGATCGATGACGCCGCGGTGGAGCGCTTCGTCGGACCAGCCGCGCTGATCATCGCACATAACGCGCGGTTCGACCGGGGGTTCATGGAGCGGCGCATGCCGCTGTTCAAGGAGAAGCCCTGGGCCTGCTCGCAGCAGGACGTGCCGTGGCGCGGGGCCGGGAGCCGGTCGGGGGCGCTCGAGTTCCTGCTGATGAAAATGTGCGGAATGTTCTACGGCGCGCATCAGGCGGACCACGACTGCGTGGCGCTGATCCATCTGCTGGCAACACCGCTGGAAGGCGGCACGCTGCCGATGCAGCAGCTGCTCGCCTCCGCTCGGCAGAAATCAGCCCGGATCTGGGCCGAGGGAACCCGGATGGAGCAGAACCCGCCGCTCAAGGCGCGGCGCTACAAGTGGAATCCTGGCACCGACGGTCGGCCCAAGGCGTGGTATCGCGACGTGCCGCTCGCCGAAAAGGACGTTGAAGTGCAGTGGCTGACGGAGACGGTCTACGGCGGCACGGCGCGCAACGTCCGGGTGGACATCATCGACGCGAAGAGCCGCTACAGCGACCGCGGCTAGTCGGTGTAGCAGAGCTCCTTGTACCGGCGACGCCAGCCGCCCTCGACCGGTTCATAGATGTGGCAGTGGGTGAGCTCGCCGCCGTAGACATGCAGCGTGATGGCGGGCGCGTCGCCCGACTGGCGCAGGATGTGATACTCGAATGGAGGAATCAGCGCTCCCGCCTGGCCGACGCCCGCCCGCACCACTTCTTCTTCCTTGAACTGCACGATCCCCTGATCTGCGCGGCCGCCGCAGATCGAGTACGACGTGACCTCGATCTCCCCGGAGTAGACGCACTCGACGCACCATCTGCCGCCATGATCGTGGAGCGCGGTACCCTGGCCCCGGTCCCATACCATCGCGAGCACGCTGTATCGGCCGCCCGGATCCTTGTGCAGCAGGCGGCGGGCGTAGGCGCCGTCCATCGGTGTCAGCCAGCGACTGTCCAGCTTGATGTCGCCCGAACGGAGCGCCTCCGAGAGGATTCGCTTGACGTCCTGACAGCGGGACTCCTCGTCGGGCACCGCCACAGCCTCATCGAGCCGGCGGAGCAAGTCGTCGATGGTCTGACATCTGGCCAGCGTGGTCATGGTGGGCTCCCTGCCTCACTCTGTCGTCTCCCTGCGACGATCGCAGGGCGAAGAGGTGAGGTCTAAACCGTTGTGGTTAGAGATCATGCGCCAAGGCAAGGACGCTGGCGACTCCGGTCGGGTCGGTTCGTTGCCAGATAGAACACTCCAGTATGCAGCGTGCGTGCCGGTCCACAAGTGGACCCCGGTCCCGCCGGCCGGCCGCCTCAAATAGACGTCCAAGCCCCGCTCCTATTCCCACGTTGCAGGCTGGGGCAATGGAACCGCTTCCGCATTCCCCCCGTAGAGTCGGCATTCCCCTCGCAATCACCCTCGTTCGCTGGAGGTACCGATGTCCCGACTCGGCGTCTGCCGTTCGGCCCTGTTGCTCGTACTCCTTCCCGCCATCCCGCTCGTCCTTCATGCCCAGGCGGGGGCTCCCGTCCTCGTCACGCCGAAGGAAAGCCCGCGTGCGACGGTGTCGCAGTCGATCGGGCTGAGCACCATCAGCCTGTCGTATGACCGGCCGGCGGTGAAGGGGAGAAAGATCTGGGGCGGCCTGGTCCCGATGGACAGCGTCTGGCGCGCCGGAGCCAACGAGAACACCGTGCTTGCGGTGACCTCGCCGTTCAGGATCGGCGCCACCCAGCTCCCCGCCGGGCGCTATGGGGTGCACATGATCCCCACCAGCTCGACCTGGACCCTGATCCTCAGCCGCGAGTCGAACGCCTGGGGCAGCTTTTCCTACAAGCCCTCCGAGGACGCGGCGCGAGTCACCGTGACCACGCGGCCGGCGGACTACATCGATCGGCTGCAGTACACCATGGATGAGATGACCGACACCTCGGTGACGCTGGCGCTGCACTGGGAAAAGCTGGCCGTCGTCATTCCCATTTCCGTCGCGACCAATGATGTCGTCATCGACAGCATTCAGCAGCAGCTCCGCGGGCTGCCGCGCTTCTGGCCCCAGATCTGGGCCGAGGCGGGGCGGTGGGCTGTGACGCATAACACACGGCTGGATCTGGCGGCGGCGTGGGCCGATACCGCGGTGCAGAACGCCCCCACCTTTGCCAACCTGCGCCTCCAGGCGAACATCATGGCGCGGCAGGGCAATACCGCCGGCGCCGCGGCGCTGCGCGAGCGGGCGATGGCGGTGGCCACGGAGGCGGATGTGAATACGGTGGGCTACCAGCTGCTGGGAGAGGGCAAGAAGGACGAAGCGATCGCCCTCTTCCGCAAAAACGTGCATGACTATCCCAAGTCCTGGAACGTCTACGACAGCCTCGGCGAGGCCCTGGCGGCGCAGGGCAACAAGAAGGAAGCGCTGACCCTGTACCAGAAGGCGCTGGAGCTCGCGCCGGAGGCACAGAAGGCACGAATCCGCGGGATTATCGCGGGACTCAAGTAGGAAGACCTCGATGCCCCCAGCCCCACTCACGCGCCTCCGGAGGTTGTGTCTCGCCCTGCCGGAGGCGCACGAGGTGGAAGCCTGGGGGAGCCGACCTTCCGGGTGCGCAACAAGATGTTCGCGATGTACGCCGCGGCCGGCAATCATCACGGCGACGGGCGCGCGGCGGTATGGCTGAAGGCTGCCCCCGGCAATCAGACGCTGATGATCCGGGCGGCGCCGACCCGATTCTACGTGCCGGCGTATGTCGGCCCGAGTGGCTGGGTCGGTGTCTGGCTGGACAACAAGCCTGACTGGCGGGAGCTGGGCGAACTTCTGACCGATGGGTATCGCCTGGTCGCCCCCAAGCGACTGCTGCGCCAGATGGACCAGGGGTAGGGTTACGCTCCAGTGCCCGGTGGGCCAAATCATGCCTTAGTAGGGGAATTGTCGCCGGACTGCGCTGACGGTCGGCTGAATTTGGGGAGCTTCATAGTCGGAGATCGGCCCCGGTGAATGAATCCACCGGGGCCGCTTGCGTGGTATCCGCCCGCTACTCACCTTGCTACTTGTGAGGTAGTAAGGTCAGGGGTTCACAAGATCGAGAGCTGGAGATCGCAGTCTGGCAGCCAAGTCGAATGATCTGAATCGCCGTGAATTCCTCCGCCGGACCGCGGCGGCGGCTGGAGTGGTCGCGGCTGGAGGCACCGTACTGATCACGGCCTGCGAGCGGAGCGGTGGACGGGCCGTGGCCCCCTTCGCTCCAAACGCCGGTGCCGGGCCACAGGCGCTGCGCAACCCGCTATACGTACCGCCGGTGCTCACGCCCAACGGTGCGCTGCTGACCGCCCAGACGGCACAGGTCGATCTGGGTGGCGGTCAGTTCTCGTCCGCCCTGACCTACAATGGGTTGTTCCCCGGTCCCACTTTCCGCGCTCGCCGGAACGACGCCGTCTCGGTCCAGCTGCAGAACGGCCTGGCCGACCCGACCACGATTCACTGGCATGGAATGGTGGTGCCCCATTTGGCCGATGGGCATCCACTGCAGGCGGTCGCAGCCGGCCGGAGCTACTCCTATCAGTTCCCCCTGATCCAGCGGGCCGCGACCAACTGGTATCACCCGCATCCGCACATGCTCACGGCGAAGGAGGTTCACCTCGGGCTCGCCGGCTTCTTCCTCGTCGAGGACGATGAAGAAGCAGCACTCGGCCTGCCTTCGGGGGCCTACGAGATACCGCTGCTCCTGCGGGATGCCTCCCTCGATGTCAACGGGCAGTTGCAGTACATCGGCGGCTCGGGCGGATTCACCGGACCGGTGATGCTGGCTAACGGCACCCGTGATGCGACCCTGGATGTCGATACGGCCCTCTACCGGTTCAGGATCCTGAACGGTTCGAATTCCCGGGTCTTCAGTCTGAACCTGAGCAGTGGTGCCAGCTTCACCCTCATCGGAGTGGATGGCGGGCTGCTCAAGACTCCCGCGACGGTCGCCACGATCACGCTCGCACCGGCGGAGCGGGTCGATGTGGTGATCGACTTCCGTGCGCTCACCCCCGGCACGGCCGTGATGCTTCGTTCCGGCACCGGCACCACCGCGCTCAACCTGCTCGAGTTCAAGGTGGCGCGGCAGGTGAGTGTCGGGGGCGTGGTGCCCCCGGTGCTGTCAACCTTTACCAAGCTCCTGCGGTCGGCGGCGGTGCGCACCAGGATCTTCACCTTCGGTGGCTCGACCACGATCAACGGCAAGATTTACGACATGAACCGGATCGACTTCCAGGTACCCCACGGGCAGGTCGAAATCTGGCGCTTCATCAATGCGGCGACAAACGCCTCCGTGGTGCATCCGGTCCACGTGCACGGCGCGTCCTTCAATGTCGACAAGCGCACCGGTGGTCGCGGGCAGGTTTTTGCCTGGGAGCGGGGCTGGAAGGACACCGTCTACGTGCAGGCGGGCGAGACCGTGGAGGTGCTGATCCGCTTCGACAACTATCTCGAGGAATACCTGCTCCACTGTCACCGGCTGGAGCATGAGGATCGCGGGATGATGCAGAACTTCCAGGTGATCTGAGCCGCAAGTCGGGAGACAAGGGCGGGGATACCACCCGGGGCGTCCCGGACATCCCCGCCCCTGTGATGTGTGAGCCAGGTCACACCTTAACAACCGGAGGGAGGTGCCGTCTGTGGCGGTGAAGCTGGCCGACCCCTCGTGACACAACTCAAGAAGGAGTTCTCCCATGTTGACTCGCCTCCGCCCGCTGGGCGCCGCAACCGGTCTGGCGCTGACCTTGGTGCTCGCCGGCTGCAGCGACAGCAACAGCCCCTCCGCCAGCAGCAACCTGATGACAACCACCGAAGCCCAGTCCCTGGCCGACGATGTGGCCGACGACTTCACCGGGCTGGCCGACGCCTCCGCCTTTGATGCCCTCTCCGGCTTGAGCCTCAGCACCGCTTCGGGCGGTGGTGTCTCGGTCAATTCGCCGCCCCAGTCCCCCTGCGTCACCATCAGCCCTGCGTCGCCGATCAGCTCCGATGCCGACATCGTGCCGGACTCGGTACGATTCGACTACACCGACTGCGTCTTCACCCGGGCCAACGGCAACATCATTGACTCGCTGAGCGGGACGATCGACTTCCTCGATGCCCAGCCGACAGTCGCCAGCCTTGGCGTGCGCCACGTCTTCACCAATTTCGGTCGCAGCCGCACCAACGTGCCCTTCCCGGCCCGGAGCTTCAGCGCAGTGGACAACGGCACCCGCGAGTGGGGCGCGAGCAGTGACACGCTGGGCCATACCATCACCAACTTCGTGACTGTCCGGACCCACCCGCTGGGCCGCTCGACCACGCATACCCGCGACTGGGTGGGTCACTTCACTGCGGATCTCGCCGGCTCCATCGTGCTGGGCTTCCCGCTGCCCGCCGGCAACTGGACCGTGAACGGGACCGGCAGCTGGGCGCGGGGCAACCGGTCCTGGTCGGTGGTGACGAGTACCGTCACCCCGATGCACTACAACCCCGCCTGCACCGTCGAGCCGAGGATTGATGCCGGCCACGTGCTGCTGATCGTGACCCGGAATGGCGTGGAGTCGACCGTGGAGGTGCTGTTCACCGCCTGCGGCGCCTTTACGGTGGTGCGGACGGCCGGGGCGGTCTGAGCGACTTCTTGCTGGATTGGCGGCAGGACCAGAACTCGGCAGGCTGGCGGCAAGGACAACCCCTTGCCGCCATTTTTCTCGGCGGCTCGAAACCGATATGCGCCGCGCTCCGTCTGAGGCGCATCCCCATCCGGAGCCTCCTGATGCGCGCCGCCCTTCCGCTGCTCACGACGTTCATCCTGCTGTTTCCAATCACTCCCGTCGCTGCCCAGTCGGCGGCGGACAGTGCGGCGATCCGCGCAACGGCCTTGAATTACGTCGAGGGGTGGTACGAGGGAAACACCGATCGGATGACGCGGGCCCTGCACCCCGAGCTGGTGAAGCGGATCGTCTACACTGACAGCGCCGGGCATTCGCGGCTGGAGCAGATGGACGCCGCGCGGCTGATCAAGGGGACCGGGGCCGGCTACGGCAAGGAGACGCCGAAAGCTCAACAGGAGAAGGAGGTCCGCATCCTCGACATCTACGGCAACGTCGCCAGCGTGCGGGCGACGATGTCGGGCTGGATTGACTACATGCAGATGGCGCGCTGGAACGGGGAGTGGCGGATCGTCAACGTGCTGTGGGAGTTGAAGCCGCGGAAGCCGTAATCGTCACACCGGCCACTGAGTCCTTCCTTGCCGGCTACCTCTATATCCTGCTGGCCTGCCTGATCGTTTGCCTCGTGCTGGATGTGTTGGACGTGGTTCGCTATCACGCAGGCGAGGGTTACGTTCTCGGGTCACCAGGCGGTCCGCCGCGTCCCGACCCGCCTGCCGAGTGAGGGCGCGTTCTGACCGGACATGCGCCACGCAGGTGATACGCGGGCGGTCGCCTGACCCGACGGATCGGGATCGACCAGCCCGTTGCGACTACCTCCCGCCCGCCCGCAACGATTCGGCATGCCTCCACAGCACATCAAAGATGATGGAGGTCGCGCGTTGATCCGGTCCGCTGAGCGAGGTGTTCACGAAGAAGATGACGCCAATCTCCCTGGCGAGATCCGACAGCATTTCCGTCTGCAGTCCCGGATCGTTGCCGCCATGACCGACCCGCGTGCCATTGAACTTCGTCCGCCAGAAGAGTCCCGAGTTCCCCTCTTCGGCTGGGTAATTCTCCGGCCGATTTGCATCGGTGAACTGGAAGCGCTGCATCTCCGCGGCCATCCCGGCGTCCAGGATGCGCGTCCCCTGGTACTCTCCGCCATTGAGCAGCGCGATGAAGAACCTGGAAAGATCCGCGACCGACGTGCGGACTCCTCCGTCGGGGTAGGTCGTGCCGCCGTACAGCGGGATGGGAATGCTGAAGCCATTCTGGGAGACGAAGAGCGTGGAGTGGTTCGCGAGATCGACCTCGGACAGCAACCACCCGGTGCGTGTCATCCGCAACGGCGCAAAGATGTGCTTGCGGGTGTAGACGTTGAGTGGCTCCCCGACGGCGCGCTCGACGATGTATCCCGCCAGCCCAGCTCCGATGTTGGAGTAGTCGCGTTGCGTCCCCGGCTTGGCGTCCAGAAAGTTGTCGCGGGAGTAGGTCGTGCCGCCAGGCGAGAAGTACTGCACGAGAAATTGACCGAGCGGCACGGGTGAATCACCACCGTAGTGGTAGGTCTCGGCATAGACCTCCCACCGGTCCGTGATGCTGGAGGTGTGCGTCGCGAGGTGCCGGAGCGTGATTCTCTCATGCGGGTAGTGCGGGTTCACCACCCGGAAGGGCAAGTAGGTGTTGATGTCCACATCGAGCGAGAGCTTCCCCTCCTGGACGGCACGCATCATTGCCACGCCGGTAACAGTCTTCGCAATCGAGCCGACGTTCATGATCGTGCGCGGAGTGAACGGCCGCGTGCGCGGCTGATCGGCAAAGCCATACCCCTTCATCCACATGACCTGCCGGTTGACGATCACGGCGGCGCCGAGTCCCATGATGCCCGCATCGGCCATCTGCTGCGTGATCAGACTGTCCAGGGCCGCGTTGGTCGGGAACTCTGGCGCTTGCGCCTGGAGCGCAACTGAAAATGCGCCGGAGAGAGCCAAAGCCGTGGTTGCTCTGAACATCGTTGCCAGGTGCATGTGACGCCTTTCCAGTAGTTGGTGAGGCCGAGCGCTCGCCCTATCGCCCAGTCCGCACGAAACCATCATCCATTCAGAGAACGGAGCGTCACCCGCCCGACGGCCCCAGCACCGGAACGGCGGCGCGTGTCGCAGGGTTTCATCCCGACCCCGGAAGAGGCTGCTCGAACGCAGTCCGTGACTTGCAACGGTTGAAACATCCCGACACGACATCTATTGCGTGATCCGGCCCCGGACATTACCGTCGTATGGGATTCCCATAGGACGGAATGATGGCGGAGAAGCTGGACGTGCAGCAGGGCACCCTTGCCCTGATGATCCTCAAAACCCTCGAGGTCCTCGGACCGCTGCACGGCTACGGCGTCTGTCGCCGCATCGAGGAGACGAGCAAGCAACGCCTCACACTCAACTATGGCACGCTCTACCCCGCGCTCCTCAAGCTCGAACAGGAAGGTTTTGTCACCGCCTCGTGGGGACAGACCGAGAACAACCGCCGCGCCAAGTACTACACCCTCACCGCCGCGGGGCGCCGGCAACTGGCGCGCGAAGCCCGGGAATGGCATCGCACCGCCGACCTGATCGCCGCCTTCCTCGCACCGCGACGGGAGGCGCCATGAGATACCTTCGCGCTGCGCTCGCGCGCCTCGCCGGCGTCTTCGCCGGACACCGCGCGGACGACGACCTCCGCGATGAGCTGCAATCACATCTCGAGATGGAGACCGCCGAAAATATCCGGCGTGGCATGCGTCCGGCTGAAGCGCGGCGACAGGCGCTGCTCGGGTCCGGGGGGCTCACCCAGGCCGTCGAGGCCATCCGGGATCAGCGTGGGCTGCCCTGGGTCGAAGGCATCGCTGCCGACATCAGGTATGCCGTACGCGCGCTCAGTCACAGCCGCGCCTTCAGCATGGTGGTTCTCGTCACGCTGGCGCTCGGCATCGGCGCCAACACGGCGATCTTCAGCGTCGTGCGCGGCGTGCTGCTCAAGCCGCTGCCGCACCGCGACGGCGACCGGCTGATCTACCTGCGACAGTCGGCGGACGGAGACGAGAGAGCCAACATCGCCTTCTCCGTTCCGGAAGTCCGCGAGTTCCGGGCTGGAGTCCCGTCGCTGGGCGGCATCGCGGAGTACTCCTCCTGGTTCGGCACTCTGCAAGGCGACAACGACGCCGTCCGCATGGACATGGGGCTCATTACCGGCAACTTCTTCGAAGTCATGGGGCTCGCCCCGGTGCTGGGCAGGGTCACGGCGCCGAGCGACGACGGGATCGGGGTCCCTCCGGTGATGGTCCTGACCCACGAATTCTGGATGCGACGCTTCGGCGGAGATTCCGCCATTATCGGGAAGCAGGTGCGGCTGGACGGCAACTCAGTGACGGTGATCGGCGTGCTCCAGCCCGCACCGTTCTTTCCGGACCGTGTGGATGCCCTCCTCAACATGGTCGTCAGCCCGCACCACACCAGCGCGTTCATGGTGCAGAACCGCTCGCATCGCATGACCGAGATGATCGCACGGCTCGCGCCCGGTGCCACGATGACGCAAGCCCGAAGCGAAGTCGCCACGGTCTACGCGCGGATGCTGAGTGAACACGCGGAAGCGTACGATGCGGGGTCCCATCCGCGCGTTGCCGTCATCCCCTTCAAGGAGGCGCTGGGTGAGCGTGCGCGGCCAACGCTGTGGCTGCTCATGGGGGCAGCCGCATTCGTCCTGATCATCTCCGCCGCGAATGTCGCCAACCTGACGCTCATGCGCGGCGTGCGTCGAGAGCACGAGCTGGTGGTACGTGCGGCGCTCGGCGCCGGTGTGTCGCGGCTGCGGCGCCTGCTGCTGGTCGAAAACCTCGTGCTGACGCTGCTGGGCGCCGTCCTCGGCGTGGTCATCGCGATCGGCGGGGTGCGGCTGCTGACCTCGTTCGCCGCGCGTACGTCGGCACGCGCCAGCGAGATCCGGCTTGACGGCATGGTGCTTGGCTTCACGCTCGCGCTGTCGGTGGCGCTCGCGCTGCTCCTGTCACTCGTGGCATCGCTGCCGAAGGAAGGCACCTTTGCGTCGATCTCCGCGGGCGCGCGCCGGACCACCGGGAACCTGAGCAAGCATCGGCTGCTGCGGGCGCTGGTCGTGGCACAGATCGCGGTGTCGGTCGTGCTGCTTGCCGGCGCGGGTCTGCTCACGCGCACCATGATCCAGCTCTCCCAGGTGGACACCGGTCTCAGGACCGAGGAAGTGCTCACGCTCCCGGTCTCGCTCCTGAACCCCACGCGGATCAGCCCAGAGGCGGACGCCGAGTCCAAGCAGTTGTATGAACGCATGCGGAGCGAGATCCGGGCGCTGCCCGGTGTCAGCGAGGTGGGCGTCGGTTCCACGATGCCGTTGCGCACCTCGCAGGTGGCACTCGACGTGAGCGCGGAGGGCAAGGCGCTCGCCGTGGGCGAGGCGACGCCGCGCGCCGATCTGCGGACCGCGGGCCCCGAGTACTTCCGGGCGGCGGGGATCACGCTGCTCGCCGGGAGGGATTTCGAGAGCACCGACCAGTCCGGCGCCGCCAAGGTCGTGATCATCAACCAGGCGCTGGTCAACCGGTTCTTCTCCGGCGAGGACCCGATCGGAAAGCGGATTGCGTGGACCGGCGAAGTGCTGAAGTTCACGCCGTTCAGCGGCGACTGGCGCACGATCGTCGGGGTCGTCGGCAACACCCAGGATGGCGGGCTGGATGCGGAACCCCAGCCCGTGGTGTTCATGCCCTTTGCGCAGGAGTTCGCGATCGGCGGCGGGCTGGTGATCCGCGCCGACAGCAACGTGGCGGCCCTGGCCGGGGCGGCGACGCGCATTGTCCGGCGCATCGCCCCGGCGGTTCCCATCGAGAATGTGCTGACCGTGGCGCAGATCAAGGATCAGAGTGTGGCGCCCCGGCGGCTGAATGCCGCGCTCGTCTCGGCGTTCGGCATCCTGGCCGTGATTATCGCGGCGGTGGGGATCGCGGGGGTGCTGGCGTTCTCGGTGAGCGCGCGCACCACTGAACTCGGCATTCGCATGAGCCTTGGGGCCGACAGCGGCATGGTGCAACGGATGATCCTGCGTGAAGGAGGTGTGCTGCTGGCGCTGGGTCTCGTGCTGGGCGTAGCCGGCGCCCTGTTGGCGGGCCGCGTTATTCGCGGGCTGCTCTTCGGTGTCGCGCCGCACGATCCGGCGACGTTGATCGGCGTGGCTGCGATGATGGCGGCCATCGGGATCGCGGCGTGCTGGATCCCAGCACGCCGTGCGGCGCGGATCGACCCGGCCATCACCATGAGAGGATGACATGACCACCGCCAGGATCGCCGGCGGCTGCTACCTGGTCACGTTCCTGACCGGATCAATGAGCCTCTTCGTCAGCGGCAGGCTGGGGTTCGCCACGAACCTCATCGCGGCCATCTCCTATGTCGCGGTCACCGTCCTGTTTTACGGCCTGTTCAAACCGGTCAACCGCAACCTGTCCCTCGTCGCTGCCGCCGTGAGCCTCTTGGGATGCGCCATGGCTGCCCTGAAACTCTTTGATCTCGCACCCTTTCAGGTCCACCCGCTGGTGTTCTTCGGAGTCTATTGCCTGCTGATCGGCTACCTCATTCTCCGGTCCACCTTCCTGCCGCGAGCCCTGGGAGTGCTGATGGCGTTCGGCGGCCTGGGGTGGCTGACCTTTCTGTCACCGTCGTTTGCCGGCGGTCTGTCGCCCTACAACATGCTGCCCGGGATTCTCGGAGAAGGATGCCTGACCCTCTGGCTCCTGCTGAGGGGAGTGGACGAGCGCCGCTGGATGGAGCAGGCGAGCCCGGCCGGGAGCGCTTGAACGAGTCGCCTTTCTTTCCGGAGCACTCATGACTCGCACTACGAACGCCAGAATCGCCGGCTTTACCTACCTCTTCTACATCGCGGCCGGCCTCACCAGCATGGCGGTGTCTGGCCGCGCATCCAGCGGCGCCGGGATCGCGGAACGGCTTGCGAACATCGGCCAGCACACGACAGCCATGGGCGTGGTCACCCTGTTCGGGCTGCTGCAGTCCTTCTCGGCGCTGGTGCTGGCCGTGACGACCTATGCGCTCACTCGCGCAGAGGACCCCGATCTGGCCATGCTGGGCCTGACCTGTCGTGTTGGTGAGGGTATCGTCGGCATCAGCCTCCCGACGTCGCTGGGACTGGTCTGGCTCGCGACGGTCTCCGGCACGGATGCCCCCGACGCCGGGGCGGCGCATGCGCTTGGCGCGTTCCTGCGCGAGGTCGGCGGATGGACCTCGCTCATCAGCGCGACCTTCTTCGCCGTCGGCAGCACGCTCTTCTCCTTCCTGTTTCTCCGCGGTCGGCTGATCCCCATCTCACTCGCCTGGCTCGGCGTGATCGCTTCCCTCCTGCTCGTGGTGCTCCTTCCCGCGCAGCTCGCCGGATTCCTCAAAGGACCGGTGACCTTGTACATGTGGCTGCCGATGCTCGTGTTCGAAGTGGCACTCGCGCTGTGGCTGCTCATCAAGGGCGTTGCTGCGCCAGCGCCGCGATAGACGGATCATTGGTACCGTCCTGCCGCGCGTCTCCCGCGAGGAGCGGGGCAGCGAATCTCCGTCATCGCCCGTGCAGCGTGGCAGCCATTGACCGGCCAACGGGCTTCTGGTCCAGGAAAGAGGAAGCGTCATGAGCACGGCCGTCGTGCCGGAACGATCTGCAGAATCGTCGCCGCGGGCCAAAGCCCGGATCGCCGGTGTCTTCTATCTGCTCACCATTGTCATGGGTGTGGTCGCTCAGGGCCTGGTGAGCGAGAGGCTCATTGTATCCGGCGATGCCGCGGCCACGGCGACCAATATTCTGGCGCATGAGCCCCTCTTTCGGTTTGGTTTCGCGGTCTACCTCATCGAAATGGCGTGTCAGATCACGATGACGGCGCTCTTCTACGACCTGCTCAAGCCGGTGAGCAGGAGTGTCTCGATGCTTGCGGCGATCTTCGGTCTCATCGGGTGCACCATCAAGATCCTCAGCCGCCTCTTCTTCTTCGCCCCATTGCTTGTCCTCGGAGGGGCGCACTACCTGACGGTATTCGATGCCCGGCAATTGCAGGCGCTGGCGCTCCTCTTCCTGCGTGTGAATCACCAGGCCGAGACAATTGCCATGGTATTCTTCGGCCTCTATGCCCTGGTGAAGGGCTATCTGGTGTTCAAGTCCACCTTCCTGCCTCGCATCCTGGGTCTGTTCGAGGTTGTCGGCGGGTTGGGTTGGCTGACCTATCTGTACGAGCCGCTCGCAGCTCGTCTCCTCCCCTTCATCCTGGGTGTCGCCGCGGTCGGGGCAGCATCGCTGGTCCTCTGGCTCCTCGTGTTCGGCGTGAACGAACAACGATGGAAGGCACGGGCCGACGCAGCAGCGGCCTCCATCTGGAGATGAACGGCGCAGTCTGCAGCCACAGGCGCCTCGCGGTGCAGGGGTTCACGCCGGCTGCTCGGGTTTGCGATCCCTGAGCTGCTCGGAGCCTCCTGTACTGCGTACGAAGTTCGTGTGTGCCGGATCGGCCAGGAGGGGGCGACCGTCTCCGGTGCAGTGGTGTCGGACCGGCCGCGGTGCGAGGCCGCCCGGGGCGGTGTAACGGGGCATTCCACAGTGGCTGCGCCACGGCCGTGTGCCAGCTCCGGGGAGCGGCTAGGTGGACAGAGCGTCGGAGTCGACGAGGGAGTCACGGCGAGGTGGGGGTCCGCTCGCCGCGAAACGCGGCGACCGAGACCGACTTTCACTCAGGCACGGGCGTGCGGCTAGATAACCAAGTCATCTTGCCGGATGGGCGGATGTTGGCCTACGCCGAGTTTGGCCGGCCGGATGGTGTTCCAGTTCTGTATTTCCATGGTGCACCGGGCTCGCGCTTGGAACCGCTGCTCATCGGGGACCATGTCCTGAATCAGCTCGGGCTGCGCGTCATCGCGCCCGACCGCCCGGGGATGGGAGGGTCCGACTTCCAGCGTGGGCGCGGCTTTTCCGATTGGCCTGCGGACGTGGTTGCCCTCGCCGACGCCCTCGAGCTGGGCCGCTTCGCCGTGCTGGGCAACTCGGGAGGCGGTCCGTATGTGGCAGTCTGCGCGGCCCGGATCCCGGAACGGCTCACCGCCGCCGTGATCGTCTCCGGGGGCTGGCGGATGGACTGGCCCGAGGCGAAGAATCATATGCCATTGGTCAATCGGCTGGTCATGGCGCTCGCACGCAGGACCCCCCTCCTGCTGCGATTGTTGCTCGGTTCGATGGGGGGCATTTCCGCAGGCGACCGAAAAAAGGAGTTGGCGCAGTTGAAGCCGCGGGTGCCGCCGGCGGACTACGTCGCGTTCGCCCAACCGGGCCGACTGGAGGCCTTTGGCCAGACGATGCGCGAGGCCCTGCGACAGGGTACGAGAGGCCCGGTCTGGGACATGGGCCTCTATGTGCGCGAGTTCGATTTCCGCCTGGACGAGATCCGACTACCACTGATGCTGTTCCACGGCGAGCAGGATGCGAATGCCCCCATTGCTCTGGTGCGGAGGGTGGTTGCCGGTCTGCCGACCGCGCGCCTCATCACCTACGAGAATGAGGCCCACCTGTCGACGTTCTGCAACCATTTTGAGGAGATCGCACAAGTCCTGGTGGGGAGCCCGCTGGAAGGGTAGCAGGCGGGTCTGAGTATCGCGTGGCCCGAGGGCCGGTGGAGAACAGGCAGCCAGACTCCCGTGCCGGAGCCTGTGGCCCCATGGGCACGCCCCTGCGCTCCGGGCCCATCCAGCCTGACGACGCGGATACGCCGTGGCCGGGTCAGGGGCGTCCAGGTCGTGCACCGGCGGCTCGGGGCTGCGCCAGGTCGCCCTCCTGCTATATTCCCGCCCGTCAGAAAGCGGTCCCCTGGTCCCCAATTGCGGAGTGTTCATGCGTACGATGGTCATCGCGGCCCTGGCTGGCGCCCTGCTGGGCTGCGGTCCGGCGGGCGCGGGCGGTGGAAGCACCAAGCTCGCCACCCAGGACGACAGCGTCAGCTACATCCTGGGCTACAAGATGGGTGAGAACCTGAAGCAGCAGTCGGTGCCGGTGAAGCCGGAAGTGATCTTCCAGGGCCTCCGTCAGGGGATGGCTGGCAGCCCGGCGACGATGCCGGATTCGGTGATGCAGGCGACGATGATGGGCTTTCAGGTGCGGATGATGGGCATCCAGCACCAGAAGGATTCCATCGCCTCGATCGACAACAAGCGCGAGGCCGACAAGTTCCTCGCCGACAACAAGGGCAAGGACGGCGTGAAGACCACTGCGAGCGGTTTGCAGTACAAGGTGCTGAAGGAAGGCACCGGGGTCCACCCGAAGGCGACGAGCGTCGTCACGGTGCACTACGCCGGCACCCTGCTCGACGGCACGGAGTTCGATAACTCGATCAAGCGCGGCCAGCCCTACACCCTCCCGCTCAACCAGTTCGTCCCCGGCTGGACCGAGGGGATACAGCTCATGACCAAGGGCGCCAAGTACCAGTTCTGGATTCCCGGTGAGCTGGGCTACGGCCCGCAGGGCTCGCCGCCGCGGATCCCGCCGAATGCCGTGCTGGTGTTCGAGGTGGAGCTGTTGGATTTCAAGTAGGGAACAGGGAGCAGGTGGCAGGTGGCAGCGTGTAGTCGAAAGCTGGCAGGCGGGTCGCGAATGGCGCGATCTACCTGCCATCATTCATTCACCACCAGCTCCCTTCCCGCTGCCCGCTGCCCGCTGCCCGCTGCCCCCTGCCCCCTGCCGCCTGCCACCTGCCACCTTCTCTCAGCCTCCTACCGTCCACCCCCCAACTCCAACTCCATGAACACATCCGCCCGCGCATACCCCGTGCTGGGCGGCAGCGGCCCATGCCGGAAGCCGAGCCGTTCATAGAGCCGGATTGCGCCGGCGAGGCTGCTGTTGGTCAGCAGGAACACGCTTCGTGCGTCCGCCTCACGCGCGAACTGAATCACCGCTTCGCCGAGCAGTCGCCCGACGCCCTGTCCCTGGTGCGAGGGGCTGACCGCCATCTTGGCCAGTTCGAAGCGGTCGGCGGACACCCGCACAGCTGCGACCGTGCCAATGGGTTCCTCGCCATCCAGCGCAAAAAAGATCTGGCCACCCGGCGCGATGATGGATGCCACGGGATTCTCGAGCGTCTTCAGGTCGGCGGGTTCCAGCCGGAAAAGCCGTTCAATCCATTCGCGGTTGAGCCGCGTGAAGGCGGGGGCAAGGTCGGGGCGGAAGGGGACGATGCGCAGGGACATGGGGGTGTCTGGTCTGGAGGAGCCGTTAGCCGTTGGCCGTTGGCTGCCACCTGCCACCTGCTACCTGGTACCTGCCACCTTCATACTCTGCCGCGCAGGTGCTCACTGATCGTGGCGAGGTGATGATCGTCGTGTTCGGCGACGAAGAACGCCAGGTCGAGCAGGCGCATGCTGACCTCGAGCCGGGGGTGGCGCGCGGAGCGGAGCCAGTCGGCCTCGTCGGCAACCTCGAGCTGACTCACGAGGAGCCGCCGGGCCGTCTCGAATCCCGCGAGGAGCTCGCCGACTTGACGGTCATTGTGATGAGCCTCCCAGGTCCGGCGATTCTGCAGATCCGCCTCCTGCAGCGTCAGGCGGCCGACAGCGATATCCTCGATGCGTCCGAGCCAGAGCGGTTCGAGGTCCCACAGGTGACCGACATTTTCCTGGATGGACCAGAATTCGCCACGACGGGCGGTGAGCTCCGCCCTGGTGATGCCCTTCAGGCGATCAACCAGCCGCGCCGGCGTGCCGCGCAGGCGCTCCACCAGGCCGGCGGCGGCGCTCACCGGATAGTCGAACGAGAACTTCCGCGCGAACCAGGGCTGACGGGGAACCATGTGATCCGGGGGTGTCGGTTACTCGCGCACTTCGGGATAGTACCAGACCCGCCGCAGCAGGCCGCCGCGCACTTCGTACACCGAAAGCGCGGCCTGGGAGCGGGGGCCACTCGCTCCCATCCAGCGGGCCCGCTCCCGGACCGACACCCACGGACCGAGTGCGGTGATCGCCTCGATGTCGGAGCGCGCCGTGGGGAGCCGGCGGAAGTAGTCGACCAGTCCGGAGCGGACGGCGTCGGCGCCGCGGAGTTCAACCGTGATGGAATCCCCGGCCAGGTTGAGCCAGACAAAGTCAGGGGTCACCAGGCGGACCACCGCGTCGACATCGTGGCTGTTGTAGGCGGCGAAGTAGCTGCGCACTACGCTCAGCGACGCGGAGTCGGCGACGCCTGCGGCGGGAACTGGCCCTTGGGCCTGGATCGTCGGGCGGGGTAGCAGGAGCAGGGCGAGCGAGAATCCCAATCCGCCCAGCGCCCATCGCCTATCGCCCCAGTTGCCCACTCCCATCGCCTAGAACTTCACCTGCGTGATCCGTCCCTCCGGCCCGACCAGCCAGCCCGCCTGCGGGGTGGCGAAGCCGGCGCTCCAGTAGCTCAGCGTATCGAGCGGCTGCCATGTTGCCCCATCGTCGGTGGTGACCGCGGCGCCCTTCGGGCCGACGGCGACGAAGCGCGGGCTGCCCGTCACCGGCACCGCGCCAAAGATGGCACCGGCAAAGGTCGGTCGCGTGCCGAGCTTCCAAGTCAGCCCGCCATCGTGGGTGACGACGACATTGTCGGTCCAGCTGTCGGCCACGCCGATATCGCCGCCGACCGCGATGCCATCTTTCGGTGAGCGAAAGGCGATCGAGGTGTGACCGGTCGTGCTGCTGCCCTGCACGATCGGCGTGGACACATGGGTCCAGCTCTTCCCCCGGTCGGCAGTTGAGAACAGCCGCGCTTCCTTCCCCGCGCCGGTCGCCACCCACGCCATCTGGCTGCCCTGCGTGATCACGCAGGTGCCGCTCGCCGCAAAGGCGCCTTCGCCCTCGGTGGCCCCGTCGAGATAGCGCTGCTCCCAGGTCTGGCCGGTATCGGCGGTGACGAGATAGGGAAACCGGCCCCCGACATTGTCGCTCCAGGCGATGCCGTGCTTCTGATCCCAGAATGCGAAGCAGTCGTAGAATGCCTCCGGGGTGCGGTTGATGAACTGGATCTGCCAGTTCTGGCCGCCGTCGATCGTCCGGTAGATCCGCGACTTGGTTCCGGGTCCGGCGGCGAGCAGCCATGCGGTCCGCGCATCGACGCCGTGCACGTCGCGGAACTCGAGACTGTCCGCGCCAGCGACCGTGCCCGCCCGCCAGCTCAGACCGCCATTCGTGGTCACCACGAATACGCCGCCGGTACCGCTCGCCCACACGACCCTGTCATTGACGACGCTGATGGCCTGGAGCCGGGCGGTAGTGCCGGAGATCTGGTCCTGCAGCGTCGCGCCGGAGGGCGACAGGCGGACCGGCGGCAGGGTGGCCAGGGGCGGCGGCGGGAGCGACGGTTCGCGGTACGGGCCGTAGCAGGCCAGCGAGCCGAGGGCGATAACGGCGGCAAGGGTGTGACGGGACATCAGGTGCTCGGTCGCTAAGAGAGAAGGAATTCGGACTACCGTAGGACGACGGGAATAGTATCAGGAGCACCAGCGGTCCGGCGACCGCCCCGCCGTCGGGTGCAGCGTGTTACGCTCGGCCCCGGAGCAGCGGAATCAGCCGGACCGCCCATGCGATCAGGATGACGGCGTAGACCGGGTAGATGAGCATCAGGTCAAAGCGCCACCCCCTGGGGCCGCCGGCTTCGTAGATCAGACCCAGCACAACCGTGAGCAGGGGTGTGTAGAGGGTCCAGGAGTACACTCCCGCGCGGACCCCGAAGGGGAGCAGACTGGCGACACCCAGCAGGATGATTCCGAGAAAGACCAGGATGTACGCCGATTCCCTGATGGTGTCACGATACCGGGACCGGGCGTAGCCCTGGGGCAGCCATTCTGCGCGGCCCCGCGCCAGGGCCTCATTGTCGGGCGACTTGTACGCCACCGTCATCCCACCGTTCGCGTCTCGGTGGAAGGCGACAACAGATCCGTCGAGTGAGCCGAGGGGATAGAGCTGGTAGACGAACTGCTCCTCGGGCCCGCCGGAAGATGTCTCGCTCGAGAGCCGCTGGAAGGGTTCGCCCAGCCTGCTCAGCACCTCCGGCTGGGTCATCCCCTCATGGATCTCACTCCACCGTGCGTTCCGCTGCCAGCTTGCGCGCGATCCGCTGAACACCTCCAGAGTACAGAAGAGAATGAGCGTGACGACGGCGACGATGAGCGACAGGGTGGCGTAGACCAGTGTCGCGCCGCGGAGGATTACGCCGACCGCCACGCTGCTCTGCGCGGGGCTCGCTGGCGCACCATTGAGCTGCATCAGGCGCACGCTCAGGGCCAGGTTGGCGAGGACCAGCAGCAGGACGCCGAGATTGCGCCAGAAGAAGGGGCTCTGCATCAGGTCCCGAGCGCCGCGAGGGCGGCGACTTCCTCAGCATGGATGACCCGGAGCTCTGCGCTCAAGCCGGCGCACAATTCCTTCACCCGCTCGGCGGGGAGGGGGAACTTCTTCTGGCTCTCCAGTGCCAGCTTGCCGAGCCGCTCCCAGGCTGCCCGCACCTCCGCAGCCGGCGCCGCCGATCGAATCAGCGCCGATCGGCGGGCAAGGAGTTCACCGGCCTCCCGGCAGGCGGGAACGTCGTCGGGCAGCGCAGCGGCGGCGAGCGCGCTCCAGCGGGTGCCGAGTGCGGCGTAGCGCGCAGCGTCGTCCACCCGCCCAGCCTCCCGCAACCCCTCGGAAAAGATGGTGCGGCAGAGTCCGCCGCCGGTGCCGTAATGTTCGATGTACTGATGGAGCGAGGTGAGCGCGGTCCAGAGGCGGGGGCCGGCAGGGAACATCACCGCCCAGCTCTCCTTGCCACCGTGACCCTCGATCCGGTCGGCCAGTTCGGTGAAGGCATCGAGCCGGAAGTTGGCCATCTTCGCCTTGGTGAGCGTGGTGACGCAGGTCCGGAGTGCATCCGCGGTTATTGCGGCGGGAGCCAGGCGCTTCTTGGTGGGCCCCGAGAGCCAGAGCAGCCGGTTGCGGAACTTGGCGATGCGACCGCGGGCGCTGGCGAGATCGCGGAGCGAGATGGTGATGGGTGTGGGTGCGAGATCATGAATCAGTGCCGTATCACCGGCGATCGACTGCACGGTGATGACGTGGTAGCCGCCTCCGGAGTAGAGGGCAGGCATCGCACGATGGGGCAGGTGCGCCATGTCGACCCAGGCGATGACCGGGCCTCTCCCAGCGAGCGCGTCGCGCAACTGCTGCTCGGCGGTCTTGGCGCTGGTGGTTTCCTTGACGGTCACAGTGTGGCCCAGGCGCTGGGCCGCGGCAGTGAGATAGGCCAAGTCGTCGGCCCAGAGATGCCGGCCGGCCAGGAAGAGGCTGGCGAGGTTCTCCTTCTCATAGAGAAAGGCGAACATCCCCGCCCCGATCCCGCCCGCCTGCAGGAAGAGCAGCGGTTCGCTGACGGAGACGCCGGCGTGGCGCAACAGGCGCTGCAGTGCGGCGGTGGCGGGGACGCGGGCGGCGATGGGGGTGATCATCGGGAGAGAGTATGCGGGGAAGGGGGGAAGAGGGAAGAGGGGACGTGGAATGGAAACCGCCTCCCCCTTCCGTTCCCCGTTCCCCGTTCCCCATTTCTCCGGTAACTTTGCGTATGCCAAACCCACTCCGCTTCCTTCCGCTCCTGTTCCTCGCCGCCTGCGGCGGCCACTCCGCGACCTCGGCCGTTCCGGTCGCCGCCTCCATTGTCCTGCCCGATTCGGTCGTGGTCCTGAATGGCGCCACCGGTGCTCCGGTCAGTTCCACGGAGCTGATGCGCCGGGTGGCGGCGGCCGACTTCGTTCTGCTCGGCGAGTACCACGACAACGCCATAGCTCACCGCCTCCGAGGCGCCATGATTTCTGCCTCAACGCGGCCGCCGGCGATTGTCTTTGAGCAGTTTGCCCAGAGCGCCACGCCGATTCCGCTTCCAGCGGCGGGGGAGAGCCGGGAGGAGTGGCTTGACCACCACGGCTTCGACCGAAAGGGGTGGAAGTGGCCGCTGCATGAACCGGTGGTTGACGCGGCCATCAGTGACGCTCGGAGCCTTTGGGGCAGCGGGCTGTCGCGCGACACGGTGCGGCCGGTCGTGATGAAAGGACTCGATGCGGCGCCGACATGGTTACAGGGATTGCTCAAGCAGTCGCCGCTCGACAGTGTGGCGCAGGCCGCCATCGACAAGGAGCTGCTGGACGGGCACTGCGGCAAGCTGCCGGAGATGATGTATCCGGGGATGCGCGCGGCGCAGCAGGTGCGCGACGCGTCGATGGCGCAGACGCTGGTGCTGGCCGGGGCGAGCGGACCGGCGTGGCTCATCGCCGGCAACGGCCATGTGCGGAGTGATATGGGGGTCCCGCGGCTGCTCAGAAACGCTGCCCCGAAGCAGTCAGTGCTGGTGGTCGGCTTCCTGGAGCGGGATACGCTGGGCGTGATGCCCACCGCGGCGGAGCGGCGGTTGTACGATATCGCGGTGGTGACGCCAGCGACGGTGCGGGACGATCCGTGTGCGGGGATGTAGGGACCACCGTCGGGACCGAAGTGGCGGGTTCTAGACCCGCCCCGCGGTCCCGGTGCTACCCGGCATCGACGGGCTGACGCCGGCTGATGGCGTCCCGGACTTCGGTGAGCAGCGTCGCATGATCGAACGGCTTCCCGATGACGCGGTATCCCGGGTCGAGCAGGCCGCTCTCGGAGAGCATCCCGCGGGAATACCCGGTCATCAGGATGACGGGGAGACGGGGATGAGTGCGCCGGAGGTGATCGGCGAGCGCCTTGCCGTTCATCCGCGGCATCACCACGTCCGACACCACGAGATCGGCCTTCAACCCGCGTACTTCGAGGTGGGCCACCGCTTCTTCGCCATCGCTCGCCTCGGTCACCGCATAGCCGGCCGACTCGAGCAGGTGCCGCGCCAGCAGCCGTACCATGGGCTCGTCGTCCACCAGCAGGATCTGCTCCCCGCTCCCTCTGGGCGACTCTGCCGGTGCGGCTCCCGCGACGTCGGACAGCGCTTCCTGGCGTGAACGGGGAAAGAGCAGCTCGAGGGTGGTCCCTTTCCCCACCTCGGAGGTGACGGCGATCTGCCCACCCCACTGCCTCGCGATGCCATAGCAGCTGGCCAGGCCGAGTCCGGTTCCTTTGCCGATGTCCTTGGTGCTGTAGAACGGCTCGAAGACGTGGGCGAGTGTCTGCGGCTCCATCCCGACGCCGGTATCGCGCACGACGAGCCGAACGTACTCCCCGGCCTCCATCCCCGTCCGCCCCTTCACCTCGGCTTCGGTGAGCCGGACATTGGTCGTCGCGATCGTGAGGGTCCCGCCGTTGGGCATCGCGTCATGTGCGTTCATCGTCAGGTTGACCAGCACCTGCTCGAGTTGTCCCGGGTCCGCCCAGATGTTCCACAGTCCGGGGGCGAAGTCGAGGACCATGGTGATCTGCTCGCCGGCCAGGCGCCGCAGCATCGACTCGAGGTCGCGCACCAGCAGGTCGAGCTGGAGCACCTTCGGTTGCCCCACCTGCCGGCGGGCGAAGGAGAGCAGCTGACTGGTGAGGCGCGCCGCCCGACTGCTCGCCGTAATGATCTGCTCGACCTCTTCGGCGTGCGGCGTCTGGTCCAGCGAGGCCCGGAGGAGATCGGCGTTGCCGAGCACGACAGTGAGCATGTTGTTGAGGTCGTGGGCCACGCCGCCGGCCAGACGCCCGACGCTCTCCATCTTTTGCGCCTCGTGCAGTTCGCGCTCGATCTTCAGGCGCTCCGCGCTTTCCTGGGCCAGCGCCGCCGTTCGCTCCGCCACCCGCTCCTCCAGCCGGTCGCGAGCCTCGGCCAGCTCCCGGGTCCGCTGCTCGACCAGGTGACCGAGCTGGCGCTCCCGCTGGGCGATCATCCGGTTCCTGATGGCGCCGACTCCGAACCCGCCGCCCGCCAGCAGCCCGCCGAGCAGCAGGTAGAACGGCCAGGTGCGGGTGAAGGGGGCCGCAAGCGTGAGGGTGACCAGTGCGTCACCCGTGCTCCGGATTCCATCCTCGTTGGCGGCGCGCACCCGGAAGGTGTAGTCCCCGCCTCCGAGCCCCGCATAGGCGACCCGGCGCTGATCTCCCGCCTCGATCCAGGACGGGTCTTTCCCGTCGAGGCGATATTGCAGGCGCAACCGCTCCGGCAGTCCCAGTGAGGGCGCCGTGAACGTGAACGCCAGCTTGCCGCCACCGAGCGGAGCGGCGATCGGGCGGTCGAGTGACCAGGCGGAGTCGTTCAGCGCCACGGACAGGATCAGCGGGCGTGGCGGGATCGGGTTGCGCGGAATGCGCGCCGGGTCGACGACCACGAGACCCCCGGCGCTGGCGAAGAGCAGCGTGCCGTCAGGGGTGACGGCGCTGGGCGAATCGCCATAGGAGTTGAGCTCCACGCTCTGGAGGCCGTCCAGCCGATCGAAGAGGCGATACACGAGCGGCGCCAGCGAATCCGTTGCCCGGCGCACGAGCCCCGCCTCGTCGTACTGCAGCAAGCCCTCGGTGGCGGCGACCCAGAGGCGCCCCTCACGATCCTTCTCGATGGCGTAGACATCGGTGGCCGGAATGCCCGCGCCGTGCAGGCTGTGGCACTTGCCGTCGCGGTACAGACTCAGCAGCGATCCGATGCCAGTGCCGAACCAGAGACCGGCGTCATCGGCGTACAGCGCCGAAAACAGCTCCGGATCGCCGGCTTCGCAGACCCGCTCGAGGTTGTCTCCGGCAATCCGGTAAAGCGCGCCAGCGGCGATCCACATCGTTCCCCTGGAATCGCGGGCGATGCTCCAGAGGGGCTCCGTCAGGCGTCCAGTCGAATCACGGTATTCCTTCACCGAGCCGCCCCGCTCGCGATACAGCGTCCTCGACGTGCCCCCGGTCCAGAGCGTGCCGTCCGGATCCGAGAGGAAGGAATACGCCGCACCGGTGAAGTCGTGACTCCCCGCCGGCTTCCAGGGAGAGAGCCTGCCGGCGGGATCGAGGCGCCAGGTACCGACCGGGGTCTGGGAACTGAAGTAGAGGTTTCCATCCCGGTGCGGCTCCAGGGCACCGCTCCAATACTCCAGCGCCACTCCTCGTGCGTCTCGGACCGGAGTAATCCGGCCCCCGCGGATCCGGCTGATCCCGCCGTGTCGCGTACCGACCAGGATGCTGCCGCCGGGTTCGATCGCCACCGACCAGACGTCGTTGTCCCCCAGGCCCTCACGCACCGTCAGCGTGCGAATGGCCCGCGGGCGCAGTCGGTCGAGCCCGCCGCGGGTACCGATCCAGATGTTCCCGGTCCGATCCTGCAGCAGCGCGGTGATATTGTCGTCGCTCAGTCCCTCGCCCGAGGTGAAGCCGGTGAAGCGCCCATCGTCGTACCGGCTGATGCCCCCTCCGGCGGTCCCGATCCAGATCCGGCCCCGGTCGTCCTCCATCAGCACCGTGATGGCTCCGACGACGTGCAGCATCGACCTCGGAATCCGCCGAATCGTCCCGCCGCCACCCCGCGCGGGAGTGGACACGACGACCAGCCCGTTCTTGTCGCCCAGCCAGAGCTGACCCCGGCGGTCGAACAGCATGGCGGTCAGCGCCGTTCCCTCTGCCGGGCGCAGGAGATCGGGACGCGGGATGAGCGAGTCACCCCGAAGCTCCCTGAGGCCATCCGTCCCGGTCCACAGGGTTCCGCCCGGCGAGATGACCATCGGACCGTTGATCTGCAGCGGGGACAGCCGGATCGGCTTGCCCCCGCGAATCGTGAAGATCCCCTCCACCGTGGCGAAATAGAGCGAGCCATCCGGAGCGAGTGTCATCCCGCCCACCGGCCCCACCGGACGGTGGGTGTCGGGGAAGCGCGCCTGTTCGACGCTGCCATCGGGGAAGCGGCGCGCGAGGCCCACCACATTCTGGCCCGCCGCCCAGAGCGATCCGCCCCGGTCGATCACAACGGTCACGGCCCCGTTGAAGGGAAAGGTCCAGGGTCCGAGGAACTGGCGACCGTCGAAGCGATAGATGCCGCGGGGAGAGGCGACGAGCAGGAACCCAAGTGAATCCTGGGCCAGCGCGGAGGCGCCGATGTCGGGGAACTCGGCACGACTCCCGCGCCAGGCATCGTGGATGTACTCGCCATTCGGACCGGTCAGACTGCGGGGCGGGAGCTGCGAGGTCTGGGCATGAGCCACGCCAATCGAGAGCCACAGGCTGATGCCGGTGAACACGATCAGGCGGTGGAACGGGGCACCCGCTTTGCCCATGTACGGTCTCATCCAGAGGAGTATCGGCAGGCGGGGGAGGGTGCTGAGGGGTGCCGTGCCGACTGGGGGTGTCAACAGTATAGGGTGGCACGCAGGGGGAAGGAACCCGGCCGGAGACTGATCAGTCGGCAGCGGCGGATATTGGCGGGGGGGGGTGGGGGCGCCCAATTTGGGGCCCCCCCCCCCCCCCGGACACCCACCACCCGGCGACCCCCCCGCCCCCCCGGTGGTGGCCCCAACCACCCCCCCGCCCCCCG
>JANMYS010000137.1:0-7052 GCA_031382385.1 Gemmatimonadota bacterium
CCCCCCAACAATCGACAGCCCGGCGCTGATGATGTCGCCCGTGGAGCCCGCCTTGATCGCCTTGGCCATCGTGTTGGCGGCTGTCGCAATCTGGGTGATCGTGGTCAGAAGCCTCGCCGTGCTGCCATCGACTAGCCCGAAGGCATCGGCCAACTGCAAGGCGCCGGTGACGGCCTGCGTGATCTCCTGACCGAGGGCCTTCGCCTGGGTCAGCGCGCGGTCCGCAGCGTCAGCTCCTTCTGCGAGATGCTTCCCGAACAACTCCGCCTGTCGATTCGCGGCCGCCAGGTTCGTGAGATCGACGTCGGCACCGAAGCCGGGCGTCTTGGCCCTGCCCAGGACGCCGGAAATCGTCAGGAGCTGCTGTCCGCGCTTCTGATTCGCCAGCCATTCGTCGAACGTATGGTTGAGGCGCGCCAGCGACTGCTCGAAAGTGTCCACCGCGACCCGCTGCTCGCGGAGGGCCCGCACTTGGGGCGCCGCGTCGAGTTTCTTCTGGTTGAGGGCGTCGGTCGCCCGCAAGAGCGCCGCGAGGGCCTCGTTGTAGACCGCCAGCGCCGCCGCATCGCTCCGGAACAGCGAACTCCGCGCCGCGGCGAGGTCGTCCGCCGCCGCGAGAAAGGCGAGGGTGGCGTCCTGGTAGGTCTTTTCCGCGGCGAGCCCCTGCAGGACCGCGAAGGCGTCACCGAGATCCGTGATTGACTTCTGCAGCGCGTCCGCGTCGCCCTTGAGCTTGCCCATCACCGCGCCGATCGCCGCCAGCGCCGCAAGTACCCCGATGGTGATGACCGATCCCGCGCCGAGCGACAAGAGGATCGATCCCAGCTGACCGGCGCTGCTGGAGGCCCCGAGCGACTGCGTCGCGAAGGTGGCCAGCGGGCCCCGCAGCGCATTGATCGTGATCCCCGCCTTCTGCGCTGCGGGGGCGGTTGCGGTCAGCAGGCCATTGAGTTGCCCCAACTCGGCGGCGCTCGCCCCGCCCGCCGTCGCGGCGAGGGCTTGCACCTGACCGCGCGTGGCGGCCATGGACGCGGCATACTCCGCAGCCGCCAGCTTGCCGCTCCGGAAATCGGCGTTCATGAGCGCCACGTCCCGGCGCAATTCGTTCAGGGAGGCCGCGAAGGGTTGCGCCGCGCTCCCAGCACCCTGGAGCGCGGCCCGGGAGGCGTTGGCCTCCTCGGCAAGACGCATCATCCCGGGGTCGGCGCCGGCGAAGGCCGTCTGAAGGCGCCTGGCGCCGGTCTCGGCGCTCTTCGCGGCGCCCGCGAGGTCTTCGAGATCCTTGACCGCGCTCCTGGCGGTGCCGGACTTAATCAGCAGTTCGAGTGTCGGCATGGTCCCCCTCCCTCAGGGTTCGCCTGCAAGACGTTCGGCCTCATCCACAATCCGCGGCCACGCGGCCACAGTCATTTTTACAGAATGGAATCCGCCCGTCTGGGAGCGGAGCGTCAACGCCTTGCTGCCCCGTGCCCCGTCCTCGATGGCGGGGGCGTAGACGGTATTGGTCGCTATGCTCTGGGAGAGGGGGCCATGGATCTCCCGCTGCCAGCTCGCGCGGAGGTTCCCGGTATCCACCGGCTGCCCGGGCGCGCCGGTGACGGGGGAGCCGTTGACGATGCTCTCGAAGACCAAGTCCCCCGCAATGCTGTGCAGGCGATACTCCCAATCGGCTAGCCGCCTTGCGTAGGCGTCTATCTCGGCGGCGAAGCTCATTCGAGTGTTACTCCTCGACCGTTCTTCCGGACCATCGCCTCGAGCGCGCTGGCCGCCTGCAGCCGAGCGCGGCGTGCCCACTCAACGCACGCCCGGGAGGTGGGACTCTCGGGGTGGTCGCCTTCGGGCATGGCCTCCACCTTAGCGATCGCCGCTTCAAGCGCAGCACTCCATGCAATGAGCGACGCCGCGAAGGCGGCATCGTGCGCCATGAGCTGTTGCTTGCGCGCCAGGCCATTCTTGAGGATTGCCTGGCGCCGATCCGCCGCGAGCTGCCCCACCTCCGCTCCCCGCCGAGCGATCGCATTGCAGGCCAGCGCTTCGGGGGAGCGTTCCACCTCCAGCATGGCCGCCGCCATCTCCTCCCCGAACGACTGCACCGCTTCCTCGAAGGTCATCGTCCTAGCCGTTCACTTTCCGTCGGCGCCAATCGCCGATGTCGCCCGTTGATGGCGGCACGGCCGCCGACGGTGGGGCCCCCTGCTTCTGCCGAAACTGCTCGATGGACTGGCGGGGGATCCGCCACTGCTTCCCACTGAGCTTCCATGCACCTGGGATCTTCCCCTGCTCGCACCACAACCGGACCGTCGATGGGGTTCGGGTGAAAAGCCTGCCGAACTCCGCCACGGTCAGGTCGGCCGCCTCCACAATCGCCGGCGCCGCATCCGCGCCGGCCGAGCTGAGCACATCGCACAGCCAGTCGCGCGGGACGGTCAGCAGGGCGCCGACGGGGGAGGCGTCGACTAGGGCGCGCAGGTGATCCCGGGAGGTCATCGACCCGACCTCTTGTCAGCCAAGCGGAAGGCGCCCCTTGCCGGGCAACGGGTTGTCGCCGGCAGTGGCCGCCAGCGTGTCGGGCGGACCACTCCAAGTAGTCTATTTCTTCCCGGCACTGGGCCGGCGGAGTCGGCATGGACGGGAGCAGACGCGCGCCGATGCATCGTCACGGCCTCACCAGCACCCGGCGGACAGTCACTTCCAACGCATTGCCGTCCGGATCCGTCAGGGCCACCGCCTGGCGCGGGCGGCCGTAACCGCGATCGAGGATGGCAATCGCCGCGGCCACGCGAACCGAGTCGCTCTTGGAGCACTTCACGAGTCGAACGAGCGCCTTCAGGGCGAAGTGGCCGTAGGGCCTGGCCTCCGCCTCGATCTCCAGTGTCTTGGCATCCTTGCGCCCCTTCGGCCGGCCGGAGCCTGGCCGCGGGCCGCCGTGCCGGTTGGTTCTTCTTGATTTCTTTTCAAGCACGTTGCACCATCCTCCCAATTGTCACCCCATCCTGACCCTGTCCCCCGCTCTCTCTCTTAGAGAGGCGGGGACAGGTGGGCTGTCCCAACGCCTGTCCCGCCCTGTCCCACCCTGTCCCGCAACGACTTAGCTTCTCAGCCTTGACCCTGTCCCAATGCCTGTCCCGCCCTGTCCCGGCCTTTTCAGCCCTTCGCGAAGTAGTGGTGCCCTTTCCCGTCCTCGCGGTCCTCAATTCGCCCCGCCGTCACGATGCGGTTTACCGTCGCATCTACATCGACCGCCTTGCCACCTACCGCGCCTCGCAAGCCCGTCCTGCCCACCCCTGGAGTCGCCTGCACAGCCGCCAGTATCCGCGCCTCGAGCGTCGGCGCCGGGCCCTCGAGCTCGTACCCCCCGGCGCCATCCCACCGCAGGCGGAACGTCTCGTTCACTACCCGCCCCCGGCTCCGGCAGACCCGGACGGTGGCGTCCTGGGGGTCCTCGGTCATTTCGAGAATCTGGTCAACGCCGGCGCCGATCTGGGTTGAGCCTCGGTACTTCCCGCTCGCGCGGTTGACGTGATGTAAGAGCAACACAGCGCAGTCCGTCGCCTGGGCCAACTGGCGGAGGCCCCGCAGGACCTTGGTCCATCCCTCCGCCTGGTTGAAGTCCTCCACCAGGTCCACCGCCCACTCCGTCAGCGTATCGATCACTAGCAGGCCAGCCTGGACCTCCTCGATCGTTCGCAACAGCGGCACCAGCTCCGGTCGGTCCTGCAGAATCGCCACCCCGTGCCTTGCCCCGAACCGTTGCAGCCGGCGCACCAGGTCCCCGAGTGGCTCATCCAGCGGCATCCAGGCCACCGGTCTCGCCGGTGTCGGTTCGCCGAGGAAGTCTCTCCCCAGCGTCAGGCAGGCTGCCCCTTGCCCCGCCAGCGTGCTCTTCCCGCGCTTCTCCTCGCTCGCCAGCAGCGTGAGGCGGCCGGCCCACGCGATGCGGGGCAGAACCACGGTTGGCGGATCGAGCAGCTTCGGATCGTCCAACAGGGCCGAGAGCATGGTGTAGGGGGCCGCGGCCCCGCCCTCCGGTTCCACCCCTGCCTCAGCCGATCGCAGCTCGCCGGCGAGCGCCCGCACGTCCTCCGCGTACGCGGTCATCCGGCGGTCTCGTGCCGGCGCTTGGCCCCTCGCTCTCTTACCTCTCGCCGCTTTCGCCCCGCCTCAGCGGCTCTGGCGATCTCCTGCCACCGCAGACAATTCGAGCCGGCATGGTCGCAGCGCTGGTCAGTACATGCCCGGGCCGCCTTCACCACCGCCTGGGCGTTCTGGCGCGCCGTGGCTGCACTCTCCGCCATCCCCTGGGCTTCCGCTTCGCCGGCCTGCTGCTCGTAGCAGGCGGCGACCCACAGCCCGTCCCGCGCGTCTGTACCGCGCCGGCGCCAGGCGTCCAGGGCGGGGCTCGCCCTCACCTTGCCGCGTGAGCGGCCGGCACGCCGGCCTCTTCAACCTCCAGCAGCGCCTCCTGCAGCACGGCAATGAGCACCGCGAGGTGCCCGCCAGTATCACTGAGCGGCAGGGCGATCGGCGCCGATAGCGGGGTCAGCGAGCGCCCCTCTGGTCGCTCGTCTACTCGGGCCCGGCGCAGCGTGACCAGGACGCACCCGGGCGTGCCGCGGTCCACCGTGACGATCGCCGCGGTGTTGTCGGGCCCGCTCGCCGCGAGCACCACCTCGTCGTGGTGTTGCTCGCGGCTCACGAGTGGCGCGGCGTCGGTGGTATTGCTATGTTCGGTCATCCGAGGCCTCCACCGGCTTCGAGGTTGCACGAAACGCCGCCCTTGATGGGGGCGGCGTTTCGTTGTTAGGCGCCGGCGTGGCTCGCTGCAATGGCTTCGGCCCGAGACGAGCGAACGCGCGCATCGATCCACTCCTGGACCTCTTCCTCGACCCAACCCACAGCGCCCGGCCCGATCTTCACCTGTCGAGGAAAGGCTCCAGCCAGGATGTCCCGATAGATCGTGCTCCGCTTCAAGCCGGTGCGGCGGGCGACTTCGGGCAACCTCAGCAGCGTCGTCATGAAAAGCCCCCCAATCAGGTGTCCACGGCTTGCGCTGGACAATGATGGAGGGCGACGGGCGAGAACGCAGGCGACAGTTATTCGCTAAGCATTAATGTCCTCCGCGCAGCGGTCGGGCCCCGAGAGTCGGCCCCGCCGGCAGTGGGGCGCTGAGGCCGAGCTCCGCTTCTAACGTGGAGTTACAGAGATGTTCATAGCGGATGGTGAGAGCCTTCGGTAGCGCGTCGCGGACTTCCTGGAAAATCGAGAGCCCGCGCTGGAGCTTCTTCTTGAGCGCCCCCGAAGTGGTTCCGTGACGGGCGGCGACTATTGCGAGGGCTTTCTCTCCCGGCCTAAGCGCCCGCAGCGAGGCGTCCGCCAGCAGCCGCAGCTCATCAGGGCTGGCGGCTCTCAAAGCCTCGAATAGTCGCGGATGGTCCGACCTGTGGGACAGCACGACGCGGGCCTCGGTTACCTCAAACCAAAGCTTCACCGCCGCGTGCGCAGTCCTCCCGCGGTCAGCCCTGGGGCGCCCAGGCCGGCGAGCGGGCGCCGCGGCATCAGAATCGAGCGCCGCCTTCACCTGTTCGTCGTCGAGGGCCTTGCCGCCATTCAGCCACGCCCTCAGCAACGCCTCACAGTGTTCGCCCATGGGGACTAATATAGACTAGCCGGGCGGGCGGTAGACATGGGCCGGCGCGGCCCCACCCCACGCCGCCGCCGGCGAAGGCGATGGTCCGGGGCGATTGACAACCACCGAATTGTTGACAAAGGTTGACGTGGCCGCCGATACCTATGTGTCAGCCCGCGTGCCAGCGCCCCTGCGCGGTCGCGGCTGGCGGGTGGCGGTCGAGGTAGCTAAGTCGTTGCGGCTAGGCGGCCATCGGCGCAGGCTGGCGGCCGGCGGAGTTCTCCGGAGCAAGAGGTCGTACGTTCGAATCGTATCGGGCGCACTCGCAGATCCCCTGACCCCCGTCGGCTTCGGCCGGCGGGGGTTTTTGCGTGGCTCCCGACCGGCCCGCCTGCAGCGCCCGCGGACGGTCGGGGCTAGACTTCGACCTATCAACCCTTTCAAAAGGCTGCCAATGCCGTACCGCCAGACCCGGGCTCTGCGCGTCGCACTCTCCGCCCTCGCGCTTCTCGCCGCCTGCAGCAGTGACAGCACCGGTGGTGGGGACACGCTCACCATCAAGGGCGCCGGCGGGCCCGTGCCCCCTGCTCCCCCAGCCCTGGCGCAGGTCGCCGCCACGCCGCCCGTGGGCGTCGGCGATCCCGCCTCCTTCCTCATCAGCGTGTACGCCCTCTACGTCAGCCCGAACACCGACTGTTCCAGTCCGGTGCTGGTGCAGAACTACGGCGCGACACCCTCGGTGAAGGACATGCTGACCAACCCGACCCTCTTCTCCGGCACTGTCGCCGCGGGGTCATATCCGTGCGTCGCCTTCGAGATGTCGGACGTGATCAGCGCGACCACCACGACGACCTTCGGAAACTGCGTGATGGGGACGAGCTACGCGAACGACGTCTACCAGGCCGGCGAGACCGACTGGAAGGACATCAACCTGAATCCGATCATCGGCAGTGGGGATGACGCCTCCCCCGTGGACGACCACGTCACCATCATCATCACCCAGGACAGCGTGGCGGCGCTGGCAAGAGGGTTCAGCTCCAACCAGATGATCCCGCTGACCACTGCCCTGGTATCACCCGGCACCAGCACCTTCTACTGGGACGGCACCGGCTCGATCCAGGATGATGGGGTGAGCTGCAACCTGGAGCCGGGGGTGGTGGGCTTTCGGTAGAAGAACAGCAGCTGTCAGCCGTCAGCCGTCAGCGCCAACGGCTAACGGCTAACGGCCAGCAGGTCACACAAACAGCCCTTCAATCGACAGGTACCGTTCCCCAGTGTCATAGCAGAACGTCAGCACCCGGCTCCCCGGCTTCATCTCCGGAATCTTCTGCGCCACCGCCGCCAGCGAGGCACCGGAGGAGATGCCGAGAAAGATGCCTTCCTCCTTGGCGGCGCGGGCGGCGTAGGTGAATGCCTCCTCCTCCGT
>JANMYS010000143.1:0-85496 GCA_031382385.1 Gemmatimonadota bacterium
GGCCATCTTGCGCCAGGCCAGCGCAAAGGTGCTGTCGAGTGCCACTGCCTCACGCAGCAGGCGCACTGACCGGTCGTAGTCGCCATCGACGTCGTTGGCGACCGACGCCTCGCTGTATTTCCGGAGCGCCTCGAGCGATGACGTGGTCGCCTGCTCCAGCGGCACGGAGCGCTGCACCTGGCGCAACGATTCCCCGATCTTGCCGCGCAGGTCGCGGGTCAGCCGGTCAACCACCGGGAGGAGGTCCCGGGCGCCATCGGCGGTGGCCTGAAACGCCGCCAGCGACACGCCGCGGTCCGCACTGGTGAGTTCGAGGCTCACGGCATAGCCGGCACCGATCCGGGCGAGATGCCCGCCCAGGACCGCCCTGGCGCCGGCCCGCTCCGCCACCTCCCGGGCCAGCTCGGGCGGGAGCGGCTTCCCGCTCTCGCGCTGCATCTGCTCAAGCGTCTGGGCGACGTCGGCCTGATCCATCAGGCGGACCGACTTCGACTGCGACATCGCCGCCCGGACTGCCACCGCCAGGATCGGCGCGAGCGCCGAATCCTCCTGGGCCACGCTGAAATCGGCCAGCACGATCCGGTCATCGAGGGCGAGCTGCCCCTTGGCGAAGAGCGATCCCGCCGCGCCGATGCCGAAGGCGCGCAACAGCATGAATCCGATGACCGCGAGCACGAACGCCCCCATGGCGTACATCCCGCCCCGCGCAGTGCGGCGCCACGAGAGATGCGGGTTGGCCTTGAGGGCCAGCGTCGCCATCGTCCCCGAGGGCATCGTCGCCAGCATCGAGCCGCCGGGCGTCAGCGTCGGCTTGGCGGTGGCGGCGTGACTCGCCACCCGCTTCACGTAGGCGGTGATCAGCAGCGCCGGCAGGCCGAGCAGCATGACGATGACGGCGCCGGGAAAGACCCAGTCGGGCAAGCCGATGCCGACCACCGCCGCCTTGGCGAGGATCGCCACCGCGGCGGTCGCCACCGCGTAGAGGCCGAGCACCTTGGGCAGCATGCCGGGCGCGTTGAGCGCGAGGGTCGAAGCCGAGGCGGTGCTCACGCCATCGAGGGCGCGGAGCACCTCGCTCGCCGAGGCGGGGCGGTCGGCCGGATCCTTCCGCAGCAGCTGGGTCACCAGCGCGGCGAGCGCCGGAGGACAGTCGGGTCGCTGCGAGCCGACCGGTACTGCGGTCTCGCTCAGGTGGGCGGCGAGCATCTTCTGCGGGGTCCGGTCGGCGAAGGGCGCCTTGCCGGTGAGGAGTTCCTGCGCCATGCAGCCGAGGGCGTAGAGATCCACCCGATGATCGAGGTTCGGGTCGCCAGCCACCTGCTCCGGCGCCATGTAGGCGGGGGTGCCGATCGAGGTGCCGATGGATGTGAGCGTCGCGCCGGTGCCGGCGGTGCGCGAGGCGCTCAGCGCCTTGGCGATGCCGAAGTCGGTGACGACCGCGGTGCCGCCTGAGAGCAGCACATTGTCGGGCTTGATGTCGCGATGGACGATGCTGCGGGCATGGGCATAGGCCAGCGCCTTGGTGACATCGCGCAGGATGGTCAGGACATCCGGGATCGGGAGGCCCGCGCCGCCCAGCCGGGAGCGAAGCGATTCCCCCTCCACGAACGGCATGGTGAAGTAGGGCAGTCCGTCGATGTCGCCGGCGGTGAGGACCGGGACGATGTTGGCCTGCTGCAGTGAGGCGGCGAGCAGGATCTCCCGTTCGAACCGCTCGGCGTTCAGCCCCTGGGCCAGTTCGGGGCTCAGCACCTTCACCACAACCTTGCGGGAGAGGCGGATCTCGTTGGCCACGAAGACCCGCGACATCCCGCCGCCGCCGAGTTCTCGCTCGAGGATGAAAGCGTTACCGAGATGGGCTTGGAGCTGGGCGCGCAGGTCCAAGAGTGGCCTTGGGCGGCAGGGCGGAGATGAGAGGGAAGAGCCGCAAAGTTACGGGAAGAACGGGGTGGGCGCCACCAGTGGCGGGCTGGGGCTGGGCCGACCGGCGGCTCATGAGAAAGCGCTGCCCCGCTGCCGACGGACCGGACATGTCCCCACCGATACCGTCTCCTGCTGCAGCGCGCTGACAGCGCTATCCCTCCCACGTCGTGCGTGGGCATCGGACATCAGGACACAGGCCAGTTCCACCCTCGTGCAGCGTGTCTTCGGCCGCATCCCGGAGCGCTCCACTGGTCTAGACCCCAATTCAATCCTACGAGCGATGTATGAATCCGTCCGTGACGTAAAGATTTCATGCTCTGGGCCAGGAGCGGCCGAGGTTGACCGTGCACCTGCACGCCGCCTGTCCCGAATATTGATCGTCGATAGCTACCTGAATCAGGAGTGGCCCAATGTTCCGACTGCTGAGTCTGCCCCGCCACGCCGCGCGATTCGCGGCCCTGGCTTCGGTCGGCACGCTGCTCTTCGCGGCCTGCGAGCACAGCGGGCCCACCACACCCGGATCGGGTCCGTTGGCGATCATCGTTGTCACACCCAATCCGGACGCCCTGACCGTCGGTGGTACGCAGCAGTTCGTGGCCACCGGTCAGGATGCCAGCGGCAATGCCGTCACGCTGCTGCCGGCTGCAAGCTGGGCCGTCGGGGCGGGTGGCGGGACCATCGACCCGGTGACGGGGCTGTTCACCGCCGGCACGACGACCGGGATCTTTGCCAACACCATCGAGGCGTCCAGCGGTGGCCTCACCGGATTCGCCACGGTGTCCGTGACTTCGGGCGGGCTCGCGTCCATCGCGGTCACCCCCAGTCCGGTCTCCGTGGCCGCCGGTTCCACCGTGCAGTTTGACGCCACGGGCCGGGACGCCAGCGGCAACATCGTCCCGCTCTCGCCGGCCTGGTCGGTGGTGACCGCCGCGGCCGGCACCATCGACCCCAACACCGGCCTGTTCACGGCGGGCGCCACACCCGGGACGTACACCAATACTGTCGTGGCCACCAGCGGTTCCACCACCGGGTCCGCCACCGTGACGGTGGTTGTCGCCGGCGGCGCACTGGCCACGATTACCGTCTCTCCCAACCCGGGAAGTCTGGCGGCCGGCGCGACTCAGCAGTTCACCGCGACGGGGCAGGATGGAGCCGGGGTGGTGATTCCCATCTCGCCGGCACCTACCTGGTCGGTCGTGAACGGGGGCGGCACCATTAACAGTGGTTCAGGCCTCTTTACCGCCGGGTCGTCAAGTGGAACGTTCTCCAACACGGTCAGGGCAACCAGCGGGGTGGTGTCGGGCTTCGCATCCGTGATCGTCACCTCGGCCCCGGCGGGCGGACCGTCGCTCGGGACAGCGGCGAAATTCGCCGTCCTCGGCAGCACCGCCGTGAGCTGCATCGGAGTGAGCAATATCGCCGGGGATGTTGGTGTGGCCCCGGCCGGCTCGGTCTCCGGATTCCCCGCCCCCTGCACGATCTCTTCCCCGGGAGGGCCGACCCCGCACATCAACGACGCGGTTGCGAAGACCGCGCAGGCCGATGTCACCCCGGCGTACAACGCGCTCGCGGCCATGCCGTGCGGCACCTCATTGACGGGTCAGAATCTGGGCGGCAAGACCCTGGCGCCCGGCGTCTACTGCTTCACCTCCTCGGCGCAGCTCACCGGGATCCTCACGCTCGCGGGTCCGGCCAACGGGGTCTGGGTATTCCAGGTGTCCAGCGCCCTCACCACCGGCACCAGCGCGCAGGTCGTCATGAGCGGTGGGGGGCAGGCCAAGAATGTGTTCTGGCAGGTCGGCAGCTCAGCGACGATCGGCCAGACCACGGCCTTTCAGGGAAATATCATCGCGGCGGTCAGCGTCACCCTGGTGCAGGGCGCAAGCCTGAACGGCCGAGCCCTGTCGAAGGCCGGAGTGACGATGGATACGAACCTCATAACGCTGCCGTAGGCTGGCGGCACCCTGCGACCTCGTGGACCCTTGGGAGAGCACATGCGCACGACAATCTTCAAGTATGCATTCGCGCTAGCGAGCTGCGTTCCGGCGCTGGCACTGGCGCAGCAGCCGGCGACCGCCGACCGGGTGCAGAGCTGGGAGTTCAGCTTTGGCGGCGGTGTGACGGTCCTGGACCGGGATCTGCTTGACGCGCTGGCGAGCGGCTCAGCGACCACTCGCTTCACCAAGTCCGCCAATCCGGGCCGGGTCGTGCCCACCGGGGTTCTGCGGCTGGGGTACAACTTCAGCAACAATCTTGGCTTCAGTCTGGGGAGCGGGTTGGCCGCAGGATCAGGGGTGAAGTACCTGACTCCGTTTGGCGCCATCACTTACACGTTCAACCTCAACGCCAAGACCAGCCCCTTTCTCACCGCCGGTCTGCAAGGCACCCGCATCAGCGGCCAGAATGGTACCCGCACCCACCCGACCTGGGGTGCACACGCCGGGTTGGGAATTCGATCGATGGTCTCCGAGCATCTGGCACTCCGGCTCGAAGGGCGGATCGCACGCGAGTTCTACCAGGATCCCGCCAGCGTCAAAGCGGCGTACCTCCCTGTCGTTACGCTCGGCCTCTCATACTTCACCCGGGGCCGTCGGGCACCCGCCGAGCCGATGACGGCGCCGGCGTGTAACTGTCCGGCGGCCCGCGTACGGGTGGATACGGTGCGGATCATGGTCGCCGCGCCGAAGCCACCACCGCCACCGATCGTGATCCGTGATACCCTGGTACTCGAAGGCATCAACTTCGATTTCGACAAGGCAGACCTGTTGGCGGATGACAAGGAGATCCTCGACCGGGTGGCGACGGCGCTGAACGATCCGGAGTGGGCCCGGACCCGCTTCGAGGTCGCAGGCCACACGAGCAGCATTGGTACGGAGGAGTACAACCTTGATCTCTCGCAGCGACGCGCGGACGCGGTGGTTGCCTACCTCGTCTCCAAGGGGGTGGCGAGCGACCGACTGACCGCCAAGGGATATGGGGAAGCGAATCCGCTCTATCCGAACGACAGCGAGGGACGCAACTGGAGAAATCGCCGGGTGGAGCTGCGGAGACGGACTCAGTAGGTTCGCATCAGACGCGGGGTCCGGCGGGGCTCCAACTCAACGACGCGAAGCGCAGGGCTGGGGCCAGCAGGAGGCCTGGCCCTGCGCTTCGCGGATGAGAGGAATGGGGTGTCGGGAGGACGGGCGCCGACCATGAGCCGGCGTACTGTGGGGGCTAGCGCTGCCCACCCCCCTTGGGCTGGAGTTCCTCGAACCAGTTCAGTACCGCCAGGAACTGGCCCCGCGTTGCCGGGTCCGCCCGAACCATGATGAACTGCCCATCGGGCCCGACATCCCAGTTGTCCTCCTGGGAGAAGTCGTAACCGCCGGTGAACAGCTCCCGGGGTGTGCCGAGCAGCTGGAAGGTCGGGCTGGTGCGGATCGAGGCGGCCATGATGCGGGAGTCCTGCCGGAAGTACAGCTCCTTCCCGTCCGCCGACCAGCGCGGGTCGGTGCCGCCGCTGGTGGAGACGAGGATGTTGGCGTCGCCGGTCGGGAACTGCCGCACGTATATCTCGGCGGAGCCGGTCAGGTTCGAGGTGAAGCAGAGCCAGCGTCCATCGGGGGAGACTCTGGGTTGCGACTCGTCGGCCCGAGTCGCGAGCAGCGGTCTCGCCACGCTGTCACCGATGGTGAGGGTGACGATGTCGCGGCTGTTCCCATCGAACCGCTGGGCCAGGATCCGGCCGTCGCGGGCCCAGAACGTCGGGGTGATGCCGTAGGGGCTCCCGCCCGCAAGGGTCAGAACCGGCTGCGGCGGATCGCCGCTCTGCCACCGCACCCACTGGGGCCCGTCGCTGTTGGTGAAGGCGAGACGCTCCCCGTCGGGCGCCCACAACGCCTTCAGGTTGTGCTTCTCTGTCGTCACCCGCACCGACTGCGCCCGATGCAGATCCACCACCCAGATATTCGACGGGCGGGGATCGATCGTCACACTCACGCGTTCCCCGTCGGGCGAGAACTGCGGAAAGCGATAGCCGCGCGCCGGCACCGCGACCGGGGTCTCGTGCCCGTTGCGGTCCACCAGCACCAGCGACCGGTTGAAGCCACCGGCGACGTACACCAGCGTGCCGTTCTGCGAGACGGCGAATTGTGCCGCGCCCCCGCCCGGGCCGCGGAACGCCTCGAAGGCGGGGATCGGCTCGCCAGTCACCTCGAGCCGGTCCAGGTCAAATGGCACCACCCGGATGCGACCCTCTCCCTGGTCGTAGATCAGGTGCCCGGTGGGCAGGTAGCGGGCTCGGCTGCCTTTGGCGCCGCTGTTGCTCGGGCTGCCGGGGAAGAGCGGGTGCAGCTCCCCGCTCGCCAGCGTGAATACCGCGATGCCGTTGTTGGTCCCCACCAGCGCGTGCTTCCCGTCAGGCAGCAAGGTCGGCCAGCGAATGGCGGTGACCGGTGGCGGGATGAGCCCGCTGTCCGCGGGGGACGGGACGGTTGCCACCATCGGAATGACCACTGGCCGGCCACCGCGGTCGGAGACTCGATAGAGTACGGTATCCGTCAGCGCGAAAACGATGGTGCCGTCGCTGCCCCAGGCCGCGCCGTTTGACGCCTCGGGGATATCGGCCAGCGTGGTCGGCCCTCCGCCCTCGCGTGATACCTTCTGCAGCTTCCCGTCAGCGAAGAAGCCGATCCACTTTCCGTCAGGCGAGAGAAAGGGCTGGCTCGCTCCCTCGGTGCCGGGAATCGGTTTCCCCTCGAAGCTCCCCAGCGGCCGCAGGTACAGCTGCGACTTCCCCGCCGCCACCCCGGAATAGACGATCTCGGAGCCGTCGGCCGAGATGTCGAAGGGTGATCCGTCCTGCGCCAGCAGCAGGTCCTGTCCCAGCGGGATCGTGACGCGCGTCGGGATCGCCCCGGTTGGAGCGGTGCCGCGCCCGGCGAGCAGCCCGCGGAGCGCCAGCGCGGAGGTCGCCAGCGCCACTGCCACCAGAGCGATGTTCACCCCGCGTCCGATCGCCGGGCGGGTCGGGGGTGTCTGCTGCGGAGTCGCGTGGCCACTCTCCCGGTGGCGGCTCTGCTCAGTGAGCGCCGCGCGGAACTCCGCCGCGCTCGCGAATCGATCCGCCGGCAGCTTCTCCAGCGCGGTCAGCACCGCCGCCTCGAGGGCGGGTGGCACTGCCTTCCGCAGCACGGACGGCGGCCGAGGCACCTCGGTCATCAGCTTGGCGATGATCGCCTGGGTGGTATTGCCCATGAATGGCGGTTCGCCGGTGAGCATCTCGTAGGTCACCGCGCCGAGGGCATAGATGTCGCTCCGGGCATCGAGGTCGCGCTCGGCGGTCGCTTGTTCCGGGCTCATGTACTGCGGGGTGCCGAGGCTCAGGCCGGTTTCGGTGAGGCGGGTGCCGCCGGCGTTCCGCATCGCGAGCGCGATGCCGAAGTCGGCCACTAGCGCCTGTCCGTCGTGCAGCAGGATGTTGTCGGGCTTGATGTCGCGGTGCAGCACCCCGCGGCGGTGGGCGTAGTCGAGGGCACCGGCGACTTCGGTGGCGATGCGCACCGCATCGGCGATGGGGAGCTGCTTCTCGCGGGTGAGCCGGTCGCGCAGCGATTCGCCCTCGATATAGGGCATCACATAGAACAGGAACTCGGTGGCAAGGCGGTTGGACGGTTGGGCGGTTGAAAAGTCGTCGGCATTCTCCAACCGCCCAACCGCCTGACTGCTCGCTGTCCCCGAATCAAATAGCGGCAGAATGTGCGGATGCTGCAGGTTGGCGGTGGTCTTGATCTCGGAGAGAAACCGCTCAGCGCCGATCACCGCGGCGAGTTCGGGGCGGAGAACCTTGATCGCGACCTTGCGGTCGTGCTTGATGTCGTGCGCGAGGTAGACCGTGGCCATGCCGCCCTGGCCCAGCTCCCGCTCGAGGCGGTAGCGGTCGGCGAGGGCTCGCGTGAGTGTTGCAATCGTGCTCACGGCCGCGCCGCCTCTTTCTCTTGAGCGGGGAGACCCAGGCGAGGCAGGATGGCCAGGAATCGCGGATCTGCCCGCAGCTTCGGGCCGAGCATGATGTACATGTTCAGCGCGCCGCCGGAGGTATGACCCGCAGCCGCCGCGGACTCGAGCATGCGCAGGGTCGCGTCGTCCCCGCGGAGCCAGCGGAAGAAGGGAATGGCCAACACCGGATTCTCCGCGCGGCCGAGCGCGTCGATCGTGGCTGCACGGATGGCCGGGTCCCGCAGGCCGCGTGCGATCCGGGCCGCGGTCGTGTCGACATGTGGCCAGCCGCGGGATTTCTCATAGGCGGTGATTGCTTCGTCCACCTTACCGAGGGCGAGCTGATGCGCCGTCATCCCCGCCCAGGCATAGTAGGCCTCGGGGGATTGGGCGAGTCCCTGCTCGTACAGCGGCGTTGCGTCGGCAAAGCGGTCCGCGCCGTCGTAGAACACGGCCAGCGACAGGGTGATGACATGGGAGAGCGGATCGAGCCGGTGGGCGGTCTCCATCTCGTTAATCGCGTCATCCCACCGGTTGACGCCCGCGAGATTATAGCCGTACCACTGGTGCCCGGTGGCATAGTTGGGCGACAGCGCTATTGCCTGCCGGTACGCATCCCTCGCCTCCGTACGGCGACCGCGGTATTCCACGATTTCTCCCAGCGAGGCATACGCCTCGCCCAGTCGCGGCTCCAGCGTGATCGCTCGGCGCGCGGCCTCCTCCCCCAGTCTCAGGATGGAATCGGGATTGATGCCGGGAACATCGTACTCCTGGGGGATGGATAGCACGTAGCTGTCGGCGAGCCCGCTCCACGCCAGGGCATAATTCGAATCCAGCCCGAGCGCCTTCTTGAACGCCGCCGTGGCATCGATCATCCCCTCTGTGGTCCGCCGATTCCAGTGATACCGCCCCAACAGGTAGGCGTCGTAGGCCTCCGCATTGTGGGTACCGCCACGGGTGCCGCTGGAATCGGATGTGGTCACCAGCCGGAACTGGAGCGCGTTCACGACGGCCTTTGCGACCTCGTCCTGCACCGCAAAGATGTCACCGGCGCCGCGATCAAAGCTCTCCGACCAGAGGTGCAGTCCGTCGGCGGTCTTGATGAGCTGGGCCGTGACTCGGAGATGTTCCCCCGCCTTCTGGACACTTCCTTCCAGGACTGCTGCTACGCCGAGCTGCCGGCCAATCTCGCGCACATCCTCCGCCTTGTCGCGGAACGAGAAGGCTGAGGTGCGCGCCGCGACACTCAACCCCGGCACGTTGGCCAGGGCGTTGATCAGCGTCTCCGAAATTCCATCGCCGAGATAGGCGTCGGTGCGGCTGGGGCTCAGGTCCACGAAGGGAAGCACCGCGACCGAGGCGGAGTGGGAGCCCTCGCCACCACTCCCGTGGCGCCAGAAGAAGAGGGCGGCCGCGATCACCACGGCCGCAACACAGACGAGCATCCACGGCTTTCGGGACACGGGGGATGCGCGGACTGCGGTCGACGGTATCTGAACCATCTGCGCCTGGCTCCCGGGCCGCAGCGCATCGGCGAACTGGGCGACAGGATTGAACCGATCGGCCGGATTCTTGGCGAGGGAGCGGGCCAGGGCACCGGCCACTTCGGGCGGCACGGTCGGGCGCAGGTTGGTGATCGGCGGCGCATCGGTCAGGAGGTGCTGCCGCGTGATGCTCTCCATCGTGGGCCCGGTGAACGGCGCCTGCCCGCCGAGCATTTCGTACAGCACGCAGCCGAGGGAGTAGAGATCGCTCCGGCCGTCGAGATTGGGGTCGCCCGCGGCTTGCTCAGGGCTCATGTAGAGCGGGGTGCCGACGGAGATGCCGGTCGCCGTCAGCTTGTCGGCGCCCGCGCTGCTGATCGCCCGTGCGATGCCGAAGTCGGCCACGACCGCGTGGCCCCCTTCGAGCAGGATATTCTCCGGCTTGATATCCCGGTGAATGATGCCACGCTGGTGGGCATAGCCGAGCGCATCGGCCACCTCCCGCGCGATCGTCAGCGCTTCATCGATGGGCAGCTGCTTCTGGCGATCGAGCCGGTCGCGCAGCGATTCGCCCTCGACCAGCGGCATCACATAGTAGAGGAAGCCGGCGGCCTCACCCGAATCGTAGAGCGGCAGGATATGCGGATGCCGCAGGTTGGCCGTCGTGGCGATCTCCCGCAGGAACCGCTCGGCGCCCAGGGCCATCGCCAGCTCCGGCCGCAGCACCTTGATGGCGACCTTGCGATGATGCTTGAGGTCTTCCGCGAGATAGACCGTCGCCATGCCGCCCTGACCCAGCTCGCGTTCGAGGCGGTAGCTACGGCTAAGGGCGTCGGCGAGGGCCGCCGGCACGCCGCTCACGGGGTCCCCCGGAGCCGCGCCCGCAGCTCGTCAGCCCAGTTGAGGACCACGACGACCTGCCGGTCCGCCTCCACGGGGCGCACCATCAGGAAATGGGTGCCGTCGGGGGTCACGTCGTAGTTCGGGTGGTAGATGTCTATGGTGTAGGCGCCCTCGAAGAGCGAGTCCCGCCCGGCCACCGCGAGCGCCGGGGCGCCGGTGAGCCGGGCCTGGACGAGCCAGGCGCCGGTGCGGTAGTAGATCCGCCGCCCATCGGGCGCCCAGAGCGGCTCGCCGCCACCGCCGCTCGAGACGGCGACGCGGCCGCCGCCGCCGGCGAGCGGGCGCACGTAGACCTCCTCGGTGCCGGTGGTGTTGGCCACGTAGGCGAGCCACCGCCCGTCGGGGGAGACGCGCGGCTCCTTCTCATCGTCCACCGTCGCGAGGAGGGGGACGGGAGTGCGGTCCCCGACGAGCGGCAGGCGGAGGATATCGCGGTTCCGCTCGCGGGTGTCGGTCCGGTAGATGATCGCATCCGCGGCCGGCGTCATCACCGCCTCGCGGATCGCCTCGGTTCCCTCGAGCAGCAGTTCATCCTCGCCGCTCCCGTCGGCCGGCTGCCAGCGGAGCGAGATGTTCGGGCCCCGGGACGAAAGGTAGAGCACGCGCCGTCCGTCCGGGGACCACTCGGGCCGGTCGTTGATCCCCTCGCGGGTGAGCGGGATCGCGGTGCGGGCGGCGAGGTCGGCGACCCAGATCTCCCCCGCCCCGCTGCCCTGCACCTCGAAGGCGACGCGGCGCCCGTCCGGGGCGAAGCGCGGGTGCGCGTAGGCGCGAGGCTCCTCGAGCGCCATCGTCGCCCGGCCGGCGGCGTCCACCAGCACGAGCTGGCTCGAGTTGCCGCCGCGCTGGTAGGCGAGGGTGCCGTTCGCGGCCAGCGCCGCGGGCGCCGTCCAGCCGGAGGTGGTGACGCTGTCGAGCACCTGGATCGGGGTTCCGGCCTCGAGCCGCTTCGCGTCGAACGGGGCCGCCATGAGCGCCCCGTCGGAGCGCACGTACAGCAGGTGGCCTGCGAGGAGACCGAGGACCCGGGCCCCCGAGAGGTTGGCGAGCACCCTCACGCGGGCCGTCGCCACCTCGATGACGCCGAGGCGGAGGTCGATGTTGCTGGACCGCGAGCTGGTGTAGAACACCAGCCGGCCCCCGTCGGCGGCGACGGGGGCGAGCTGGAACCGCTCCGCGGTCACTGAATCGAGCTCGGTGAAGGGCCTCGGCTCCCCGCCCTCGGCCGGGACGCGCCAGAGCCCGCCCGGATTGGTGGGCCGGGCGAAGACCAGCTCGTGCGGGGAGATCCAGGTGACGGTGGCGGGGTTGCTCGCGTCCCGCTCGAGCTGGACGATGGTCGTGAGGCCGGTGCCGTCCACGCGGACCTTCATGAGGCGACCGTTGGTGCCACTGAAGACGATTGTCCGCCCGTCAGGCGAGAACTCCGGCCGCGCCGCGCCCGCGGTGCCCGGCAGCTCGCGGCCGCGCAGCTCGTCGAGGTCGCGGATGAAGAGCGACCACCCCATCGCGCTCCCGCTGCCCGCGTAGACGATGCGCCGGCCGTCCGGCGAGATGGCAAGGTAGGTGCCGATGCCCATCACGGGATACGCGAAGCGCGGGGCCGGCGTAGCCCGGAGCTCGAAGCGCACCACGGCGTCGTCCCCGGGGCCGCCCCCGACGGGCCGCCGCATCCACCCGAGCGTCGCCGCGCCCGTGGCGAGGGCCGCGAGTGCCATCCACGGCAGCGGCGCCCTGAGGCTCCAGCGCGGCGGGGCCACCGCCGGCTCCACGCGGGCCACGACCGGCGCCGAGGGCACGGCGAGCGCCGCGGCGAACTCCGCCGCACTTCCGAACCGGTCGGCGGGGAGCTTCTGCAGCGCGGTCAGCACCGCGTCCTCCACCGCCTCCGGCACCGTCTCTCGCTGCCGGCTCGGCGGCACCGGCTTCTCCGTCACCACCTTGGCCACGATGGCCTGGGCGGTGCTTCCGGTGAACGGGGGATCGCCCACCAGCATCTCGTACAGCATGGCCCCGAGCGCATACACGTCGCTCCGGGCGGTGAGCTCCCGCTCCCCCATCGCCTGCTCGGGGCTCATGTAATGCGGCGTACCGAGACTCATCCCAGTCTCGGTCATTCGAGCGCCGCCGGCCTTGCTCGCCGCCAGCGCGATGCCGAAGTCGGCCACCAGCGCCGAACCATCATGCAGCAGGATGTTCTCGGGCTTGATGTCGCGGTGAATGACGTTGTGGCGGTGGGCGTAGTCGAGCGCGGCGGCCACTTCGGTGGCGATCCGCACCGCGTCACTGATGGGGAGCTGTTTCTCCCGGTTCAGCCGGTCGCGCACGGTCTCGCCCTCGATGTACGGCATGACATAGAAAAGGAAGCTGTCGGTGATGCCCGAGTCGAAAAGCGGGAGGATATGCGGATGCTGCAGGTTCGCCGTGGTCTTGATCTCGGAGAGAAACCGCTCGGCGCCGATCACCGCGGCGAGTTCCGGCCGCAGCACCTTGATGGCGACCTTGCGGTCGTGCTTGATGTCGTGCGCGAGGTAGACGGTGGCCATGCCGCCCTGGCCGAGCTCGCGCTCGATGCGGTAGCGGTCGGCGAGGGCGGCGGAGAGGCGGGGAAGCGGGTCAGACACGATGGTGCTCCAATCCGTGGTTCACCGCGGCCCGAGCGCCGCCCGCTCGGCCACCACGGAATCGCGTTGGGGTACGAAGACCGGATCGGGGTCGGTCCGGAGCGTGAGGTACTGGTCGAACGCCCGTCGCGCCCCGGCAGTATCGCCGGCCAGGGCCGCGAGCCGACCCTCCTGCCGTAGGAGGGCCGGAAGGGTCCAAAGATACGCCGGATACCAATTGTTCTCCCGCCGCCGGATGGCGGCGAGGGCGCCCGGAATGTTCCCCTGCGCCTCGCGGAGCCGGGCGATGGTCCAGTTGGCCTCCACGACCGGGGCGGCCGGCGGCCCCAGCGTCAGCCACCGCGGTCCACCACGCATGAGGGAGTCGAGAGCGTCGAGACGAGACGCGCCGCTTCGGTCGCGTCCCCCCTCCAGCATCGTCTCGAGCAGGAGCGGACAGACACGAAAATCGAGCGGCTCCCACTGCTCCAGCGGAACGGGCGGGGGATCGACCTCGGCAAACGTGCGCAGTCGCCGGATGGCGGCACGAGTCCCGCTCGTGTCGCCCGTACCGGCGCGCAACAGCTCGACGAAGCAGTCCCGAAGCGGCGGCCATCCGCCGGCATCCACTCGCGCGCTCATCGCAACTGCCTGGCTGCGATAGGCCGGCTCGACGAACGCCTGCCGCACCACGCTGGCAACGGCCCACCCAAGGCTGCCCAGGGATTCCCCTCCGAAATCGATGGTCCGGCCCTCTGCTGCGGCGATTGCGTACTCCCCGAGCCAGGCCAAGTTCCGCTCCTGGTCCGTCGCACCGTCCCGCCGAAGCGTCGCGTTTGCCCAATGGGCGTCGGCCAGGGGCAGCGCATCCTGGGCGCTGATGAGGGGGATGAGCACCAGCTTCTGCATGAAGTCGGCATGGGAGGTCCCTTCCACTTGGGTCCTCCAACGACGCGCCTCGGTGCTGTCGCCGCGCGCGAGCGCCGCTGCCCAGAGACCCGCGAAGTCTCCGGAGCCCGGGTCCATCCGGGACTTGAACAGCTCCGCCATGCGGCGAGTCGCCGCGCTATCCCGGACGAAGACGGCCAGATGAAGCCGTTCCCGGATTGCCGGGGTGAAGCTCGAGTCGAGCGCGATGGCGCGGTCCAGCGCGTCGGCGGCCCGGGCGGCCCAGTCCGGCACGCTGGCGACGGCGCCGTAGCCGCTGAGTCCGCCGCCCAGTACGAACCAGTGCTCCGGGCTGTCCGGGGCATCGCCCGCCGCGCGCTCCGCCTGTGCCATGATTTCCGCGTAGGTGGACGGACGGGGATAGTTGGGGCCGACGAAGGTGATGCCGTGGAGCAGCGCGAGGTCACGCGGGCTCAGACGGTCACGGAGCCTCCAGAGCGCCGGGATGGCCCTGAAGCCGGAGGTGTTGAACACCGTGCCGACCAGCGGATTGGTGATCACCATGCCGAAGGCGGCCTGCGCGAAGTTCGAATCGAGGGCAAAGGCGCGTCCGTACAAATCCAGCGCGGCGAGATAGTCTCCGCGGCGATACGCCTTTCGCGCCGCGAGGTAATCCTGCAGCGCCTCGAGCGAGGTGGACGCCAGGCCGTCGAGCCGCTCGCGCGACTCGCCGGCCTCCTGACTGAGGAGACGCGCCACGAGCCGGTTGACCAGCACCGCCACGCTGTCGGGCATCCCCGAGACGGCGCCGTTAGCCAGCTCCGTGCCGTCGGTCACGCGGATCAGGGAGCCGGTGAGCGTCAGCTCGGTCGGCGTGGCGATGGCGCTGCCGAGCAGGACACGCCCGGCGCGGAGCTGCGCGGCGAGCCGGCGGGACTGCTCCTCTGACAGGTCCTCCTGCTCGTTGCCGACCTCCCGCCGCCAGGCGCTGAGCGCGGTGCGGGGCTCGACGATGCGCGGACCGGTGCCACCGGGGAGCCGGGCGTTGAGGAGGTCGAGCATGGACTCGCGCAGGTACGAGATGGCCGGATCACCGCCGACGCGAAATGGCATGACGGCAATGACGTCGGGATCGAGGTCGCCGGTGATGCGGTCTCCCCGCAGCGTCCACCACCCCGCCGCGGCCAGCGCGAACACCCCGACCGCGGCCAGCAGCCCGCGCCGCGGCCATGGCGAGAGGACGGGAGTGGCATCTGCGCGGAGCGCCTCGACGAACTGCGTGACCGTGGCGAAGCGATCCGCCGGGGAGCGCTGCATCGCCGTCCGCAGCGCCAGGTCCACTGACTCCGGCACGCCGTTTCGCACCACGCGTATCTGCGGCGTCGGCGAGCCCAGCCGCTTGGCGATGACGGCCGCGGCGGTCTGGCCGGTGAAGGGCGGCTCCCCGGCCAGCATCTCGTACAGCACGCTGGCCAGGGCGTACTGATCGGACCGGCCGTCCACGTTCGAGTCCCCGGCCGACTGCTCGGGGCTCATGTAGGCGGGGGTGCCGACCGTCATCCCGGTGGCGGTCAGCTGGTTGCCGCCGGCGGCGTCGATGGCGCGCGCGATGCCGAAATCCGCGATCACCGCCTGTCCGCTCGAGAACATGATGTTGTCGGGCTTGATGTCGCGATGCACGATGCCGCGCTCATGGGCGTAGGCCAGGGCGGCGGCCACCGCGGTGGTGATCTTGACCGCTTCGTCGATGCCGAGCTGGGTCTCGCGGTCGAGCTTGGCTCGGAGCGTCTCGCCCTCGATGAAGGGCATGACGTAGAAGAGGTAAGACCCTTCCTGACTGTCCGACCGTCCGGCCGTCTGACCGCTGTCAAACAGCGGCAGGATATGCGGGTGCTGCAGGTTGGCCGTGGTCTTGATCTCGGAGAGGAACCGCTCGGCGCCGATGACGGCGGCAAGCTCCGGCCGGAGGACCTTGATGGCGACTCTGCGATCGTGCTTCAGGTCCTGCGCCAGGTAGACGGTGGCCATGCCGCCCTGCCCCAGCTCCCGCTCGATACGGTAGCGGTCGGCGAGGGCGGTCCTCAGGCGATCAGGGGGTGCCGTCACAGGCCGCTCGTTTCCAGCACCCAGATGTCGCTCTGTGCCTCCTGAAGCACGACGAAGAACCGGTTCTTCCCCAGCGTCCAGTAGGGGCCGAGGGGCGGGTGCGCCGGATCGTCGAAACGGAGCACCAGTTCCGGTTTGCCGCCAGCCGGGAAGGGGACCGCCCAGATGCCGAGAGTCTGGCGGTTGTCGAGCCCGGCGAAGAGTACCTCGCGCCCATCGCTGGAGAAGTCGGGAAAGGCCGCGGTCGGTGTCGCCGGGTCAAGTGAATCCATCAGGGCGCGCGGTGGCCCCGAATCAGCCGGGACCACAAGGACCCAGCCGCCGCCTGGCGCCGAGCTAAATACGATCCAGCGCCCGTCCGGAGAGAACTTGGGGGCAATACCGAAGTCGGCTCGTTCCACCGGCTGACCGAAGCTGCCGTCCGGTCCGCGCCGAAGGATCCGGATGGCGCCCCGGCCGTTGATCAGCCCGTAGGCAATCATCGAGCCGTCCGGCGACCAGGAAGGGAGCAACTCCTGATCGGTACTCGAGGTGAGCTGGGTCAGCGGGCCGCCATCGAGCGGCAGCTGGTAGATGTCCCGGCTCCCGGTCCGCGCCGAATGAAACAGGATCGTGCGTCCATCACTCGACGGCGTCGGCGAAAAATCCTGGAATTCATCGGTCGCCAGCCGCTCCGCCTCGCCCCCGGCTGACGGAATGCGGTAGAGCTGCGAATTGCCGCTCAGATCGCTGGCATAGTAGAGCGTCCGCTCGTTGCGGGATAACACCAGATTCTCCACCGACTGATTGCCCCGGGTCACCGGAGTGGCGCCGGCGAGTCCCATCGGCCGCCGACCCACCGGAACCGACCAGGCATTGGCGACCCGCTGATAGACATTGTACGCCAGCCGCCGTCCATCGGCCGAGAGCGAGATGCTCTGGGCGCCGAGGCCGACGGTGAGCCGCTCGACCGGTCCGCGGGCGCCAGCGGGGATGCGGTAGATGTCGCTGGGCCCATCACGGCTGGAGACGAAGTAGAGCCACTTCCCATCGGGTGACCAGGCCGGCGAACTGTTGCGCGCCACGCTGTCGGTCACCGTCGTCGTGGCTCCGCTCCGGGTGTCCACCAGCTCCACCCAGCTCGGTGCCAGGTTGCCGAACAGCGGGCCCACCGTGGTGGAGTAGGCGTTCCCCCCGGCGCAGGCGAGCCGGGTGCTGTCCGGCGACCAGCGACATTCGGTCACGCTGTAGCTGGTGGCCAGCACCCGCGCCGTGCCGCCGATCGGCTTGAGATAGATCGAGTCGCCAGCGACGTAGGCGATCGTCTTGCCGTCGGGGGACCAGGCCGCCGACACGACGCCGGTGGCAGCCGGCGCCTCCTGCCGTGCCGGCCCACCCGAAGCGGGCAGCGAGAGGAGGCCGCGCTGCGTGGCGAAGAGGATGCGGCTGCCATCGGGCGACCAGCTTGGTGCCACTTCGATGGCGGTGGAGTCTTCGGTGAGCAGCGTGGCTCGACCACCACTCACCTGCCGCAGATAGAGCCGGGTGCGCAGACTGCTGCCCGCCACATAGGCCAGAAAGCGGCCGTCGGGCGAGAGGACGGGGTGAATCTCGAGGGTATTCTCGTAGGTGACCTTCGTCGCCAGCTGCAACTCCGGTCGGCTCGTCCGATGCGCGAGGAGCCAGCCGCCGAACGCTCCCGCGGCGAGGAGTGCGGCACCAAAGGCGATAGTTGCAAGGATGGGGATCATCCGGCGATCTGGCGATTGGGCGATTCGGCGATTGGCTCCCCTCGCCCGATCGCCTGGCCGCCCATTCGCCTGCCCATTCAGCGCCTCGGCGAATTCCTTCGCACTCCCGAAGCGATCGGCCGGCAGCTTTTCCAGCGCGGTCAGCACCGCATTCTCGATGACCGGCGGCACACTCCGCCGCTGGGCGACAATGCTGACGGGATCCGCCGTCATCACCTTGGCGACGATCGCCTGCGCGGTCGGACCGGTGAAAGGTGGCTCGCCGACCAGCATCTCGTAGGTCATCGCACCGAGGGCGTACACATCGCTGCGGGCGGTGATCTCCCGCTCCCCCATCGCCTGTTCGGGCGACATGTAGTGCGGCGTGCCGAGACTCATGCCGGTCTCGGTCATCCGGGTGACCCCCGCCTGACTGACGGCGAGGGCGATCCCGAAGTCGGCGACCAGCGCCGAACCGTCGTGCAGGAGGACGTTTTCCGGCTTGATGTCGCGGTGGATCACGCCGTGGCGGTGGGCGTAGTCGAGCGCGCCGGCCACCTCGGTGGCGATCCGCAGCGCATCAACGATTGGCAGCTGCTTCTCTCGTGTGAGCCGGTCGCGAAGCGACTCCCCTTCGACGAACGGCATCACGTAAAACGCGGTGCCGGCCGCCTCACCGGAATCGATCAGCCCCAGGATGTGGGGGTGTTGCAGCGCGGCGATCGTCTGGATCTCGCGCACGAAGCGCTCCGCGCCGATCACCGCCGCCAGCTCCGACCTGAGCACCTTGATCGCCACCTTGCGACGATGCTTGAGGTCCTCGGCGAGATAGACCGTGGCCATGCCACCAGCACCCAGCTCGCGCTCGAGGCGGTAGCGGTCGGCGAGGGCGGCGGTAAGGCGCTCGAGGGGGCCGGTCACTTTCCCGTCGCCTTTGCCCGGAGGGCCTCGAAGAAATTCTGCACCAGGATCAGTTCATCCTGCTGTTTCTCATTGCCACCGGCCGGCCGGGTCATCAGGAATCGTCTCCCGTCCGGGCTGACGTCGAAGCCACTGCCGGGCGCCACGAAGGGATCGGCGGAGAACAGGCTGTGCGGGATCCCCGCCGAGAATGTCGGCGCAAGGGTGACCGGCACCGCAACCAGGCTTCGCCGGTCGCTGAGATCGATGAAGAAGAGCTCGTGGCTGTCGCGGGACCAGCGCGGAGCCAGACCACCGACCGTCGACACCTGATGCCTGGCGAGTTGGACGTCCGGGAATGGTCGCACGTAGACCTCCGTTCTTCCCGTCTCATCCGAGGAGTACGCCAGCCACCGTCCGTCGGGCGAGATCACCGGACCCTGCTCTGACGCACGACCGGGAGGAAGGAGCGCGTGGGCACCACTGTCGTGCTCGGCGCGCATGACGAAGAGCCCCCCTTGGGAGGCGTAGACGATCCATCGCCCATCCGGCGAGTACTTCGGCGTGAGGAAGACGCCCGCAGTCTGGAACTCGCTGGGGAGCACGCTGCCGTCGGCCGGGCCGCGCGCGCCGCCCGTTGGCGTGCTGAAGAGGACCCCCTTGCCATCGGGTGTGAAGGTCGGGGAGGTCCCCATATTCGCCAGCTTCGCTGCGGGGCCGCGATCCAGCTGCTTCACCCAGATCTGGGTCGGCCCGGTGCCGGGGGACACGGCCACCAGCGCGGAACGGCCATCCGGGGACAGGGCGGGGCTGCCGACGATCGGAACTGACCATTGGGAATCGACCGGTGTCACGGTTCCGTCGCGTGTTACCCAGACGAGTTCCCGGGTGCGACCTGTGGTCGGACCGGCGGTGTAAATCAGGTTGCCGGTGGTGGAGACCTCCACGTCACTCCGTCCGAAACCGCGGACGGCGAGCCCCTGCGCCACCGCGACGCCGGGGCCGCGGACCTCGAGCTTGTCCTGGTCGAAGGGCGCCGCCATCAGGGTGCCATCCGGAGTCACGTAGAGCAGGTGACCGGAAGCGGCGTAGCGCCCCTGCACGCCGCTGACGAGCGCCTTGTGCTTTCCGGTCCGGGTGTCGAGCACGCCGATCTGCCATTCGCCCTGCCCGCGGAGATGCGCGATGGAAAAGAGCACTCCACGCCCGTTCGGCAGTGCCGACGGGGCAGCATGCCATGACTCCTGCGCTGCCGTGTCAGGCATGGAGGCGACTTCCGGGGAGCCACCGGTCTCGCGCACCCGCATCAGGCCGTCGCCAGCGAGTCGGCCGTCGGTGTAGATGTAGCCGTCGTGCCCCCACGACACGCCGCCCGCGTCCACCAGCGAATCGGTCAGGGTGACGGCGGGCCCGCCCGCGAGAGCGATGGACTTGAGCGCACGCGGCGATCCGGCGATGAACGCCACCCGCTGGCCATCCGGGGAGAAGGCGGGGTTGTATCCACCATCGGTCCCCGGGAGTGGCGTGGCACTGAGCTCGTCCAGCGGCCGCATCCACAGCCGGCGGGAGCCCGGAGTGGCACCGACGCCGGCGTAGACGATCGTCCGCCCGTCGGGGGAGAGTGCGAGGCGGAGATTGCCGATGCCGATGGCGTAGCCCTGCAAGGCCTGGCTGTCGGGCAACGTAATCGCGAAGCGCGACAGCTCCGGGCGTGGCGCCGGCCGGAGCCAGCCAAGCGCTGCCGCGATCAACGCCACCGCGGCCACCGCGGTGGTGGTGCGGAACGCGCGCGGGGATACCCCGCGGGGGGCGCGCGTCCCCCCCGCGCCTGAAAGGGTCGGGGTCGCGAACGCCGGGTTTGCCAGCGCATCGGCAAAGGCGCTGGCACTCCCGAAGCGATCGGCCGGGAGTTTCTCGAGTGCGGTGAACACCGCCGCCTCCACCTCGGGCGGGATGCTCTTTCGCTGCGCCCTGAGCCCGGCCGGCTCCGCCGTCATCACCTTCGCCACGATGGCTTGTGCGGTGGGCCCGGTGAACGGCGGCTCGCCGATCAGCATCTCGTAGGTCATCGCTCCCAGTGCGTAGACGTCGGAGCGGGCGGTGATCTCCCGCTCGCCCATGGCCTGTTCGGGCGACATATAGGTGGGCGTGCCGAGCGACATGCCGGTCTCGGTCATCCGGCTGCCGCCCGCCTTGCTGGCGGCGAGCGCAATGCCGAAGTCCGCCACCAATGCGCGGCCATCGTGCAGCAGGATGTTCTCCGGCTTGATGTCGCGATGGATGACGTTATGACGATGGGCGTAGTCCAGGGCGCCGGCGACCTCCGTCGCGATGCGCACCGCGTCGGCGACGGGCAGCTGCTTCTCCCGTGTCAGCCGGTCGCGCAGCGACTCGCCCTCGATGAAGGGCATGACGTAGAAGAGGTAAGACCCTTCCTGACCGTCCGACCGTCCGGCCGTCTGACCGCTGTCAAACAGAGGCAGGATATGCGGGTGCTGCAGGTTGGCCGTGGTCTTGATCTCGGAGAGGAACCGCTCGGCGCCGATGACGGCGGCAAGCTCCGGCCGGAGGACCTTGATGGCGACTCTGCGATCGTGCTTGAGATCCTCGGCGAGATACACCGTGGCCATGCCCCCCTGGCCCAGCTCCCGCTCCAGGCGGTAGCGGTCGGCGAGTGCCGACGTCAGGCGATCCACGGCGTCTGTCAATTGTGCCTCGGGTGCCAAAAGGCGTGCGTAACGTGCCCGAAGTTAGGCCCTCTCGCGATCCTCGGCCAGACGCGAGACTGCCTACTCTCCGGGGTGGTACTCCCGCTCGGTGTGGCCCCTGAGCTGATCGGGGTAGAAATACACCTCCCGCAGGTCGCCGCTGGCATATCGTTCCGCCTGATCGTTGAAGTGCGGCGACCTGGGGTCGCCGCTCTCGCCGCCGGCGGTCACCGCACGGGCCCGGACGGAATCGCCGAACTCAACGACCGCCACGAAGCTGTTGCCGTAGGTGCCGTAGTTCTTCTTGCTGCCGTTATACGGTGCGGCGCCGAAGGAGGCGAGCGATCCCCAGTTGGCCGAGGTGAACGGCACCGGGATGCTGGCCCCCGAGTCGGCGAATGGATGCACGATGTCGTCGGTGAGCCGCTGGAACCGGTTGATCTCCCCCCAGGGCGTCTGCCAGGTGCCAAAGTCCGCCGCGAGCTTCCCGCTCGCCGCGGTCAGCGCCGCCAGCCGCTGGTCCGCCGAGACCCGCTCCGCCATGTAGCGGTAGGCAGAGAGGTTCTCGTCGCTGGCGTCCTTCGCGATGGCTTGGTAGAGCGCGTTGCCCCAGAACACCGCGAGACTGGTCGGCACCGAGGTGGCGGACCAGCGGTAGTCCCAGCTCCGGAGCTCGGCGATCGGCTCCGCCAGCTTTGCCTTGAGCGGATCCTTTGCGGCGAGGCGGTCGTAGTCGCGGAGCAGCGGTGGGAGGAGCAGCGCAAAGGCGGGCTGATAGCTGTCGAACGCCGCGTCGATCAGCGACTGCAGGGTGAAGTCCTGCTTTCCGCTCAGCACCCGGATGGCGTGGACTCCGCGCGGGTTCTCCTCGTAGACATCCACATAGCGCGGGTAGTCGCGCTGCTTCGGGCTGTAGGGCCCCGCCGCGGTCCACGGCGAGTTGTTGGTGTTCTGGATCCACCCGTTGGCCGGATTCAGCAGCGTGGGCGTCTGGTCGACCGGCGTGAGCCCCTGCCACTCGGTGGCCGGATCGCTGCCATCCACCGGCTTGCTCCAGTCGAAGCGGGTGTCGCGCTTCGGGACATAGCTGGCGTGGAAGTAGGCGATGTTGCCGTCGGCATCGGCGTAGATGGTGTTGTTGGACGAATTGGACTGCAGCTCCACCGTCTTCCGGAACTCCGCAAGGTCCTTCGCCCTCGTCCGGCTGTACGATTCGGTGAGCGCCTTCACCGGCTCCTGCATGAGCCGGACGCTGATCCACTTGCCAGCGGCCTCCCGCACGATCGGCCCATGTCCTGTGAAGTAGACGGTGAAGGACTTCCGCTCTAATGCGGCGCCAGACTTGAACGGCACGACGATCGTTTCGACCGTCACCGGCTTCTCCTCGGTCCCTTCCCTGTAGAAGAGGCTGTCGCCCTTCCGAACAATGGTTTCCGCGTACTCATCGATGGCGTCCACCCCGCTCGAGGTGTGCATCCACCCCATCCGTGGGTTGAATCCCTGGTAGATGAAGAACTGGCCCCAGGTCACCGCCCCGTAGGCGTTGAGTCCCTCGTCGCTCGACATCTGCAGCTCGGAGCGGAAGAAGAACGAGGTGTGCGGGTTGATGAGCAGCAGCGCGTGGTGCGCCGCGGTGTTGGCCGGCGCGATCGCGAATCCGTTCGACCCACCCGGCTCGGTGGGGAGCGCGGGTGCCCGCACCGCGACAGTCTTCGGTCCGTTGCCGTAGAAGGCGCCGAGCTGGTCCAGGGCAATGCTCTCGATGTCTCCACCGATGCTCCCCTCGCTGTAGGAGAGTGGCATCCACGGTTCGAAATGCGTGATGGCCCGCGGATGCACCGCCGGATGGGTGAGCAGGTAGTAGTTGAGCCCATCGGCCCAGGCATCCATCAGCCGCTTGAGCCAGTCGGGGCTCGAGGCGTACTGCGCCTGCAAGGTGTCCGGATTGGTGAACAGCTTCTGCCGGAGGTCCTGCACCACCGCCAATTCACCCTCGGCCTCGGCGAGGCGGCCGAGCGAAGTAAGGTAGTTGGTCTCGACCCGGTTGAAGTCGTCCTCGGCCTGCGCGTAGACCATGCCGAACACCGCGTCGGCGTCGGTCTTCCCGTGGACATGGGCAATGCCCCAGTCATCCCGGATGATGGTGATGCCCCGGGCGCGCGTCCGGAGCCGGGCAGCGTCTGCGCCACCGCTGCCGGAGCCGCTGCACGCGACCGATGCCAGCATCAAGACCAGTAACGTCGCTCTCATCGGAGCTACTCCATCGGGAAGTGAAGACTGAATGTCGTGTCCCGAACCACGCGGACCAAGCGGCCGTTAGCCATTGGCCATTAGCCGTTGGCTACGAGCACTCACTCTACAGATATTTGCGATGCCACCTGCCACCTGCCACCTGCCACCTGCCACCTGCCACCTGCCACCTGCCACCTGCCACCTGCCACCTGCCACCTGCTCTCACGGCAACGCCAGCACAAACGCCGTCGCCGAGCCGGGATGCTCGTTGATCCAGAAGCCGGAGGGTCGGCCGGACATCACGGCTACATACTGCTTTCCCTTGATGGCATAGCTCACCACGCCGCCGCCGATCGGCCCGCCGGTGTTGAGCCGGAACCACTCCTTGCCGCTTGTGGCATCGAGCGCGAGGAAATCGCCGGTGAGCTCGCCGGTGAAGACCAGTCCTCCCGCCGTGGTCGTGACGGCGGCCACCAGCGGCTTGGCCGAGCGATAGCGCCAGCGCACGCCGCCGGTGGACGCATCCACGGCGGTGAGCCAGCCCTGCGACGTGCTGTCCCGCTTGTACTGCCCGCCCAGGAAGCTCTTGCCCGGGATGTAGCGCACCGAGTCGGTGGCGGTAAAGGTGCCACACCAGTCCACTGCGGGGGTGTAGAGCAGATTGGTGCCGGGATTGTACGCCGACCCATTCCACTCGACCCCGCCGAAGATGCCGGGACAGGCATGGGTGCCCGTCGTGGTAACCGGGGCGTCGGCGTTGTCGATGGTGGTGACGGGCGTCTGGTGCAGCATCGCGCGCGAAGTGCGGTCGTAGACCCGGAGGATTCCCTCCTTGCCGACCACGGCCATCAAGTCGCGTGACGCGCCCCCCGCGCGGGCGCGAAACAGCGGGCCCGCCTGAGTCAGGTCCCAGTCATGCGCATCGGTCTGGGCCGGATGGGCATACCAGGCCAGCGCGCCGGTGCGGACATCGAGCGCCACCATCGTGTTGGTGTAGAGGTTCTCGCCGGTGCGGAAACGCTGCGGGAAGTCGGGCGACGGGTTGGTGGCCGCCAGGTGCAGCAGGCCACGGGTGACATCGAGCGTCATCGGGGTCCACACCCCACCGCCACCGTTAGGCATGCCCGGCAGGGTCTGCCAGGTCTCCGATCCCGGTTCGCCCGGCGCGGGAACCAGATTGAAGCGCCAGACCGGTGAACCATCCTCCAGCTTGAAGGCGCCCACCCAGCCCTTGGCCGCATTCTCGCTCCCGGCCGGGCCAATGAGGATGAGGTCCTGGTAGATCATCGGGGCGACGGTGAACGTCTCGCCCTTGTCGGCGGAGGCGACATGCCGAGCCCAGAGCAGGGTCCCCTTCGCGGCATCTAACGCCAGCAGGTAGCCGTCCGATGTCGCCCGCACGACTCGGCCGTCCTGAATGGCCACGCCCCGGTGGGCCAGCCAGACATCCCTGTCCAGCGTGCGCCAGACATGCTTCCACAGCGGCCGACAGGTCGCCGCATCGATGGCCACGGTGAGGTGGAGCGTCGTCAGGTACATGACGCCGCGGTACACGATGGGGTTGGTCTGGAAGCTTTCGGTGGTTCCCATCTGGTAGGCGCAGGCCACGCGAAGCTGGCGCACCGTCGTTCGGTTGATCTGGGTCTGCCGGGCGTAGCGCTGCCCGCTGTAGTCGTGGGTGGCATAGAGCCAGTCGCGTGTGTTGCTGCCCGCCGTGTCGAGCTCCGCCTGGCTGGGTCCGCCGCCACTCGGCGCGGTGCCGTCCGGTCCGGCGACAAACTCCGGCGCCGGTGGACGCGGCGTTGCATCCTCCGGTCTCCGGAAGACAATGCTGCGGAGCCGCGTCGGGTCGGCGGTGAGCGGCGCCGGTCCGGCTGCGAAACCGTTCCGCTGGAGCAGGTAGGCCAGCACGGCGATGTTCTGGTCGGCCATCAGCGTCCCGGCACCGCCCGGCGGCATCGTGGTACGGAGCAGGAAGAAGAGATCGTCGGCGTTCCGGTCCGGCCGGCCCCATTGGGCGATGAAGTCGGGGCCCGCCAGTGCCGGCACACCTGCGCCGCGGAGATCCTCGCCATGACAGGCGGCGCAGGTCGCACGGTAGGCCGTCTCACCGGCGAGCGCCTGCTCCGTGGTGTAGGAGGCGCCTGGCGCCGCCTGCGCCTGCGCGCGCGGGGCGGTGAGGGATGCCAGCAGCATCACGCTGGCGGGAATGACGCAGAGGAACGTGACAGGCGATTTCACGATGGTGCCTCAATTGTCGGCAGACGGTAATTGCGGCGGACAGCTGACAGCTGACAGCTGACGGCTGACGGCTGACGGCTGACGGCTGATGGCTGATGGCTGATGGCTGACGGCTGATGGCTGATGGCTGACGGCTGCTGGCCAACGGCTAACGGCCGCTCTATTCCCCCGCCAATGTCGCTATCCGCGCCTTGACTTCCCGCACTGCGGGCTGCAGCACTGGATCGGCGTCCTTCCATAGGGCCACGAACCGGGTGTAGTTCTCGATCGCCCTGGCCTTGTCACCGCGTTCCTCGTACAGCTCGCCCAGCCGCTTGAGGCTCGGCGCCAGTCCCCAGATATCTCCGCTCGGCTTGTAGGTCGTGCCGGTGCCGCTGGCCCGCTGGTAGGCGGCGATGGCCGAGTCGGGCAGGTTGGCCCGCTCGAACGCCACGCCCTCTTCCCACGCTCCACAATCCGGGCAGGTATCGGCGCGCCGCCCCTGGGTGAAAGCAGTGACGGCCTCGGTTGCGCGTCCTTCCGCCAGCGCCACCCAGCCCCGACCGCTGTACCACTCCCACCGACCGCGACGAATCCCCTCAGGAACCGCTGCCTCGTACGCCGTCAGAATCTGGCGGGCCTTGGCGGGCTGGCCGGCCACCGCGTACACCTGGGCGAGCTGGGCGCCGGGTCGATCGAGCGCCGGCACCGAGTCGAGCGGATGCTGCCGCAGCGCCGTCTCCACGATGCGGAGCGCGCCGGCGGTGTCGCCGCGGAACAGGACGTACTGCAGCGCGAGGCGCGCTGCATCTGCCAAGGTGCTGCCGGGAAGATCGCGCCGCTCGCTCACCTCCATGCCGAGTCGGGTCTGGCGTTCGGCTTCGGCGAGCCTGCCACGGACCTGGGCCACTCCGGCCAGGCCCCAGTGCATTGTGGCCTGCCAGCTGGGATCACGCGCATTGAGCCCGAGGTCGAGGTAGGCGCGCTCGGCGCCGTCGTAGTCCCCCATGCTGAAGAGCGAAAAGCTCCGTCCCCACAGGTAGAGTGCCGCCTTCGGTGACTGTTGGGCCATCAGGTCGAGCGTGCGCCGGGCATTATCGAAATTCCCCTGGCCCACCTGGGCGCTGAGCACCATGAGGTTCAGGCTGTTCACGGTCTGGCTGGTGCGCGCCGCCGGCGCGGCCAGCGACTCCGCTTCCTCTGCTCGGTCCAGCTTGAGCAGCAGAAACGCCAGGTTATTGGTAGCTGTCTCGTCCTCGGGACGGGTGGCCAGTACCCGGCGGTAGGCCGCTTCCTGCTTGACCGGATCGTAGTTGACGCTCGAGTAGTAGTAGGCGATGGTGAGTTGCCGTTCGACCTCGGGGAGGCGGTCGCGATGCTGGTAGGCTCGGGCGATGGCGGCGACCGACCGCTCCTCACTCGCGCCCGAGTTGCTCAGCGCCACCCCCAGCTTGCGCCACGCCATGGCGAAGCCGCTGTCGAGCGCGATCGCCTGTTCCAGCAGGGGGACGGCCTGGTCCCACGATCCGTGGTTGTTCAACCGCGAGCCCTCGGAGTAGAGTCGCAGTGCTTCAAGGGAAGTAGTGGTGACCTGCTCCAGTGGCTCTCCCCCGCGAATGGTCTTGAGCGACTCGCCGATCCGCTCCCGCACCCGTCCCGACAGCTTGTCGAGCGCGGCCACGATTGCGCCGTCGTCCGCTGCGGTCTCCCGCAGCGCCACCAGTTCACTGCCATCCGCCGCGCTGAGGATCCGGGCCGAGAGCACGTAGCTCTTGCCGAGTGAGCTGATCTCGCCCACCACCACCGCCTTGGCTCCTTCGCGGGTGGCGATGTCGCGGGCCAGTGCGCTGGTGAGGGGCGCGTTCGGGTCCTGCTGCATCCGCTGCAGCGCGTCGCTTATCTGCGACGTGCTGAGCAGCCGCAAGACCGGTGACTGGCCGAGGTCGATCCGGAAGGCTTCGGTGATCGAACTGCCGAGACCAGGGTCGGTGGTACGATTCTCGAAGTCCGCGACGATCAGCCGGTCCTTCTCGCTGAGCTGTCCCGAGGCCACCAGCGTTCCGACCGGTCCGATGCCCAGCAGCCGCATCGCGGTGTAGATCACCGCCACGATGCCGAGCGCGGCAAAGGCGAGGACACCACCGCGAATCGCCTTCTGCCAGGTCAGCAGCGCCGGTAGCCCGCTGCTGGGCGTGAGCTCCACTCGGCCACTCGCACGGGCCAGCGCTCTCCGGCGCTCGAAATGACCAGTGAGCAGGATGATCGGCAGCCCGAGCAGCATCAGCACGATGGCACCGTACCACACCCAGTCGGGCAGGCCGAGCTGGTGCACCAGCAGGTACACGCCGGCGAGGACGCCTGCCGTCGCCGCCGCGAACAGCAACGCAACGCGGACCGGGTGGCTCTTGCGGATGGCCTCCTCGGTGTTGCTGGAGACGGCTGGGGAGATGCCAGTGGGAGTGAGGCCGCCGCTCGTGGGCGTGCCGACCATCTCGAGCTGGGCCAGCAGTTCGGCGGCGTTCTGCCACCGATCGGCGGGGCGCTTCTCGAGGCAGCGCATCAGCAGCGCGTTGAGCGCTGCCGGGACGGCGGCGCGGTACTTGGTGACCGGGTCGGCGGTCTGGGTGATATGCGCGGCGAGCAGCGCCTGCGGCGTCGGGGCGACAAACGGCGTGCGCCCGGTCAGCATCTCGTAGGCCAGCGTCCCTACGGCGTAGATGTCGGCCCGATGGTCGACGTGCGGATCGGCGGCGGCCTGCTCCGGCGCCATGTAGGCCGGCGTCCCCAGGGCAACACCGAGCGAGGTCAGTGATGACTTGCCGCTGGAGGAGCTCACCGCCTTTGCCACGCCGAAGTCGGTGACCACCGCATGGCCATCAGAGAGCAGCACATTGTCCGGCTTGATGTCGCGATGAACCACACCGTTCCGATGGGCATATGAGAGCGCGTCCACCACCTCGCGCAGGATCTTCAGCGCCTCGGCGACGGGAAGCTCGCCTTCACGGGAGAGCTTTGCCCGCAGTGACTCGCCGGCGATATAGGGCATGATGTAGTACAGCAGGTCGCCGGCGGCAGCGGCGGTGAGCAGCGGGACGATATGCGGATGCTGCAGCCGGGCGGCGAGCTGGATCTCGCGCTCGAAGCGCTCGACGTTGACGCCGGCGCCCATGTCGGGCGGCAGCACCTTGATGACGACCTGGCGGCCGAGCCGGGTCTCCTCAGCGAGGAACACCCGGCTCATCCCGCCGCCACCCAGTTCCTTCAGGATGCGGTAGGTGTCGCCGAGGGCGGACTGCAGTCGGGGTTCTAGGTCTTTGATCGTGGATTCCGGTTGGTGGGGCGGCTAGTAAGCTACGGGGAGCGGCGGGCGTGGGCTAGAGAAGGTGGGAGGGGGCAGGCGCAAGACGATGGCAGGGGCGGAGCTCTGTTCCGCCCCTGCGCCCCGCCAACCGCCAAATCGCCGAAGAGATCCGCGGTCAGTGAGAGACCGGGATCCAGCACCCTGATGGCGACATCGCGCTGAAGCAGCGGATCGTGGGCCCGGAACACCGCGGCAAACCCACCGACGCCCAGCAGCTCGCCGAGCTGCAGCTGCCCGCCGAGCGCGGCCGCGAGACGCGGCCGGAGGAGATCAACGTCGATGGTCAGGGACGAGACCCTGAGGAGGGGAGCATACTGGAGGTTAGAGCCGTCAGCCATCAGCCATTAGCTGAATGCTCCTTGCTAACGGCTAACGGCTAACGGCTGCTTTCTCACTGCCACGCCCGCGGGACCGCCTCGGGCTTGGTGGCGAGGATGCGGGCGCCTTCGCCGATCTCGGCGGCGATGCGCCGGCGAATCTTGCCCAGCTCGCGGAAGCCGACCAGCCGCTTCTCGTCCTCATCCCACAGCGTGAGCCACAGCGTCTTGACACTTCCCGGCAGCGTCAGCCTGGTGACCTTGTGAAGCACCGGGTTCTCGTCGTAGCACTGCTGCAGCCGGTAGTTCGGGATCCGGGCCGAGACGTGGTGGATGTGGTGCAGGCCGATGTTCGCGGTGGTCCACTGCAGCAGCTTGGGCATCACGAGGTGGCTGGCCCCCTCCAGCCCGGAGGCGAAATAGTTCCACGCCTCCTTGTACCGCCAGTAGGTGTCCTCGTACTGGTGCTGCACGTAGAACAGGTAGACCCCGATGGCGCCGGCGATCAGCGTGATCGGAATCTGCACCAGCAGGAACCGGTCGATCCCCACCGTCAGCCACATGACCGTCACCACCAGCGCCAGGCCGAGGTTGGTGATATGCACGCTGGTCCACTCCCGTTTCCACGAGAGCGGGATGTCAAGCGGCAGACGGTGCTTGAGGATGAACTGCCACGCCGGCCCGATGAGCAGCAGGACGATCGGATTGCGGTAGGCGCGGTACATTACCCGCTTGTACCAGGGGCGGCTCAGGTACTCGCGCACCGTGAGCGTGTCGATGTCGCCCAGGTCCCGGCCATCCAGGTTGCCGGAGGTGGCATGGTGCAGGGAGTGCGTCTTCCGCCAGTAGGTGTACGGCACCAGCGTGACGACACCGAGCATCGTGCCCACCAGGTTGTTCAGTCGTTGCGAGCGGAAGAAGGAGCCGTGCCCGCAATCGTGCTGCAGCATGAACAGCCGGATGGTCATGCACGCCGCGGGAACCGCGGCCAGCAGCGTCAGCCAGTAACCGCCGACCTCAAGGCTCCAGAGCGTCGCGATCCAGAAGACGACCAGCAGCGTCGCCGTCCCGGCCAGTTGCCGGAAGCTCTTCCAGCGTGACGGCTCGCGATACGGCGCGAGCATCGCACTCCAGTCGATCTTCTCGGCCGCCGGATTGGGGTCGTCAGTTGCCATCAGGATCCTCGTCGTGTGGAGAGGTTTCGTCCAGTTGGTAATTTACCGTATTTCCACTATCGGCGCCCGTACCGGTGACCCAAAGCGGGATGGCCCGGGTCGGCATTCATGATGTGACCTGCCCCACGGAACTCGGGGCCTCCCGGGCCTCGGCGTCGATCACGAACCAGAGCCCGGCACCGACCAGGGCGAAGACCGAGGTTGCAATGAGCGCCGCCGGCCAGCCGAGCGACTCCACCATCAGCGGGACCATCAGCGCACCGATGCCGCCGACGACATTGCCGCCGGTATTGAGCACCCCGCACGCCGTCGAGGCATCCGCCTCCGCTACCGAGATGGTGGCGGCCCAAAAGGCCCCTTCGGTCAGTTGCTGGCCGGCAAGACAGAGCGAGAGAAAGACCACACAGATGTACGGGCTCTGGGCGTTCGCCGCCAGCAGCATCAGGCCGGCCGCCAGGGTGAGCCCGACGACCCCGGTAAACCGGGCCCCTCGACGCTTGCCGATGCGTTTCGACAGACCGTCGCAGAGGTAGGCGCCGATACCGGCGCCAGCGGCCCCGGTGATCCACGGCGCCGCCGCGTACCAGCCGCCTTCGAGCACGGCGAACTTGCGCGACTCGACCAGGTAGATGTAGAGCCAGTTGAAGAAGAAGTAGAAGAGATAGTTGCTGCAGAAGTAGCTCGTCGTGAGCAGCAGGACCTGACGGTTCCGCAGGACCCGCTTCCATGCCCCAGGCTCGGGCCGCTCCCGCACCGCCGGCCGGCTGCCGTTGATCAGGTCCAGCTCGGCCTGACGCACGCTCGCGTGCTCCGCCGGTGTATCACGGACATACCACCACCAGATCCCGGCCAGGATGAGGCCGAGTGGTGCGGTTGAGATGAAGGACCAGCGCCACCCTACCTCGGAGACCAGCCAGGAGATCAGCGGCCCGGTCGCGGCGGCACCAAAGGTCAGGCCGACATTGGTCCATCCGTTGGGGACCGCCCACCCGGTGACGGGGAACCAGTTGGAGGTCAGGCCGCCGCCGGTCACTGGATAGAGTGGAGCCTGCACCGCGCCCATCAGGAAGCGCAGCACCATGAGCGAGCCGATTACGACGATGGGTGAGGTCACTGAAGCGCCGGGGGTGAAGCCCACCGCCAGGTTCATCACCCCCCAGCCTACCGCCATCAGCGCGAGCGCCTTCCGGCCGCCGATCCGGTCGCCCCAGATTCCGCCGGGAAACTGGAAGATCGCGTAGCCCCACGCGAAGGCCGCGAGAATGGCGCCGAGCTGCACCTTGGTGAGCCCCAGGTCGGCGATCATGCTCTCGCCGGCGATGGACATGTTGCTGCGCAGCAGGTAGGCGACGAAGCTGGCGAGGACCAGCAGGGCCAGAATGTGCCACCGGATGCCGGAGGAGCCGGGTTTGTGGGAAGTCAGGGGAACCTCGGGTGGGAGGCCGTTGGTGTTAAGCCGTCAGCCGTCAGCCTTCAGCCGTCAGCAGTCGCTTGCTATTCCATATGTCCTGCCACCTGCCACCTGCCACCTGCCACCTGCCACCTGTCACCTGCCACCTGTCAGCTGCCACCTGCCAGCTTCTTCAACGCCTCCGCCACCCACCGGCTCTCGGGGTACTTCTGAGACAGTGCGGTGAGCACCGCGCGGGCCGAATCGGGCTGATTCAGCGCGAGGAATACTTCGCTCCTGAGCAGGCCCACGCGCACGTTGGCGCGGGGGTCGTCGGCCGGGGGCGAGAGACTCGACAGCGCCGTCAATGCTCCCAGCGGGTCCTTCCGGTCCGTGAGCAGCGATTGGACGCCGAGCAGGGCGACGCTGAAATCCTGTGGCGCCTGGCGGTGCATCTCTTCGGTCAGGCGCGCGGCCTCTTCGGACTGGCCACTGTCGCGGGCGACGCGGGCCTGGTGATAGAGGCCGGCAATCAGCAGGCGGCGCACATCGGCTGCGTCGCCGGTGCGGGTGCCGACGCCGCCGGCGTAGCTGTACACCAGCTCGCCGCCATGCTCACCCGCCTCGTAGAGGAAGTAGCAGGCGACCACTCCACCGACTCCCGCCGCGACTCGGAGTCCCTTCACCAGCGGCGCCCTCGTGCGGAAGGCCAGCGCCGCAATCTCCAGCGCGGCGACGATGAGGAAGAGATTCCGGGTCTTCTCCCCCAGTTCCTCGTGCTCACGCACCGCTTCGCCGGCGCCGGGAATGCGTTCGGCCCACTCATGCGCCTGATCCCCGGACTCGGCCGCGGCGACGCTCGCACCGGCAGCAATGAGGATGAGCACCGTCGCCGCCGGGCCGGTCCAGGGCAGTCGTCCGGTGAGAGCCACCAGCCGGAAAAGGACCCCGATGCTGCCTAGGGCGACGACGAAGTGGACGATGATGGGGTGGAAGGCGGCGATATCGGGCATTCTAGGGGGCAGTCGGCAGGTGGCAGCGAGCAGCCAGTGAGGTGCATGCGAAACACTCTCACTGTAATTTGTCAGGGCAAAGGGATTACGTCCATGTGCGAGGTTACGGGTCGCTACCTTTCCGTCCCCCGCCACCTGCCACCTGCCACCTGCCACCTGCCACCTGCCACCTGCTACCTCCATGCATCCCTCCGCCGGCCTCCCCGCCACCGCCGATCTCCTGATCGATCCCGTCAAGCTGGAGCGGGAATATCACGACCGCCAGCCCGACCTCTCACTCGCGGCTGAACGGGTGAGCTTCGGGACCAGCGGGCATCGTGGCACGCCACTCGACGGGAGCTTCACCGAGGCCCACATCCTCGCCATATCGCAGGCGATCTGCGAGTACCGCGCCGCTCAGGGCATTGCCGGTCCGCTCTTCATCGGGAAGGACACGCACGCCGTCTCACGATCGGCGGAACGCACCGCACTGGAGGTGCTGGCTGCCAACGGCGTCCGGGTGGTCATGCAGCGTGACGATGGCTACACCCCGACACCGGTGATCAGTCGGGCCATTCTCGAGTGGAATCGGGCAGCGTCGGGTGGCCAGGCCGACGGGGTCGTCATCACCCCGTCGCACAATCCGCCGTCGGATGGCGGCTTCAAGTACAACCCGCCCAACGGCGGGCCGGCGGATACCGATGCCACCGGCTGGATCCAGGACCGGGCCAACGCACTGCTGCGCGACGGGAATCGCGGGGTCCGCCGGGTGACGCTTGGCACGGCGATGACTGCCGGCTCCACAACACAGGCCGATCTCGTCGGTCCCTACGTCGCCGATCTGGGCCGGGTGATCGACATGGACACGATTCGCGCCGCGAAGCTGCGGATCGGGGTCGACCCCCTCGGCGGTGCGTCGCTGGCGTACTGGCGGCCGGTCGCCGAGCAGTACGGTCTCGACCTGACGATTACCAACGCCGTCGTCGATCCCACCTTCCGCTTCATGACGCTCGACCATGACGGCCGGATCCGGATGGATTGCTCGAGTCCCTCCGCCATGGCCGGGCTGGTCGCGCTCAAGGATCGGTTCGACATCAGTTTCGGCAACGATCCCGACGCCGATCGGCATGGAATCGTCACTGCGAGCGGCGGGTTGCTCAACCCCAATCACTACCTCGCCGTCGCAATCGACTACCTGCTTACCCATCGGCCGGAGTGGCCGGTGCGTGCAGCGGTCGGCAAGACGCTGGTATCGAGCGGCTTGATCGACCGGGTGGTGGCGAAGCATGGCCGCGTCCTGCTTGAGGTGCCGGTGGGATTCAAATGGTTCACACCGGGGCTGTTCGACGGGAGCTGCTGCTTCGGCGGCGAGGAGAGCGCCGGCGCCAGCTTCCTCAGGCGGAACGGCACCGTCTGGACCACCGACAAGGACGGATTGCTGCTCGGGCTGCTGGCGGCGGAGATCACCGCCGTCACCGGCAAGGACCCGGCGCAGCACTATCTGCGACTGGCTGCCGAGCTCGGTGCTCCGGTGTACCGGCGCATCGACACTCCGTGCACGCCGGAGCAGAAGGCCGGTTTCAAGCGGCTGACCGCGGAAGCAATCACCGCCACCGCGCTCGCCGGGGACACGATCACCGCCCGGCTCACCCATGCGCCGGGCAACGGAGCGGCGATCGGAGGCCTGAAGGTGACGACGGCGCAGGGCTGGTTCGCGGCTCGGCCCTCGGGGACGGAGAACATCTACAAGCTCTACGCCGAGAGCTTCCGGGATGCGGCGCATCTGGAGCGAATTGTTGTGGAGGCCACCGCGATGCTGGCGGGGGTGCTGTAGGGGCCGCATGCAGGGGCCGCATATATGCGGCCCCTGCATGTGGCCCAGAATCAGTAATCGTAGATGTGGTCGATCACCAATCCGCCCGGCACGTCGAGCTGCCGCAGCAGCGGCAGCAGTTCCCGCACCTTCACCCGCACCGCGACCCGCTCACGAGTTGAGTCGGTGGGCAGCGGCAGCGCGTAGACGGGAACGCCGGGCATCTGGCTCGCGTCCCATCCCGCCGGTGCGACCCCGGTCAGGAAGATGTCGTCGTTGCCGGCGATCTCGCGCAGGCCCACCAGTGGTTGCTCCCGTGCCAGTCGCCGCATGGCATCGCGGAACTCGTCGTAGCGCTTCGTGGCGACAAGGGTGTGGACGGCGTCCAGCTGCTCCACCACGCAGACGTCGGCTGGCGGTGAAGTCGTGTCGGCACAGGTCCGCTCACCGGTCCACCCGGTCACCACCATCTGCATCCTGTCGTCTTCCGGCGCGTAGGCCGCATGGGTCGCAGCGGTGATCGCCGCCGCGTAGAACGCCTTGACGCCGTACTCGGTGGTGAGGAACAGCTTCCGCTCCCATTTCCGGATGACATGCGGGCCCCACCATGGCTGCTCAGTCCACAGTCCGGTGAGTTTGGACCAGAAGCGGTACTCGTACCACGGCCGGATGTGGATGAAGCGGCCGTAGTCGGCGGCAACTTCGTAGGCGTAGTGATCTTCCTCGCTCAGCCCATGGCCCGCGGTCCAGCCGCTGAACCGCCCGAGGGTATTCTCATACACCGACTTGAGCGCCAGCTCGGCGGAATAGCTGGTCCCGATGACCCACAGCATCACCTGGTAGCCGGGGTTGGCGGGATAGGGGTGCCGAGTGAGTGCATTCGCCTCGCGATAGTTGACCCAGTACTGACCGATCGATGCGAGGTAGGGAAACTCGGTGGGGAGATGCTGCTCGAGGTAGGCGGCGTATTCCTCCGAACTGTAGACGATGTACCACTCGGGGTGGGTCAGAAAGGTCTGGCCTTCATCGCGGCGGTAGCCACTGCGGGTGGCAAGGGTATCGTGCAGCGGCGGCGGGAGCTCCGCTGCCGCCGGATCGACCTCTGGCAGGTAGTACCTGTCCCACAGCGTGTTGCGGAACTTGTCGGTGGGATCGAGCCGCTGCTTGAGGGCGAAGAACTCGGGCAGCCGCGGATAGGCCGCCTGCAGCTGCGCATCGGTAGCGTGCGGCTGGTAGGGCAGGTACCATGACCCTCCGACACCGACGACGGCGTCGGTCAGCTCCCGGGTCCAGACACCCACGCTGTCGCGGGCGGCGACGTCGGTCCCCTGCTTGTAGTAGACCACGAATGCGAACACTTCGGTCTTCGCCCAGGCGAGCAGCGTCCCCGGGTCGGGCCGGGCGTGGCGGATGGAGACATTGATGACGTTGACGTCGTGCCGCCGGAAGATGTCGCGCATCCTCGGGACGAAATCATCGAAACGCTCGACCGGGACGAAGTATTCCTGGAGCACATAGCTTGCGCTCTCGCGCGACGCCGGCTCCAGCTCGGCCACGTCATAGCTCGCTTCGTAATTCCGCCAGGTGACCGGCTCTCCCCGGAAGATCCACGGATCCACGACGTGCTGCCGGAACGCCTTGCCGAAGGGCCACTCGGAGATCACCCGGAACATGAACCGGTTGAGCCCGTAGGACCGGTCGGCGGGGATCAGCCGGTCGGGAATCGTGACGGAGTCGTCGGTCGCCGAATAGGTGACAGCGTTGACCTCGTCGTAGGCGTCGGGATAGATGTCGGCGTTGTGGAAGACGGCGTCCGGCTGGTTCCGCACCGAGTCGAAGAAGAACGCCTTGTAGCTGGTGATCGGCATCCGGCGGTCGTGCCGCCGGATCCGGATGTTGTCGGCCAGCTCCAGCGTGGCCTCGACGATCACGCCCAGCCCGCCGTACCCGCCGATCGCGCCGTAGAAAATGTCGGAGTGAACCGTTGGGCTCGCGTCGACCACGGTGCCGTCGGCCAGGACGATCCTGATGCCGCGCACCGAGAGGACCAGCGGCCCCAGCCCCACGTAGCGGCCGTGCACGTTGACCGACAGCGACCCGCCGACGGTAAAGTTGCTGTAGGTCTGCATGATCTTGATGGAGAGATCGGTCGAGTCGATCCGCTCCTGGAGCTGGCGCCAGCGCGCGCCCGCCTGTACCGTAATCCACTTCTCGGCGGGGCTGAACGCGACGACACGGTTCATCCGGCGCATGTCGATCTGCAGCGCACCGCCGGTCGCCGTCTGTCCGCCCATGCTGTAGCGTCCGCCGCCGATACTGACCGGACCGGCATGGCTCCGGACCGCAGCGACGACCTCCTCCGTCGTCGTCGGCGTGATGACCTCGGTCACGACGATCGGGTTGAGCTGGGTGACATCGTTGATCACCGGTGGCGGCGCCGGCCGGATCACGTTGGTCTGCAGGATGCCGAAGCAGGAGGCGACGGCGGTCAGCAGGACGATCGCAAGCAGCACGCGACCCAGCAGACGGAATGCCCGGCACACGCCGCCGAGCAGGCGTCGGAAGCGGGAGCGCGGAGGAACCGGTGTCACCATCGTCATTCAGGGGAGGTCATGTGGTCCGGAAACTGACATTCGCCTTTGCGTTGCTGTTCCTCTGGGTCGTGGCCAGCGGCTACATCCCGTCATTCATCACCTACGAGGGCACCGACCGCATCCAGTTCGGCCTCTTCCGGCTCAGCCTGATCGATGATGTGACCCACGGAGTGACGGCACTGCTGGCGCTCGTGGCCAGCCTGCATTCCCGCAAGCTCTCGCTGCTCTTCCTCACGGCGTTCGGCTTCTACTACGCGCTGGATGCGATCTTCTTCCTGACCTATGGCTTCATGAACGAGAAGCCGTACTCGGCGGATATCCTGCTGAATCTGCCGCATGTGCTGATCTCGACGGCGATGCTCGGGATCGTGTACTGGTTGGCGCCGAGGAGAGACTAGCCGTCAGCCGTCAGCTGTCAGCCATTAGCCGTTGGCCGTTAGCTAACGGCCCTCGATTGTCACATCTTTGCGCTGCCACCTGCCACCTGCCACCTGCCACCTGCCACCTGCCACCTGCCACCTGCCACCTACCGCACCCGCTTTCCCGTCCCCAGCAGCCGGTCCTTGCGCCCCCGCAGTTCGATAGTCTCCGCGTGGCCATTCACCGGCTTGGCAAACTCGAAGACCATCTCCATGAAGATGTCGTCCAGGACTTGGCCGGTGCCGCTGTCGGTGCCAGCCCAGCTGTCGCTGTCAGAGGTGAATCCCATCACCATCCAGTCGGGTGCGATCCGGAGCAGCAGCACCCGCGTGAGTTCCTCCCACAATTCCGGCGTCCAGTAACCTGCCAGCCCTCCGCGTTCGTACACCACCTTGAGCGTTTGCGGCGGGTCGCTCTCTCCTGCTCGCGGTGACCAGGTGATCAGGTAGCTGCCGACGTAGGGTGTGGCTTCCGCCAATGGAAGGCTGGTAGTGAAGCGCGGCTCGACTGTGACACGAAGATTCACCACACGGTCGGCCCACGCCATGCGGAGTTGGGCCCCCGTGGCCGTGACCTCGGGGAAACTCCAGGTGAGCACCTCGGTGTGCGGTGCGGCCACCGGCGTGATGGGAAAGCGGATCTGCCCCGGCCGCTCCGGCGGGCGCGCCTCGTGATACAGACTCCAGACGGTGTCCAGCACGAACGTCCACGTGTCGCCGGGCACGACGACCATCCAGACTGAGTACTTCCCCTTCGGTACCGCGTGGCCATCAATCTGGATGTCCCGATTGACCTCGAGCGTCGTCGCCATGTTGGCGCCCGGCGTCCAGACCTCGGTCCAGTAGACCTGACCGCCGAAGATCGAATCCCGTCCCCGCACGCGCGGCCTGGCGAAATCGAGGGTAAGCGTCGTCCCGTCGATGGTCTGCGCCAGCAGCGCCCGCTCACTCGCGCGAATCTGGGCGGGGGCGGCGGAAGGGAGGGTGGCAGCGAGGAGGAGAGGCCAGAGGGCGATGCGTGGCAGCATGGGACCGTGGGGTTGAAGAGAGGCCGTCAGCTGTCAGCCAACAGCCATCAGCCGTCAGCCGTCAGCAAATGGACGTTGGCCGTTAGCCATCGGCCGTTGGCTTAGAGCACTCAGTCACAGCACCGTCGCGCTACCGCCAACCGCCAACCGCCAACCGCCAACCGCTAACCGCCTACCGCCAACCGCCTACCGCCTACCCACTGCCACCAGCCCCCTAGTACCGCCAGCTCAGCGTATCGACCCCCGCCGGATGATTCTTCCGGATCTGATCCATGATCCGCGGCACGAACATCTGGGCATATCGCAGCCGCGAGTAGGCATTGGGCCTGGTGTGATCGCCGTTCCAGCAGTGCTCGGCGCGGGGTTCATAGTCGACCTCCGCATCGGCTGCCGGGTTGGTGGCGGACTTCAGGATTTCCTCCACCAGGTAGACGGCATTGTTCAGGTAGTAGTTGTCCGCCTCGCCCACGTAGATATGCAGCTTGCCACGCACTTTCGGTCCCAGGGTCGCCCAATCCCGTCGCAGCATCCACCCGAGGTCGTAGTGATCGCGCCAGTACTGGGCAACGGCATGATCGATCGTGCCGGTGCGCTTGTTCCAGATCGGCTGCGGATAGCCGTCCTTGTCGACCGGTCCGTAGACCGACTGCCAGACATCCCACTGTCCGCCGGAGCGGCCCCGCGAGGCGACGACGTCCTCGAGCTGGTTGGACTGCAGGACCGTCGTGCTGATGTTGCCGAGGTAGTCGCGGTGGGCTGGGCGCTCGATGCGCTTCCACCGGCTGGCGGCAAAGTAGGCGTTGGTATCGTCGTAGATGTTGATGATGGTGTACTGCCGGAAATCAATCGGATCGGGGCAGGCGGCCCACACACCGTTGAAGTCGTCCGGGTAGAAGAGCTGCACCGCCATCGCTTCCCAGCCGCCGGTCGAGCCGCCGTAGGCAAAGCGGGCGTAGCCCTGACCGATGCCGCGATACTTCTTCTCCAGATAGGGCACCAGTTCCCGCATGATCGCGTCGCCATACGGGCCGTTGGCGGCGGAGTTCACTGCGTAGGAGTCGTCGTAGTACGGTGTAGGGTGCTGGATCTGGATGAGCAGCGCCCGGGGAAAGCCCGGTCCGGTCCATTCCTGGTAGAACCGGTACGCCTCTGCTTCCTGGATCCGGTTGTAGGCGGGGAGGTGAAAGCGCTCACTGTACTCGGGCGCGATCGTCGTATCCGGCGGTGTCTCCCGCCACCCTTCGAAGGTGGCAGGGAAGTGTCCATGATCGATGACGAGCGGATACAGTGCCTTCGGGTGAGCGTCGAATCCTTCCGGCAACAGGACGTGGGCGCCGAGGTACATCGGCCGGCCCCAGAAGTCGGAGAGGAGCTTCGACTGGATGCGTTCGTGGCGGACGTATTTCGTGTCTGCGGGGGGCGGGATTGGGGGGATCTCCTGGTCCAGCGTGAGGATCGTGCCCTCCGGGGCGGCCGGGCCCGTCGGCAGGCGCCGGATGCCACGCTCGACCACCAGCCACTGCGGCTTGCTGTAGAGATTGCCCGGCTTCTGGCTCCACTGCTGTCCCTCGCCCATGTCAGGCGGCAGCTTGACCACATGACCGTCGGCGCGGTGAAAGGTCTCGTAGCGATTGAGCACCGCCTGGACCCGGTAGCGACCGGCCGGGATATCGCCGAGCAGCCGGAGGGGATAGCCCGGGGCGCTGGCGGAGAGGACGAGTGGCGTGCCCGGTCTCCAGCCATTCACATCCTGGCCGAAGATGAGCTGCGTCTCGCTGATGTCGGAGATCTGGAACCGCGGTTCGGCGGTTGTATCGTTTGAGAAGATGACCAGCAGCCGGCCGTCGAGTGGCGCCTTGCTGCGGCTGGCAGGGAAGCGGGCGACGATGCGGGGACCGGCAGCACGCACGGCCTGCTGCGCGGGGAGCGAACCGGCGCCCGCAAGCAGGCAGGCGCCGAGGAGGAACGGATGTGCACGACGCATGGGGGTCTCGGAGGGAGAGGGCGGCCGTCAGCCGTCAGCGGTCAGCGGTCAGCGGTCAGCGGTCAGGCGAAAGGTATCAGCCGTGGGCTGTTTCTGAAGGCTGACGGCTGATGGCTCGCTTACGGCACCCCCGGCCGGTACGGCTCCAGCTGGCTCTCCACCGTCTTCCGGTCGCCCACGACGGTGATGGTCATCTTCGCGGGATCGAGATACTTGACCGCGGTCTGCTGCACGTCGGCCGGGGTCACGGCCAGCACCCGCTGGACATAGTTCGCCAGGTAGCCGTCGCCCAACCCATACTGATCGACGAACTGCAGCTGGCCGATCACGCCGAAGCGCGAGCTGTTCTGGATGGTGAACAGCCCTGCCATGTTGCTCTTGATCCGGCCCAGCTCCGCCTCGCTCGGCGGTTCGCTGCGGAGCCGGTTCACTTCGCCGAAGATCTCCTTGAGCGAAGCGCCGGTGACGTTGGTGGTCACGTCAGCCACTTCCACCCAGAGGCCGGTGCCGGGCCAGGAGCCCACGAACGAGAACGGTGAATAGGTGTAGCCCTTGTCCTCGCGGATATTGCTGGTGATGCGGGAACCGAAGCTGCCCCCCAGGATCGCGTCGGTGACGCTGAGCCGGATCCAGTCGGGGCTCGACGGATTGGCGACCGGCAGCCCGACCCGCAGGGAGCTCTGTACCGCGTCCGGCCGGTCGATGAGCTCGAGCTGGCGACCGCTGCGCGGGGTCGGCGGATTGACAGTGGGCGCCACGCCCATGGTCCAGCCGCTGAATGCCGCGCGCACCGCGCGCTCCACCTTTGCCGGATCGAAGACGCCGCTGATGTAGAGGTGGGCCCGCCGCGCGCCATAGTTTCTGGCGTAGAAGGCGCGTACCCGTTCCGCGGTGTAGCTCTGCAGCATCGCGTCGGTGGGAAAGACGCGGCCGTACGGGTGATCCCCGAAAATCATCTGGCGGAACTTCTGCCGGGTGATCTGACCGGGCTGGCTCAGCGCAATCGCATTGTCGCGCGCCCGGTTGCCGCGCAGCCGGTCCACATCCGTTGCCGCGAAACGGGGATGCTGCGCCACATCGGCGACGAGCCCGATGAACTGCTCGGTGAATTCGGCCAGCACCTCGCCACCGAGGGAGACGGCATCGTCGCTGGAAAAGGCGCTCAGCGCCCCGCCCATCTCCGCCGCCTGGCGGGAGATGTCACTGGCCAATCGGGTCGCGGTGCCTTCCAGCAGCAGATCGGCGGTGAGGCCGGAGAGCTGGACCTCGTCGGGCCCCTCGTCGATGCCGCCGGTGCCGATCTGCAGGCTCACCGTCACCTTGGGCACCACTCCATATCGCACCATGGTCAGCTTCATGCCATTGGGCAGCGTCACGGTCTTCCGGGGCGGCAACCGGAAGGCTTTCGGCGTGCCCGGCGCAGGGGGCGCTTCCTTCTGGGCGCTGAGCGGTGCGGTGAGACTGATCGCGATGGCGGCCAGCGCCAGTCCGGTCTGCTTCAGGGTCAGCGTGAGCATCACTGGGCTCCGGTCGCACCGGCCGCTGCTGCGCCGGGGATGATGGTGTAGATGGTCCGGTTTTCCCGCCGCAGAAACTCCCGCGCGGTCTTCTGGATCTGTTCCGGTGTGACCGCGAGAAATCCCGCTTCCAGCTTGTTGATCCGGCCGGGATCGTTGTCGAACAGGCCGAAAGACGCCAGCAGGTCGAGCCGGCCGAGACCGTTCTGCGACTCGATCATGTCGTAGAGGGTGGAGCGGATCTTGGTGCGAGTACGGGCCAGCGTCGCGGCATCCACCGGCGTGCTGCGCAGTCGCTCCACCTCATAGTCGATGGAGGCGAGCAGGGTATCGGCGGAGACGCCGGTGTCATGGTACATCGAGGCCATCCAGAGCATCGGGCCCTGGTAGTTGAACATGTTGCCCAGCCCCCAGTTGATGCCGGCGCTGACGTCGCCGGTGAGACCGCGCTGCTGAACCAGCGACTGATAGAGCCGGGAATCGCGTCCCTGCGCGAGGATCTGGTCGATCATGCCGAAGGCGAACCACTCCGGCGTCCACCGCTCGGGCAGGTGGTATCCGATGCCAAGGGCGGGCCGATTGGCTAGTGAATCAACCCGGCTGGCGCGCCGCTCGGCGGTCTGCCGCGGTTCGGTCAGGTCGGGGGCTGCCGGCGTGTCGGCGCGTGGAATACCGCCGAAGTACTTGGTGATCCAGCCGCGCGCGGTGGTGGCGTTGAAGTCGCCTACGACGACGAGGATGGCGTTGCTCGGCGCGTAGTACTTGTTGAAGAACGCCGCGGCATCACCGAGGTTGGCCGCGTCGAGGTCGGCGAGGTCGCCGTAGAAATTGTGGGCGTTATACCAGTTCTGGTTGGCCGCCATCGGCAGGTCGATCCAGGGAAAGCCGCCGTAGGGCTGATTCAGCACGTTGACCCGGACCTCGTTCTTCACCACATCACGCTGGTTGTTCATGTTGCTGCTGTCGATGGCCAGCCCCTTCATCCGGTCCGCCTCAGCCCAGAGCATCGTCTCCAGGGTATGGGCTGGCACCACTTCGTAGTAGTTGGTGAAGTCGAACCGGGTGGAGCCGTTCAGGTAGCCGCCACTCGCCTCGATCAGCTTGATGAACTCGAGCTTGCCGAGGTTGCCCGAGCCCTGGAACATCAGGTGCTCGAACAGATGGGCGAAGCCGGTGCGGTCCCGCGGCTCGTTGCGGAATCCGATGTGGTAGTACACCCCCACCCCGACCGTGGGTGCAGTGGTATCCTGCGACAGGACCACGCGCAGCCCGTTGGGCAGGGTGTAGAAAGTGAAGGGTACGGTGAGCGGCGCGGGGCGCTGCTGGGCCGCTAGCGCGGCTGGCGCCATAAGGAGCAGCGCGGCCATGCCGAGCACGGCACGGGAGAGGAAACGGATAGGCACTTCGACAACTCCTGGGATGGGCGGAGGAATGGGGCTCTTACGGTGGGGGCAGGGGGAGGTTTCGGGGGAGAGGAGCCTTCAGCCCTCAGCCGTCAGCTATCAGAGAAGTATCTTCGGCTGACGGCTGACGGCTGACGGCTGACGGCTGACGGCTGACGGCTGACGGCTGACGGCTGACGGCTGACGGCCGCTTCACACCACCCGATCACTCCCCCCATCGATCGGTACCTGCGCCCCCGTCGTCTTGGCGAATGGCGCTCCCGCCATGGCGCAGACCAGGCTGGCGACATCCTTGGAGGTCACTTCGAGGCTCAGCAGGTTGTTGCGTTTGTACTGGTCGACGGTCATGCCGTAGTGCTGCGCTCGTGCGGCGAGCACCTCGGGCGTCCACGCCGCCGTGTCGAAGACGGCGTGCGGATGCAGCACATTGACCCGGATGCCATCCTTGGCCAGTTCCAGCGCCGCGACCCGGGCGAGTTGGGTCAGCCCCGCCTTGGCGACGGAGTAGGCGCCGGCGCCCGGCCCCGGTGCCGGCACATTCTTCGACGCATTGATGATGATCGTCGGGTCCACGCCCAGTCGCAGATAGGGAATCGTGAGCTGGATCAGGTGCTGGGCGCTGGTGAGGTTGAGGTCCAGGCTCCGCTGCCAATTCTCGGCGGTCATCTTGTCGAGCGATTCGCTGGGCGAAAAGATCCCCGCGTTGCTGACCACGATATCGATCCCGCCGAAGCGGCGGACCGTCTGCGCCACGGCGGATTGCATGGCGGCGAGACTGGTGACGTCGCAGGCAATGCCGAGGGCGTCGGCCTTGTTGAACAGCTTGGTGACAGCAGGATTCAGATCCAGCGCCGCCACCGCCGCACCCTGCGCCAGCAGCATCTCGGCGCAGCCCTTCCCGATGCCGCTGGCCGCGCCGGTCACGAGTGCAATCTTTCCCGCGAACGGCGGCTTGGCTCCGCCCTGCTTGAGCTTGGCCTGTTCCAGATCCCAGTACTCCACCTCGAAGAGGTCGGCCTCCGGCAGCGCCTGCCAGCCGCCGAGTGACTCGGACCACTGAATGGCGCGGACGGTGTGCCGCACGATGTCGGCGGCGATCGCGGCGTCCTTGGCCGTGGGGCCAAGCGTCACGGTGCCGACGCCGGGCCAGACTCCCCAGCGCGGCGCCGGATCGAGCATGGTCTGGCCCGGCTGCTTGTGGCGTTCGTAGTACGCCTGATAGGCGGTGGCGTAGCTGCTGATATCAGCGGCGGGATCGTTGCTCACCACCATGGCGAGCGGCTTCGTGCGGATGACGTGATCGGGAGTCAGCGGCCCTCGAGTGGCGATTTTGGTGGCGTCGGGCCGATCGGCAAAGCCGGCCGCCTCGGGGCTCTCATCCAGTCGCACGATCATGGCGCTGCCGCGTGCCGTCGAGGCGGCATGCCGGAGCTGTGCGATCGTCCCTTCGATGCCGGTGACGGTCGCGGCTCCGGTGCGGCGGGCCACGGTGGTCGCCTTCCGCTGTTCCAGGAAGGTTTCCGCCCGGCTCACCAGCTCGATCATCCGCTCGTAGCTGCTCTTGGCATCGTTGCCCCAGGAGAAGACGCCATGATGCAGCAGCACCATCCCGTCGTAGCGGCTCCAGTCCATCCCCTTCGTGCGGCGGTAGACCTCGCGGGCCAGCACGAAGCCCGGCATCACGTAGGGGATGACGAGAATGCGATCGCCGTAGACCTGCTGGATGTAGCGATCGCCGTCGGGGGTGTTGCTGACGGCGACGGTCGCGTCGGCGTGGGTATGATCGACGAAAGCGAAGGGAATGATCGCGTGCAGGATCGCCTCGACCGACGGCGTCGGGGCGCCCGGGTCAGTCATCGCCGCGCGTTGCACCCGGACCATGTCGGTGTCGGCCAGCCGGTCCAGCTCCGCCATGCGGAGCAGGACGTCCATCTTCACCGGCGCAAAGCCCTGTGCCTCGATCGTCGCCAGGTCCCAGCCGCTCCCCTTCACATAAAGCAGCTGTTCGATGTCGCCGAAGAGATTGGTGGCCGGCGCCTTGACCGAGGTGTTGCCGCCGCCATGGAGCACCAGCGCTGGCTCGCGGCCGAGCAGGCGGGAGGTATAGATGCGGAGCTTGAGCGGATCGCCGGCGCAGGCCGTGGCGTCGGCGTCGTTCCAGAGGGATTGCATGAGTTCAAGAAAATGGGGTTGCGGGGGGAGGGCAATGTTGCGAGGAGAGGCGATCGGCGCGAAGCGGTACGCGGCGGGAATGAAGTGTCCCCTCTCCCGGCGGCGTGCTACCGCCCAACCGCCCAACCGCCGAACCGCCGAACCGCCCAATCGCCGAATCGCCGAATCGCCGAATCGCCCAATCGCCTATCGCCTACCGTCAGTCGTCGCCACACCTCACCCCTTCCACACCCCACGCGCCACCGCCGGCACAAAGCTGTCCAGGCCGCTGGGAGGGAACTTGAGGGTCTTGCCCTGTTCGGCGCTCTGGTACGCCGCCATCAGGATGCGGACGACGTCCAGCCCGTCATCCCAGGTGAGCAGCGGTTCCTCCAGCCCGAGGAAGACCCGGACGAAGTGGCGGTTCTCCGCCTCGTAGCCATAGGCCGCCGCTTCATTGGCGACTACCGGCATCAGCCCCATTTCGGCGTTCTGCTTTTCGACCAGGTCCTCGCCGGTCTTGCCCTTCACTTCCCGGCTGAAGAAGAGCTTGAGGCCGGCATCGAGCGAGTTCCACGACATCGAGTATTCCGGTCCGAGCAGTTCCGCCGAGAGCCTCAAGCCCGCCCCGACAAAGCTCCACGACGTTGTTGCTTCGCCGAGTACCGTATGGCCGTCGTCGGTCTGGAACTCGAGCATCACGCTGGCAAAGTCCTCGGATGGCTGTGTGGCGTAGTCCACTTCCTTGCCCATCGTCGCCTTCAGCTTCTTCGCATAGGCGGGCCGGCTCCACTTGAGACTCGCAATGTGGCCGGTGACCTTCATCAGCTTTACCGTCGCGAGCGGCTCACCAGGTCTGGTGAGCAGGTGGCGCACCATCAGCGCCGAGTGGCACATCATGTCGTTCAGCACGCCGCCGCCCTGCAGCTTCCCGCGCCAGAACCAGGGCATGTGCGGGCCGCTATGTTCCTCCGCCGCGCGTGCGAGGTACGGCCGGCCGGTCAGTGCCGCGCCCCGCGCCCAGAGCAGCTTTCGGCCGGTCTCCACCTGTGGTGCGAAAAGCTGGTTCTCGAGGTAGCCATGCTTCAGGCCGGCCCGCTTGACGAGGCCCAGCACGGTCTTCGCTTCCGTGACGTTGCGGGCCAGCGGCTTCTCGCAGGCGATCCCGCGCAGGTCGGCGTGGCCGCGCATGATCGGGTCGGTCAGCTCCTCGACATTCTCCACCCGCGCCTGGTTGGGGCCGCAGAGCCAGATGGCATCGATGGCGGGATCCACGACCATCTCGGCGATCGACCGATACGGCTTGCAGGCGCCGACGTCGAGCTGGCGGGCGTACCCCGCCGCCGACTCGGCGTTCTTGCGGTTGGGACTCCACACACCAAGGATTTCGGCGTCGCGCACCCCCTGGAAGGACTGCATGTGGAAGCGGGCGTTGAATCCCGAGCCGATGAAGCCGATGCCGAGTGGTTTGCGGGACATGGGGACCTGCGAATAGGGGGAGTTGAAATCAGTGTTGAGCCGTCAGCCGTCGGCCGTCAGATGTCTGTCACCAACGATTGCGGACTGCTGAACGCTCGGCCCCAGCCACAATCCGTGACCGGTCACGCGGCGTAAGGTATCGAGCCCCCGCAGGGCGGGGAATAGGCCGCCGGGTTCCGCCGGCGGACGGCTGACGGCTGACGGCTGATGGCTGATGGCTGACGGCTGACGGCTGATACCCGCTCTCTGGCCCCAATGATGACAGTTCCGTAGTTTCCGCAGGGTCATTCCTTCAACCCCACGGTCCAATGATCCTGTCCAGCGATACCTCCCGCGGGAGCCGCCGCTCCTTCCTGGTGATGGCAGGAGGGCTTCTGCTCGCCTGGCTCCCCGGTGGTCGACGGGTGCATCAACCGGCGGTCCACCGCCTGTCTGATGTGGGTGGCAAGCCCTGCGGTCGCGCCGTCCGCGGTGGCCCCCATCCCGATCCCCGACCCGGCATCACCGGCGACAAGGTGCTGACCGCCGAACAGCTCGGGGGCAACGCCGACCTCATCGACCTGTTCGACAAGGTGCGCGGGATGCCGGAGATTGTCGACGGCATCCGCTGCCAATGCGGTTGCACCGATCCCCCGACCTTCTACTCGCTGCTCTCCTGCTACGAGGGGGAGGGCATGGCGAAATTCTGCGAGATCTGCCAGGGCCAGGGACGGCTCGCCTATCGGCTGCACAAGGCGGGGGAGACGCTCGACCAGATCCGTGCGGGTATCGATGCGAGGTTCGGATGAGATTGCTCACCGTGGGACCACGCCGTACGACGCTCCTCGTCGCAGTTGTCGCCCAGCTCACGACAGTTCATCAACTCACGGCGCAGGTCAGGGCCAGTGAGCCGGCCACGGTGAGCCAGACAATCGACGGTACCGTGATCACGGTGGCATACTCCCGCCCGCTGGCCCGCGGGCGGGATTCGCTGTTCGGTGGCGAGGTCAAGTGGAACGAGGTGTGGACGCCGGGCGCCAACAGCGCCACCAGCCTCGAAGTGAGCAAGGATATCCAGCTTGACGGCCACCCGGTGAAGCAGGGGAAGTACTCGGTCTGGCTCGTCGTTCGGGCTGAGGGCCCATGGACGATGGTCCTGGACCCCCGCCCCAAGCTATTTCACACCGTGCACCCCGACTCCACGGCAGAGCAGCTCCGCTACGACGTGGCGATCGGAAGCGGTCCCTTCAACGACGCATTGGCCTGGACCTTCCCCGAGGTCCGCCTCGGCGGCGCCACCCTCACGATGTCATGGGGCACGGTCCGGGTTCCGTTCCGGATCGAGGTGCAGCCCTCATATACCCTGCTCGTCTCGCCAAGGGACGCGCTGCCCTACCTCGGCACGTTCGATCTGCACTGGGCCGACAGCAGCGGGACCGACACGACCAGCAACCCGTTCACCCTGACATCGCGGGACGGGACGCTGCACGGGGAGTGGAAGACGCCGCCCTTTCCCGGCGCAGGACCCTTCGCTCTCCTTCCAATCCGTGATCGCTGGTTCACCATCGCCTCGCTGCGTGATGGCGCGGTATTCGATATCATGAGCGATCTGACCTTCGAATTCACGAGTGAGCGGGGTCGGGCGACGAGTTTCGAGCTGCGGGATGAAAAGGACGCGGTGATCGGGGTGGGGAAACGGATGCCGTGATTGCGTACGGGGCCGTGCGGGGCGCGGCGGTGCAGGGGCCGGCCAGGGCCGGCCCCTACACCGCCCGCGCGAAGTGCCCGCGGGTGAATGCGCCGTCGAGAACCGTGCGTACCGCGCGCAGGTCGGCGGTCCGGCCCGTGCCCACCGCGTCGATCGCGGCTCGCCAGGCCGCGGTGATCTCGGCGACCGGGTCGCCCGGGACGTTGAACACCAGTCGGAAGTTGCGGAATCCATTCCGCCAGAGCGCGGGCAGGTACTCCGAACCATCCACTGGCCGGGAGTGCAGCAGCCGATTGCGGCAGGCGGAGTCGGTCGCCACCGGAAAGACATAGCCCGCCGGATCGGTGAGTACGGTGTGGGGGTGCTTCTGGACGCAGAGGTCGCGACAGGTCGCCGGCTCCCGCTCAAACGCCGCCGAGAGCAGGCAGTGCTCGATGGTCATCCCCTCGGGGCGGCCGTGTACAAAGACCTCGAATCCCGCTCCCTCCCATGGCGCCGCCACCTGCGCCATCTCCTCGCCCGTCAGCTCCACCGACATGACGATGCGCTTTGCGCCGAGCCGGAAGATTTCGGCTGCGGTATGCTGGTTGAAGCAGTTCACCGCGTAGTCGGCGACCACATCACGACCGGTCCGGGACAGTTCGGCCAGCAGCCCGAGGTGGCCGGTGACGATCGGCGTCTCAAGCGCGAGCCACTTGTCCACCACCTTCCGTTCTTCCGGCCGGACGATCGTCGGGGTGCGGAGCCGGACCATCACGCCACGCGCCCCGAGCTCGGCGATCAGCGCGCGCACCCGGGTGACCGGAGGCGTCGGGTGACGCAGGAAGAGATCGAGCGAGATCTCGTTCGCTCCCGCATCGGCCGCGAGGCGCGCGTCCTCCAATCGCCACACTTCCGCGGTCAGGTGACCCGGCTGACGGCTGACGGCTGATGGCTGACGGCTATGGGCCGACGGCTGATGGCTGACGGCTGCTTCCACTCGCTCCACCCGCCCAACCTCCTGCACCCGCACTGTCCAATCGCGCCGCGTCAGCAGCTCAGCGACCGCCTGCTGTCGCAAGTCGTTGAGTGCGCTCATGGGCAGGAAGAGACCGGGAGCGAGCGCCGAACTGTCGAGCGTGCCCAGCGCAAACGGGGTTTCACCGAGTCGGCCAAGTTGCTCGCGCAGCCGGGCGTCGTCGAGCGCACGCTTCTCCGCCACACTCAGGCCAATCGAGCTCTCGACACTCACCACCTCGCCGCCGACGGTGAACCGGAGCCGGAGCGGTGCGCCCTCACTACCCGATGCGACGACCCCGACGGGGATCCGCGCCAGCCGGCCCTCGCGGGCGAGGACGGCGTAGGAGGCTCGGGCAGTCTCCAGCAGCGCCGCATGCGACGAGCGCACGACGACCCAGCCGGTCGGCACCTCTTCCGCGGCGGGGATCGCCTGGATCACGCTCTTCGACTTCTGCTCGATGGTACGGACATGGGTGACGGTAAAGCCGGTGCTGCCGTGGGAGGCGCCGGCAGGATGCTCAAAGCCCAGCCCGTCGCCCGGACCAACCGGCGCAGAGACAGAGATGATGAGCTCCTTGCCCTCGCGCCCGGTGACGTGTCCCAGCTCGGCGCCGCGATTGTCCGGCTGCTTGCGGGTGATGTAGTCGCGCCCGGCGCGCCCGCCGTACATCCCGCCGGTGAATCCGCGCGAGAAGATCTGCACCAGCGGCTGCACCTCGGCCGGCTGGGGCGCTTTCCACTTCTTCTCACTCAGCCGGTCGAGGAATTCGCGATAGCCGTGCGTCACCGTGGCGACGTACTCCGGCTTCTTCTTCCGGCCCTCGATCTTGAGGCAGCCAATCCCCGCCTCCGCGATCTCGGCGAGATGCTCCCACGCCCCCAGGTCCTTGGCGGAAATCAGGAAGCCACGATCGAGTTCCGTCCCGGTGAGCGGATCCGTCAGCACATAGTCCTTGCGGCACGATTGCGCGCACGAGCCGCGGTTGGCGCTCCGTTCGGAGATCATCCCCGACATGAAGCACTGGCCCGAGTAGGCAATGCAGAGGGCCCCATGCACGAAGCTCTCGAGGCCTAGCTCCGGCACCGCGGCCCGGATGGCGCGGATATCGTCGAGCGTATTCTCCCGTGCCAGCACCACACGGTCGACGCCCATCTCCCGGAGTACCCGCGCCCCGGTGGCATCGTGCACCGTCATCTGGGTCGAGCCATGGATTTCCAGCTCGGGGTAGATCTGCTGGATCAGGCCAACGGCACCGATGTCCTGCACGATTGCCGCGTCGATGCCGCGGTCGATGCACTCGCCCAGGTGCAGCAGCGCCTCGCGCAACTCCGCGGGCTTGAACAGCACATTGAAAGTGAGGTAGATCCGGACGCCGCGGGCATGGGCCAGGTCGCAGGCCAGCTGCAGGTCGTCGAGGGTGAGCTGCGCCCCGTCGTCCCGCGCGTTGAACTTCTCGGCGCCGAGATAGATGGCATTGGCGCCGTTGGCGAGCGCGGCGTGCACGGCGGCGATGCTGCCGGCAGGGGCGAGGAGTTCAGGGACGGGGCGGGGCATGGGGGAACTAATCTAGCGGCAGGAACGACGCGGGGCGGGTTGCAGGGGCTGGTCTCAGACCCGCCCCTACGGACCCACCCCGCCAATGGCCAACGGCCGCCATGTTCAAACGGTCGTCGCCGGATCCCGCATCAGACGTTTCACCAGCCAGAACGCCAGACACACCATCCCGATGATGAACGACACCTTGATGATGACGAAGAGCCCGGCCAGGGCCACGCCGAAGAGGGGTAACAGCAGCAGCAGCACGAGTTTCCAGAGAACAAGGCCGATGACGCCGGCGGCGGCGACACCGAGGACGGGCTTCAGCATGGCGGTAGGGCTCCGAAAGGGATGAGTGCAATACGGAACGCGGCGCCGGGAGTGTCAGGGGGCCGTCAGCTGTCAGCCGTCAGCTGTCAGCGAACGGCCATTGGCCATTAGCCGTTGGCGAACCTCCCCGCGCGACAGATTCGGCTTACCAATCGCCCAATCGCCCAATCGCCCAACCGCCCAATCGCCCAATCGCCCAATCGCCCAATCGCCCAACCGCCCAATCGCCCAACCGCCCAATCGCCCATCGCCTACTCCCTACTCCCCCTCACCCACATATCCGCCGCCCCCCACGCCGCGGCCAGCTCCCGATCGACCGTGTCCGCCTGCTCCTTCCTGCCCTGGGCCCGCAGTGATTGCGACAATCCGGAGAGACTCCAGCCGTTCTTGGGATGGTCGAGCAGCTCGGCGCGATACACCGCCTCGGCTTCGGCTGGCCGGCCGGCTTCGAGGAGGTGGGCCCCAAGCCAATGGCGCGCGACAAAGGGGAGCGGCTCCGGTTCGTCGTAGGTCAGGCTGTCCTCGAGCGCGACCGCCGCCTCCAGCACCGCAATCGCCGAATCGGCCGCCCCGCGTGACTGCATCAACTCGGCCCGGAGGATGCCACCGGTGATGCCGAGCAGCTTGCGGGCCGTGTGACCGCGGAAGGCGATCGAGTCCGGCGTGGTGCGGGCCAGCGAGTCGACGAGCTGCAGCATGGTCTCCGCGCTGTCGGCGTGATGCAGCTTGAGGTGGGCGTAGCCACGGGCGAAGAGGCCAAGCCCCCGCTGGATCGCATTGCCGGCGGGGCCGGGGACGGCGAGTACCTCTGCGAAGCGGCCGAAACGCAGCAGCACCAGCGCCTGGTAGAAGCTGCCGCGGGAGGGGCCGGCGACGCTGGTGTCGCGCACCACGGCGGCATAGTCGCGTGCGGCCTGATCGGCGATCGCGCCCTCACCGCCATACGACGCGGCGTAGAGCAGCATGTGCAGGTTGTGCGAGGGGTAGATGGCGAAGCCCTCGTTCACCAGCGCCGCCTGGTCGGAATGCCAGGCGGTGAGATTGGCGCGCACCGCGTCGTGCCACCGTCCCACCCGGTTGTAGGTGTGCGATGGCATGTGGTTCAGGTGACTCGCCCCTGGGACGGCGTGGCCGAGGTGGACCGCGCAGGCCTGTGGCTTGCCGGGCTCGGTGGTGGACTCAGTGGCGTGGATGTAGAGATGGCAGGCGCCGGGGTGTGTGATGTCGCGCGCGAGGATGTGCTCCAGCACCTGGTGAATCTCGCGGATCGAGGGCTTGGCGAGCTCCCAGGTGCCGCGGCGCGGCTCGAGCAGCATCAACGATTCGGCGTACAGGGTGCCCACTTCGGCGTCGTTGCCGAGCTGTTTCCACACCGCTTTCATCGCGCGGGCGTAGGTGGAGTCGAGCTGCTTGCGGATGACGGAATCCTGGGCCGGCAGATAGCGGGTCCGCTGCGCCATGATCAGGGCGTACTCGCGCTTCTGACGCCGGTCCGCGAGCGTCACGGCGCGGGTGATGGCGCGGGTTGCCCGCTGGGCGTCGGCCGGACCCATGCCCTCGTTGAGGTACGGCCCCCACGCCAGCGCCTCGCCCCAGTAGCACATCGCGCAGGTCGTGTCGCGCTGCCACGCCTCGCGGAAGGAGCGCGCGGCGTCATCCAGGGCAAAGGCATACATCAGCTGGATGCCCTGATTGAAGTACGCCTGCGCCTCAGCAGACCGGGTCGTAATTCTCCAGGTGAAATTGCCGAGGCCTTTGGTATAGAGCGGCATCGGGGTGGAGAACTCGGGCGGGTAGGTGGGTGCGGCGCCCTCCTGTTCCTGCGCCTGGACGACGAGCGGACAGAGGAGGAGCGCCAGGGCAAGGCTGATCCGTGGCGTGCGCTCACCCATAGCTGACGCCCAGTTTCTTCAGTGCTGAAGGCGGACAGCCCGTCCACTCTGCTACAACGGTGTTGCCGATGTACTGCAGGTCGGCGACACCGATCTGGCTGCTGTAGAAACCGGAAGCGGTGAGGTCGCGCATCCGGTTGAAGAAGGCGACCCCCTGGGAGAACTCGGGCCTGGCGCGTTTGGGCCAGGCGATATCATCGAGAATCTGCCGCCGCTGCGCATCGGCGGCGTCGACAAACATCTTGCCGAAGCGCTCACGCGACTCATCGTCGAGCCAGGCGAGCCCCCCTCTGACGGGGGTCTGCATGCCAATGTTCTCGTTCAGGATGAAATCCATGAACTCCGGCACCAGCGCCTCGGTGGCGCTGCCGGAGCGGGCATCTTTCGGGATGATCAGGTCGACGAGGACCCGGACCGTCTCCCACTCATGGGCGGTGAAGAACGCCGGCGTGAAGGCGATTGGGCGAATCGTCGATTGGGCGATTGAGAGGGACCGCACCTGCACGGCGGCCCGCGCGACGTCGCGCGGGGAGAGTCCTGCCGCCAGTAACGGAATGCCGGCGAAGATCTGCAGCGCATCGCGCCGAGTGAGGTCAGTCATGTCCGCTTCTCCAATCGCCTGGTCGCAGATTCGCCCAACCGCCCAACCGCCCAACCGCCCAACCGCCTAATCGCCCAATCGCCCAATCGCCTAATCGCCCAATCGCCCAATCGCTAATCGCCTAATCGCCTAATCGCCCAATCGCCCAGTCGCCTAATCGCCTAATCGCCTAATCACCCAATCGCCTCATAGTTCCCCCCGCTTCATCGCCTGCGCGATGTAGTCGCTGGTCCGCATTGACAGCGCGAGGATCGTCCAGGTGGGATTCTTGTCGGCCTGGGACACAAATGGCCCGCCGTCGGTGACGAAGAGATTCTTCACATCCCAGGTGCGGCAGTGAGGGTCCAGCACACTGGTCTTCGGGTCGCTGCCCATCCGCACCGTGCCGAGCTCATGGATAATGGATCCGCCATTGGAGATGCCGTAGCCGCTCTCCTTTGACGGCATGTCGCTCCAGACCTCGCCCCCCATCTCCGCGATCAGGGTGCGGAAGGTCTCCTGCATGTGCTTCACCTGATTGGTTTCGTAGTCGCTCCACTTCCAGTGGAATTTCAGCACCGGAATGCCCCACTGGTCCACCACCTCCGGGTCGATCTCGCAATAGCAGTCGGCGTTGGGGATCTGCTCGCCTCGACCGGAGAAGCCGATCGTGGCGCCGTAGTACTTGCGGTAGTCGGCCTTGAGCGATGCACCATAGCCGCCGCCGCCGGGGTAGCTCTGGATGCCGCCCATGAAGCCGTAGGAGGGTTCGCCGAGGCCACCCCAGATCTCGATGTGATAGCCGCGGGGGAAGTCGAGTTTCCGGTTATCGATCCACCAGGGCATATAGAGGTGGGCACCACCCACGCCATCCTCGTTGTGCGGCACATGGTCGACCAGCTTCGGGATGAAGCCGCCGACGTCGGTGCCGGTGGTGTCGGTGAGGTACTTGCCCACGACGCCGCTGCTGTTGGCGAGGCCCTGCGGAAAGGTCGCCGACTTCGAGTTGAGCAGGATGCGGGCGGTCTCGCAGGCGCTGGCGGCGAGCACGACGATCCGTGCGTCGACCCGTTGCTCGGTGCGGGTCGCCTTGTCGATGTAGACGACACCGTCGGCGCGGCCGCGCCGGTCGAGCGTCACTTCGCGCACCATCGCACCGGTGACGAGCTCCAGCTTGCCGGTCGCGAGCGACGGCAGGATGAGGACGTTGGGCGAGGAGAAATTGGCGTTGACCATGCAGCCCCGGTTGCACTGCCCGCAGTAGTGGCAGGCGCTGCGGCCGTTGTGCGGCTGGGTGATGATCGAGAGCCGGGAGGGAATGCAGGTGACGGCGTGTTTGTCGGCCGCCTGCTTCACCAGCAGCTCCCAGCAGCGCGGCCTGGGCGGCGGCAGGAAGATGCCGTCGGGGTGATTGTGCAGGCCCTCGACGCTGCCGAAGATCCCGACCAGCCGGTCCACCTCGTCGTACCACGGTTTGAGCTCGTCATAGCTGATGGGCCAGTCGTCGCCCAGCCCATCCTTCGACTTGCCCTTGAAGTCGTCCGGCCCGAAGCGAAGCGAGATCCGGCCCCAGTGATTGGTCCGCCCACCGAGCATCCGGGCGCGCCACCAGTCGAAACGCGTGCCTGAGGCACGCGTGTACGGTTCTCCCTCAATGTTCCAGCCGCCGATGCAGGCGTCGAACTCGCCAAACGGCCGCTCTTTCGTCGAGCTGCCACGCCGCGGGGACGCCGAGGCGGGGGTGAGCATCTTCGAGTCTTTCGTATTGTCCCACATGCCGCCCGCTTCCAGCAGCACGACATTCGCACCGGCACGCGACAGCATGTGCGCCGCCATGCCGCCGCCGGCACCGGAACCGACGATGCAGACGTCGTAGCGCGGGCGACGGGGGAGGAGAGGCATGAGCGTCAGAGGAGAAGGGTGGGTCGGGCCTTTGCGCCCGACGGTTGCGGGCCATGGGGAAAAGGGAACAGGGAACGGGGGAAAGGGGAAGGGCAGGTCGGGCCTCCGCGCCCGACCGGTGCAGGCGATGGGGAACAGGGAACGGGGAACGGGGAAGGGGAGGTCGGGTCTCTCCGCGGGCACCCGGGACGGCTGCCCCACGGAGCTGATGGCTGATAGCTGATGGCTGACGGCTACCTCCACACCCCAGTCACTGGTGGCACCGCCGTTCCGAGCAGCGCTTCGATGCCTTCGGGAACCAGCGGGGGCGAGAAGTGGTAGCCCTGGCCGTAGGCGCAGCCGAGCGCGATCAGCGCAGCGCACTGCTCGGCGGTTTCGATGCCTTCGGCGATCGTATGCAGGTGCAGCGTGTCGCCCAGACCCACGATGGCCCGGGCCAGCGCCGCATGGTCCTCGCCCAGGCCGACGTCGTCCACGAACGGCTTGGCGATCTTGAGGATGTCGATGGGAAAGCGCTGCAGGTAGCTGAGCGACGAGTAGCCAATTCCGAAGTCGTCGATCGACAGGCTGACGCCCAGTTCCTTGAGCTGCTCCAGCCGGGCGCGGACCGACCCGGCCTGCTGCATGAGCACGCTCTCGGTGATTTCGATGACCAGGGCGGAGGGATCGACGCCGGACTCCGCCAGCGCGGCACGGATCTCATCCACCACATCCAGCTCATGGAGCTGACGGCCGGAGACGTTGACGGCAACGGACAGCGGCGTGGCGGGGAAGGTGATGCGCCACCGGCGGATCTGGGCGCAGGCCTCGCGCAGGACCCAGCGTCCGAGCGGGACGATCAGCCCGGTCTCCTCGGCCAGCGGGATGAACTGGTGCGGCAGCAGCGGCCCGAGCTTGGGATGGTCCCACCGCACCAGCGCCTCGACCCCGAAGATCCGCCCCCCCTCCAGCGAGACGATCGGCTGGTAGACCAGGGTCAGCTCCCGCTGCTCGATGGCATGACGCAGCGCCGCTTCCAGTTCCAGTCGCTCGCGGATCTCGGCGTACATCTGCGACTGGTACACCTCGCTGCGCCCCTTGCCGAGGCGCTTGGCGGTGTACATCGCCACGTCGGCGTTGCGGAGCAGGTCGTCGGCATCCTCGCTACCACTGGAGGTGGCGATGCCGATGCTCGCATTGATCTGCACTTCGGTGCCGCTGAGCAGGAACGGCTTCATCATCACCGCCGTCAGCCGCTGCGCCAGCCCCTGCGGGCCATCGGTCTCGGCCACGTTCTCGATCAGGATGGCGAACTCGTCGCCGCCCAGCCGCGCGACCGTGTCGGCGTTCCGGGCGCAGGTCTCGAACCGCTCGGCGGCGGCCACCAGCAGGCGGTCGCCTTCGTGATGGCCGAGGCTGTCGTTCACCTTCTTGAAGTCATCGAGGTCGAGGAAGAGCACGCTCAGCAGCCGGCCGTCGCGGCGCGCCAGCGCCAGACCGTGACTGACGCGATCGCGGAACAGGGCGCGATTCGCCAGGCCGGTGAGCGGATCGTGGAAGGCCTGGTGGGTCAGCTGCTTCTCCAGCCGCTTCCGTTCGCTCACGTCGCGGATGTTGAGTACCAGCCCGCGCACCGTGCTCTCATGCAGCAGGTTGGTCGCGATGACCTCGGCGTGGAGTGACGAGCCATCTGGCTGGCGGAAGCGCCATTCGACCGGCGGGGTCACGCCGGGGGTCCGGGCAGCGTCGCGAAAGGCGGTCCGGGCCCGCTCCCGATCTTCCGGCTGCAGCAGGTCGATCAGCGGCCGGCCCATCAGCGGTTCGAGTTCGTAGCCGAGCACGCGAGTCACTGACGGGCTGACGAAGAGGATCGTGCTGTCCGGCCGGATGACGATCATCACATCAGAGGAGTGCTGCACCAGGGAGCGGAACCGCGCTTCGTTCTGCCGGGCGGCATTCTCTGCGAGCAGTCGGACATTCTCCCGCACCGCAAGGAACTGGCGGGAGACGACGAGAACGGTCAGCACCACGGCACTCACCGCGATGCCACTGACCGGCTCGGTCCACGGGACCAGCACCGTGGCGAGGAGCAGACTGAAGGTCCCGGCAACGGCGAGGTAGGGCAGGGGGCTGAACGGCTGCACCCGGTGGCGTAGCGGCCCGTGCCGTGGCTCGGCGGCGACGGGGCGGCGGTAGTACAACTCCGCACTCCCGATCATGAAGAGGTAGTAGAGCAGGTAGACGGCGTCGATCAGCGACGGGGTCCGGCTGCCCATCTCCAGCAGCGACAGGTCAAAGGTGAGGTCGGCGACGATCGCGATGAGTGTCCCGGCGACGAGCAGGCTGAAGGCCAGACGGTTACCGTCGAGCGGCCGGCCCAGCAGCACGGTCGTGACGCCAAAGAGCAGCAGCAGGTTGGCCAGCGGATAGGCAAAGGCGAGCACCATCACCGTCACGCCGCCGTGCGAGGAACGCGCGGTCGGCAGCACGGTGAAATACCAGATCGCGACCGCGCCGCCGATCACGACCATCGCCGCGTCGAGCACGAACTTCCACCGTTCGGATCGGGTGTGCCGCGCGAGGGGGAAACGGAGCAGCGCGGCCAGCGTCAGAAAGGTGCTGGTCAGATAGAACGCATCGGCCCACGAGACGACCGGGCTTTCGCCCGACAGCAGGTACCAGACCGAGATGCCGTTGCCGATCAGTACCGCCACGGACCCCGCGGCGATGATGCGGAGGCCCCGACGAACACCGGCATCGAGCCTCGGATTGCGGGCTGCCAGCAGGTTCAGGACAACCACCATCAGATTCAGCGGCATGAACGCCATGTTGCTGATCAGATCCCGGAGGTCCGACCCGCCCCAGCCGCCCCGCTCCCAGACCAGGTATACCAGGCCGTAGATCGCCATCAGGACCGTGAACCCGCCGGCGTGCGTCCGCATCCCCTCCCGGGCAACGTCCCGCAGTCCCCCCGAATCCCGTTTCCCCACGGGTCGTGGATCTGCCGCCGGAGAGGGCGGTGGGGGACTTGCGGCGCCTGCGGTCAGACGGACCTCCAGATCGTGTGGGTCGCCAATCAGCCGCCATCCGCCGCGTGAGTTGCATTACGCAACTCGGCCTGGGCTGGAAGCGCCGGGGAAGGGGGTCCCCGGGCGAAATTGGCTATCTGGAAGTGTTTAGAGGCAACGATGATGCCGGGAACAGCGGGGGAAGGGAACGGGGAACGGGGAACGGGGAACGGGGAACCGGGAACGGGGAAGGGGGAACGGGGAACGGGGAAGGGGGAACGGGGAAGGGTGGAGGGGAGCCCCTATTCCGGATTGGAGCGGAATTCCGCCCAAGTGCTCCTCCCGTTCCCTGTTCCCGGTTCCCCTTACGTTTGCCCTCCCCCTCCACAAGCCTCACGCGCCTCCGCCAGCCCGGCCTTCCAGTCCCGGGTCGGGATGAATTCATGCGCGATCCAGCCGGTGTGGCCGGTCGCCGCAATCGCGGTGGCGATCGCGTCGTACTGGAGTTCCTGGCTCCGGTCGAGCTCGTTGCGGCCCGGGTTGCCCGCGGTGTGATAGTGCGAGATCCAGTGACCCTGGTCTCGGATGGTGCGGATGATGTCCCCATCCATGATCTGCATGTGGTAGATGTCGTAGAGCAGCCGGACGCGCGGGCTGTTCACCGTGTACATGAGCTGGAGGCCGAACGCCATCCGGTCGCCCATGAAATCGTGATGATCCACCCGGCTGTTGAGCAGCTCGAGGCAGATGGTGATGCCCTGTTCCTCGGCCAGCGGCACGATCCGGCGTAGTCCTTCCGCGCAGGCGGCGAGTCCGTCGGCGTCGCTGCGTCCCTCCCGGTTGCCGATCATGGCGATCACCCGCTCGTACCCGCGCCGCTTCGCGGCGACGATGGTGTGCTCCAGCTCGCCGAGGAGCAGGGGGTGGTTGGCCCGGTCATTCAGTCCGCGACGGATGAAATCGCGCCGCTCCGTCGGCATCGCCATCGAGCAGGTGAGTCCCGCCGCTTCCGCGAGCGGCCACTCCTTTTCGGTGAGCAGGTCCACCGCGTCGAACCCGAGCGCCTTCACCGCCGGATAGAACTCGGCGTCGGGGACGTCGCTGAATGGCCAGCGGCAGACCGATTGCCGCAGCCGGGATGGCTGGAGCACGGCGGGTGCCGTTGATCCGACCTGCTGATGGCCCGCACCAACGAGACCGGGCCAGGCCAGTGCGGGCGCACCGGCGAGCAGGCCGGCGGTCGCGGCTGCGCGGCCCAGCAGGTCGCGGCGCGAGATGCCGGCGGCAAAGGGACTGGGCGACATCACGGCTCCGTGATCAGGAACTCCTCCACCTTCCCATCGGTGCTGCGGTACATCAAGCCCTGCAGCTTCCGGATGCCGAACTTGAAGACGGTGACGGCCACCTCGAGGCCACCACGCTCACCTCGCCATTGCTGCGTCACCGTGTCAGGCGCACCGAGCGGTCCGAGCGCGGTAGCGGCCACGCGGAGCTTCTCCGGCGTGAGAAAATGGCTGTACTCCTCGCTCAGCGTGGTGCGGTCCACGCCGCCCTGCTGCAGCGCGGTGAAGAGCGACCTCGCCGCGTCCACCGGCGAGGGGCCGTTGATGTCCGGGATCTTCGTCGCTGCAGGCACCGCCGAATTGGCCACGGCAGTCGTATCCCGCGGTGGGGCGGTGCCGGCGGTGATGATCCGGGTGCCAGAGACCCCGATCGGCTGCAGCCCCTGTCCGCTCTCGCCGTTGGTGAGCATGATCAGCGCCGAGCGCGCATCAGGCACGAAGCGATTGCTGGAGATGAAACCGCTGACCGCGCCGCCATGACTCAGCACGGTCCAGCCGTAGATCCTGGCGACGTCGAGCCCGCAGGCGTAGTTGGTGCTCCTGCCGTCGGTGAGCAGTCGCACCCGGGTCATCAGGGCATAGGAATCCGGCTTGAGCACCCGGCCTTCGCTGAGTGCAAGGTCCCAGGTCGCCAGGTCCGACGGTGTGGACCAGATGGCGCCGGCGGCGCCGGCCCAGCCGCGCCCTTCCGGCTTCGTGGTCACGATCGGTCCCAGCGCGAACGAGGTATGACCCGTCGCCCAGCCGGCGCCGTCCGTCTTCCGTGGCTCAAAGGTGGTATGCCGCATGCCGACCGGCTGGAAGATCCGCCGATTCAGAAATGATCCGAACGACTCGCCACTCACGCGCTCGACGATCCGTCCGAGGATGATGAAGCCGGTGTTGCTGTACGACCACCGGGTGCCGGGCTCGAAGTCGAGTGCCCCGCTGGCATAGCGGGCAATGATCGACTCGGCGCTGGCCACCTCCTGCATCCGGCGGTCGACGAAATCGAGCGGATAGTAGTCGGGGTAGCCCGACACATGGTTCATGAGATCGAGCAGGGTGATATCCCGTGCGCGGGTGACCGCCGGATACCACTTGGCGACGGGATCATGAACCGAGAGCTTGCCCTCCTCCGCCAGCAGGAAGATCGCGGCGCTGGTGAACTGCTTCGTCACCGAGCCGATGGCGAATCGGGTGTTGGCATCGACCGGCATGCCACCCCTGCCGACCGACGTCGTGCCGTAGCCTTTCGCGAGTGTGATCCTGCCATCCTGCATGATGGCGATCGAAAGACCGGGCACCCGCCCCGTGGCGATGGCGGCGTGCGCCAGCGAATCGATGGACTCGAGCGATGGTGGCGCCGCCCGCGTGGCGGTCTGCGCCTGCGCGGGGGCGAACGGGAGCAGGAGTGCAACGGCGAGCTGAGCGGACCGGTGGCGCATGAGTCTCCTCGGGGAACACGGATGGCGGGAGAAGGTACGGTGCAGGGTGGAGCCGGTCCAGCAGGGTTGGGCGCCGCTACCGCTTCCGCGGCTGACTCACCCGCCAGACGCCCCAGATCAGCAGGAACTGGAGGGGCAGCCTGAGCCAGAGCAGCAGCTCCCCCCACCACGGCACACCGCGGGCACGGTAGAGCAGCAGCATCTGGATGTTGGCGGGGAAGACGGCGACCAGCAGCACGATCAGCCCGATGCCCGCCGCGCGGCGGGTCTGCGGCAGCAGCAGGCCGATGCCGCCGAAGATTTCCGCGACGCCGCTGATGGCGACCAGCGCCGCGTGCGCCGGCAGCCACGGCGGCATGATGCCGCGGTAGGGCGCGGGTATCAGGAAATGCAGCGTGCCGGCGGCGACGAACAGGAGCGCGAGCGCGAGCCTCACTGCATGTAGCTGCGGGTCGGGTTGGCCTCTTTCAGGATCGGCCGCTCGAGCGAGAACGCGGAGATATCCGTCGGCGTCGTTCCGGTGTGCGCCAACTCGCTCAGGATCCGCCCGATTACCGAGGCGAACTTGAACGCATGTCCGGCGCCGATCGCAATCTGGATGTTCTCATGTTCCGGCACCCGGTCGATGATGAAGTCCCGGTCCGGCGTGAGGGTGTACAGGCAGGTCTTCGTATAAAGTACCGGACCGAGGGCGCGGGGCAGGTACTGCCGGGCCCAGCGCTCGACCCGGGCGCTGTTCTCCGGATCGGGCTCGAAGGTGCGGCCATCCGCGGTCGTCGGCTTGCCGCCGGCATCCTGCGCGATCTTGGTCGCCTGTTCGCCAAACACCGGGAAGCCGTAGTAGCAGGGGTCGTCCATCCAGATCCACACCGGGAAGCGGCCCGGTGCGAACTCCTTGAGAAACGGCGAGGCGTAGTAGGTCACCTGCTCCTTCGTCACCTCGAGCGGCAGCGGCCGGCCCAGCAGCTCCATGATCCGGTTGGACCACGGCCCCGCCGCGACACACAGCTTGCGGCAGCGGTAGGCGACCTCGCCAGCGACGATCTCGACTTCGCCGCCGACCGAGCGGACCGACGTCACCGCTGCGCGGTCCTGCAGCGTCGCGCCATGTTCCCGCGCCATCCGCTGATGTGCCGCCGTGGCGCGGGCCGCCATCGCGATCCCGCCCTCCTCCTGATACAGCCCGTGATGCTCGTCGGTGAGCTGGAACTGGGGCCAGCGCTGCATGATCTCGCGCGCGTTCAGCAGCTCGAAGGGGACGTTCTCCGCCGTGAGGCTGGCAATGTAGGGATCGAGCGGGATCTTGCTGTTGCGGGGCGCAACGTCCAGCCCGCCGGTCTTGAGGATGCACGGTTCCTGGGCGTCGGCCTCGACCATCGCCCATGATTCATAGGCCCGTTTGGCGAGCCGCACATAGGCCGGCGTGTGATACGACAGCCGGATGATCCGGGAATGGTCCTGCGACTCGCCCCGCACATGTCCCAGCTCGAATTGCTCGAGGCCGAGGACGTCGCGGCCGGCAGTGCGGGAGAGCCAATAGGCCGCCCCGCTGCCCAGTCCACCCAGTCCGAGAGCGATGTATTCGTAGTCGGTGCGCATGGCCGGAAGCTGGGCAGCGACCACCGGGACCGCCAGTGGCTCTTGACATTGGCTCGCAGCGGGGAATACTGCAGGCAGAGGCCGTACAGCCGGTTCCGCATTCCTTAACGCAACGACATGTGATTGCTCCCGTCGGTGGCCGGCGCCTGCTGCTGGCTGCCCTGCTGTTGTCATCGGCGGGGCGTGTCACGGCGCAAGCCACGCGAACACCGGCAGGCCACCTGCTGATCGTCGGTGGCGGGGCACAGCCCGACGCGCTGGTCCAGCGCTTCGTGGAACTGGCGGGCGGACCGGGAGCTCGGATCGCGGTCGTGCCGATGGCGAGCGACGAGCCGGGACCCACCGGGGATGAAAAGGTGGAGCAGCTGCGCGGCCTGGGTGCCGACGCGTTCAGCCTGATCGTGTCGCGAGAAGAGGCGCTCGACACTGCGACGGTCCATCGACTCGATGGGGTGATGGGGATCTGGTTCACCGGCGGCGACCAGGCCCGGCTCGCGCCGATTCTCTACGACACGCCGCTCCTGCTGGCCATGCACGAGCGCTACCGCCGCGGAGCGGTCGTCGGCGGCACCAGCGCCGGTGCCGCGATCATGAGCGACTCGATGCTCACCGGGAATCAGCGCCGGCCGGACAGTCTGGGCTACTACGGGGATGAGTTTCCCGAGATCGCCCGCGGGACGATCGAGGTGGTGCGCGGGCTGGGCTTCCTGCACGGGGCCATCGTCGACCAGCATTTCATCCAGCGGGAGCGGCACAACCGGCTGCTGAGTGTCGTGCTGGAGCGTCCCGGGCTGATTGGGGTGGGCATCGACGAGAGCACCGCGCTGCTGGTGGAGCCGAACGGCCAATGGCGGGTGCTGGGTGCCAGTGCGGTCGAGGTGATCGATGCGCGCCACGCCACCGTCACCCGCGCCACGGCGCCGCTGCTCGGTGCCACCAACCTGCGGCTCTTCCTGCTGCCCGCGGGCAGTCAGTTCGATCCTCGTTCCGGCCGGGCGACGCTCCCGGTCCCGTAAGTCTGGTTCCCGTTCCGCTGTGTCTGCCTGACTGCACCTGCTGTTCTGTCTTCCATTGGAGATCTGCGTATGAAAGACTGGCGAGGTTGGATCGTCGGAGTCGCCGCCGTGCTGCTGCTCGGCGCGGCCCCCCTCAGCGCGCAATCGATCACCGGTACGGTCACCGACTCGAGCAGCGTGCGCCCGCTCGAGGGCGCGCTGGTGTCGGTGGTCGGGACGGGCAAGCGGATGCTGACCAAGGCGACCGGCAGCTACAGCTTTGCCGATCTGGCCGCCGGCACCTACACGGTGCGGGTGCAGATGATCGGGTATGCCCCGGCGGAGAAGAAGATCGGACTGGCCGCCGGCGAAGATGCGACGCTCGACTTTTCGCTGGTCCTCAAGCCGATCGAGCTGGAGGAGCTGGTGAGCATCGGTTATGGCAGCGTCACGCGTGACAACCTGACGACCGCGGTCAGCACCATCAGTGCGGACGATATCACCGCGACACCCAACGCCAGCTCCGACGCGGCGCTGGCTGGCCGGGCGCCAGGGGTCCAGGTGATCCAGAACGCCGGCAACCCCGGGAACGCCATTACCGTCCGGGTGCGTGGATCGGCGTCGATCTCTGCCAGCAACCAGCCGCTGTACGTGGTGGACGGCGTGCCGATCATCTCGGAGGATCTCTCCCAACTGGGCCTCGGCGGTCAGGGCATCCGTGCGATCACGGGGGTGAGCAGCGAGGACATCGCTTCGATCGACGTGCTCAAGGATGCGGCATCCGCTTCGATTTACGGCTCGCGCGGTTCCAACGGCGTGGTGCTCATCACCACTAAGCGGGGGAGAGCAGGGGAAAGCAGTATTTCCTTCAACAGCTACTTCGGTACGCAAAGAGCCTCCAAGAAAATCGACCTGCTGAGTGGACCCGAGTATCTCACGTACATGCGGGAAGGTGCCCTCAACGACGGTTACGATCCCGACGACTACTTCCCGACCTCGGGCGCCAATACCGACTGGCAGGGTGAAGTGTTCCGCACCGCGCCGATCAGCAGCTCCGAACTGTCCGCTCAGGGCGGCACCGAGCGGATCCGGTACCGGGCGTCCGGCACGCTGTTCAACCAGCGCGGGATCGTGCTCGCGTCGGGGTATCGCCGGATTGGTGGCCGAATAAACCTCGACTTCCAGGCCGCACCGCGGTTGTCGATCCAGACCAGCCTGGCGCTCTCGGGGGAACGGAACGACCGGGTCGAAGCCGACGACAACCTCTTCGGGATTGTCGGCAATGCCATCGCGCACGAACCGTATTTCCCCGTCCGGCAGCCGGGGGGGGCGTACAGCAATACTGCCGACGGCATGGCCTACGTGAACGCCGTCGATCTCGCGGAGCACGACAACGCCCGGGCAGTGACGAACACCGTGCTCGCCAACATCGAGGCCCGGTACGAGCTGGGCCGCGGTCTGCAGCTCACCGGCCGCGTCGGTGTCGACTTCTACAACCTGGCCGAGACCCAGTACAACTCGCCACTGGTGCCCGGGTCGCCGGGCGCCCAGTATGGCGGTGTAGCAAAGCGGAGTTACTCCAACGGCCAGCGCTATGTCTTCGACGGCTTCTTCAATTACGACCGCTCCTTCAACACCCGTCATGTGCTCAACCTCACCGCAGGCACGAGCGTAGAGCGGAACAACACCGACAGAAATTTCGTCCGCGGCGAGACGTTGACCGACGAGAAGCTGCACCAGGTCAGTAACGCCGCCACGGTGACGGAGTTCTCCGGTACCTTCGCGGAAAACGGTCTCCTCTCCTTCTTCGGTCGGGCGAACTACACCCTGGACGACAAATACCTCCTCGGTCTCGCGTTCCGCAGCGACGGTGCGTCGGTGTTCGGGCCGAATAACCGGTACGGCTTCTTTCCCGGCGGATCGTTCGCCTGGGTGGCGAGCCGCGAGCGTTTCCTGGCCAACAGCGGTACGATCAGTCTGCTCAAGTTCCGCACCAGCCTGGGCCGGACCGGGAACCAGGCGCTGAGCGACTATCCGTATCAGGGGCTGTTCTGTACCTCCAACTACGGCAGTGAACCGGGCTACCAGCCCTGCGCCCTGGGCAACCCCAATCTCAGCTGGGAAAAGACCACCCAGCTCAACCTCGGCGCCGACCTGGAGCTGTGGAACGGGCGGGTCGCGCTGAGCGCCGACTGGTACAACAAGAAGACGACCGATCTGCTGCTCAGCCGGCCGGTCGCCGGCAGCACCGGATTCACCTCCTTTACCGACAACATCGGCGCCATCTCGAACAAGGGCTTGGAACTGTCGGTGACAGCGGTCCCGATCCAGCCGGCGCGGGCCGATGGCTTCCGCCTGGTGACGTCGTTCAACATCGCGACCAACCGGAACAGGGTGACCAAGCTCTATCAGAATCAGCCGTTCAATACCGGCTACTACGACATCAACCGGGTCGAGGTGGGTCAGCGGCTGGGTGCGTTCTACGCCTACCATTTCATGGGCGTCGATCCCGCCACCGGGGACGCGATCTATCAGGACATCGATGGCGACGGGAATATCACCACCAGCGACAAGAAGGTCGTCGGCAATCCGTGGCCCGACTTCACCGGCGGACTCACCTCGACGGTGTCGTGGAAACGGTTTGATCTGACCGGCTTCTTCCAGTTCAGCAAAGGCAACGACGTATTCAATGGGATGCGGGTCTTTTCGGATGAAGGCGGCTACAACTACGACAACAAGTTCCGTGAGGTCCTCACCCGCTGGCAGCAGCCGGGAGACATCACCAGGCAGCCCCGTGCCAGTTTCGACGGCGTTTCGGGAGCCCGCGAGATTTCGGATCGCTTCATCGAGGACGGGTCCTATCTGCGGCTGGCTGACCTGACCATCGGCTATGCGCTGCCCGAGGCGCTCGCGGGCAGCCTCCGGATGACCCGGGCCCGGTTCTACATCCGCGGCCAAAACGTCTTTACCTCGACCAAGTACAAGGGGTACAACCCGGAAGTGAACAGCAACGGTTCGACCGGATTCGGGGACAACAGCAGCGCCCAGCTCGCCACCGACTTCTACGCCTATCCGGTCGCCCGCACCTGGTCGTTCGGCATCCAGGCGGGGTGGTAACCATGCCAACCAAGACTTCTCAGTTCCCGAAAGGCGCTCGTATGTTCCAGCGCTCAATGTTGCTCCTCGCAGCCACCCTCTCATTGGGGGCGTGCAGCATCCTGGATACCAGCCCGCCCGATCAGCTCTCCGATGACAAGGCGATCAAGACTCCCGGTGGCGCCAGGGCGGCGCTGGCCGGCGCCTACAACGAACTGCAGGACGGGTTCTACTACGGCGGGACCATGACCCATTTCGGCGACCTCCTTGCCGACAACGCCAACCATACCGGGACATTCACTTCGTACCAGGACGGGTTCCTCCATGATTTTGATGCCGATAATTCCGACGTCACCGGGATGTGGAACCACATCTATGATGCGATCAAGCGGGCCAACACCCTGATCGACCGGGTGCCGGCCGTCACCGGCTTCGCGGCGGGAGAGCAGGAACAGATCCTGGGCGAGGCGTACTTCCTCCGGGCGCTCAGCTACCACAACCTGGTGAAGCACTACGGCGATGTCCCAATCCGGCTCGCGCCGATCACCGATCCGGCCAGCGCAGGCAACATTACCCGGGCCACGGTGGCCGAGGTCTATGCTCAGATTCTCACCGACCTCGGCGAAGCCGAGATCCGGATGACGAATATCACGAACCCCGACAACCACGCGACGGTTGCTGCCGCCAAGGCACTGCTGGCCCGGGTGCATCTCTATCAGGGCAACTACGCCCTCGCGCTCGCCAAGGCCCAGGAGGTAGAAGCGCTGGGCTACGCCCTGGCTCCAAGCTATTCCGACCTGTTCGACAATGATGACGTCAATACCACTGAGAACATCTTCAAGCTCACCTTCACCTCCTCGATCGATCAGGCGAACCTGTTCGGCTTCTACTGGCTCTCTGACCAGCTGGCGGTCGGCGCAGGACGCTTCGAGATCGGACCGACCCAGTCCCTCATCGATGCCTATGACACCCTGTCCACCGATGCCAGATTGGCGTGGAACATCCAGCCCGATATCAATGGGGGAGGCTACGTAGAGGCCTCCCAGGCTGGCGGCTCGTACGGTACCAAGTTCCCCACCACCGCCGGAGCGGAGGACTTCCACGTCATCCGGTTCGCCGAGGTGCTGCTGATCGAAGCCGAGTCGTTCGCCCAGCTGGGCCAGCTGGCCAACGCCGTGGCCAGCTACAATCCGATTCTGGCCCGGGCGGGTCTCGATACCGATACACTCGGTGTCGATATCACGACGCAGCAGCAGATTCTCGACCGGATTGATGTGCAGCGCCGGCTGGAGTTCGCGGAGGAGGGGGATCGGTGGACCGATCTCATCCGCACTGGACGGGCGCAGGCGGTGCTCGGGATTTCAGCGAACCAGCTGCTGTTCCCGATTCCACAGTCGGAGATCGATGCGGCGCCGACGGTGACGCAGAATCCGGGGTACTAGTCGATTGGGCGATTAAACGAATTGGCGAATAACAAATCGAAGGGTGGGGTCCTCGCGGATCCCACCATTCGCGTTGCACTCGGAACCGCCCAACCGCCCAACCGCCCAACCGCCTAATCGCCCAATCGCCTAGTCGCCCAATCGCCTAATCGCCCAATCGCCCAATCGCCTAATCGCCCAATCGCCCCCTACTCCTCCGACAACGGCTTCAGTGCAGGGTCCCACAGCGCCGCCACGCCCTGCGCGATCGTGGTGACGTTCGCTTCGGCCAGGTTGGCGAAGACCACGACGGTGATACCATCTTCGTAGTAGCGCACGATGTAGCTCTTGAACCCCTGCCACGAACCGCTATGGGCCATGATCCGATGGCCATTGGCGCTGCCCACCCCCCAGCCAAAGCCGTATGGGTAGGTCTTGCCGCTGTTCAGGACCACCGGTGTGGTGATCTGGCGAAAACTCTCCGGTGTCAGCAGGTCGTTGGCGTAGAGCAGCGAATCCCACCGGGCTATATCGCGCACGGTGAGATACAGCGAGCCATCGGCGGTTGTGTTCACCACCGGGGAGACCCACTCCTGGTTCTTGAGTTGCCCCTCCACCATGCGATAGCCCGCCGCCCGATTGGGCACGATGTCCGCTTCACTGATGATCCGCGCGGTGCGGAGGCCAAAGGGGAGGAAGATCCGGTCGTGCAGCAGGTCGCCGTAGAACTGCCCGCTCACCTTGTGGATGATTGCACCGAGCAGCATGTAGCCCAGGTTGCTGTATTGCCAGGAATCGCCGGGGCTGAAATCGAAGGGGCGGGAGAGGACGAGCGCCGTCATGTCGTCCTCGGTATGGTCGTGCCGGTAGTCGAAGTCTTCCGGGTAATCGCCCGCGCCTGAGGTGTGGGTGAGCAGGTGGCGGATGGTCACCGCGCCCCACCGGGCAGGCGCCTCGGGAAAGAACCGGGGCACACTGTCAGAAAGGGAGAGCTTCCCCTCCTGCAGCAGCAGCATGACCGCGGCGGCGGTGAACTGCTTGCCCAATGAGCCGGACTGGTAGATCGTCGCCGCTGTTGCAGCCACCCGATGTTCCACGTTGGCCAGACCGTAGCCTCGTTCCAGGACGATGTGCCCCCGCCGCATCACCGCCAGGGAGAATCCGGGGATCTGTTGCCGGGCAAGCTCTGCCCTGGCGTAGGCATCCACCCGCTTGGCGAAGCGGGCCGGTGTCTGGGCCGGGAGGGCCGGTGCCGCGAGCGCAAGCAGGAGGAGAGAGTAGCGCATGGCTAGCGGCGGATCCGGTCGGCGTACTTGGCGCGGACCTTGGCCACCTTGGGGGCGACGACCCCCATGCAGTACGACTTGCCCGGGTTCCGCCGGAAATAGTCCTGGTGATACGACTCCGCCGGGTAGAACGGCGGCGCGGCGGAAAGCTCGGTCACGATCGGGCGCTCCCATGCGTTTGCGATCTCCTGCATGACGGCCAGCGCGGTGATTCGCTGCGCCTCGCTGTGGTAGAAGACCACGGACCGGTACTGGGTGCCGGCATCAGCCCCCTGCCGGTTCAGGCTGGTCGGGTCGTGGATGGTGAAGAAGATCTCGAGCAGGTCGTGATAGCTGAGCACGGCGGGGTCGAACGTGACCTGGACGACCTCCGCATGCCCGGTCATCCCGCTGCAGACCGCCTCGTACGTGGGATCCGGCCGGGCCCCACCGGCATAGCCGGACACGACGCGTTCGACGCCCTGCAGCTGGAGCAGCGGCGCTTCGATACACCAGAAGCAGCCACCGCCGAGGGTGGCGAGTTCAGTCGACATTTGCGGTCCTTGGGGAGCGTTCAGCGGTCGATTGTTGAGAGTGACGCAAAGTCGGGTAGGGGCGGAGCTCCAGCTCCGCCCGCACCACGGTGGTCGACGGTGGCGCAACGACAATGTCTCCGCATTCCGGGGGCCGCTTGGGCGACGCGTCCCACGGGCGGAGCTGGAGCTCCGCCCCTACCCGGCATTCGGCTGCTACTCCCCCATCCGCTCTTTCACATACCTCCGGATATCCAGGCTCAGACTCTCCATCGGCGCGTAGAATCCCTGCTGGAAGACTCTGCTTCCCATGCCGCGCTGCACCGAGGCGCAGATGACCCAGTCCTGCCGGTTGGTGATGTCCCAGAACTCGATCGCATCGGAGGGATCGAAATCCGGCCGAGCCATCTCCTCGGGATGGAAGAGGAAATCGCACAGCACGGTGGTGTGTCCCTGGTCGTGGGGCCAGAGCGAGAAGGCGGCAGCATGCTCGGCGGAGAGCGACAGCATGAAATTGGGGTACATCAGCTCGCCCTTGTGCCGGATGAGCTCGTCGTCGTTGAGGCCGGCGAACGGTTTGCGGTTGGTGGAGCCGGACATGGTGAAGGTCCAGGCGCCCTCCTTGTGAGGGACGCCGCGGTCCCAGTCGAGGTCCATACCCCCCTTCTGCCGGAAGGCGGGCACCACCCGGCAGAGTTCGGGGTGTACCGGACCGCAATGGTAGCACTCGTTGTAGTTCTCGAGAATCACTTTCCAGTTCGCTTCGACCTCGTAGCGGATCCGCCGGGCGATCCTCAGCTGCGCCAGCGGATACCGCCGCACCCGCTCCGGTGCCCCGCCGAGTTGATCGAGGAGGGAGGCCCGTGGGGTGCCGTTCGACAGGTTGATGAACACGAACCCGCCCCAGCTCTCCACGCCAATGGGGAAGAGCGAGAGCTCCTCCTTGCAGAACCCATCGCCTTCCTCCAGAAAGGGGGCGGTGCGGAGCAGGCCGTCGAGGCTGTAGGTCCAGGCGTGGTATGGGCACTTGATGCCGGAGCCGAAGGAACCGGTGGGGCCGAGGGCGGTTCCGGTGGCATCGGGCGCCGGGGGCGGCACCAGCTGCGACCCGCGGTGGCGGCAGACGTTGTAGTGCGCCGCGAGCTGCCCGTCGCGGGTGCGCACCAGCAGCACGCTCTCGCCGGCGACCTCCCGCACCAGGTAATCGCCAGGCGCCGGGAGCTCCTCCTCCCGCGCCGCGAAGAACCATTCGCGGCAGAGGATCCGGTCCTTCTCGCGCCGGAAATGTTCGGCGGAGAGGTAGGCGTCGCGAGGGAGGGTGGGTTCCATGGGCATGCCGCGAATCTACGGTGCCACGGCCGCGAGCGACAGGCAACGGACTCAGCGCCGGTGGAGCGCGCGCGCGACCGCGTCGGCGAGGGTCCGCGTCAGGAACGGCTTCCCCACCAGTTCCCGGACGCCCACCCGCCTCAGCTCCGCGGGATCGAGCGCGCCGGCGTAGCCCGAGGTCAGCAGGATCGGGAGGTCGGGACGGCGCGCAAGCAGGCGGCTGGCCAGGTCGAGCCCCGTCATCTGGGGCATGGTGAGGTCGGAGAGGACCAGGTCGAAGTCGTCGGGGCGCTTGAGGAAATCCGCGAGCGCCTCGGTGGGGTGGGTGTGCGCTGTGACGCGGTAGCCGAGTCGCTCGAGCAGCCGGTTCGCGATCCGTACCAGCGACGGCTCGTCATCCACCACGAGGATGTGCTCACCGCTTCCGAGCCGCATCGCGGTGTCCTCGGTCGCGACCGCGGTGGAGCGGCCCTCGACGGCCGGAAAGAAGACCTGGAAAGCGGTTCCTTCTCCCGGCTCGCTGGTCGCGGTGATACTGCCCTCGTGGCTCTGCACGATGCCATGCACCACGGCCAGGCCAAGCCCGGTGCCCTCGCCCGGTGACTTGGTGGTGAAGAACGGATCGAAGATGCGCTCCAGGGTCAGCTGGTCCATGCCGTGGCCGGTGTCGCGCACGACCAGCCGCATGTAGAGGCCGGGCTGGAGTCCCGGGTGGAGCTGTGCCTGCTCCGCGTCGAGGCGCACCGGCTGGTAGCTCACATCCAGGACGCCACCATGCTCCTGCATCGCGTGCGCGGCGTTGGTGCAGAGATTGAGCACCACCTGGTGCATCTGGGTGGCGTCCGCCAGCACCAGGTGGTCTTCCGTGGTCACCGTCGTACGGATCTCGATCGTACTCGGGAGCGTGGCCCGGAGCAGCTTGAGCACCTCGCGGACCACCGGTTCGAGCGGGATGAGCCCCCGTTCCTGTTCCCGCAGCCGGCTGAAAGTCAGAATCTGCTGCACCAGATCCCGGGCGCGGCGCGAGGCCTCCAGGATGCCCTTGATTCCCTCCTGCCCGGCCTGGTCCGCGCCCACGTCCTCCGCCAGCAGCTCCGCATGGCCGATCACCGCGGCCAGGATGTTGTTGAAGTCGTGCGCGATTCCTCCAGCCAGCGTGCCGATGGCCTCCATCTTCTGCGACTGACGCAACTGCGCCTCCAGCCCCTGCCGCACCTGCTCCGCCTGACGCCGGTCGGTGATGTCCTGCACCGTTCCCAGCGAGCGGATCGGGTTGCCATTGGGGTCGTAGCGGGTCTCGGCCCGCTCGTGAACGTACTTCACCCGCCCATCGGGCATCAGCAGCCGATGCACCAGCTCATAGGGCATTCGCTTTTTGACGGACTCGGTGTAGGCCTGGTCCACGCGCGCCCGGTCATCCGGATGCACCAACGCCAGAAATCTCTCATAGGTGGCCCCGAGCTTCGTGGGATCCAGCTCGAGAATCCGGTAGTGCGCCTCCGACCATGAAAGCTTCCCGGTGATGAAGTCGAAGTCCCAGCTCCCGACCTGGGCAATCCGTTGCGCCTCGACCAGGCGGCTGCGGCTTTCTTCGGCCGCCTCCTCGGCGGCCATCCGGTCGGTGATGTCGACGATGACGCCGGTGAGAAAGAGCGGCTGCCCCTGCTCATCGCATGCTGCCCGACCCTGGTCATGCACCCAGCGGATGGTGCCATCGGCGTGTCGAATCCGGTAGCGTGAGGCATAGGCCCCGCGTCGCGCCACCGCAGTTGCGAGTTCGCTGGCAGCTTTCGGCCGGTCTTGCTCCAGGGTGATGTCGTTTATGGTCAGGCCATTTTCCCGCAGGAATTCCTCCGGAGCATAGCCGGTAATGGCCTGGACCCCATCCGACATGACGCTGTCCCGCCATGGAGGAGCTACTTCGCAGAGGTAGACTGCCCCCGGAACCGTGGCGACCAGTGTACGGTACCGCGTTTCGCTCGCCTCCTGGGCCTGCTCGAGCTGCATCCGGGCAGTGATATCCCGGGTCACGCCGAGCAACGCCCGGACCTCGCGCCGCTCCGGACCATCCCACAGGGGAACGCTGTGGGTTTCGAGGATGCGATGCGTGCCGCGCAACCCGATCAGCTCGAACACCAGCTTGCGGCTCTGGCCCTCGAAGACGGCGGCGATCATCTCCCGGAAGGCGGGCTCGTCCGGCGGTGCGATCATCGGGCACAGGCACCGGCCATGCACCTGGGCGAGGCTGTCCGCTTCGATCATCCCGAGGCCCGCCGGGTTCATCTCAAGGAGATTGCCGTCCCGGTCCACCAGCTTGACGCACTCGGGTTCGTTCTCGACGATCGTCCGGAGCCGCTCCTCCCGTTCGCGCAGCCCTTGCTCGAGCGCCACCTCCCCTGTGATGTCCATCAACACGCCATCCAGGTAGAGCGGCGCGCCGTTCTCCGAGAAGGTGGCGCGCCCCTGCTCCTGCACCCAGCGCGAGCCGCCATCGGCATGGCGGATACGATACCGGATATCGAAGGTGGTCCGCGATGATACGGCGGCGTCCACGGCAGCGGCAATGCGCTCCCGGTCTTCTTCGAACGCCATGTTGCCAAAGCGTGGCCCATCCTCCCGCAGGTAGTCCGAGGCCGGATACCCGGTGATCTCCAGAATACCGTCCGAGACGTAGAGGTCCCGGTAGGGCGGGTGGATTTCGCAGCGGTACACCGCTCCCGGCACATTGTCGACCAGTGTCCGGAAGCGCTGCTCCGACTCTCGCAGGCTCTCCTCTGCCGCCACCCGGTCAGTGATATCGAGGATGACCCCGCTGAGAAACAGCGGCCGGCTGTGTGGTCCATACGCGGCCCGTCCATGCTCGTAGACCCACCTGATGCCGCCGTCGGCGTGGCGAATGCGATAGCGAGCTGCCCACGGCTCGCCCCGGGCGATAGCGCGTTCCGTCGTTGCGACGAGCGCTTCGGTGTCCTCCGGTGACGTGATCTCGGTGAAGAAATTGCCCCCCGGGCCGGTGAATGCGGCCTGTGGGTGCCCGGTCAGCAGTTCCACGCCCTTCGACATGAAGGTGCTGGTCCACGGGAACTGCGACCCGCAGAGGAAGACGGCCCCCGGGACGCTGGAGACAAGGGTGCGATACCGCGCCTCACTTTCTCGCAGCGCCTCGTCTGCCACCATCCGGTCGGTAATGTCGAGGATGACGCCGCCAAGGAAGAGCGGGGTCCCATCCGCGGCATAGGTCGCCTGGCCTCGGTCATAGACCCAGCGCACGCTACCGTCGGCGTGACGAATCCGGTACCGCAATTCGAACGGCTGGCCGCTGAAAACCGCCTCTTCGAGTTGCCGATCGACGGTTTCGAGATCCTCCGGCAGCGTCAGGTCATTGATGGTGATGCCGTCAGGCCGCAGCAGATCAGCGGCTCGGTAGCCGGTAATGGCATACACGCCTGACGACATGTACGTGTCTTTCCATGGTGCTTTGATCTCGCACAGGTAGACCGCACCGGGGACGCTGGCGACGAGCGCCTTGAACCGGGTCTCGGTTTCCTGCAGCGCGAGCGCGGCGCCTGCCGGTTCGGCCAGCGCCCGCTCCAGCTCCGCCACGCGCTCGCGCAGCCGCACCAGTTCCTGCTCGCGCGGATCGGGAGGTGCCGTCGGTGGCCGGGTCCGGGGCATGAATCGTGTCAGGGGAGGAACGCGGCGGTGATCATGTCCAGCCCAGGGCGGTCCGCCACTACCGGGTGCCGGCGACTTCGCCGCCCTCGGGTCCGTAGAAGAACACCCAGAGCGCGAGATCATCGCTGAACTCTTCGAAACGGTGCTCCCGGTGCGCCGGCACGAACAGCACGTCGCCCGGTCCGAAGGCCACTCGATCCGGGCCGTTGTGGAACCACCCGCTCCCGCTGATGACGACGTAGATCTCGTCACGGGTATGCGGGGTCTGCGGATCAGCCCCGCGCGGCGCGTACAGGCCGACATCGAGCGTACCATGCCGCAGCAGCACGTCGTACTGGTCGTGGTACGGGCCGGGCATCCGGGCGAGTCCCTGCGCAGGCGTCAGGTGGAACGGCGTCATGGCACAGCTCCAGAAAACCGGTTGGGACTGAACAGGGTTAGTTGCGGATCGGCGGTGCGCCCCAGCAGCACATCGCCGATCAGCTGGCCGAGGATCAGGCTGAGCGACATGCCGTTGCCGGAGAATCCCCCGATGCTCCAGCCTGCCGCCTCCGGCCACGGGGCGACGATTGGCAACCGGTCGCGGGTGAACGCCATCGGGCCGGCCCAGCGATGCGTCGCCTGGAGACTGCCGATCCCCGGAAACAGCGTCGGGAGCACCTGATCCAGTGCGTGCTGCACCTCAGCCGTGGGATTCAGGGAGAGCACGCCTTCGTCTCGTCCCGGCTGCACGGCACGGCAGCCTCCGAGAATAATGCTCCCGTCTGGTAACTGCTGCCAATATTCCTCGGTCGCGGTGGTCAGCGCGGTCATGCCGGCGCGGCACAGCGGCGCCACTGGCGCGTATGCCACCACCTGCCCCCGCACCGGTGTGATGAGCGGGCCGAGCGCAGGGTGCAGTTCGCCGGTCCAGGCATTGACCGCGGTCAGCACCGCACCGGCGTCGATGTTGCCCCGGTCGGTGATGATTCTCGCCCCGCGCCCGCCGCCCTCGATGCGCTGGACCTCCGCTCGGGCGATGACTGCTCCCCGCCGTCTGGCGGCACCCGCAAGCCCCCTGACGAGCTTGCCCGGGTGCAGCAGGGCGATATCCCGGAAGAAGAGCCCGCCCGCCACTGCTGGTCCGAACGGAGTGGCGACGATCGCCTGTGCCTCGGTCAGCGCGAGGTGACCCGTGGCGCAACCATCCTCTGTCAGAAGGCTGGCCAGCCGCCGATTGGCTTCCTGCTCAGCGTCACTCAACGCGAGGTGCAGGTGGCCCGCCGGGCGAAAGTCGCAGGCGATCCCTTCGACACCGAGGATCTCATCGGCGAGCCACCGGTTCTCGATCGTGAGGCCAAGCAGCTCCCGCGCGGTTGAGCGCCCCAGCCGCGCGATCGTGGTGTCGTAATCCTCCGCGGTGCCGACCGGGAGAAATCCGCCGTTGCGGCCGGTGGCACCGGCACCGAGACCATCCCGTTCCAGCAGGAGGGGGTGGGCGCCCTGTCGTGCCAGGTGATACGCTGTGGCGAGGCCCAATACTCCGCCGCCGACGATGACCACGTCGGCGGTGTCCGGCGGATCGGGGGCGGGAAGTGCGCCAGCGGTGCCCCACCAAGGGGCCGTCACGCGGCCCCGTGAGTACGGGGCACCACGCTCAGATGGGCGACTAGAATCGCTGCAGGTCCTTTCCGATCACCGTTCGGCCGGTGAATCCTCCCGCCTTCACTCCGGCCAGCAACTCCGCATCGGTGCCGCCCATCCGCACGATATGGTAGAGCACCAGCAGCTTCGGCTTGGCCCGCGACGCGAGGGCGCCAAGCTCCCGGTCTGAGGTGTGGAATGACCGCATGTAGCGGGGCCAGCTGTCGCCCCCCGGTTGCGGCTCCGGCCGGAGCCGAACCGCGGGATACACCTCATGAATCAGGATATCGGCACCACGGGCCGCGCGCTCAAGTGCGGGGCTCGGCCGGGTGTCGCCCGAAATCACGATGGTCTTGCCCGGCGCCTCGATGCGGAAGCCAAAGGCGTACTTCCATCCTCCATGCAGCACCGGAATCGCGGTGATGCGGACACCGGCCGAGTCATAGACAACGCCTCCCTCCACCTCCTGCACGGCGACCTTGTATCCGCCAGCCTTGGCGTGCTCCCCGAATTCGGTGCGGATGGCGATGTCCTCCGACCAGGCCGCCAGGAGGTGGTCGGTCATCGCCTGCGTGCCCGGTGGCCCAATGATCCGGAGTGGCAGCCGTCGACCCATCACCCAGCTGGTGAAGATCAGATCGGGCAGGCCAAGGGTGTGATCGGTGTGGAGGTGGGTGAGGAAGACCGCGGTGACCGGGCCGTCACGGAACGGCAACCCCGCGGCGGCGAGCTGGCGTTCGACACCGGGGCCGGCGTCAAACAGAAAGATCCGCTGGCCGACGGTGACCGCGGTGGCAGGGCCCTGGGCCTGGGGATCGGGGATGGGCACCCCGGTGCCGAGGAGGATGACGGTGGTACTGTCGGTCGATTGGGCGATAGGGCGATTGGGCGATTGGGGGCCTGGTCCCTGGATGGCAGCGAGCACGAACAGGCAGCAGAGCATTGGTCACACCTCGATCGAATCGCCAAACCGCCAAACCGCCTAATCGCCTGATCGCCTGATCGCCTAATCGCCTAATCGCCTGATCGCCTGATCGCCTAATCGCCTAATCGCCCAATCGCCTGCCGTTCCTTACGCCGTACTCTCGCCCAGCAGCCCCAAAACCTCATACGCCGCATTCCGTCCATTGATCCCGATCACGCTCCCCCCCGGGTGGGTGGAGGCGCCGCAGAGATAGAAACCCTCCATCGGCGTGCGGTAGGTCAGCCGGTTGCTCCACATGTACGGTGGCAGGCACTCTCCCTGGAAGATCTGGCCGCCGGTCAGCCCTGTCCTCAACTCGACATCTGGCGGACCCAGCACCTCAAGCGCGCTCACCGCGCCCGGCAGGTTGGAGCAGAACCGCCCGATGGAATCGAGCACCACCTTGCCCGCTGCCGCCCGGTGGTCGTCCCACGTCCCCGAGGCAAAAGTATGGGGCATGTACTGCGAGAAGACACTCATCACATGCTTGCCTGGCGGTGCCACGCTCGGATCGTAGGCGGTCTGCAGGTAGATCTCGGTCCACACTCTCCCGGGCATGCGGCCCGCCATCATGTCGGCATGACAGCTGCGCCACTCCGCCTTGGTGATCGGAGTGTTGATCGTGGCGAGGTGATGCGGCATCCTCGTGCCGGGCCGGGACAGGAAATTGGGCAGCTCATCGAGCGCCGCGTTCACTTTCACCGTCGCGCTCCGCATCGGGATGCGCTCCACCTGCCGCCGCCAGCCGCTGTCAGCGTTGCTGCCCAGGAGCCGGAGCGCCACCACCGGGTCGGCGTTGGAGATGACGATGGGGGCACGGATCTTCTCTCCCCCGGCCAGCTCGACACCCTCGCCGGGCAGAATGCGGGCGACAGCGACACCGGCCGCAACCACCGCGCCGGCCTCAATGGCGGCATCGTGGATGAGGAAGGACACCATCCCCATGCCGCCGGTGACGTAGCCCCAGCCGCCCGGTTCGCCGCCATCCAGCCGGCCGCAGTAGTGGTGATAGTAGAGCGACGCGGTTCCGGGATCGAACGGGCTCGCCGCCGAGCCGACCACGCCCTGGCCCATGTAGGCAAGGTGCAACCGCTCGTCCACCAGGTAACGCTCCAGCAGTTCGGCGATCGACCAGTCGAACAGGAGGCCGATCGCATCCCGGTCGTGACCCAGCCGGGCCTCGATGACATCGCGAGTCGGGGCGCGGTGCAGCCAGACGTCCCGATCATTCAGCGGCCGAAGCCCGTCGCAGATCTTCCGCATCAGCCGGTGCATCTCGTGGCGGCCCGCCACATCCGGTGCGCTGAAGTGGCGCAGCTCCTCCTCCGCCCTGGCTTCGTCATCCCACATCTGCAGGCTCGAGCCATCCTCGAACGGCACGAAATAGCCACCCATCGCCGGGGTCCAGGCATAGCCGCGTTGTGGCAGCCGCAGCTCCTCGATGACGGTCGGATGCAGCAGCCCTACCACGTAGGCACAGGGCGACACCCGGTAGCCGGGCCAGGTCTCCTCCAGGGTGCAGGCGCCGCCGATACGATCACGCGCCTCCAGCACCAGCACCCGCTTTCCCGCCCGCGCCAGGTAGAAGGCGCAGGTGAGCCCGTTGTGGCCCCCGCCGACGATGATCGCATCCCACGACTGTTTCGCCAGATCGGCAAGCGGCGCGGGCAGACCGACCTGGCCGAGGCGGGGGACGGCGGAGCGACTTGTCATTGCGTGAGGTGGTCGCCGTACCACTGCAGGTACTGCCCCCAGCGGTGCATCTGGTAGCTCGGCTTGCTGATGCCGTGAAACTGGCCGGGATAGATGATCAGCTTGGTGTCGAGGCCCAGGTGGCGCAGGGCCTGGTACATCTGCTGCGAGTTGAGCAGCGGCACGTTGAAGTCATTCTCGCCGCAAAGGAAGAGCGTCGGCGTCTTGATCCGGTCGGCATGCAGAAAGGGGTACGACACCTTGAGGTAGCCCGCCATGTTCTTCCACGGCACCCCCAGCTCGGCGGTGTACTCGCGGATATACATGTCGGTGCCGAAGCCGGCGAGGATGTTGGAGATGCTGGCCCCGCTCACCGCCGCCTTGAAGCGAGTGTCGCTCGCGATCACGTAGTTGGTGAGCATCCCGCCATAGCTCCAGCCGCCCACACCCAGGTGGGCGGAGTCGGCGACCCCCTGCTTCACCGCGTAGTCCACGCCGGCCAGCACATCCTGCACATCCTTGTTGCCCCAGTCGGCCCAGATGGCGAGGGAGAACTTCTCGCCCCGGCCCGAGCTGCCGCGCGGATTCATGGCGACGACGGCGTAGCCGTGCGCAGCGAGCAGCTGCCAGTAGAGGTTGAAGTCATTCTGGAACTGGCCGACCGGTCCGCCATGCAGCACGAGGATGGTCGGGTACTTCTGGCCCGGCGAGTAATCGAGCGGCTTGATCAGGAAGCCGTTGATCGTCGTGCCATCCTTGCTGCGCACCGAGATCTCGTCGTAGGGCACGAGCCGGAGTGCCGCCATCAGGGAGTCATTCTGGTGCGACAGCGCTCGCGGACTGGTGCCCTCGAGCGCGAAGATCTCGGCTGGCCGGCCCGGTGTCTCCAGCAGCGCCGCGACCTTGCCGTCGTTGCTGATGGAGTAGGCCGGGACGATGGAACGGCCCCGCAGGATTGCTTCGACCGGGCCGCCGCTGGCGGAGACTCGGCCCAAGTACACCGCGCGGTCGTCCTCGACGGTGAGGTACAGCGACTTCGCGTCGGCCGACCAGGTCACATTGCCGACATGACGATCCAGCGCCTGGGTGAGGATGGTTGGCGCGGTGGTGCCCCCCCACGGGATCACGGCGAGCCGCGGGCCGGCGTAGTAGATCAGCGAGTCCGCACCACCCTGCAGGTAGGCGATATACCGGCCATCGGGACTCCACGCCGGGCGCCCGTCAAAGCCGGGTGAGCCATCCGGGCCGGTGAAGGTCGTCAGCTGACGGGCGACGGTGCCGGCGGTGGCCTGCTGCACGTAGAGGTCCCAGTTATTGCCGCGGTCCGGGTCACTGCCCACACGCTTGCTGGCGAAGACGATGTACTGCCCGTCCGGCGACCAGGCCGGGTTGCCTTCATCGCTCTGTCCTGGCGTGAGTGGTACCAGCGTGCGTCCCGCCAGCTCGAACAGGTAGAGGTGCTTCCGCTTGCGCCGGACGTAGCCGGTGTAATCCTCCTTGAAGTAGAACCGGTCGATCACGATCGGCTCCGGCGTCTTCTCCTTGTCCGTCTCCTTGGCGGTTCCACCGAGCTGGACATCAATCGTGTCCACCCGTTCGGAATCGGGTCGTGTGCGCAGGTCGCTGGTCTCGACCGAATCACTATCCTCGATCTGCAGCACCAGCCGGCTCCCGTCCGGCGACCAGACGTAGTCCTCGATGCCGTTCTTCACATGGGTGACCTGTTCGGCTTCACCCCCGCGGCGGTCGAGCAGCCAGAGCTGGTCGGCGTCCTTGGCATCGCCCCGGCCGGAGAGGAAGGCGAGGGAGCGTCCGTCGGGGCTCCAGCGCGGCGTGTGCTCGCTCTCCTTCGGGGTCCGGGTCAGTTGCAGCGTGGTCTTCCCGTCCCAGCTGGTCATCCAGATGTCGCTGACATGCTGGTCGGCCTTGAGGTCCACGGCGGTGACGACATAGGCCACCCAGCGTCCATCGGGCGAGAGCTGCGGGTCGGCGACATCCCGGAGCCGGGGCAGGTCATCGAGCACAAGGGGACGACCGGGGACGGCCTGAGCCGCCAGTGCGGGCGCGGAGAGGCAGAGCAGGAGGGCGAGCAGGGGGCGGTGCATGCAGACTCCATGAGGGCGGTACCGGAGCATCCAGCCCCGGGGACGATGGTCGTCCGATATTCGCTCCCGCCGGGAAGCGGGGCAAGGGGGAGGGTCTGGCGGACTTCAGTCATGGACAGTGGTGCGGGACCATCAGGCGAGTTGCTCCCACGGGAGGCGGCGCCTAGTATGCAGTTCCGTCTCACCACATTCATGGCTCAACCCATCCTCATCGAAACCGCTGTCGAATCGGTTGCCTGCGCCGTTGCCGCCGTCGGGGCAGGTGCGGGCCGGATCGAGCTCTGCGTCGATCTCGCCCGCGGCGGGGTGAGCCCAAGCGCTGGGCTGATCCGCGCGGTGCGCTCAGCGGTGGATGTGCCGGTGATGGTGCTGGTCCGTCCGCGTCCGGGGGATTTTGTCTACTCGGCCGCCGAGCTCGATGTCATGCGGCACGATATCCGCGAGGCGTATCGTGCCGGTGCGAATGGTGTAGTTCTGGGGGTACTGACGCCGGCCGGGCTCATCGATGAATCGGCGATGCGCCTGCTCGTCGCCGTGGCTGGCGCGCTCGATGTGGTCATGCACCGCGCGGTGGACCACACCCCTGATCTGATGGAATCGTGCCGCACCCTCGTGGCCCTTGGCGTCCGGCGGGTGCTCACCAGCGGTGGCGCGCCGAGCGCACTCGCCGGGGCCGCCGTGATCGCCGAGCTGGTGACAGCGCTGGGCGCCCATCTCGCCATCATGCCCGGCGGGGAAGTGCGCGCGGTCCATGTGGCTGAGCTCCTGCGCCGCACCGGGGCGCGCGAAATTCACCTCGGTCCGCGCCGCGTGGTCAGCGATACCGGCATGGGTGTTCACGAGGAGCTGGATGTTGAGCAGCTGGTCGCCCTTGGGCGCGCCGCCCGGTTGTGGCCGCTTACTTGCGGCCACGAACCGGCGGCGCGCGGACACCTTCGGGAGAACCATGACCATCACATGGACGGATTTCGAACGGGTGGATCTGCGGGTCGGAACCATCATCGCGGTGGAGCCCTTTCCCGAGGCGCGCCACCCGGCGTGGAAACTGACCGTCGATTTCGGTCCGGAGATCGGGCAGAAGCGGTCCAGTGCGCAGATCACCACCCTCTACACCGCGGAGGAATTGCTCGGCCGGCAGGTACTGGCGGTGGTGAATTTTCCGCCGAAGCAGATCGGCCCGTTCCGCTCCGAGGTGCTGGTGACCGGTTTCGCGGATGCGGACGGGGCGATCGTCCTGGCGCGACCGGAGCGTCCGGTGCCGAATGGAGCCAGGCTGGTGTAGGGTGGCGTTCAGCGTTCAGCGTTCAGCGATTAGCGTTCGGCTGACGGCTGACGGCTGACGGCTGACGGCTGACGGCTGGCGGCTGACGGCTGACGGCTGATGGCTGACGGCTGATGGCTGACGGCTGACGGCTGATGGCTGATGGCTGATGGCTGATCCCTGCTTCCCCCAATAGATTTCCCCCCATGCCCGCCTACCAATATCCCGACTCCCACGTCTTCTACCGCAAGCTCACCCGCCGCTACCCGCTGATCACCCACGGCGAGGGCTGCTGGCTCATCGCCGAGGACGGGACCCGTTATCTCGACGGCTCCGGCGGCGCCTTTGTGGTCAACCTCGGCCATGGTGTCTGTGAGATCGGCCAGGCGATGGCCGACCAGGCGTCCCGGGTCGCCTACATCAACGGTACCGCGTTCACCAGCGAGCCGGTCGAGCGGCTCGCCGCCGAGCTGGCCACGATGCTCCCCGGCGATCTCGACAAGTGCTACTTCCTCGGCAGCGGTTCCGAAGCGGTCGAAGCCGCGCTCAAGCTGGCGCGGCAGTTCTGGGTCGAAACCGGTCGCCCGACCAAGCACAAGGTGATCGCGCTCTTTCCGGCGTATCACGGCAACACCCTTCTCGCGCTTTCGGCCTCCGCGCGGGAGCACTACAAGACCTATTTCCGGGAATGGCTGGTGGATGTGCACCGGATTCCGGCGCCGTATGCGTACCGGTGCGAGTGCGGTGGCCTGGGGAACGGGGAACCGGGAACGGGGAACGGGGACTGCCCCATCTGTTCAGGATCGGCGCTGGAGTCTGCCATTCTCGAGCTCGGCGCCGACAACGTCGCGGCGTTCATCGCCGAACCGGTGGGAGGCAGCTCCACCGGCCACGCGGTGCCACGGCCGGACTATTTCCGCCGGATCCGCGAGATCTGCGATCGGCACAGCGTCCTGTTCATCGCCGACGAGGTATTGGTCGGCGCGGGTCGAACGGGAACCTGGTCCGCGATCGAACCCTACGGCGTCATCCCCGACATCATGACCTTCGGCAAGGGGATCACCGGCGGTTACGCACCGCTGTCGGCGCTGGTGGCACCGACCCGGATCATCGACCCGATCGCGCGTGGGTCCGGCGGGCTGATGCACGCCCAGACCTTCTCGCACCATCCGGTGCTCGCGGCTGCCGGGCTTGCCGCCGTGCGCTACATCCGCGCGCATGGCCTGGTGGAGCGGTGCCGGACGATGGGCGAGGTGTTTCACCGGAAGCTGGCGCCGCTCCGGGCACTGCCGCACGTCGGAGACATCCGCGGGCGCGGGCTGCTGGCGGGAATCGAGTTTGTGCTGGACAAGGGGACCCGGGCGCCGTTCCCGCGCAAGCTGAAGTTCGCCGAGACCTTTGCGGAGGAGGCGCTGACGGGAGGACTCATGACCTGGGCCAACATGGGACAGGCCGACGGCACCAACGGCGATCTCTCCTGCCTCGCGCCGCCTTTTGTGGTCAGTGAAACGGAACTGGATGAAATCGTGGTGCGGTTCGCCGGGGCGCTGGAGCGGACGGTGAAGCGACTCACCTAGGAGGCCGCCGTTGACCGACGTATCCCGGGGAAAAGCGGATCGTGTTGCTTCACTCGATATCGTCCGCGGGGCGGTGATGGTGCTGATGGCCATCGACCATGTGCGGGTCTATTCCGGACTCCCGCCGGGCGGTCCGACACCGGGCATCTTCTTTACCCGCTGGATCACCCACTTCTGCGCTCCCGCCTTTGTCTTCCTCGCCGGCACCAGTGCCTACTTCCACGGGCAGAAGCTGGCCGATCGTGCTGCGCTGACGCGATTTCTGCTGACCCGCGGGATCTGGCTCATCTTCCTCGAGCTCACCGTGGTCCGGCTCGGCTGGACCTTCAATCTCGATTTCGCCCACTACCTGCTGGCCGGCGTCATCTGGGTGATTGGCTGGTCGATGATCGTGCTCGC
>JANMYS010000001.1:0-12875 GCA_031382385.1 Gemmatimonadota bacterium
CAGCGGATCGACGGCACCGACCGCGGTCGTTCCCATCGTCACCACCACCGTCCCGACCGTCTCCCGCTGCAGCAGTTCCTCGAGCGCCGTCAGGTCCATGCGGCCGAGCCCGTCGGCCGGAACCGAACGGAAGTCGAGGCCGAGGACGCCGCTGATCCGCTGGTGGGTGTAGTGCGCCTGGGAGGAGGCGACGATCAGCTCCCCGGGCCGGAGCTGTCCCGCAACCCACAGCGCCTCGAGATTCGCCATGGTGCCGCCGCCCGTTAGGTGGCCCAGGTGGGTCTCCCAGCCGAACATGCGGGCGAGACCGGCCACGGCCTCGCGTTCCATCGCGGAGCTGGCCCGACCGCCGTCGAGCGCATGGTTGTTCGGATTGACCCACAGCGCGAGGGCGTAGGCCAGCCGGGCCACGGGATGCGGTGGCTTGAGCATCTGCCCGGCATACTGCGGATGGAAATAGGGGTAGTTGTCCCGCAGCCGTTCAGCAACCGTCGTCAGCACCGCATCCAGCCGGCCGAGGTCGACCGGCTGAATACCCATTGGAGGCAGATCGGCAAACCCCTGCTCGAGCGCCGTGAGTGCGCGCCGGAGCAGGGGGAGTGTGGCAGTGTCGAGCTGGAAGGGCGCGGGAGAAGTCGCCGTCACTTCCTGGCCTTCGAGAGTGCAGCATCGATGCTCAGCGAGCCCGAGCCGTGGGCCGAGATGTAGAGGAAGACGAAGCTGTACAGCGCCGGCAGCTCGCCGTGATTCATGATGGGCCAGAATCCACTCGAGAAATGGAACTTGAAGTACGCGACGGCCATCTCGCCGCTGGCGATGAATGCGGCAATCGGCGTCAACAGGCCGAGTGCAATCATGCCGCCGCCGACGGTCTCGATGATGCCGGCCGCCAGAAACCACGGTTTGCCGCTGACATCCATCCCCCCAAAGGCGCCGAGCAGCTTCTGCGCGCCATGACAGAAGTAGAGAAGGCCCACGACGAATCGCATGACGGAGTAGAGGGTACCACTGTACTTCGAGAGGAATGGCGACATGTGAAAGTGGTACTCCCTGAAGGGTGAGCGTCTCAGCGGGTCAGGATATCTCCGGCATCGCGCGCGGTACGAATCGCATCCGGCCGGTTGGTGACGATCCCCTGCACGCCATTCCGCCAGAGGAGCAGGGCCGAGCGCGCATCGTCCACCGTCCAGACGTGCACCGTCGACTCCGTCCGATGGGCCGCACGGCAGAAGCGCGCGGTCGGAATCGTGAGGCCATGCCAGTTGTCCGGCACGGCATAGCTGCGGCAGCGCGGATCCGGCGCACCGAAGCCGAATTTGCGATGGGTAATATCCCGCTGCGAGGCCCCCAGATGGAAGGGTGGTTCCCGAAAGGCCTGCAGGGCGCGCCAGTCGCTCCCGGCCAGCACCGCCCGATCGGTTGCGCCTCCCGCGATCAGCGCCGCGGCCACCGCGGCCTGCACCTCGGCTTCCTTGATCTCGATCAGCAACGGCACGGCAGGAAAGGCGGCAATCACTTCGGCAAGAGTGGGGATCGCGATGCCTTGCCCGCGGAACGGAGTGGCGGTGCTCTGGTCGGGGGAGAAACGATAGCCGGCATCGGCCCGCCGCAGCTCGGCCACGGTGCGCTGGGCCACCGGGCCGGTCTGGTCGGTGGTCCGATCGAGAGTGGGATCGTGGATCACCACTGCTGCGCCATCGGCGGAGCGGCGAACGTCGAATTCGATCGCCTCCGCGCCGATCTCCAGCGCGCGGCGAAAGCTCGCGATGGTGTTCTCCGGGGCGTACGCCGCCGCCCCGCGATGGCCGATCACCGGCCGGGCGGCACGATCCATCAGCAGGTTCATGCCGAAGTGTACCAGCCTCGATCGCGCTTGCGCAGGGCGCGCTTCAGGAACTCGGCGGCGCCGGTGCTCGATGGTCGGCATCGGGAAACCCCGAGTGGGTTGGCGGACGGTGATTGCAAGACCAGCGGCTGGATGAGCCCGCGGCTCAGGTGACCATGACCGGGCGGCGCGCGACCTTGTCGCGGATGGCATCGCCAAGCAGGGTGCAGGCCAGGACGACGAGGACGAGAGCGATCCCGGGCGCCAGCGCGACCCACGGGGCATTGACGATCGTATCCCGGCCCGAAGCGATCATCCCGCCCCAGCTCGGCGCCGGGGGCTGCACCCCGAGCCCGAGAAAGCTGAGACCGGCCTCCAGGGTGATCGCATTGCCGATGCCGAGCGCGGCGGCGACGATGATCGGCGTCAGGACATTGGGCAGCAGGTGTCGGAGGATCAGCCGTCGGCGTCCCGCACCCAGCGCGACGGCGGCGCTGGCGAAGGGGCGGGTGAGCAGTGCGCTGGCCTCGCCATACACCAGGCGGGCGACGCTCATCCAGCCGGTGAGCCCGAGCACAACCACGACCAGCGTGCTGCCCGGTTGCCAGAGTGCGGCGAGCAACAGCAGCAGGACCACCCGTGGCAGCGCAAGCGCGAAGTCGGTGAGGCCCAGCAGGCCCAGACGGAGCGGCGCCCCGGCCACCGCGGCGACCGTCCCGATGGCAACGCCGAGACTGAGCGCGAGCAGCGTGGCCAGGAATCCGACGGTGAGCGAGACCCGCGCGCCATGCGCCAGCCGGGTCCACACATCGCGGCCCAGCCGGTCGGTGCCGAGCAGGTGAAAGGCGCCCGCCGGATCGGTGGAGAACGGGGTGAGAAAGCGGGTCGCGACGATGTCGCCCTGCGCCGCCGGATCCCGACCGGAAATGAGCGGCGCCAGCAGCGCGATCGCGACGGCGATGATGAGCACGCCGAGGCCGAAGCGGGCTCGGCCGTCGCGCAGCAGGTCAGACATCGGTGAGCCGGGGATCGGCCCAGGTGCGGAAGAGATCGGCCAGCAGGTTGCCGAGCACGACGAGCACGGCGCTCACCGTGACCGCGGCGAGGACGACGGGAGTGTCCCGGGCGAGCACCGCCTGGATGAGAATCCGGCCCACCCCGGGCCAGGCAAAGATCCCCTCGACAAAGACGGCACCGGAGAACAGTGCCGGGAGCGAAAGACCCAGGAGCGTGACGACCGGACCGAGCGCGTTGCGCAGGAGGTGACGGAGCCGGACCCGCCGTTCCGGGACGCCGCGAGCCCGTGCGGCGAGCAGGAACGGCGCCCCTTCCACATCGAGCAGCGCGCCGCGGACGAAGCGCGCCGCGCCACCGACGCCGAGCAGCGTGAGCGTGAGCAGCGGCAGGGCGAGGTGGCGGAGGCGATCCACCAGACGGGCGGCGGGCGGGAGGAAATCTGCATCGAGACCGGCGGCCCCGAAGGCCGGCAGAACCTGGAGCTGGTAGGCGAAGAACCAGACCAGTACGGTGCCGAGCCAGTAGCCGGGCAGAGCGAAGAGCGTGGTCGTCAGCACCGAGAGCCGGGTGTCGTTCCGCCTTGTGCCCGTCGCCTGCAGCAGCGCGATGCCGATGCCAATGAGATAACTGAGGCCGAGTGAGAGGGTCACGAGCAGTGCGGTGGCGGGCCAGGCGTCGCCGAGCATGCCGGCCACCGGCCGGCCGGTCGCCAGACTCACGCCCCAGTCGCCGCGCATGGCACGACCAAGCCAGCTCACAAACTGCACCGGCGCGGCGCGGTCGAGGCCGAGCTCGGCCCGGAGCGCCTCCACCTGCGCCGGTGTCGCGGCGGGACCGGCGAGTTGGGCCGCCGGATCTCCCGGTGCCAGGTGGAGCAGGATGAAGCTGAGGGTGATGACACCCAGCACGACGGCGCAACCGGTGAGCAGGCGGGGCAGCAGGCGTGTGAGCATGGCGGGAATGTGGTGCCCGCCAGGACGGGCCGCCAGCGCCGCCGAGGCCGCCGGTGTTTGCTTTCCGCGTGGTCCGCCGCACCTTTCCCGCATGCCGCTGATCCGCAGGTGCTGCTGGGTGCTGCTGCTGCTCTCCGCCTGTACCGGCGCACCGCGCCGTGGCGCGACGGTGCTCTACGCCTCCGGCGCCGATCTGCAGAGCATGAACCCGTTGTTCACCCTGCATCCGCTCGCCCGCCAGGTGCAGCGGTATGTGTTGCTCACTACGCTGGTGCGCTATGACAGCGTGATGCAAGTGATGCCCTACCTTGCGCGTTCATGGACCTTTTCCGCGGACGGTCGTCGGCTCACGCTCAAAGTCTTCTCAGGCCTGCGCTGGCACGATGGTACCCCGACCACCGCGCATGACGCGGCCTGGACCCTCGAACGCGCCCGCGACCCCGCGACCGGCTATCCGCGGCAGAACGATCTGGCGGCACTCCAGCAGGCGGTGGCCGCCGACGATACGACGCTCGTGCTCACCTTCAGCTCCGCGCCCGGACGAGTGCCGGATGTGCTCACCGATCTCGCGATCCTGCCGCGCCACCTGCTCGATACCGTCCCCGCCAGGAGGCTCCGTCAGTCGGCCTGGCAGGAACATCCAGTGGGCAATGGGCCATTTCGATTCGTCACCCACGAAGCTGGCCGCCGCTGGGTGTTCCAGCGCAACCCGGACTTTCCCGCTGCCCTGGGCGGTCCACCGCTGCTCGATCGGCTGGTGATCGCGGTGGTGGACGAACCGATGACGAAGCTCGCGGGACTCACCAGCGGGGAGCTCGATGTCGCCGGCATCCAGGCGGCCCACGCCAGGTTCGTCGAACAGAATCCCGCCCTCCGGGTCGTCGACTATCCGCTGCTGTTCACCACCGGAATCGTCTTCAACACCCGCGTGGCCCCGTTCAATGTGCTGGCACATCGGCGGCGGGTCTCCGACGCACTCGATCGTGCCGCCATCGTCTCCGGTGTCACCTATGGCTATGGTACGCCCGCCGATGGCCCGGTACCACCGGATGTCGCAGGGTATGTCGTCGCCCCGCGCCTCGCGTCCAGTCCCTCCGGTTCCAGCGATGAGCTCGCCTTTGAGCTGCTCACCGTCGGGAGCGGCGAGGCGGCGCTGGAGCAGCAGGTGCAGGCCCAGCTCGCGCGCGCCGGCATCCGCGCCACCATCCGTCAGCTCGAGCTCGCGACCTTTCTCGACCGGGTCTACGGGCCGGCGCATGATTTCACCGCCGCGGTCGTCGGCACACCGGGTGATCCCGGACTGGGCTACCTGCAGCCGCTGGCGCTGCTCACCGGACTCGTGCCTCCCACGGGCCCCGTCGCCCAGCAGCAGTTCTTCCACGATTCGGTGCCGGTCGCGTTCCTCTATCATGCGCGCGGACTCCAGGGGTTGAACCGGCGACTGCAGGGTGTTCAGTTCGGCCTGCGCGGGGAACTGGCCACCGTCCACGACTGGAGCATCGTGCCATGAGGGAACCGCGACCCAGCGTGAAGGCGTCGGCGCCGGTCCGGCTCGACTTCGCCGGCGGCTGGACCGATGTGGCGCCATTCACGCTGCGCGAGCGCGGGGCGGTGGTCAACGCCGCGATTTCGCTCCGGGTGCACGCCGAGTTCCAGCCGGGCGGCGATAGTCTGCTGATCCGCGCCGCGGAGACCAATGAGGCGGCGGTGATTCGTGGCGCGATCGACCTGCTGCCGGGCAATGGCCTGGAGCTGCACCGCGCCGCGCTGCGCATGCTGCCGGTGGGTTCCGGTACGCTGCGCACCCGCTCCGACGCGCCCCCGGGTTCCGGACTGGGGAGTTCTGGTGCGCTCGATGTGGCGCTGCTTGCCGTGCTCGCCGCGGTACGGGGGGACGTGCTCTCGCCGCGGGAACTGGCCGACCTTGGATTCACGCTGGAGCGGGTGGAAGCAGGGATTGCCGGTGGGCGCCAGGACCAGTATGCCGCGGCGCTGGGTGGCTTTCACCGGCTGGGCTTCCGGGAGGACGAAGTCGACGTCGAGCCGCTCGCGCTCGATCCGGAATTCACCGATGAGCTGGAGAGCCGGACGCTGATCTGCTACACCGGTCGCTCGCGGATGTCGGGCGACACCATCGGCCGCGTGATGGGTGCCTACGAACAGGGCGACGCGGAGGTGATCGGTGCGCTCGTCGAGCTGGCCGGCCTCGCCGACATGATGACCAGCGCACTGCGCGCCGCGGATCTCCCGCTCGTTGGCCGGCTCCTCTCCGCCAACTGGGCCTGCCAGCAGCGGCTCGACGCGGGGATCTGCACCCCGGAGATGCGGACGCTGGAGCAGGCGATGCACGCCGCCGGAGCCATCGGCGGGAAAGCGGCGGGCGCCGGCGCGGGTGGCGTGATGTTCTTCGTGATGACGCAGGATCGGGTCTCCGCCATCCAGATCGCCGAGGCGTGCGGCGCAACGGTGCTGCATGCGACCTATACACGTACCGGAGTCGAGACATGCTGACGGGTGACGAACTGGCGGCGCGGCAGCAGCTGGTGGATGAAGCACCGGAGCTGGCGGCGCTGCGGGACCGGCTGCTCGCCCAGTCCCGGCTGCTCATCAAGCGGAACCCTCCGATCCCCTCGCACAAGGGCCTGCTCACGGCCGATGGCGGATTCTGTCCCGCGGACGGAACGCTTCTGACTTTCGACCCCTGGTCCCCGGGCCAGCACCGCTGCCCGCAATGCGGCGCGGCGCAGACCGGGGTCCGCCACGATCAGCGCTGGGCCATGAACCAGCATCTCTGGCTCGCCGAGCGGCTTGCGACCGCTGCGACGGCGGGAGTCATGGCCGGGGAGGATGACGTTGTTGCGTGGGTCGCCGGCAAGGTGAGCGAATATGCCAGGCGGTATTTCGAGTATCCCAATCGCGACAATGTCCTCGGCCCGGCTCATCTCTTCTCCTCCACCTACCTCGAGTCGATCTGGCTGACCCAGTTTCTCGCCGCCGCCTTTCTGGTGCGCGAGGTGGGTGCGCTGGATGAGGCCGGGATCGAGGCGGTGAACCGGGCGACCGAGGAGGCCGCCAATCTCATCGGAGAGTTCGATGAGGGGCTCTCCAACCGGCAGACCTGGCACGACGCCGCGCTCTGCGCCGCCGGCGTATGGTTCGAGGACGAGGACCTGGTGCAGCGTGCGCTGCAGCCACCAAGCGGCCTGATTGGCCATCTGGCAGACGGCTTTGGCGATGATGGAATGTGGTACGAGGGGGAGAACTACCATCTCTTCGCGCTGCGCGGGCTGCTGGTCGGGGCGGACTGGGCCCGGCTCGCCGGGGTGGATCTGTTCGAGGGGGAGGCGGGTCGTGCGCGACTGGGCGCCGCCCTGCGCGCGCCTGCGCTGACGGCGCTGCCCGGCGGTCAATTCCCGGCGCGGAAGGACAGTCGCTTCAGTATCTCCCTCGGGCAGCCGATGTACCTCGAACTCTGGGAACGAGGCGTCGCGCTGCTGCTGGAGTACGGTGAGGAGGCTCCAGCCTCGGAACTCACCAGCTGGCTGAGCCTGCTGTATGAGCAGCCCGCCCCCGCGGCAGAGCGGTTCGATTCGTATCTGCATGAGGCCGGGGAGCCGGCACCGGCGCAGCGGACCCGCGCTGAGCTCTCCTGGTGGATGCTCTGCACCATGGCGCCCGCGCTGCCACCCTCTCCCGCCGCCTGGTCGCCGGGGAGCATCCTGCTGGCGGAGCAGGGACTCGCGATCCTGCGGACGCCATCCCGTTATGCCAGTCTGGAGTGCGGCAGCTACGGCGGCGGGCATGGGCATCCCGACCGGCTGCACCTGACGTTGCACGCCGATGGGGTGCACTGGCTGCCCGATCCGGGCACCGGATCGTATGTCTCCCGCGATCTCTTCTGGTACCGCTCAACGCTGGCCCACAACGCGCCGCGGCTCGATAGTGCCTCGCAGCCGATGGGCGATGCGACCTGCGTCGCCTTTGAGGAGCGGGGCGACTGGAGCTGGGTGCGCGGCCGGTTTCAGGGATTCACCCGAACGGTGGTGGCGGGTCCCGATCATCTGGTGGACCTGCTGGAGTTTGCCGACGAGGCGGAGCACACCGTGGAGCTGCCCTGGCATCTGTTCGGCGAGATCGAGGTGCTCTCGCCGGGGACGTGGGAGGCCGAGACGCTGTCGGACGAATTCGTCTCCACCGTCTCGCGCTTCATCCCGGCTACGGCGGACCCGATCCGCTGCCGCGCGACCCACGACGGCCGCACCCTCGAGCTGCTGCTGCAGGGTGGTGAGCTGCGGTTCGCCGAGGGGCCCGGGCTACCAGGAGAGACGGCGCGGCGACGATTTCTTCTGGCGCGGGCGACGGGCAAGTATGTGCGACTGACGACGGTGATCGCGCTGGGTGGCGGAGCACTCGTCAGTCTGCGCACCGCACCGGGCGAGACGGCAGTGGAGACGGCCCGGGGTCTGGTGACCCACCGGGAAGTGAGCGACGGCTGGGATGTCGAGATCGGCGGTACCCGCATTGCGCTCCGTGGCTTGCGGCGTCAGGCGGTGCTCGGCGCACTCGATCTTGTCACCGTGGAGACGACCCTGCGCCGGCAGGCGGTGCTCTCTCACACTGTCCCCCATCTGATGGCGCCGCCCGCGCTCGACGGGTCGGCAACGGGTTTTCCATTGGGTGACCTGATCGCGCTGGACAACGATGATCACTATCGCCGCAGCGAGGAGCCCTATCCGGGCGCCGCGGTTTTCAGCGCGACGGCGAGCCTGGGCTACGATGAGTCCGCACTCTACGTCGCCGTCCAGGTCCGCCACGGAGAGCCGACCTTTCCGCCGGTCGGTGCAGCGCTGCTCCAGCTGGACAACGAGCCCGACCTGATTCATGCCGACGGGCTGCAGCTTTATCTCCAGCTGCCGGGCGGCGCGCCGGTCGGCTGGCTGATCGTGCCCGACCCGGCGTCCACCGGCCTGCAGGTGAGCGCAGCCGACGCCACCGCGGGCGATCCGGCACAGGTGCATGGCGCGTGGGCCCGCACCCCCGATGGCTACCGCATCACCGTCGCGCTGGCGGCACCGGGCTGGCCACCCTCCGGTCTGGCAGAAGCTCCGCGCTTTGACCTGCTGGTGAACGAGATGCGGCCGGGTCGGCAGCGGCGGGCGGGCCAGCTGGTCTGGAGTGGCGGGGCCGGCTGGGTCTACCTCCGGGGCGATCGCCAGGCGCCAGCCCGCTTCGGAAGGCTGGAGCTGCGGTGAGAATCCCGGGCTTCACCTCGACCGGCAGCAAGCGGCCGGAAGCGCTGTTCGGGGCAAACGCCCCGATCGGCCTGCCGGTCAAGCTGGCGCGCGCTTCCGGTGCCGAGGTGTGGGACAGCGAAGGGCGGCGCTATCTCGATTGCATCATGGCGCTGGGCGCCGTGGCGTTAGGCTATGGCCATCCGGAGGTCAACGCGGCGGCGCACGCCGCCATCGACGCCGGGGTCGTCGGGCCACTGCCACCGGAGGCGGAGGAACGTCTCGCGGAGCGGCTCGCCGGACTGATGCCATGGATGGAGCGGACCCGGTTTCTCAAGACGGGGGCGGAGGCGGTGGCGGCTGCGCTCCGGCTGGCGCGGGCCGCGACCGGGCGGGAGGTCGTGCTGCGCTGCGGCTACCATGGCTGGCTCGACTGGTGCCAGCCGGCGGGAACTCCCGGCGTCCCCGAAGGGAGCTTCGGCTTGAGCGAGGAGATTCCCTTCAACGACGCCATGCAGGGACGGGAGCTGATCCGGCGGCACGCCGACCGTCTCGCGGCCGTGATCGTCGAGCCGGTGGTGGACGGTGCTCCGTCGGCGGAGTGGCTCGCGATGTTGCGGGAGGAGACCCGACGGGCGGGCGCTCTGCTCATCCTCGACGAGATCAAGACGGGATTCCGGCTCTCGACTGGTGGAGCGGCCCGGGTGTTCGGCGTCGACCCTGACCTGGTGGTGCTGGGCAAGGCGCTGGGCAACGGCTTTCCGCTGGCGGCGGTGGGCGGATCGCGCGAAGTGCTGGATCAGGCCCGGCGCACCTGGATCTCCTCGACCCTGGCCACCGAGATGGTGGCGCTCGCCGCCGCCGAAGCGACGGTGGAGGTCATGGTACGGGACGAGGTGCCGGCCTACCTGGCGGAGATCGGGGCGACGCTCCACGCCGGGTTCATGCAGCTCGCGGCCCGCTATCCCGGGCTGATCAGCGCCGCCCCGGGGGTGCCGACGATGTGCTACCTGCGGTGGACCTCCGAGGAAGTCGGGGCGCAGGTCGCCCGACGGATGGCCGCCCGCGGGATCCTGTTCAAGCGGAGCGCCTACAATTTCGTGTCGCTGGCGCACGACGCGATGATGGTCGAGCGTGTGCTGACCGCGCTGGAAGAGATCTGCAGCAACCTGCCGCTGACGCGCTGACCGATGCAGACACCGTCGTCGCCGTTACCGCGTGGGCTCGCGGCTGAAGCCGCGGCTCGGCGGTCTGTCAGTAAACTGACGTGAGGTGCGTCGCTTTGGTTCGACTGCCTGGTGGGCGCGCTCAAACGTGCCGGGATGCGCCACCGCCTCTATGTCCACCTGACGTGGACTGCCCGCCAGCGGGCACCGCTGATTGATGCCTCACGGGCCGAGTTCCTGCTGCGCTTCCTTCCGGCGATCGCTCGGCAGGCGCGGGCCTACCTGCTGGCGATCGGGTTGGTGACTACGCATGTCCACCTCGTGGTCCGGCTGAACCCGGCCACCTCGATTGCCCGTCTCGTCCAGCGGTCCAAGGGCGGCAGCTCGATACTCTGTGCACGTGAGTGTCACGGCCTGTTGAGCGAGCCGCTTCGCTGGGACAAGGGCTACAACGTCGAGTCCGTCAGTCCGCGTGCCCTCACGGAGGTGATGGACTATGTGAACCATCAGCCCCGGCGACATCCGGATCAGGTGATCCCGGGGTGGAGCCAGAGATTGCTCGCTCGAACAACTTCCACGTCGCTTAAGCGACAGGCCGCCGAGCCGCGGCTTTAGCCGCGAGCGACTCGCCTCTGGACGCCACCCCCCGTTCGCCCCAAGATTCCGCCATGCTCATCGACGTACACGCCCATTTCTTTCATCCTGAAGGCGCCCGGGTCGATGGGGACGAACTCAACCGTCGACGACTCGCGGCGGGCGAGCGGATGGGCATTACCCTCCATGTGGCCTCCATCCTCGGTAGCTGGGGCCGGTACTCGCCCACCTATTTTCCGTCGCCAGCCGACCTGACGATCGCCAACGCCGCGCAGCGGGCGCTCCAGCGGGAGCACCCGCGCCGGATCCGCGGTTATGTCGCCGTCAACCCGAATTTCACGACCCACGCCCTGGCGGAGATCGCGACCGGCGCCGCGGAGGGCATGATCGGATTGAAACTGGCGGCCAGCCGCCGGGCCGATGACCCGCTGCTCGATCCACTGTGTGAGGCAGCGGGCTCACGGGGGTTTCCCGTGCTGCACCACATCTGGCAGCACCGGCGCCGGGAGTGGCCCGGTCAGGAGGCGTCGGATGGTGTTGAGCTCTGCCGCCTCGCGGCTCGCCACCCCGGCGTCAATTTCATTCTGGCGCACATCGGTGGCGGCGGCGACTGGCTGCACACGCTCCGTGCCGTGCGCGCCCACCGTAATGTCCATGTCGATCTCTCCGGCAGCGGAACCGATGGCGGGATGCTCGAGGCCTGCCTGCGCGCGGTGGGCGCCGAGCGCCTGGTGTGGGGCGCGGACGTGACGCTCTGCACCGGGTGGGCCAAGTTGCGCCACCTTGAGCGGCTCCTGTCGGCCGCGGACGCCGAGCTGATCCGCTCGGGCAACGCCGTCCGCCTCTTTCCCGCGGGAGCCTTCGCGTGATCGACGTCAATGCCTTTCTGGGCGCGTCGCCCTGGCGGCCGGTCCCCGGCGTCGAGCCCGCGGCGCTGCTGGCCACGATGGACCAGCTCGGCATCGATACCGCCTGGGTGACGCACTTGCCATCGCTGTACTGGAAGGATCCCGCCGAGAGCCACGCCGAGCTGTTTGCCGTCGCACGGCGCTATCCCCGGCTGCGGCCGGTGCCCGTCATTCACCCGGGGCTGCCGGACTGGGAAGACGACCTGCGCCGTGCGGTGGCGGAAGGGGCCGTCGCGGTACGCGCCGATCCCGGACAGCTCGGCCTCGCCCCAGCGGGCCGCGAGATGCTGGAACTGGTCCAGGCCTGCGGGGAGGCGGATCTTCCTTTCATGTCGGCGGTGCGGCTGGAGGACGTGCGCGGGCGGCATCCGCTCGATGTCGCACCGGAGCTGCCCACCTGGGCGGTGAGGAGCTGGGCGCGCAGTGCCCCGCGGACCCGCCTGGTCATCACCCATGCGGACCGCGGATTCATCGAGGAGGTACATTTCAGCCTCACGCCGGATGAGGCGCGACGCTGCTGGTGGGATATCGCCTGGATCTGGGGCCCGCCGGAAGATCACCTGGCGCACCTGCTTGCGACCATGGGCGTTGGGCATTTCCTTTTCGGGAGCGGGCAGCCGCTCCGGCTGGCGGAGACCCCGATCGCCCGGCTCGACCTGCTGGACCTCTCGGCTCCGGATCGCCACGCCGTGGCGACCGGCAATGCGCTGAACCTGGACCGGAGGACGCACTCCTGATGGAAGTCATCCCACGGTTGCACCCACGGCTTTCGTTTGCGGGGCGGGTCGCGCCTCGGCTCGAGACCGAGGCGGAGAGCAACGAGATCCTCGACCTCTCCCCCGGCGGCGTGCGCTTCCGGATGCCGGAGCACGCCGAGCGCCCCGTGACCATCGGCGAGATCCTGCGCGCCACGATCCGGTTTCCGGCCGATCGCAGTGTCACCGTCGCGGGCCGGGTGCTGCGGGTCAAGGGCAACGAGGCCGCGGTGTGTCTGGACCTGGGGCAGAACGAATTGTCGGGCAACCTTCCTGCCGGTCCCGCGGTGGCGCGCCGGACCGGCCTGCTCTGGTAGTCCGATGGGCTGGCAACATCCGCGCGAGCACTATCGCGTCGCCTACCCCACCGTGGCGCGGCCCAAGCTCCTCGTCCAGGGGCACACCTTTGATGTCGTTGACGTTTCC
>JANMYS010000007.1:0-9618 GCA_031382385.1 Gemmatimonadota bacterium
CTGCTCCCTGCCACCTGCCACCTGCCACCTGCTCCCTGCCACCTGCTCCCTGCCACCTGCCACCTGCCACCTGCTCCCTGCCACCTGCTCCCTGCCACCTGCTCCCTGCCACCTGCTCCCTGCCACCTGCCACCTGCCACCTGCCACCTACTGCCTACTCCCTGCTCCCTGCTTTCCTTCTCGCATACTCCACCCCCCACGTCAGCAGCTCCGGACTGCTCAGTCCCACCCGCCGCGCGGTCGCGATGGCATCCGCTTCCGAAAACTTCTGGTCGAGCATGAGATACGGGATGAGCGCGCCGCCCACCCGGTTTCCGCCGGCGCAGTGGCACAGCATCGGCGTGTCCGCGTGGCGGCGGAACTCCGCCAGCAGCCGCTCCATCAGGCCGTCGTCCAGGATGCCGTTGGTGATCACCGGAATGCTGACGTATTCCATCCCCAGACGGCGGACGGTGGCCGGTTCATCGAACGGGCGGGGCTCCTGCGGGGCGCGCAGGTCGAGGACGACTTTCACCCCCGCCGCGGCCAGGGCTTCGAGGTGGCTCTTGTCCGGTTGGCCACCCGTCACCACCTTCGGCAGGGCTTGGCAGGCATTGGGGACGCCGCGGATGGCATCGAAGGGTGTCATGCCGGCCTAAGCTAAGGGGTCACCGAATGATCTGGTATGTGGCGCTCGGCAGTGCGGCCGGTGGAGTAAGCCGGTATCTGGTGGACCTCTGGTTTGCCCGCAACGGCCTCCCCTGGGCCACGCTGCTCATCAACATCACCGGCTCCTTTCTGCTCGGCTTCCTGATCCGGATTCCGCTGGTGCCCGCCACCCTGAGCCCCGAGGTGCGCGCCATGCTGACGGTCGGCCTCTGCGGCGGCTTCACCACCTTCTCCACCTTTACCGCCGAGACCATCCGGCTGGCGCAGGACGGCGCGTGGAACAAGGCGGTTGGCTATGTGGGGGCGAGCGTGGGGTTCGGTCTGCTCGCCGGCCTCGCGGGGCTGGCGGTCGGCGGGCAAATAATGAAGGCACCGTAGGAGCGGGGCTCAGCCCCGCCCCTGCACGATCCCCGCTAGATTTCCCGCCATGCTCCGAGCCGCCATTCTGCAGTTCCGGCCCGACAAGGGGGAGTACGCCGTCAATCTCGCCCGTCTGGGCGAGCACTTCCGCACCCTCGCCGCCTGGGACGAGCCGCCGGCGCTCGTCGTGGCGCCGGAATCGGCGCTCACCGGCTACTTCCTCGAAGGTGGCACCCAGGAGCTCGCGCTCTCCGCCGAGCGGCTCTACGCCGATCTCTCCCGGGTACACGCGGAGAGCGGGGCGCCGCCGTTCGACATCGCGATCGGCTTCTACGAGGTCTGGCGCAACCACCTCCACAATTCCTGCCTCTACGCCAGCCTGGGCGGCAGCGACGCCGGCATCCGCCACGTCCATCGCAAGGTCTTCCTGCCGACGTACGGCGTCTTCGACGAAGAGCGCTTCGTCGAACCGGGCCGCAGCGTGCAGGCCTTCGACACCCGCTGGGGCCGTGCCGCGATGCTGGTGTGCGAGGATGCCTGGCACTCGCTCACCCCCATGCTCGCTGCGCTCGATGGCGCCCAGGTGCTGCTCGTGCCGAGTGCGACACCGGCTCGCGGCCTCGCGCCGCGTCAGGGCGCCTCGCGGCCCGGCAACCTCGATCGCTGGGACCGGCTGGCGCAGGGGATCGCGGAGGAGCATGGCCTCTTCGTGATCGTCGTCCACCTCGTCGGCTTCGAGGGCGGGAAGGGATTCGCCGGCGGATCGGTGGTCGCCGACCCGCGCGGCAAGCTGCTGCTGCAGGCCCCGATCTTCGAGCCGGCGCTGCTCCCCATCACCCTCGATCTCGACGAGATCACCCGCGCCCGTGCCGAGACGCCGCTGCTCTCCGATCTGCAGACTCGGCTGCCCCATCTGCTGGAGAGTCTGGCGGAGCGGCGGGCGGACGGTCAGACGACGGGGCGGGCGGATGGTCAGACGGTCGGACGGTCAGACGGTCAGACGGTCGGGCGGTCAGACGGTGAGCCCGTCCGCCCGTCCGCCCGTCCGCCCGTGTCCGCCGCCAGTCCGCTCGATATCGACCCCGAACTCACCCGCCGCTGGCTGGTGGAGTTCATCCGCGACGAGATCATCCGCCGCCGGAAATTCGCCAATGTGGTGATCGGACTCTCCGGCGGGGTCGACAGCGCGCTGGTCGCCTTTCTCGCTGCCGAAGCGCTTGGCCCCGAGCATGTTACCGCCATCCGGATGCCATACCAGAGCTCGAGCCCCGAGAGTCTCGCTCACGCCGAACTGGTCATCCGCCAGCTCGGCATCCCCTCGCGCACGGTGGACATCACCGCCGGCGTGGACGGCATCGTTGGCGCCATCGGGGGCGACAGCTCGCCGGCCCGGCGCGGCAACGTGATGGCCCGGATGCGGATGATCACGCTGTTCGACCTGTCGGCGGAACTCCGCGCCCTCCCGTTAGGCACCGGCAACAAGACCGAGCGGCTATTTGGTTACTTTACCTGGCACGCCGACGATTCGCCGCCGGTCAATCCCATCGGTGATCTCTTCAAGACCCAGGTCTGGGCCCTCGCCCGCCACCTCGGCGTGCCCGACGTCATCGTCACCAAGCCGGCCAGCGCCGATCTCATCCGCGGCCAGACCGACGAGGGCGACTTCGGCATCTCCTATCCCCGCGCCGACGTGATTCTCCACTGGCTGCTGCAGGGATATCACGCCGAACAGATCGCGCCGCTGGGGTACACAGCGGCGGAAATCGCGCTGGTGCAGGGCCGGCTGGAGTCGACCCACTGGAAGCGCCGGCTGCCCACCGTGGCCATGCTCAGCCAGACGGCGATTGGGGAGTATTATCTGAGGCCGGTGGATTACTGAGAGGGGAACCGGGAACGGGGAACGGGAGGAGCTTGGACGGGACGCAGGTGAATCGACACCTGAGAGTCGCACCAATCGCTTCCCCCCTTTCCCGGTTCCCCGTTCCCCGTTCCCCGTTCCCCGTTCCCCGTTCCCTCTTTCCCCTCGCTCCCCATGTCCCAGCTCCCTGACTCCCGGACCATGGCCTACTCGGTGGCCCAGCTCACCACGCTGGTCATGCCGAACATGCTGAACGTCCTCAACGATCTCTTTGGTGGGCACCTGCTCTCCATGATCGACCAGGCGGCGGCAGTCGCGGCGATCCGGCACGCCGGCGGCCCCGCCGTCACGGCGAGCTTCGATCGCGTCGATTTCCGTGAGCGGATCCCGGTCGGGGCCCTCGTGACCTGTTACGCCGCGGTGGACTTTGTCGGCAATACCTCGATGGACGTCTCGGTCGAGGTCTACAGTGAGCATGTGCCGACGGGGGTGAAGCGCCACACCCACAGCGCCCACGTGGTCTTCGTCGCCATCGATGAGAAGGGTCACCCGAAGCGGGTGCCGCGGCTGATCCCGGAGTCCGAGGCCGAGCGGGCCCGGTTCGAGGCGGCGCGGCAGCACCGCGCGAGCCGCACCCGGTGATCGTCGCGATCTTCGGGGGTGGCGGGGCCAAGGCGGCGGCACACGCCGGCGCCTGGCGCGCGCTGGAGGAGGCCGGACTCACTCCCGACTACCTGATCGGTACCTCGATGGGGGCCGTCTTCGCCGCGATGTTCGCCTCCGGGCTCGACACCGCCGAGGTCCTGCGGCGGATCGGGTCGATCAGCGATCGCGACATCGTGCGGGCCGATCGCTTCGCCTTCCTCAAGGGACTGTGGGCCCGGCAGCTACTGCAGCCGGCGCCGTTCCGCGCCGCGCTCGAGCGGCTGGTGCCGGCCCGCCGCTTCAGTGAGCTCACCCGGCCGCTCGTCGTCACCGCGACCGCGCTCGATTCCGGCGCGCTGGTGCGCTTCGGCGCCGACGGCCAGGACGCGCCACTCATCGACGCGCTCTACGCCAGTTGCGCCCTTCCCATCTTCTTCCCCGCCGCCGTCGTCAACGGCCGTCGTCATGCCGACGGTGGGCTTCGGGCCGTGCTGCCACTCGAGGTAGCCACGCTGCTGCCGGCCCGGCTGGTCGTCGCGGTCGATGTCGGTCCCGGCTTCGATGAGGAGCCCGGCACCAGCGGCCCCGGGCTGCCGCCGATAGTGGATCTGCACAACGAATCGAGCGGGATCCTCATGGCGGGGCAGACGGCGCTGGCCCTCGCGCTCTGGCGCGCCAGCACCAACCGGCCGCCGTTAATCTACGTGCGGCCGCGGGTGAAAAAGGGCGCCACCTTCCGGGTCGATGAGGTGCGGCGCTACGTCGAGGAGGGCTATCTCGCCACCCGGACCGCGCTCGCGGGCTTGCAATCGGGTGACGCCTGAGCAGATTGCCTGTGTCAGCGACAGCCTGCACCTGTTGGAAATCGCCGAAATGCTCTTGCTGCCAGCTGCCACCTGCCACCTTCTTCCTGCGATCCCATGAAAGCCTCCGACGCCATGGTCCCCAATCCCTTCGTCGCCGTGGCCAACGCCACCGCGAGCGAGGTGGCGATCATGTTCCGGTCTCGCAACATCTCCGTCGTGCCGGTGGTGGACGATCACCGCGGCCGCCGGTTCCTCGGCGTGCTCAGCGATCGCGACCTCGTCACCCGCTGCCTCGCCGAGGGCCTCGATGCCACCAGCAGCCGGGCCGACGCCATCATGCGCACCGACAGTTGCGTCGTCGGGCCGGATACCGAGCTGGAGGGCTTCGTGCTGCACATGGATCAGGACCCCACCGAGCTCCACCTGCGCGCCACGATCACGGTGGTGGATGCCGACCACAGGGTGGTCGGGTTCATCAGTCACCCGGAGCAGGTTGCCGGCCTCACCCTGATCTGGCGCTGACCATGGGCGCTCCGCGGCTCTTCACGGTGCCGGAGGCCGAGGCGACGCTGCCGCTGGTGCGCCGGATCGTCGGGGATCTGCTGGTCACCTATCCCCGGTGGCGCGAGGCGGTGGCCACCTACGAGCTGCTCACCGGCGCGGCCCGCGACAGCGAGACTCCCGAGCTGCGCGCGGCGCGGGAGACCGTCACCCGTGAAGCCGAACAGATCAACGCCTTCCTGCTGGAGCTGGAGCAGATCGGTTGCGTCTTCAAGGGATTCGACGTCGGCCTGATCGACTTTTACGGACTGCTGGACGACCGGCTCATCTTCCTCTGCTGGCGCTATGGCGAGGAGCGCATCAGCCACTGGCATGAGGTGGACGCCGGCTTCGCCGATCGCCAGCCGATCGCCGCCCACCTTCTGCACGAGCATCTCACCTCATGACCCTCTGGCACCTGGCGCATATCGCCGGCTTCACGATGTGGCTCGGCGGTGGACTGGCCGCGATGATGGTGGGTCTGCAGAGCCGGCGGGAGGACATCGCGGCCCAGCCGCTGGTGGTGCGGATGCTCTCCATCATTCACCGCGTCATCATGCTGCCGGGGATCATTCTCGCGGTGGGCTCCGGCGGGTACCTCAGTGCCGCGGCCGCCCGCGCCGCCGCCCCATCCGCCTGGCTGATGCTCATGCAGGTCGGCGGCGTGATCGCCGCGCTGCTGGTGCTCTTCGTCTCACTCCCCACCCTCAGTCGTCTCCGCCGCCTCTCCCCCGTCGGCGACTACGCCACCGTCTACACCGCGCTCCGCCGCCGTCAGGCCATGGCTGGCATGATCGCCGGAATACTCGGCCTGTTGTCTTTGTTGGGCGGGGTGTTGCTCAGGTACTGACTGGGGAACGGTCAACAGCGGGGAACGGGGAACGGGGAACGGGAAAAGCCGGATCGAAGGGTTGGGTTCGCGGCCCTCGCAGCGAAGCTGCGACTACCTTCGGCCCGTTCCCCGTTCCCCGTTCCCCGTTCCCGGTTCCCGGTTCCCGGTTCCCGGTTCCCCGTTCCCCATTCCCCATTCCCCTTTCCCCTTTCCCCGTTCCCCGTTCCCCGTTCCCCGTTCCCCATTCCCCGTTCCCCGTTCCCCTACCTCCCCGTCTTACACCCCGCCCGGACCGGACATTCGCCGCACCGCTTCACCCGCGCCGTGCAGATCAGCGCCCCCAGTTCCATGATCGCCTGATTGAACGTCCAGGCGGCATTCCCTGCTCGCGGCACCAGCTGCGCCCCCGTCGCCCATACCCGCTGCTCTCCCCGGGCCCCCTTGGCGCGGGGATGAAAGGTCCGCCGGATCACCCGCGCCACGTTGGTGTCCACCGCCGGCTCCGCCTGCTCGAAGGCGAAGCTCGCCACCGCGCCCGCCGTGTACCGTCCGATGCCGGGGAGCTGCATCAGCGCTGCGGTTGTCGCGGGGATCATCCCGGCATGCTCCCGGACTACCGTCCGCGCCAGCTGGTGCAGGTTCGCGGCGCGGCGGTAGTAGCCCAGTCCCTGCCACGCTGCCCGGACGGCGGCAGGTTCCGCCGCGGCGAGGTGGTGGACCGACGGATACTCGGCGAGAAAACGGCCATAGTACTCCGTCACCCGTGAGACCTGGGTCTGCTGCAGCATGAACTCCGACACCAGCACGGCATAGGGGTCGCGGGTGCGGCGCCACGGCAGGTCGCGGCCATGGCGACGGAACCAGCGCAGCAGGCGCCGGCGGAAGCTGAGGATCTCGGGGGTGGACTTGTTCGCCATGGCGGGGCAAGATACAGAGTCATGACCACCTCCGCCCTCGACCTCCGCCGTCCCCTGGGCCATTTCGTGCTCGGCGGGCTGGCGCATGTCGGTCGCATCAGCATGATGATCGCCGAGATGGCGCGGGGGCTCGCGGAATGGCGGGTCTGGCTGCCGCTCACCTTCACCGAGGCCTGGAATATCGGGGTCGGCAGCCTGCCGATCATCATGCTGGTCGCCGGTTTCGCCGGCGCGGTGACGGCGCTCCAGACCGGCTATCAGTTCAGCGGCAACATCCCCTACTACGTCGCCGGTTCGCTCATCGTCGAATCGATGGTGCTGGAACTCGGACCGGTGCTCTCCGGGCTCATTCTCGCCGGCCGCATCGGCGCCCGCTACGCCGCCGAGCTCGGGACCATGCGCGTGACCGAGCAGATCGACGCGCTGGAGACGCTGGGTCGTTCACCCACCAGCCATCTCATCATCCCCCGCGTCCTCGCCGGCATCGTGATGATTCCGATCCTCACGATCATCGCCAATGTCATCGGCATCCTCGCCGGCTGGTACGCGGTGCAGCAGGTCCTGCCGGTGACCAACCACGACTTCGCCTACGGTGCCCGGATCTTCTGGCATCCGTTCGACGCCTACTATTCGCTCATCAAGAGCTTCGCCTTCGCGCTCTGCATCACCATCATCTCCTGCTACCATGGCTTCAGCACCGAGCAGGGCGCCGAGGGGGTGGGGCGCTCGACTACCGGCGCGGTGGTGTCGAGCTCGGTGATGATTCTGCTGCTGGATACGATGCTGGCGAAGTTGTTGCTGCATTGAGGGAGCCGTCAGCCGTCAGCTATCAGCCGTCAGCCGTCAGCCGTCAGCAAGTGGAGGGTAATCGTGAAATCTGCGCCTCACTGCACCTCGTCGTTTCTGATGGCTGATGGCTGACGGCTGATGGCTTATTGTCCATGATCGAACTCAAAGCCGTCCGCAAACGCTTCGGCCAGCAGGTCGTTCTCGACGGCGTCGACTTCGTCGTGGCCGATGGCGAGACGGCGGCACTCCTGGGCCCCTCCGGCACCGGCAAGAGCGTGCTGCTCAAGCATATCGTCGGCCTGATCCGGCAGGACTCCGGCTCCGTGATCGTGGACGGAAAGGATGTCGCGAAGCTCCGGCGGCAGGAGCTGCGCGATCTCCGCAGCACCATCGGGTACGTCTTCCAGAACGGGGCGCTGTTCGACTCCATGACCGCGTTCGAGAACATCCGCCTCGGCATCACCAATCAGGAGCAGTACCGGGACCGGGACTACTGCGAGGAGCGGGTGGCGCGCTGCCTCGCGCTGGTCAACCTGCTGCCCGAGACTGCCAAGAAGCACCCGGCCCAGCTCTCCGGCGGCATGCGCAAGCGGGTGGGGATCGCCCGCGCCATCGCTGGCACCCCCAAGTACCTGCTGTACGATGAACCCACCTCCGGGCTTGATCCGGTCAACTCCGATATCATTGATGACCTCATCACCCACCTCCGCGAGGAGCTCGGGGTGACCAGCATCATGGTCACCCACGACGTGAAGGGCGCCTTCCGGGTCGCCGACCGGATCGCGCTGCTCACTAACGGGAAGATCGTGGAGCAGGGGACCCCGGAGCATTTCAGGAATTCCGCCGTGCCCGAGGTGCGCGAGTTTCTCGAGCGCGATTTCGGCAACATCACCTTCGCCGCCTGAGCCATGGACCTGCACTATCAGCGAGAGATCACCGTCGGCACCCTCGTGCTCGCCGGGATCGGTCTGTTCGTCGCCGGAACGCTCTGGCTCAAGGGCTCGACGCTCCGCTCCCCCGCGCGGACCGAGCAGGTCCGCTTCACCGATGCCGGCGGGCTCCAGATCGACAATGAGGTGCGGGTCTCCGGCTACCCCGTCGGCAAGGTCGTCGCGATCGTGTTCGAGCGGCCCGGCCGCGTCCTGGTCACCTTCACCGTTCCGCCGTCGCTCGAGATCCACAGCGACGCCAGCGCGGCGATCGTCACCAGTCTCTTTGCCAGCGGTTCCACCATGTCGCTCAACGCCGGCAGCGAGTCCGCCCCACTGCTCGCCGAGGGACAGGTCATCGTCGGCGCCGCCGGCAGCGACCTCTTCGCCAAGGGCAGCGCGCTGGCCGATCGTGCCGACTCGGCGCTGATCGGCGTGCAGGCCATCGCCAACCAGCGGACCGCCGACAACCTCACCGCCACGCTCGCCGCGCTGCAGCGGGTGCTCAACACCCTCAACCAGCGGGTGCCCGCCACCACCGACGAGGCCCAGCGCACCATGATTGCGCTGCGCCACCTCTCCGAGCGGCTCGACAGCACCATCGCGACCATGCCGGTCGGCAATGCCGTCGAACGGGCCGACACCCTTGCCCGGAATCTCTCGACCATGTCCCTCCAGCTCACCGCCACGGGCGCCCGGCTCGACACCCTGCTGCAGAAGGTCAATCGCGGCGAAGGCACCATCGGCAAGTTCGCCAGCGACACCGGGCTCTATCAGGACACCCGGCGGGCGCTGCAGTCGATGCAGGCGCTGATCGACGAGCTCACGAAGCATCCGGGGAAGATCGCGGTGCAAGTGAAACTCTTCTAACACCGGGAAAAGGGAACAGGGAAAAGGGAACGGGAGACCGGAATAAGGACGACTTGTGCCCTGCCCGGAGTTACGCACAGCTTCGGGGCGTTCCCCGTTCCCCGTTCCCCGTTCCCCGTTCCCCGTTCCCGGTTCCCGGTTCCCGTTCCCTGTTCCCCGTTCCCCGTTCCCGGTCCCCGTCCCCCGTTCCCCGTTCCCCGTTCCCCGTCCCAGGCACCCATCCCTCCCCTCGCCCGATGCCCAACTCCCCGCCCCTCCTCAGCCCCAAGTTCGACGAAGCGCTGATTTACGCCGGCGTGCTGCACGCCCGGCAGCGCCGCAAGGGCGGGGGCATTCCCTACATGGCGCATCTGCTTGGCGTCGCCGCGATCGTGCTCGAGGATGGCGGCAGCGAGCCGGAGGCCATCGCCGCCCTGCTGCATGA